>NZ_QTSU01000002.1:0-600000 GCF_003382365.1 Lysobacter silvisoli | reverse complement strand
CACCTGGTCGCGGGCGATGACCGAATTGGTCTCGGCCTGCGAGCCGCCACGCAGGATGATCGCGGTGTCCTTGCCGCCGGTCTGCTTGAGCGTGTTCTGGAAGCCTTCGCCCATCGCCAGCATGGCCACCAGCACGCCGACCACGCCGGCGATGCCGATCACGATCACCGACGACGCGCCCCAGCGCTGCGGCAGGCCGGCGATGCCGACGCCGGCCACGGCCAGGGTCTGCTGGCCGCGCTTGGTCAGGAACAGCCACAGCAGCAGCGCGACCGCGATGGCCGCCACCGCGTACCAGGGCAGCATCACCCACACCGCCAGGCTCGCCAGCAACAGCAGGACGATGCCGAAATTGATCAGGAATTTCATGCTTCGGATCTCCTAGGTCTCAGCGGCCGGCGAGGGCGTCGACGATCTTCAGGCGCATGCCGCGCAGCGCGGGCAACAGGCCCACGGCGATGCCGATGGCCACCATCAGGCCCACGCCCAGGGCCCAGGTCTGCGGCAGCACGGTGGGCAGCTGGATCACGCCGCCGCTGGCCGCGCTCACCCCCGGCATGATCACCGCGGCGATGCCCAGGCCGATGCAGCCGCCGATCACGATCAGCAGGATGGATTCGGTCAGCACCAGGCCCAGCACGCTGCGGTCGCTGAAGCCGATGGTCTTGAGCACCGCCAGTTCCGGAATGCGTTCGCGCACCGCCTGGGCCATGGTGTTGCCGGTCAGCAGCAGCAGGGTGAAGAACACCGCGCCCATGATCGCGCTCACGATCAGGCCGATGTCGGCGAACTGCTTGGCGAAGGACTGGTTGAACGCCTGTTCGGTCTGGGTCTTGGTCTCGTGATCGGAGTTCTCCGACAGCTTGTCGATCTCCTTGGCCACGCGCGAGGCCTGGTTCACGTCGTCGAGCTTGACCGTGTACCAGCCGACCTGGCTCTTGACGTAGTCGTTGGACTCGTCGAAGTACTTCCAGTGGAACAGCAGCATGTTCTCTTCGCCCTTGCGCTTGCTGTCGGCGACTTCGAAGATCGCGCGCAGCTTCAGCGGCCAGTCGTTGCTGCCCTTGGTCGGAAAGATCGTGGCCTGCAGCGGGATGGTGTCGCCCACCTTCCAGCCGTGGCGCTTGGCCAGCGCGGCGCCGACGATCGCGCCCTGGCGGTCGTTCAACCAGGCTTTGACCTGCTCGGGCGGGACCTTGTACTCGGGGAACAGGTCCAGGTAGTTCGGGCTGACCGAGAAGTTGGGGAAGAAGTTCTTCGGATCGCGGTAGATGCCGCCGAACCAGGCCGCGTAGGCGGCCTTCTTGACGCCCGGCTGGGCCTCGATCCGGGTCAGCAGGTTGTAGGGCAGCATCTGCGTGATCGACAGGCGCGAGGCCACGACCAGGCGGTCGGCACCGGCGACGCTGCCGCCGGAGTTGAAGGCCACGCGGACCGAATCGAGCATGCCGAACAGCAGGAACGCGGCCACCACCGACAACAGCGTCAGCAGGGTGCGGGTCTTGCTGCGGAACAAGGCGGCCCAGATCAGGTGCAGGTATTTCATGTCTGCAATTCCTTTGGTGTAGCCCGCGCCTTCGCGGCCGGGCGGTCCCTACGACGGGGCGGTGACGAGCGCACGCGAACGTGCCTCGTCGAGCGCGCTTCAGTGCCCCGAGCCGTTGGCGGCCAGGGTGCCCTTGTCGAGGTGGATCGTGCGGCGGGCGTGGTCGGCGGCCTTGGGATCGTGGGTGACCATGACGATGGTCTTGCCGTGGTCGCGGTTGAGCGACTGCAGCAGGGCCAGGATCTCCTCGGCCGACTGGCGGTCCAGGTCGCCGGTGGGCTCGTCGCAGATCAGCAGGGTCGGGTCGGACACGATCGCGCGGGCGATCGCCACGCGCTGCTGCTGGCCGCCGGAGAGTTCGTTGGGGCGGTGCTTGCCGCGCTCGGCCAGGCCCACCAATTGCAGCGCGATCTCGGCGTTGCGCTTGCGCTGGGAGGCGCTGAGCTTGGTCAGCAGCAGCGGCAGTTCCACGTTCTTCTGCGCGTTCAAGGTCGGCATCAGGTTGTAGAACTGGAACACGAAGCCGACGTTGTTGCTGCGCCACTGCGATAGCTGGCCGGCGCTCATGCGGTCGATGCGCTGGTTCTCGATCTCGATCTCGCCGCTGGTGGGGTTGTCCAGGCCGCCGATCAGGTTGAGCAGGGTGGTCTTGCCCGAACCGGAGGGGCCCATCAGCGCGACGAAGTCGCCCTTGGGGATCTCCAGGTCGATGCCATGCAGCACTTCGACCTTTTCCGGGCCGCGCTGATAGGTCTTCTTGAGGTTGCGGATCGAAACCAGCGTATCCATTGCACGTCCTCGCGCGATAGCGATTAGAGGGATGTCGGGTGTTATTCGCTGCTGGGGGCCGATTCGTCACCGGCCTGGGCGTTGTCTGCGTTCTCGGCGGCCACGCGCACGCGCGCGCCGTCGCTCAGCGATTCGGGCGGATCCAGCACCACGGTCTCGCCGCCGCTCACGCCTTCCAGGATCTCGCGGTCGTCGCCCAGGCTGCGGCCGGTCTTCACTGTGCGGCGCAGGGCCTTTTCGTTCTCGACCACGAACACCGCGTCGGCACCGTCGCGCTGGGTCAGCGCTGCGGCCGGCACCAGCACGCCGGGCTTGGGCTGGTTGGCGGCCACCGGCTTGGCCGGCTCCAGGAAGCTCACCCGCACGCCCATGTCGGGCACGATGCGCGGATCGCCCTTGACCTTCAGCGCGATGCGCACCTTGACCGTGGCCTTGCCGCGGTCGGCGGCGGGAATGATCGCGATCACCTCGGCCGGAATCTTCCAGTCCTGGTAGGCGTTGAGGGTGGCCTCCACCGGCATCTTCGGCTGCACGCGGCCGATGAAGGACTCGCCCACGTCCACTTCCACTTCCAGCGAGTCCATGTCGACGATGGTGCCGATGCCGGTGCGGGTGAAGCCGCCGCCGGCCGACAGCGGCGAGACGATCTCGCCCGGCTGCGCGGCCTTGGCGGTGACCACGCCGGAGAACGGCGCGCGCACCACGGTGTTGTCCACGCCGATGTCGGCGATGCGCAGGCGGTCGCCGGCGACCTTGGCGTTGCGCTGCGAGGTCAGCAGCGAGGCGCGCAGCGCGTCGCGCTCGGCCACGGCCTGGTCGTACTGCGAGCGCGCCACCAGCTGCTGCTTGACCAGCGCCGACAAACGCACAGCGTTGGCCTCGGCTTCCTTGAGCTGGGCCTGCACGCGCGCGGTGTCGCTTTGCGCGGCGCCGAGCTGGGCGTTGGCCAGCGAGCGCTCGGCATCGGCGTCGATCGGGTCCAGCGTGGCCATGACCTGGCCCGCTTCCACGCGCATGCCTTCCTCGATCAGCACCTCGCGCACGCGGCCGGTGATCTTGGCCGAGACCGTGGCCATGCGCCGCGCCACCACGTAGCCGGTGGCGTCCAGCACCGAGGCGTTGCCGCCGCCGGCGCCGCCGATGGCCACCGCGCTCGCGGTGCGCACCTGCGGCGCGTTGTCGCGGCCGAACAGCGCCCAGCCGCCCACGCCCAGCAGGGCGAGCACGCCGACCGCGCCGAGTGCGATCCATAGCCCGCGTCCACCGCCGGAGGGCTCGGGCGGCGCCTTGCGGTCGATGCGGAGTTCCTTGAGGAGATCGGAAGAGGAAGTGGCCATAGCCCAATCGGACGAAAAAGTGTGCCTAGTGTGACCGTAGGCCGTTCAGGCGCCAACCTGCCGGAAGTCAGAATCTGTCAGTAGCATTTGTCACATCCCGTTACTTGTCCCGAACTTGCGCGTACGCCTCAGGCGCCCGTGCCGGCGATCAGCGAGCGCAGCGCATCCAGGTGCCGCTGCAGCGCTTCGCGCCCCGAAGGCGTGATGCGGTACCAGGTCACCGGCTTGCGTTCGACGAAGTCGCGCCGCAAGGCGAGATAACCCTCGTCCTCCAACCGCCGCAGCTGCGCGCCGAGATTGCCGTCGGTGAGCTGCAATTGCTGCTTGAACGCGGCGAAGCTGATCTCGTCGTGGCGCATCAGAAGCACCGCGATCGCCAGGCGCACGCGGTGCTCGAACGCCGGATCGAGCCCCTCCAGCGCCTTCATGCCGTGGCCGCCGCCTTGCGCTGCGACAGCGTCGACCAGCCAGCCCAGGCCAATGCGGCTGAGGTCGCCACGCCGGCCAAAGTCCAGATGTAAGGCGGCGAGAACAGCACGATCGCGGCGTAGGCCACGTACATCACCAGGCCGCTCCACAGGATCGGCCGGTCCAGGTGCACGCCGGCCAGCGCATAGACCGTGCCTGCGGTGAGCAGGAAGTTGGCCACCCCGGTTTGCACTTCGAAGCGGCCCAGCGCGATCGGCAGCGCGGTCAGGGCGAAGGCGATGCTGGCCACCAGCCAGTGGTAGCCGTAGCGGCGCGCGAGCCCGCGATCGATCACGCCGCTGCGGCGGCTGTCGCGCGCGCCCAGCCACAGGCTGAGCGCGCCGCCGCCCAGGCCGGCGATCAGCCAGTAGGGCCCGGACAGGCGCGGCGCCCAGTCGGGCAGGGCGAAGCCGACCAGCACCAGCGCCGCCCACAGGAAATAGATCGCCGGCACGCCCGCCGGCCGTTCGCGCCGGCGCAGGGTGCGGGTCACGTAGTCCAGGTCGCTTTGCAGGTCTTCGCGGGTCATGGCGGCAGCCGTCCAGGGTGTGGATATAGAGAACTCTGTAATTCAGAGTAAATCAAGCGCCATGGCCGCGCAAGCGTGCCGCTCCTCGGGGCGGGTTCCTTCGAAAGTCGTCCAAAAAAACGAAGAATATTGAATTAAAATTCAAAAGAACTAGACTCTTTTGAACTTTAGGTGCCTACCATGCGCCTCGACCAGATCGCCCCAGCCCTTCGCGGTTACCTCGTCCCCCTGGCGGACAAGCCGAGCGTCAGGGCGATGGTCGCCCCGCCTGTTCCGCGCCAGATGCCGTCAGGAGGCGAGCGTGTGCATCGTGGCTTCACCCAGGCGACCTTGGCTCTCGGGCGCCTGGAAGGGGCGGTCCCGCACTGGCAGAACCCGGACCTGCTGACGCGTACCCTGGCCCGCCGCGAAGCCGTCCAAAGCTCCCAGATCGAAGGGACGCGGACCGACCTGGATCAACTGCTGACCTACGAGGTCACTCGCAGCGCCGAAGGCAAGCCTGCCGATGTGGGCGTCACCCTACGCTACGTGGAGGCGCTTCAGCACGGCATGGCGTGCGTTCGCGCGGGCGGCCGCGCCGCCCTTACGCTGCAATTGCTCAACGAGTTGCATGGGATTCTCATGCGGGAGGACGAGAGAACCGGCTTGGTCGTTGCCGACTATCGCGATCGCCAAGCCTGGATCGGCCAAGGTCGAATCGAGGATGCCGCTTTCGTTCCTGCGCCGCCCGAATGCATCCCGGCCTGCATGCAGGATCTGGAGCAAGGCATGCTGCAGTACCGTGCGCTGCCGGAAGAGCAGACCGAGTTGTCGATCGTTGCGCAATTGGCGATCGCTCATGCCCAGTTCGAGACTATCCATCCCTATGAAGACGGCAACGGCCGTGTCGGCCGACTGATCATGCCGTTGATCCTAGCCGCGGAACGACATCCGCCGCTCTATCTCTCCGGCACCTTGCTGCGCAATCGCCGGGGCTATTACGACGCGCTCAACAGCGTGCAGATCCAAGGCAACTGGGCCCCGTGGTTCAGTATGGTGTGCGATGCGGTCGTCGAGGCCGCCGACGAGTCCATCAAGATCGCTCAAGACCTGAGCCTACTTGTCGAAGAGTGGGGCGAGCGCACCCAGGAGTTCCGCCGGGATTCCGTGGCTCGGCGCCTTCCGCAACTATTGGTCGGTCAGCCGGTCGTCAGCGTCAAGGACGTCGCGCGATTGTTGGAGGTGTCGGATCGTGCGGCGCTCACGGGTGTCGATCAGCTGGTCGCAAAGGGAATCCTGACCCCTCGCGACGAGAGAAAGTGGGGCCGTACCTTTCATGCCAGGGAGCTGGTCGACCGTCTCAACCAGGCACCCCGCTAGCTTCGATCAGACGCGCGCCCCGGAGCGCCGCTCATCTGGCTTGCTCCGCAGGCCCGCGGCGAGCGCAGCTCAGTAGTCGCCGGGATTCGCGCTGAAGATCACCGGCACGTTGACGCTGACGCAGGCGCCGACCGGCAGGTTGACCCCGGCCACCGCCACCGAATTGCCGCCGACGCTGCCGCCGCTGGCCGGGCAGGTGCCGCCGCCGGTGCCGCTGCAGGTCCAGGGCGCGGTCAGGGTCACGCCGTTGGGCAGGGTGTCGGCGATGGCCGCGCCGGTGGCGCCGTCGGGCCCGGTCGGGTTGCAGGCTTGCAGCACGTAGGTGGTGGTGGCGCCGGGCGTATAGGTGCTGGGGTTGCCGGTCTCGCTCTTGGTCATCGTCAGATCGGCGCACAGCGGATCGACGATGGCGCTGGCGCTGTTGTTGGCGCTGCCGCCGGGCACCGGCGTGGTGAAGCCGGCCTGAGCGCTGGCGCCCTCGGCTAGCGGCGCGTTGGTGGCGATGCTGGCGGTGTTGGTCACCGCCGTGCACTGGGTCGCGCCCAGGGTGGCGTTGATCACGTAGGTGACCGAACCACCGGCCGCGCCGTTGCCCGCGGGCAGGGTGGCGTTGCCGCCGATCGGGCCGCTGCCGCTGGCGGCAGGGCATAGCCCGCCGTTGCTGCCGGTGCAGGTCCAACTGGCGAACGTGAGCCCCGACGGCACCGCGTCGGTCACCGGCGCCACCGCGTCGTGCGCGGTGGTGTCGCCCACGGTCGGGCGCGCGGTGTTGTTGCGGTAGGTCACGGTGAACTGGGTGCTGCCGCCGGCCGGCGGGGTGGCGTTGCCGCTGACGGTCTTGGTGGCCTGCAGGTCCACGTCGTTGTCGACGATGGTCAGGGTGGCGGTGTTCTGCACCGTGGCGCTGCCGCAGGTCGTGGTCGAGGCGATGGTGTAGGCGCTGGCGTTGGGCAGCACCTGCACCAGCACGGTTTCGTTGTCCTCGATCACGTTGTCGTCGACGATGGTGATCGGAATCGGAAAGCGGTTGTCGTCGTAGGTGCCGGCCGGAATGGTCACGTTGACGTTGGCGCCGGCGGTGTAGTCGCTGCCGCTGGTGGCGGTGCCGCCGGTGATGTTGACCAGCACGGTGATGCCGCCGGCGGGGACGGTGCCGGTGATGCGGATCGTGGGCAGCGAGGCCACCGCCTGGCCTTCGCGGGTGGAGTAGCTGACCGGGTCGAATTCCAAATAGGGCCGCAGGGTGACCTGGATGTCGTCCAGGAAGTTGCCCGAGCCGCCGCCACCCACGGCCTGGAAGCCGAAGTTGTGGTTGCCGCTGGTGCCGTTCCAATTGAAGCTGCCGGAATAGTCGGCCCAACCGTTACCGCCCGCGGCCACGGTGCAACTGAGGTTGTCGACGTTGCCGCTGTCCAGGCACACCGGCACGCCACCGGCCACGGTGGTGCTCGACAGCACCGCGACCGTGTTGGTCGTGCTGTCGATGTTGAAGTTCATCACGTCGGGAGTGACGTTGCTGTTGCGTCCGCGGTGGCTGAGCTTCCAGTCCACGCGCTCGCCGTTGGTCAGGCAGATGGTCTGCGACAGACGCGAAGCGGTGTAGGCGTTGAGCTCGGCATGCTGGTTGCCCGCGCGCGGCGGCACACTGCTGAAGCTGGGGCCGCGCCAGATCTCGATGGGGCCGGTGATCGCCGCGCCTGCGGGCTGGCCGGCCAGGGTGCAGCTGCCGCTGACGACGTTGGCGGGATGGTCGGTGTCCCAGCCGGGCACGACGGTGGACGACACGATCAAGTAACAGCTGCTGCCGGTCAGCACCGGCTGCTCGAAGCCCAGATTGACGAAGGTGCGTTGCACCTGTGCGGCTGCGCCGGGCGCGTAGGCGGCGGCGATCAAGGCCAGGCAAAGCGCGCCGGCACGGCGCGGTGTACGTTGCGGCATTCCCCTTCCTCCCTGAATCCGCCGCGTGCGCGGGCGGCGGACCTCATGTATCGAATCGCCATGGCCGCGGGCGGGCCCGCAAACAGGCGATTACGACGCAGCCACGCTAGGCCGCTGGCATGATTACTGACTTTCGCTAGTGAATTTACACGCAAACTGCGCTTTTTGGGGCATGGTTTTGTGCTGAATTCGGCAGCTTGCACTTGTGCCTGCGTCGTCGTTGCCATGCGATCCACGGCAGGCGCATACGAACGCAAGCGTGCGTCGACGCCGCTTTCGAATGCGACGGTGCTGTGTGCGCCGCCGCACATAGGGGCGACGGCGATTCCACGCCGGAATCAGATGCCGGCGCGCGCCTTGAGCAGCGCGTACACCGCGCGCAGGCCCTGGGCTTCGCCGCCGGCGGGGCGGCCGGGCCGGTCGCTGTCGTTCCAGCTGTACACGTCCAGGTGCGCCCAGGGCAGGCCCGCGGGCACGAAGCGCTCCAGGTACAGCGCCGCCGTCACCGAGCCGGCCATCTTCGACGGGCCGCCGTTGGCGATGTCGGCGATGGCGCTGGTCAGGTAACGCAGGTAGGGGCGCCACAGCGGCATGCGCCACAGCGGATCGCGCTGGTGCATGCCCGCGTCCAGCCAGGCCAGCGCCAGCGCGTCGTCGTTGCTGTACAGCGCCGGCAAGTCCGGGCCCAGGGCGATGCGCGCCGCGCCGGTCAGGGTGGCGAAGTCCAGCACCAGCGCCGGCGACAGTTCGCCGGCATGGGTCAGCGCGTCGCACAGCACCACGCGGCCTTCGGCGTCGGTGTTGTCGATCTCCACGCTGATGCCCTGGCGCGTGGCGATGACTTCGCCCGGGCGGAACGCGTCGGGACCGACCGCGTTCTCCACCGCCGGCACCAGCAGGGTGATGCGCAGCGGCAGCTTGCGCGCCATCACCAGCTCGGCCAGGGCGATCGCGTGCGCGGCGCCGCCCATGTCCTTCTTCATGTTGCGCATGCCGTCGGCGGGTTTCAGGTCCAGGCCGCCGGTGTCGAAGCACACGCCCTTGCCCACCAGCACCACGTGCGGGTGCGCGCTGTCGCCCCAGCTCAGGCGCAGCAAACGCGGCGCGCGGTGCGAGGCGCGGCCCACGGCATGGATGGCGGGGAAGTTCTGCGCCAGCAACTCGTCGCCGACCACGGCGTCGAACTGCGCGCCGTGGCGCTGCGCGATCTCCTGCGCGATCTCCTGCAACTGCTCCGGGCCCATGTGCTCGGTGGGCGTGTTGATCAGGTCGCGCACGCGCAGGCTGGCCGCGAGCAGGTCGAAGGTTTCGCCGTGGCCCGGTTCGATCAGCAATTGCGCCGGCGCGCGCAGCGGCTGGCGGTAGCGGCTGAAACGGTAGCTGCCCAGGCCCCAGCCCAGTTGCAGCGCGGCCGTCGCGGCGGCGTCGCGCGCGCCGGCCACGCGCCAGGCGCGGATCGGCAGGCCGAACGGCGCGTGGCCGTAGGAATACGGGTCCAGCGGATCGCCGATGCCGAGCACCGCGCCGCCCAGGCCGCCTTCCAGGCCGGGCAGGGTGAGCAGGGTGCCGGGGCTGGCGTCGAACTGCTGCGCCGCCACCCAGGCCGCGATCGGCGCCGGCAGCGTGGCCTGCCAGGCGGCGAATTCGGCGCGCGTGACCACATGCAGGGGCAGCGCGTCGGCGGCGTTATCGGTAAAGCCCAGCGGTAGGTTCATGCGGCGGCGGTGTCCGGAGTGTCGTGGGCCGCGTCCAGCCAGTCGGCCAGCGCGGTCAGGGAATCGAATTCGAGGTCGGGGCGCAGGCCCGCATGCGGCCAGTCGCGGCGCAGCCCATCGTCGCCGCAGCGGTTGATCCAGCAGGTGCGCAGGCCGGCATGGTGCGCGCCGACCACGTCCAGCTCGATGTCGTCGCCCACATGCAGCACCTGCGCCGGCTCGCAGTCCAGGCGCGCGCAGGCGGCGTGGAAGATGCTCGCCGCCGGCTTGGCCGCGCCGTGCTCGCGCGCGCCCAGTTGAAAGCGGAACAAATGCATCAGGCCGATGCGCTTCAGGTCGGCGTTGCCGTTGCTGAGCGCGGCCAGCGGCACGCGCGCGGCCAGGCGGTCCAGCGCGGCCAGGCTGTCTTCGTAGTGCTCGACCTCGCAGCGCGCGGAGAAGAACACGTCGAACGCGGGTTCGACCAGGGCCAGGTCGTCGCCGGCCTCGCGCAGCATGCGCTCCAGGGTGAGCTTGCGCTGGCGGGTGAAGTCGTGGGCCAGCTGCGGGTGCTCGGCGGCCACCTGGTCGCGCAGTTCGCGCATGGCCGCGGCCGGCCAGCGCTGCGCGGTGCGCGGCGCGTGCTGCAGCAGCCAGGCGGCCAGCGCCTGCTCGGCGCGCACGATCACCGGCGCGATCGGCCACAGGGTGTCGTCGAGGTCCAGGGTGATGGCGCGAACGGGAAAGCTCATTCGCCCATTTTAGCGTCTAAAGCGTGCGCGGCCCGGCGCTTTCCCCGCCGAATCCGTAGGGGTTTTCACCTACGGTCTCATTCCAGCAGCTTGGACCAGGGCTCCAGTCCCTCGATCCGCGCCAGCACCAGCTTCACGCACACCAGCAGCGGCACCGCCAGCAGCAGGCCGACGATGCCCCACAGCCAGCCGAAGCACATCAGCGCCAGCATCAGCACCAGCGGCGACAAACGCATGCGCCGGCCCAGCACCAGCGGCGTGACCAGCTGCGACTCGATGGTGTGCAGCGCCAGGTACAGCCCGGCCGGCAGCAGCGACGGCCACAGCTCGTCGAAAGCCACCAGGCCCATCACCAGCATCACCACCATGCCGATCAGCGGGCCCACGAACGGTGCGAAATTGAGGATCGCCGCCATCGTGCCCCACAGCAGCGCCTCGGGCAGCGGCACGCCCAGCCAGAACAGCGCGCCGGCCAGGGCCAGGCCTACGGCGGAATTGATCAGGCTGATGGTGAGCACGTAGCGCGAGATCTCGCGCTCGATCGACTGCAGGATCTCCACCGTGATCTTGCGCTGGTGCTGGCGCGGCAGCAGCGCGATCGCGTTGCGCTGCAGGCCCTCGCCGTACACCATGAAGAAGAAGGTCAGCAGCACCACCGCCAGCACCGAGGCCAGGTACTTGGGCGTGGACGTCAGCGACTTGTAGGGATCGTTGAGTTCGGTCTTGACCACCTGGATCGGCTTGGCCGTGCTCTCGCCGCCAGCGGCGCGGGCGATGTTCTGCGCGGCGCGGTTGGCTTCCTGCACCGGCTTGGTCATCTCGCGCAGCTTGGGCGCCAGCTGCTTCATTTCCTTGGGCACCTGCCGCACCCATTCGCCCGCCGGCTCGATCAGCTGGTTGGCCAGCAGCCCGGCCAGGGCCAGCCCGCCCACCAGCACCACCAGCGCGGCGGCGAAACGCGGCAGGTACAGCTTGCGCAGCAGGCGCAGGATCGGGTTGCCGACCAGGGCGAAGAACGCGGCCAGCAGGATCGGCAGGATCAGCGCCTGCGCGGCCCACAGCGTGGCACCTACCGCCAGCGTGGCCAGCACCACCACCGAGGCCGGCGCGCGCGGGCGCGGCGGGCGTGCGGGCGCGGGCGCCGGATCGGGTTCGGCGGGCGCGGGTGCGGCCGGTTCGGCGTCGTCGGCGTTCAAAAGTCGATCGGGTCGGCGGTGGAACGCACAGCTTGCACGGTCGCTTCGGCGCGCGCCACGGCGGCCTCTTCGCTGTCGTCCACCGCCGCCGCCGCTTGCTGCGTGGCGGTGGCCGCGCGCTGGGCCTGATCGGCCGCCGCCGCCGCACCGCCGCCCGCGAACAGGCTGGAGACCATCGAGATCGCCTGCATCAGGCCGCCGCTCTTGGCCGCGGTGCGCAAGGGCTCGGCGCGGCCGACCACGAAGCCGCTGACCAAGCCGGCGACGACAATGCGCCCCGGCGTCCAGCTCTCGCGCCAGGTGCCCTTGATGTGACCCCAGTGCGCGACCAGGCGCCGTTCCTGCGCCTCCACCACGTCCTCGGCCTGGTGCACTTTGGCGATCAGCTGATCGAAGCTCATCTGCGCTCTCGTAAGCGAACGGGTGGGGCGGTCAAGGCGGGGTCAGGTCGACGCCGCGCTCGTCCTTCTTCGGCGCGTCGCCGCCGGGCGCATCCGGCGGCCAGCGCCGGGTGGCCTCGCGCGCGGACTCGGGCGAGCCCGGTGCCGGGGTGAAGTCGGCCAGCTCGCCGATGCCCAGCCGCGCCAACTGCCGGCGCGTGGCCTGCATGCGGGTGTGTTCGAAATAGCGCACCGCCTGCCAGCCGGCCCAGGCGGTGACCGCCAGACTCAGCAGCGCGCTCAACAGCAGGGCCAGCGACCAGGGCATGCCCAGGGTGCGGCTGAGGAACACGATCAGGGTGGCCATCAACAGCAGCCAGGCCGAACCGCCGAAGGCGATGGCCACGCCCATCAGCGCCAGCGCGCGGCCCAGCGCGCTGCGCGCCAGCGAGATGTCGGCCGCGACCAGGCTGCGCAAGGCCTTGGCGGTATCGCCGGCCGCGCCCAGCCCGGCGCGGCCGCTGGCGCCCAGGGCGCGCAGCGATTCCAGCAGGTCGGCGTCGGCGCCCGCGGCGGGCGCGTCCGCCTTAGGGTCGCGCGCCGCGCCGGCCTCGGCCGACGGCGGCGCGCGCCCGTCCCCTGTGCTTTGCATGCGCGCTTACTTGTCGCCGCTGCGGGCGAGCTTGGCGATGATGAAACCGGCGGCGAAGGCCACCGCGAACGAAGCCAGCGGACGCTCGCGCACCAGGTCCGCCGCGCTGTCGATCAGGTCGCGGCCCTTGTCCATCAGCGCGTCCACCTGCTCGCGCGCGGCACCGCCGGCCTGCTCGGCCGCGGCCAGACCGGCCAGGGCGCCGTCGGCCAGGTCGGCCTTGACGTTGGCGCGGCCGATCTTGAGTTCGTCGCCGGCCACGCTGGCGGCGCTGCGGATCGCCTCGCCCGCGTCGGACGCGGCCTGCTTGAGGTGGGATCCGGCTTCGCCCAGGTTGCTCTTGAGGGCGTCGGTCGAGGTGGGGCTCATTGCGTTCTCCTGTCTGAGGGCGGAACTGGGGTGTGCGCCGGCGGCCTGAAGATGATCCATCCCCGGAACCGCTTTATTGCATGGGCAGGTTGCCCACACGGTTACCGCGCATCACGCGCAGGACCAACTGTGCCGGAGGCCGCGTGAAGCTCGCGCGGAAGCCGGGCAGGTCGTCGAAATCGCCGGCGTTGGCAGCCACGATCACGTCGTCCTTCTGCAGGCCGTTGCGCTCGGCGCGGCTGCCGCGCGTCACCGACTCCACCATGACCCCGCTGGCGCCGGCCTGGCGCAGGCGCTCGGGCAGTTCGGCGAAGCTGGCGCCGGTCAGGCGCTCGTCCAGCTCCGCGCCGGCATAGGACTTGGCCTGCTCGCGCAGGGTCGCGCTGAGCTGCAGCGCCTGGCCGTCGCGGCGCACGTCCAGCGCGACCTTGCCGCCCACCGTCTGCAGGCCCTCGAAGTTGCGCAGCGCGTCGCGGCCGTCGATGCGCTGGCCGTTGGCGCTCAGGATCACGTCGCCCGCGCGCAGCCCGGCTGCGGCCGCGGCGCTGCCGGCGAACACCCGCGCCACCAGTGCGCCGCGCGGCTCGTCCAGCTTCAGCGCCTGCGCCAGCCGCGCGTCCACGTCCTGCGCCTCCAGCCCCAGGGTGCCGCGGCGGACCACGCCGTTGTTGGCGATCAGCTGGTCCTTGATGTTGCGCGCCAGGCTGGCGGGAATGGCGAAGCCCAGGCCGATGTTGCCGGCCATGCTGCCCTGCGGGTTGAAGCTGGCGGTGTTGATGCCGATCAGCTCGCCGTTGAGGTTGACCAGGGCGCCGCCGGAATTGCCCGGGTTGATTGACGCGTCGGTCTGGATGAAGTTCTGGTAGCCCAGCCCGCGCAGGCCGCTGCGGCCCACCGCCGAGACGATGCCCGAGGTCACGGTCTGGCCGATGCCGAAGGGGTTGCCCACCGCCACCACGAAATCGCCGACCTTGAGCGCGTCCGAATCCGACAGGCTCAGCGCGCTGAGGTTGTCGGCGGCGATCTTCATCACCGCGATGTCGGTGTCCGGGTCGGAGCCGACGAAGGCGGCCTTGAGCGTGCGCCCGTCGCTGAGCGTCACCGACACCTCGTCGGCGCCCTCGATCACGTGGTGGTTGGTCAGCACGTAACCGTTCTTGGCGTCGATGATCACGCCCGAGCCCAGCGACTCGTTGATCCGCTCCTGCGGGATGTTGGGGAACATGCGCCGGAAGATCGGATCGTTGGCGAACGGGTTGCGGATGCGGATGGTCTGCTTGGTGTGCACGCTGACCACCGCCGGCGTCACCCGCGCCAGCATCGGCGCCAGCGAGGGCACCGGCTGGCCGCCCACCGCGGTGGGCAGGGCCGACACCGCCGGCAGCGCGGCCGCCGCGGGCGAGGCCTGGGCCGGCGCCTCCAGGCCGTCGCGGATCGCGGTCGCGGCGAAACCGCCGAAAGCGGCGGCCAGGGTCAGGGCGAGCAGGGTCGGCAGGGGGCGGGGGCGCATCGTGCAGCGGTTCCGTATGGTCGGATGAAGGGGGGCGGCGAGTGCTCAGGGGGGCGGTCCGGGACCGTCCCTGAACGGATGCAGCCAGTCTCCGTGAAGACCGCTAAATATGCGATGAAGTTTCCCATCCGTGCACGCGTATGCACCCTGTGCACAACCGTTGTGGCCGTAATACGCAGCCGTTTACGTAGCGCGCAACGCCCATGAGGGATATTCCCCATACACGTGATTGTCATCAAAAAAACCGTTGACACCGCCAGGGGTCGGGCGTAGCTTGAGTCCTCGCTTCGACACTACATCTTGTGGTCGTCCTAGCGACGGGAGCCCAAGCTTAGGGGTTCGGCTTGGGTCGGTTACGCGCCAGCGGGGGGCGGCGCATGACAGGAGCAGGCACGGCCCGGACGCCAAACACCAACCTCGCACGCGGCGCGTAAAGGCGCGTTCGCGCGCGTAGCCGTCGGCGGTCACGGCCCGTCCGACGAAAGCGGCACAGCGGCACCCAGTACCACCCCGATTACCAAGAAACCACCAACAACTAGACACACCGGCGGCGGGCGCAACAGCACGGCCCGCCTCCTGCTGAAGGAGACAGATCAGGCATGAGCACGGTTCGCCTAGAGGCGGTCAAGACGGAAGCGGCTGACAAGGACATCCCGCTGCAGCCCGCATCCCAGGACATCTGGGACAAGAAGTACCGGCTTAAGACCAAGAACGGCGAATCTGTGGATGCCGACATCGACGGCACCTATCAGCGCGTCGCCAAGGCCCTGGCGGACGCCGAGCCCACGGCCGAGAAGCAGCAGTACTGGAACGAGCGCTTCGTCTGGGCCCTGCGCCGCGGCGCGATCCCGGCCGGCCGCATCACCTCCAATGCCGGCGCCCTGGAGCACAAGCCCGCCACCTCCACGATCAACTGCACCGTCTCGGGCACCATCGAAGATTCGATGGACGGCATCCTGGAGAAGGTGCATGAGGCTGGCCTGACCCTGAAGGCCGGCTGCGGCATCGGCTACGAATTCTCGACCCTGCGGCCGCGCGGCGCCTTCGTCGCCGGCGCCGGCGCCTACACGTCCGGTCCGATGTCCTTCATGGATATCTACGACAAGATGTGCTTCACCGTGTCCTCGGCCGGCGGCCGTCGCGGCGCCCAGATGGGCACCTTCGACGTCAGCCACCCCGACGTGAAGGACTTCATCCGCGCCAAGCGCGAAGACGGCCGCCTGCGCCAGTTCAACCTGTCGCTGCTGATCACCGACGGCTTCATGGACGCGGTCAAGCTCGATGCCGACTGGCCGCTGGTGTTCCCGGTCAACATCAAGGAACGCGGCGACCTGGACCTGGACGACGCGGCCAAGGTGGTCTGGCGCGACTGGCCGACCCAGCGCAACTACATCGTGCGCGACGACGGCCTGGTGGCCTGCAAGATCTACGGCCACATCCGCGCGCGGCACCTGTGGGACATGATCATGGTCTCGACGTACGACTACGCCGAGCCGGGCTTCATCCTGATCGACCGCGTCAACGAGATGAACAACAACTGGTGGTGCGAGACCATCCGCGCCACCAACCCCTGCGGCGAACAGCCGCTGCCGCCCTACGGCGCCTGCCTGCTGGGTTCGGTCAACCTGACCAAGTTCGTGCGCAACGCCTTCACCGACCAGGCCGAGTTCGACTGGGAGGAATACAAGGAAGTCGTGCGCGTGTTCACCCGCATGCTCGACAACGTGGTCGAGGTCAACGGCCTGCCGCTGGAACAGCAGCGCGCCGAGATCATGCGCAAGCGCCGTCACGGCATGGGCTTCCTCGGCCTGGGCAGCACCGTGACCATGCTCAAGATGAAGTACGGCTCCAAGGAGTCGTGCGAGTTCACCGAGCGCATCGCCCGCGAAATGGCCGTGGCCGGCTGGGAAATGGGCCTGGCGCTGGCCAAGGAGAAGGGCGCCGCCCCGATCATGGACGAGGCCTTCGCCGTCACCGCCGAAATGCTGCGCAAGCGCCCGGAGATGAAGAAGGACGGCTGGAAGGTCGGCCAGGAGATCACCGGCAAGGTGCTGCACGCCAAGTACTCGCGCTACATGCAGCGCGTGGCCGAGGTCGCGCCCGAGCTGGTCGACGAGCTGGCCCGGATCGGCGCCCGCTTCACCCACCACAGCTCGATCGCGCCCACCGGCACCATCTCGCTGTCGCTGGCCAACAACGCCTCCAACGGCATCGAGCCCTCGTTCGCGCACCACTACAGCCGCAACGTGATCCGCGAAGGCAAGAAGTCCAAGGAAAAGGTCGACGTCTATTCCTTCGAGCTGCTGGCCTACCGCGAACTGGTCAACGCCAAGGCCATGCCGTTCAGCGACGAGCCCGGCGCGCAGCTGCCGGACTACTTCATCGCCGCCGACGACATCACCCCCAAGGAGCACGTCGACGTCCAGGCCGCCGCGCAGAAGTGGGTGGACTCCTCGATCTCCAAGACCGCGAACGTCCCCACGGACTACCCGTACGAGGACTTCAAGGACATCTACCGCTACGCCCACGAGCAGGGCCTGAAGGGCTGCACCACCTTCCGCTTCAACCCGGCCGCCTTCCAGGGCGTGCTGGTGAAGGAAGCCGACCTGGAGAACACCACCTACCGCTTCGAGCTCGAAGACGGCAGCGTGCTGGAGGTCAAGGGCAACGAGCAGATCGAATACGACGGCGAAATGCACACCGCCGCCAACCTGTTCGACGCGCTCAAGGAAGGCTATTACGGCAAGTTCTAAGGCCGGGCACCTGCCTTTCCCCCCTTTGTAAAAGGGGGGCAGGGGGGATTTCCGCGACACCCAGTTGCGTCGAGCCCCCATCCAGCTTTACGGCGGAGGCGACCGTTCAAACGCCTCGCGCGCTGCCCGGCCAGCGGCGCGTTTCCCCAGCCAGGCTCGCGTGCGCGGCGCGTCGCTGTTTCCGCGGGCGAAGCAGGTATAGCATCGCCTTGCAACACCCCAAACCCGATACGCCCCGATTAGCCGTACCTACAACGCGACACGCCGAATGAGCCCACTAGGAGGGCCTATGAGCAACGGAAATGGTGTGACGGCGACCCTGACCCAGGCCGCCGAAAACGTGAAAGAAACCGCCTCCAACATCGGCAGCGCCATCGCCACCCGCGCCGAAGACGCGGTGAAGACGGTCAAGACCACGGCCACCCGCGCGCGCAAGGCCGCCAAGAAGGCCGTGGGCACCGCCAAGAAGAAGCTCGCCAGCGCCAGCGCCAAGGCCAAGAAGGAAGCCGCGGCCCTGAAGGCCAAGGCCACCGGCAAGAAGCCGGCCAAGAAGGCCGCGAAGAAGGCTGGCGTGAAGAAGGCCGCTAAGAAGGTCGCCAAGAAACCCGCCGCCAAGAAGGCGGCCAAGAAGGTCGCCAAGAAGCCGGCGGCGAAGAAGGCCGCCAAGAAGGTCGCCAAGAAGCCCGCCGCCAAGAAGGCGGCCAAGAAGGTCGCCAAGAAGCCGGCGGCGAAGAAGGCCGCCAAGAAAGTCGCGAAGAAGCCTGCCGCCAAGAAAGCGGCCAAGAAGGCCGCGAAGAAGAAGTAAGCCGTAGCTCCCCACCCTCTCCCGCACGCGGGAGAGGGGCGGGAACCGGGCCCCGCGCCCACACCAGAACTAGAACTAGCGACACGCAAGCAGGAGCTGGCCGATGGCCGTCAAGATCGAAAAGAAAATCAAGGGCTACAGCGTCGTCACCCCGGAAGACAAGGCGAAGGAATCGGCCAAGGCCGAGGTCGCCGCGCGCAAGGTCGAGGAACTGCCCAGCGCCGACGTCATCCAGATGCACGAGCGCATCGAGCGCCCCGAGATCCTGGTCGGCTCCACCTACAAGATCAAGTCGCCGCTGTTCGAGCACGCGCTGTACGTGACGATCAACGACATCGTCCTCAACGCCGGCACCGAGCACGAACTGCGCCGTCCCTTCGAGATCTTCATCAACTCGAAGAACATGGACCACTTCCAGTGGATCGTGGCCCTGACCCGCATCATGTCCGCCGTGTTCCGCAAGGGCGGCGACGTCACCTTCCTGGTCGACGAAATGAAGGCCGTGTTCGACCCGCGCGGCGGCTACTTCAAGGCCGGCGGCGTCTACATGCCCTCGCTGGTGGCCGAACTGGGCGCCATCGTCGAAGACCACCTCAAGTCGATCGGCCTGCTGCACGACCCGGAAATGAGCGACGCCCAGCGCGCCCTCATCGCCGAAAAGCGCCGCGCCTACGAAGACCGTTCAAAAAAAAACTCTGACGTAAGCCACGCCGTCGCCGAATCCAGCGCCGCCGGCGCCGCCGAAACCATCGAAGTCACCGGCGAAGGCGTGTCGTTCCCGCCCTCGGCCACGCTGTGCCACAAGTGCAGCGCCAAGGCGCTGGTGATCATGGACGGCTGCGCGACTTGCTTGAACTGCGGTTACAGCAAGTGCGGGTGAGCGGGGATGTGGGCATGACTCGCTAGACGAGTGCAACAAGTAGCCATCGACACCGGATGGGGCTCCGCGGAGCCCCATTTTGTTTGTGCCGGGTCGTTTCCTTGCAGTGCGGATATCGAGCGGCTCCGGCGTCGACCGGAGCCCAAGCCGGGGCAAGCCGGGTCGAAGATCTCGTGCTCGTCCAGCAGGCTCGTCGGTGCTTGCGTAGGCGGCCGTGGCATTGCTGAATAGGGGCGGCTAGGGGTCTCACGGTCGGTTGGCGCGAAAATGGCGCGCCTCTTGACGTTCGCTGTTCGCCCTCGATAGCGAGCGCGAGCCAAGGGCAAGTTTGTGATCGTCGATCAACTACGGCGAATCCCGCTGGAAAGCAGCACGATGCAAGTCACAAATCGTGCATTTCCACATCTTCACGAACCATATACGTACGCCAACCTCAGCTGAAGGCAAGGTCATTGCTTCGGCGAAAAGCTCGCTATATTCCGAGCTCCATGACGAAGGAGATTGGAATGCTGACCAAGCAACATCTGAAGACGGCGCGCATGATCGGTGTGGCGCTCGTCGCTACCTTGGGCCTGGGCGCCTGCGCCACCTACAAGGAAGAGTTCGCGGGGATCAACTCTCGCCTCGATCAGCTCGATGCGAAGGTGCAGGGTGCGGCCCAGAGCGCCGAATCGGCCAATCAATCCGCGCAGCAGGCCAACCAGCGCCTGGATCAGATCGAAGGCCGCGTGCAGCAGCTCGAACGCGCGCCCCGTCGCTCGCCGCGCGGCTAATCGCGCTTGCAAGCAATGCTGTGAACCCGGAAACCGGTGGCCCTGCTGGCCGCCGGTTTCCTTTGTTTGATGAGATCTTGGTAATGAGGAGCCTTCCTATTCGCATCTGCCTACATCCTGCGATCCGGGTCGCTCGTGGCGCGCTGGTATGCGCGCTGGCCTTGGCGAGCATCGGCGTGGCCAATGCCAAGGATGCCCCTGCCAAGGAAGCCGCCGCGCAAACGGTGGACGCCGCCGATCAGCTTCCGCCGGGCCAGGACGTGTCCGATACGGTGATCGAGTTCGCCGGTTGGGTGGTCGCGAGCAAGGACAACCACGGCTATCCGTTCGCGATCATGGACAAGGCCGCCGCGCAGATCCTGGTGTTCGGCGGCGATGGCCGACTGCGCGGCGCGGCGCCCGGGCTGTTCGGCTCGGCGACCGGCGACCACACGGCGCCCGGCATCGCGGGTCTGGCGCTGCGCGAGATTCCGGGCCGGGACCGCACGACGCCCGCGGGGCGCTTCGTGGGCGGTTTCGGCCCGTCGATCGACGCCGGACGTGTGCTGTGGGTGGACTACGACTCCGCGGTCTCCATTCATCCGACCGCTACCGGCGTGCCGGCCGAGAAGCGTCCCGAACGTCTTGCATCGCCTGAGCCCGACGACAACCGCGTCACTCACGGTTGCATCAACGTCTCGCCGGAGTTTTACGAAGGCATCATCAGTTCGACGTTCGAGCGCGGGGGGATTTTCTATATCCTGCCGGACACGGCGTCGTTGGCGGAGACCTTCCCCGACTTCGCGCAGAGCCGCTCGACCGGGCAGCGCAAAGGAAAGCGCGCGCGCTCCGCGCGCCACTGAGCGGCGCGTCCGCGCTGCCTTGCGTATGCGGGGCAGCAGCGAAGTCTTAGTCGGTTGAGCGTGGGCCGCTCGAAGACCCGCGCGCTTTTTGCGGCACTGGCGCCCTAGGGTTCGAATCTTTCGCTGGTGTCCATGCGCACGCTGCGCAAGCGCGCGGTTTTCAGGTGCGCCGCATAGTTGGATTCGGCGAAGTAACCGATCAGTGCGGAGCGGCGGCGCAGGTCGCCGGGATTGATGCTGCCCGCATGAACCAGGTCGGCGTCGAACACCAGGATGTCGCCCGCGCTGCCGGCCAGTTGCAGGCTGCGGGACTCGTCGTCGGCGCTTGGCGCTGGAGCGTCCGGCGTCGGCCGGTGGCTGCCGGGCACCAGGCGGGTGGCGCCGTTGTCGGGTCCGTAATCGTCGAAGTAGGCGAGCGCGTTGACGGTGTCGCCCGGCCGCTGCGCGGACAGGTCGCGGTGCAGTCCCTGATGGCCGCCCCCTGGCAGGGGCTCGCGGCCCTCCACCTGGGACAGGAAGTAGCGCTCGCCGATCAGCGCGCCCACCGCGGCCAGCAGGCGCGGCCGCCGGCAGACGGCTTGCACGATCGGGTCCAGGTCCAGCAGCGAATGGCGCCAGCCTGGGCCGCGCGGCACCGGCCAGTGCTCCGACGCTTGTACGCCCGCGTCGAACGCGCGGCGCAGATCGGGTAGCCAATCCAGCGGGATTTCGCCGCGGAGCAGTACGTATCCGTCGCGGTGGAGTTGCTCGCGGTCGATCATGGGTTCCGGCTTCGCGTACGCGTGCCGGTTCTTTTACCGGGTCGGTGCCCGGAAGGACAGGGCGCAGGCCGGGCGAGCGCGGGGCGGCTGCGCTGCCGTTCGGCGACCGCCCGTCGCCGGTCGTCGAGGGGGGGGCGATCGCGGCTTGCAAACCGCCAGCGCGCGTCTTACAGTGAACCATATGGTTCACTATCAAGCTCGGCTCGACGCGACCTTCTCCGCCCTCTCCGACGTCACCCGGCGCGGCGTGCTGGAGCACCTGGGGGCTGCGGAAGCCTCCATCACCGATCTGGCCGACAAGTTCGGAATGACCCTGACGGGCATGAAGAAGCATGTCGGGGTGCTGGAGCAGGCCGGCCTGGTGACCACCGAGAAGGTCGGCCGCGTGCGTACCTGCCGCATCGGCTCGTGCCGTCTCGAGGAAGAGCTGGCGTGGATCTCGCGTTATCGCCAAGTGTGGGACGCGCGCTTCGACGCGCTGGACGGCGTCATCGCCGAACTCAAACAACAGGAGAAGGCTCGTGGTCGCAAGAAATGAGGTCGAATCCCAGCGCACGACAGTGCGGAAGACGTCGGAGCGCGAGGTCATGGTCACGCGAACCTTCGACGCGCCCGCGCGGCTGGTGTTCGAAGCCTGGGTCCGGCCCGAGCTGTTCCGGCGCTGGTGGGTGCCGCGCTCCCTGGGCATGACGCTGCGTTCGTGCGACCTGGACGTGCGCACCGGCGGCGAATACCGCCTGGTGTTCGGCGACGATCCCGCTCACGCGATGGCGTTCTTCGGCAAGTACCTGGAGGTGGTGCCCAACGAGCGCATCGTATGGACGAACGAGGAAGGCGGCGAAGTGGGATCGATCACCACCGTGACCTTCGAAGAGCGCGACGGCAAGACGCTGCTGGTGCTGACCGAACGGTATCCGACCAAGCAAGCGTTGGACGAGGCCGGCACCGGCGCGCAGGACGCGATGCACGAGACGTTTGCGCAGCTCGACGGGCTGCTGGTCGAACTGGCCGCGGCTTGATCCGGTCCGCGGCGGACCGACGGGCGTGAAATGCCTCGGCGCCGCTGGCCTGGTGCCCGAGAATTACCGATACTCGAATGGGGCTCTGCGGAGCCCCGGTCTTTTTCGACAGATCGTCTCTCCGGGGTTGCCTTGATGCGTCGCGCCGTCTTTCCGCTACTGCTTTTAACCTCGTTCGCCGCCGGCGCCGTCGTCATTCGCGACGACGTACCCGACCGGCGGCATCGCATGGCGATCTCCGAATTCCCGGCCCTGGCCGACGTACCCGGCGAAGGCCATGGCGTCCTCATCGCGCCGCGCTGGGTCCTGACCGCCGCCCACGCCGTCGGCTGGCAGAAGGCCGTCGATGTCGTGGTCGTCGGCGGCACGCCGTATGCCGTAAACCGCATCGTCGTCCATCCCGGCTACCGGAAGCCGCCTCAAGACCTGATCGACGCGGCGATCAAGTCGGGCGACTGGGCGGCCTTCCTGGAATTCATGACCGCTTCCGACGATATCGCCCTGATCGAGTTGACCGAGCCGGTGCGCGACGTAGCGCCCGCACGGATCTACCGCGGATCGGCGCTGGGCAAGGTCGTTCGCCTCATGGGCCGCGGCGCCACCGGCAAGGGATCGGAAGGCCACCATCCGCACGGCCCCAATCGGACCGACCTGCGCCAGGGCTACAACCAGATCAGCAGTTCCGACGGCCGCTGGATCGGATACACCTTCGACGCGCCGCCGGCCGCCCTGCCGCTGGAAGCCTCCTCCGGCAACGGCGACAGCGGCGGACCGATCCTGGTCGCCGTCGGCGACGAATGGCAGGTCGCCGGGATCACCGCATGGAAGCGCGTGCAGGGCAATCCGGTGGACACCTGGCCGGGCAAGTACGGGCAGACGAACTACGGGGTGCGGGTGGAGCATTACCGGGATTGGATCGAGAAGACGATTGCAGGTGATGCCACCGCAGTCGCGCCGCCGGGCGCCTAGCGCCCCGGTGCCGATCGCCACGCCGACGCAGCGCGGCGCGCGGCACCCGCGCCCGCGTCATTCGACCCGCCGCCACACCGAAATCGGCACGCTGCCGCCGGCCCGCGGCGGCACCTGGTAGCGCAGGGTGCCGCCGTCCAGTTCGTAACGGCGCCTTTGCGTGGTGCCTTCCCAGTTGGGGAAGGACGCGCCCTCGATCGAGAACACCAGCATTCCCGCACGTTCGTCGATCGAGATCGTGCCGTAGTGGGTGCTGCTGCCCAGGACCGCCGATCTGAATTCGTCGGCGCTGCCATCGGCCTTGCTGTGGCTGGCGAAGGGCAGGCGCTCGGACTTGAATATCTGCAGCGAATAGCGCCCCCGCGCATCGACGATCAACCTGCCCTTCGGGTTTGCGCCGTAATCCCGCGCCGTTTCGCCGTCCGGCAGGATCTGGTCGGCGGCGACCAGGGTCCAGGTGCCTTGCAGCGGGAATGCATGCACGGGCACTCGCGCGTCGCGCGCGGCGAACCCCGCAAGCATGGCGACCAGGGCGCCGGTCAGTGTCTTCATCGCGGTGTGTCCTTATGGGTCGGGAGCGGTGCCGATCCTAGGCCGGTTGATAGATAAGAAAAACTGATCTAAAAATATATCTGTCATTTCAAAAGCGAATGAATCAGATGAAGGCCATGGACGTCGACGCGGTCCGGGCGTTCCTGCTGGCGGCGGAGCTGCAGAGCTTCACCCGCACCGCCGACGTGCTGGGCACCACGCAGTCCGCGGTGAGTCTGAAGCTGCAGCGCCTGGAGACGCAGCTCGGCCGCCGACTGCTGGAGCGCACGCCGCGGCATGTGCGCCTGTCGGCCGAGGGCTTGGCGTTTCTCGGCGTGGCGCGCGAACTGGTCTCGTCCCACGATCGCGCAGCGGCCGCCTTCGAGACGGAGCAACGGCGGCTGGCGATCGGCATCAATCAGCAATTGGTCGGCTCCGAGCTGCCCTTGCTGCTGCGGCGACTGCGCGACCACGATCCGAATCTGCGGGTGGAGATGCGCATAGGCGGTACCGGCGAGCTCATGCGCGGCCTGGACGATGGCGAGCTCGATGCGGTGCTGGTGTTGCGCCCCGAGGACCGCGGCAAGCGGGGCAAGGCGGTGGGCGCGGAATCTTTCTCGTGGTTCGCTGCGGCCGATTGGGCGCCCAGAGCCGGCCAGCCCCTGCCGTTGGCGACACAGGGCGAGTCCTGCCGGGTCCGCGCCGAGGCGGTGCGCGCGCTGGAACGTGCCGGCATCGCCTGGGATGAGGTATTCGTGGGCAAGGGCGCCGCGATTCTGGGGGCGGCCGCCGCCGCGGGCCTTGCGGTGGCGGTGCTGGCGCGGCGTGCGGCGCCTGCGGGCACGGTCGATGTCAGCGGGCTCCTGTCGCTACCGCCGATACGCGCGCAGGACGTGATGCTCTACAGCAAGCTCAGCGACCGGCGGACGCGCGAAGCGCTGCGCGTGCTTACGCTGGCCTTTCAGTAGCCAGGCCGGTCCCGCTCACGCCGCGGTCAGCCGCGCGTTGCGCCGCAGGAACTGCGGCGGCTGGCCGAAGCTGCGCACAAACGCGCGGCGCATGCGCTCCGGGTCGGCGAAGCCGGTTTGGATGGCGATTTCGTCGATGCTGTGACGGCTCTGCTCGACCAGCATGCGGGCCGCCTCGACGCGCAGTTGTTCCACCGCCTTGGCCGGCGACTGCCCGGTTTCGCTGCGGAAGGCGCGGCTGAACTGGCGCGGGCTCAGGTGCGCGGCCGCGGCCAGTTCCTCCACCGACAAGGGCGCGCCGAGGTTCTGGCGCGCGTAGGCCAGAGCGCTCTGGATGCGGTCGGACTTGGCGTCCAGCGCCAGCAGCGCCGAATGCTGGGACTGGCCGCCGGCGCGGCGGTGATAGACCACCAGTTTCTGCGCCACCGTGCGTGCGAGGTCGGCGCCAAAGTCCTTCTCGATCATGCCCAGCGCGAGGTCGATGCCGGCGGTCATGCCCGCCGACGTCCAGATCGGGCCGTCGATGATGTAGATGCGGTCGTCCTCGACGCGGGCGCGGGCGAACTGCCGCTGCAAATCGCGCGCGTACATCCAATGCGTGGTGACGCGACGGCCGTCCAACAGGCCGGCCTCGCCCAGGACGAAGGCGCCGGTGCAGACCGAGGCGGTGCGGCGGCTCGCCGACGCCAGCCTGCGCAACGGCTTGATCAGGCCCGGGCCCATGGGCGCCGGCTTCAGCAGGCCGGTCACGATCAAGGTGTCGAGCTTCTGTCGCGCCAGGGCGCGGGTCTGCACCGGGACGCCGAACGAGTTGGGAACCGCGCCGCCGTGTTCGGACAGGAAGCGGATGTCGTAGCGCGGCTCGGCGGTGCTGACGTTGGCCAGCTCGAACGCCGACGCCGCGGCCAGGCCCATGATTTGGAACTGCGCCGGCAGCACGAAACCGATGCTCAGCATGGGCTGGATCTCCTATGTCCTAAAACGAGGTATATACGACATTTACGCCATGGGCAAGGCCGCCTAGATTTCCACCGTCACCCAACGGAATCTGGAGCCCGCAATGACCCCCTTCCATCAAGGCACCGCGCTGATCACCGGCGCGTCCTCCGGCATCGGCGCCGTCTACGCCGATCGGCTGGCCCGCGCCGGCTACGACCTGATCCTGGTCGCACGCCGCGCCGACCGCCTGCGCGACCTGGCGCGGGAGCTCACCGACCTCACCGGTCGTTCGGTCGAAACGATCGCCGCCGACCTCACCCGTCCCGCCGACCTGGCCGTGGTCGAGACCGTGCTCAAGACCGATGCCAGCATCACCATGCTGGTCAACAACGCCGGCGTCGGCGCGACCGCGCCGCTGCTGCAGTCCGACGCGGCCGAGATGGATCGCATGATCGCGCTCAACGTGGGCGTGCTGACGCGCCTGGCTTACGCCGCCGCGCCGACCTTCGTGGCCCGTGGCCACGGCACCATCGTCAACATCGCGTCGATCGTGGCGCTGGCGCCGGAGTTGCTCAATGGCGTGTACGGCGGCAGCAAGGCCTTCGTGCTCGCGTTCTCGCAGTCGCTGCAACACGAACTGGCCGACAAGGGCGTGCGCGTGCAGGCGGTGCTGCCCGGCGCCACGGCGACGGACTTCTGGGATGCCGCGGGCCTGCCGGTGGCGCACCTGCCCACGGACATCGTCATGCCGGTGGAAGCGATGGTCGACGCCGCGCTGTCCGGGCTGGCCCAGGGCGAACAGGTCACGATCCCGTCGCTGGCCGAGCTGAGCGATTGGACCGCGTTCGACCAGGCACGCAAGGCGCTGAGCCCGAAACTGTCCCGCTCCGTTCCCGCCGCGCGTTACACCGCGACGCCCCGGTAAGCCGATAGCGCCGGCGCGCATCGGCGCGCCGCCGCAACCCCGCCCGCACCCACTGCCCTGGAACCTCCGCCATGAACACCGCCATGAAGCGCAAGATCGCCTTCGCCCTCTCCATGGGCGTGGTGACGACCGGCATCATCTCCCTCGTGCTGATCGCGCTCAATCGCGGCCTGGGCGACGGGTTCGTCCTGGCATGGCTGCGCTCCTGGGGCGTGGGCTACGTGATCGTGATCCCGGCGATCCTGCTGATCGGTCCGCGTCTGCAGGCCAGGATCGACCGGCTGATCGCCTGAGCCGCGGAGCACGCCGACGTGTTCGCTGTCGCTCCGAAACGCATGTTGGCGACCGCTTTTCTGTTCGCCAGTTCGTTCGCGGCTGCTTTGGCGCTCGCGCTTGCGAACACGAGGCCTCGCAGTTCGTGCCGGTCGCGAACGAACCGGCGGCGGAACTGCACGTCGACCCGCCGCTGGCGCGCGGTGCTGCGGGATCGCGGGCGCAACTAGCCCGTATCGACCTCGATGCGCTGCACGCGCTTGCGGTAGGCGGTTACGTTGTTGCCGTCGATCTCCGTTTCCCGCGTCCCCGTCACCTCGCCGATCTGCCGGTCCGAGCCGGTCACCGGCTGCGCCTCGACCGTGGTCTCGCGTTCGAACGCGTGCGACTTGTCGGTGTTGCGGTAGTAGCGGTACAGCGTCCAGTACAGGCCGGTGGCGCCGGCCGGGCCGAGCAGGAGCAGCCACAGGCCACTGTCGTCGCTCATCAGGAGTTCCCCACGATCCACAGGGCGATGCCTTCGAGGAAGGTGCCGACGGTGATGGCGGTCAGCAGCAGCTTCCACTGTTGCACGGGCACGCTGCCCATGGTCTCGCCGGTACGGCCGTTCACCGCGATGTAATGCAGCATGCCGCCGTTGCTGCCGGGCTGGTGGTAGGAATACAGCCATACCGGCAGGTACATGGACACCCAGCGCGTGCCGTGCACGTCCAGCCGTTCCTGCTCCCAGCGCACGCCGCGATCGTAGCGGCCGACCGAGTCCTCGACCTGGGCGCGGGCGATCGACAGCAACTGGTCTTCCAGCCGCGGGCGCAGCCGCTGCACGTCGGTGTTGCGCTTCTCCGAGCTGAAGCCAGACAGATAGGACGCGTTCCACTTCACCGCGTTCTTGGTGTCGAACGGCAGGATGGTGTTGATGATGTTGTTGGTGTTGACCCGGGTGTCCAGGTTGCCGCGCTCGGTGGAGGATTCCAGCGGCAGGTCGTCGACGGTGAAGTCGACGTGCCGTTCCACGCGGTAGACGTCTGCGTCGTAGTAGGTCTTCTTGTTGTCGCCGCTGCCCTGGGTGTAGCGGCGCGTCTGGATTTCGCCCTGGCCGACGATGTCGGCGCTGGCGTTGCCGTCCACGATCATGTACGGCAGGTACACGCCGACCACGTTCTCCGGCGTGAACTGCTCCTTGAACGCCTTCAGCGCGAAGAAGCGGCGCTTGTCTACGAATTGGCGGATACGGGCGACGGCATCGTCTTTGCGGATGTGGAACGGCAGCACCGCATCGGGCACGGCGCCATTGTCCACCTGCTCGTTGACGCCGAAGACGTGGCGGCACCAGTGGCAGCGCGCGGTCATCGCGGTGTCGGTGTTGACCGTGACCTCGGCGCCGCAGCCGGTGCATTTGAAGCTCATCAGGCTGGCGGCGTCGGCGGCGATGTCACGCGCGCCCGAGGCGACGATGGTGCCCTTGAGCTGGGCCAGGCCCTCGCCCAGCCCGAACTCTTCCTCCACCCGCGCGCCGTGCCACTCGTGGCGGCAGTACAGGCAGATCAGCAGGTCGCTGCCGGCCTTTTGGCGGATGTCGGACGCGCCGCATTTCGGGCAGCGGTTGAGGCCGTCCTTGAGTTCTTCGGAGGACGTGTCGATGGCGACCGGATCGGGCGCCAGCAACTCGTCGCGGATCGGCTCGGGCAGGACGGCCGGATCGACCGGCGAGCTGCCGGGCAAGGGCGGCACGTCCTGCGGCGAGCCCGGGCCGGTGTACGGCGGCAGCGGCGGCGGCGAACGGGTGGAGTTCGACATGGGGCTACGCGGCTCCGGCTTACAGGCCCAGCGTCTTGGTCTTGAGCGCGTCGTAGTCGGCCTGGGTGATCAGGCCCAGGTCGAGCATCTCCTTGGCCTTCTTCAGCTTGGCGATCGGATCGTCGGCCGCAGGCGCCGCCGGCTGCTGCAGGCTGCCCACGCCGGCGCCCATCATGCCCGTCGCCATGCCCACGCCGACCAAACCCGCCGCGCCGCCGTTCTCGCCGGCGGCCTGGATGCCCGCGGCGACGCTGGCTTGCAGGTTGGAGTTGCCGCGCGCGCCCGACAGTGCGTCGGCGCGTTGCACGGTCTTGAGCAGCTCGCGCGTGGTCGCGTCGTATTCGATGGAGACGATGGCGGTCTTGACGATGGCCAGGCCGCGGTCGGACTTCCACTGGTAGGCGGTTTCGACCGCGTCGGACAGGCTCTTGGCGAAACCCAGCGAGTCCTGCTGGATCTTGGTGATGCGGTTGCCCTTGTCCGCGTCGTTGGTATACAGGCTGAAAGCCGGGGCGAGCGAGCCGACGACTTCGTTGAACAGTTGGCTGGCGGCGGCGTTGTCGACGTCGGTGAAATCGAACACCTGGCCGGGGCGCAAATAGCTGGCCGGCACGAAGTTCTTCACGAACAGGATCGGGTCGACGATCTTCAGCGTGTAGGAGCCGCGCGTGAGCGCGCCGACCTGAGTGTTGAGGAAGCCGTCGTTCCAGTAGATCTCCGACTGGGTGCCGAAGCGGTTGTCCGGCAGCTCCTTGAGCGAGACGAAGAACGCGGCCTGCTGCGAACCCGGCTGGCCGCCGAACTTGAAGCGCTCCCAGCTTTGCTTGATCAGCGAGCTGACCAGGCCGTCGCCGGCGAAGACGGATTGGGAATTGAGGTCGTCCGAACGCCACTCGTAGCCGCCCGGCTCGGCGGCGAAGCCGGTGATCGCGCCGTCCTGGAACAGCAGCAGCCCGTAGCCCTCGGGCACCACGATCTTGGACCCGTTGCTGATGATGTTCGAGGAACCGCTGGTGTTGGAACCGCGGCCGGCATTGGTACCGCGCGGCACCGCGGCGAACAGTGCCGCGGTCGACGGCAGGCCGTCGGGAACCGTATAGAAGTCCTTCCACTGGTCGGCCAGCACGCCGCCGACCGCACCCGCCACCGCTTGTATCAGACCCATGACTATCCCCGCGATTCCTGGCCGGGCACCGTACCCGCCTTGCTCGGCGGAACTATACAGTCCCGCGCGGCGGGTCGGAGGCGGGTTCGCTCGGTCCGTCGTGCTCAGTCGGTCTTGCCGAACACCCGGCTGCAGGGCGGTTGTTCGTACTGCGCCTTCGCGCCCTGGGTCACGTAGTCCACGATCACGCCGCCGTGCAGCTCGAAGTGGGCGGTGCACTCGGACACGCGCTCCCAGCTGACCGGCCCCGGCATGGGCGCGCACACCAGCGGCTTGTCCATGCCGTTGACCGGCTGCGGGGACTGACCGGCCGGGCAGCCCTGGGTGGGCGCGTAGACGGTGTCGACCACGCGTTGGTAGTAGCTGACGATGCGTTGGCCGGAACGGTCCTCGGTTTTCGTGGGCGCGCCCCACACCCGCAGCAGTTCGGCTTCGGGCTGGCCGATCCAGGGCTCCAGGGCGCGACGCACGGGTGCGTACTCGCGCTTGCGGCGTTTTTCCAGGCGCCGCAGCGGTTCCTGGGCCTGGGCGAAACGCTCGGCCTCGGCTTTCTCGTTCTGCACGGTCTGGCCGGCCAGAGCGTTGGCTTCGGCCAGGGCCTTTTCGCGGCGCGCGTTGAGGCTGGCCATTTCGCGTTCGAGTTCGGCGGCCGAGCGCGGGGTGCTGGCGGGCCGCTTGCCGTCGCTCCACATGCTGTTCCAGGCCAGGTCGCCGACGTCGGCGGTGGTCAGCGGCCCCAGGTACATCCAGCCGCGCTCGCGCTGGTCGGCCTTGCGCGCGGCCAGGCGCTTGGCGCTGTCCTTGGGCCCCATGTCGCAGGCGAAGGCGATCAGCGCCTCGCCCACGGCGTTCTTCGGCGGCTGCGCGGGCTGGTCGGGCGCGGTGGTGAGCTTGCCGCCGCGCGGCGAGATCTGGATGAGCTTCTCCTCCAGCGTGTTGCGCCCGCAGTCGATGATCATGTTGGACGACACCCAATCCGGCGCCTTGGCGTTTTCCAGGATCGTGATGGTTTCCAGCTTGTAGGTCTTGTCGGCGAACGGCACCGCATCCAGGTAGGTCTCGTCGACGACGACGAAGAGGCGGCTGGGTTTGTCGCCGCCGGCGTAGACCAGCCAGCGTTCGCCGGCGAAGGCGGGCGAGATCGCCGTGGCGAGGGCGGCGGCGACGTACAGGTGCTTCATACGGGTTCCTTGCGAGCGGCGCCTTGGTGCCGGCCATGGATGGGCTAGCCCGAATGGCTCGGGCATTCGTTACAGTGATCGGCGCCGCCACTCCGCGACCGGGCCCTGCGACCCAGCCATGAAAGCGCTGCATGCGATGGTATTGACCCTAGGCTTGTTCGCCACGGCGAACGCGGCATGGTGCGCCGAGCCGTTGGCGTTCTGCGTCGAAACGGGCGAGGTGCAGCTGCTGGAGCGGTTGTCGGCCAATGCGCAGTTGATCGAACGCATCGAGGTGGACTACACCTCCACGGAAGCCGAAGGAAAGGAGCGCCTGCGGGCCCTGCTCAAGCGCAGGGCCTACGTGCATGCGGCGGACTTCATCACCGGTGTGGAGACGCACAGCGAGCAACTGGATCGCTGGCACTACCTGCATGTCGGCAGCGCCGATGCGTACTTATGCAGGCAGGGAACGCTGGCGCGGGCGTTCGGCGACGGGGTGCCGTCTGCGCGCAGCGATCCCGCTAATTCTTACGCGCAAGCCGGCCTAGTGCAGTAGCGTCAGTCGGTCCGCGGCGATGCGCCGCAGCTTGTCCGGATTGCGCTGCACGTACACGCCGGTGATGCGCTCGCCGTCGCTGTCGTAGTACTGCGCCGATTCCAGCTCGTCGCCGAAGTAGCGCAGCAGGCCCAGGCGGCCGTTGATCCAGGCCAGTTCCAGGCGCAGCTCGTGCCCGCGCCGCAGCGTGCAGGCGTACAACAGCTGGGCCACGCGCGCGCCGCCCACCATGGGCTGGGGGAAGCTGCTGACGATGCCGCCGCCGTCGCCGATCAGGCTGGCCGAGTCGGCCATCAGTTCCTTCATCGCCTGCAGGTCGGCGTTGGACCAGGCCTCGGCGAAGCGGCGCATCAGCCGCTGGTGGGCTTCGGCCGAGACCACATAACGCGGGCGCTCCTCGCGCAGCTGGCTCTTGGCGCGGTGCACGATCTGGCGGCAGGCGGCTTCGTTCTTGTCGAGCACGCGGGCGATGTCGGGGTAGTCGGCGTCGAACACTTCGCGCAGCAGGTAGGCGGCGCGCGCCTCGGGCGAGAGCCGTTCGAGCACGGTCAGGAACGCGAGCGAGAGATCGCTGCTGGCTTCCTGCAGCTCCTCGGGTGTGGCGGGAGCTGCGGTGATGACCGGCTCGGGCAGCCAGATGCCCGCATAGCGCTCGCGTTCGCTGCGCGCGCGGCGCAGGCGGTCGATGGAGCGCCGGCTGGTGGTGGTCACCAGCCAGGCTTCCGGGTCCAGGATCTCGCCCGGCGCGGCGGCGTTCCAGCCCAGCCAGACGTCCTGCACCACATCCTCGGCTTCGGCGAGGGAGCCGAGCATGCGGTAGGCCACGCCCAGCAGGCGCGGCTGCAGCTGAAGAAAAAGGTCGGTACTGGGGTCCATGAATCCATGGTCGCACTGCGGGGCGGGCTTGTGACGCCGCGCCGCGGCCGTCCGTCAGGGCACCGGAATCAAGGCCGGCTTGTCGATGTCCTTCAGCAGCAGCACCAGGAACTTGGCCGGCTCGGTCTGGCTGGCGTTGCGGCCGATCGTGTGCAGGTCCGCGGGGCCTTCGTGGAAGCTCTGGCCGGCTTTCAGGGTGACTTCCTTGCCGCCGGCCACGCCCATCACGATCGCGCCCTCCAGCACGTAGACGAAGGCGTGGGCGTCGTGGCGGTGGACCGGGTCGGCACCGCCGGGCGGATACTCGACGGTGATCATCAGCGCTTCCTTGCCCGGGTATTCGGGCAGGCGCTGGGTCATGACTTCGGCGACGGTAGGCGGCGGCGCGTTGCCGGCGGCGGCGTGCGGGGACGGGCCGTGGGCCGCGGCTGCGCCGGACCACAGTAAGACGGTGGTGAGACAGAGCGATGAGGCGATGCGCATGGCGGGCTCCGGTGGTGGCCGTTAACGGGCGCCGGGCGCGCGCGGCACCCGGCGATGCGGCTTAGACGGCGTTGCTCAGGACAGCGTCGCTTAGGACAACTGCGCCTTATCCAGGCCGAACGCCTGATCGTAGGTGCCGGGCACGGTACGGAAGCCGACGTTGACGCGGTTCCAGGCGTTGATCGCCATCACCAGGAAGGTCAGGTCCGACAGTTCCTTTTCCGACAGCTGGCCGCGCACGCGCTCGTACAGCTCGTCCGCCACGCCCTGCGCCGGCAGCTGGGTCAGCACCTCGGTCCAGGCCAGGGCGGCGCGCTCGCGCGGAGCGAACAGGTTGGAATCGCGCCAGCCGGCGACGTGGTGCAGGCGCAGCGGGCGTTCGCCGTGGATGGTGGCCTGCTTGACATGCATGTCCAGGCAGAAGGTGCAGCCGTTGATCTGCGAGGCGCGGATGACGACGAGATCGCGGATGGGTTCCTCGATCGCGCTGTCCTTGGTCAGCAGGTTGAACTCGACGAACTTCTTGAACAGTTCCGGCGACTGCTTCTGGTAGTCGATGCGTTGGCTCATGGTGTCGCTCCAGGGAGTAGGGGAGGCCCGAAAGGCCGGTCCGCCTTTCGGTTCGGACCAATCTAGGCAGCGCCACGCTGGGCGAGTAGAGCGGTGCGCGGACGCGCGGTGTTGAGCGCTGTGCACCAATGCGCCGGTGGCTGTCACAAGCCGCGGCGCGGCTGCGACCTGGAGGTATGACTAGCGCGCAAATCGAGGAAGCCGCCGCCGCGCCGGCCTGCGGCGCGGACCGGGTCTGGACCGAGTTCATGGCCGCACTGGCGGCCTTGGCGCCGGAGGTGCGTGCGGCCTTCCTGCTGCACGAGGTGTTCGAGGCCGACTACGAAGCCATCACCCGCATGACCGGCCTGCCGGCGGAGCTGTGTCGCCGGCATGTCGAGTACGCACGCGCCTGCGCCGGTTGGGCAAAGAGGAACAGGCGCCGCCGCTATGAATACGATGACTCCGTTAGCCACCGACCGGCCGGACACGCTGTCCACCAGCTTCTCGGCCAGCTACGCCGGCGTGGTGGCCTTCATCGCCGTGGCCAGCGAAGGCAGCTTCGCGCGCGCCGCCGACCGCTTGGGCGTGGGCCGCTCGGCGGTGAGCCGCAGCGTGCAGCGCCTGGAAGACCACCTGGGCGCGCGGCTGTTCGTCAGGACCACGCGCTCCACCTCGCTGACCGGCGAGGGCGAACTGTTCCTGGAAAACTGCCGCCCCGGCGTGGAGCGCATCATGCAGGCGCTGGAGGAGATCCGCGACCTGCGCGACGGGCCGCCGCGCGGGCAGCTGCGCATCGGCGCCACGCCCGCATTCGGCCGCAAGGTGCTGGCGCCGCTGCTGGGCGAGTTCCGCGCGCGTTATCCGGCCATCGGCGTCGAGCTGGTGCTGGACGAGCGCACGGTCGACCTGGCGGTGGATCGCATCGACCTGGTCTTCCGCGACGGCCGCTTGGACGACAGCCAGGTCATCGCCAAGCAACTGGTGCCGATGCAGATGCTGGTCTGCGCTTCGCCGGAGTACGCGCGCCGCCTCGGCCTGCCCGCGTCGGTGGAGGAACTGGCCGATCACGCGTGCATCAACCGCCGGCTGGGCAACGGCCGCCTGCGCGCTTGGGAATTCCGCATCGACGGCCGCGCCCAGCGCGTGTTCCCGCAAGGCGATTGCGTGTACAACGACGACGAGCTGATGCTGCAGGCGGTGCTGGACGGGCAGGGCCTGGCGCAGTTGCCCGCGTTCCAGGCCTGCGAACTGCTGCGCAGCGGCCGGCTGGCGACCTGCCTGGGCCGCTACGCGCCCGACGACGGCGGGCATTACCTGTGCTACCTGAGCCGGCGCCAGTTGCCCAAGCGCATGCGCGCCTTCATCGACTTCGCCACCACCCACGTACGCGCACTGAATCTGGATTGCGCGAGGTGGGGCGAGTACCACGCTCAGAGCGAGGCGCCGTACGCCGCCGCGGCCGAAGCGGCGGCGTGAGCGCGTATTGGTGCCTTGCCGGCAACACCGTGCGGCCCGACGCCCGCCTAGCGCGGCCCGGGCGCCGTGCCTAGCATGGGGTCGGTGTTCGCCGCCGCATCCGTGGCGCGGCGGACCGACCCAACACGGCAAGGATCGAGGCGCAGCATGAAAATCGTGGTGATCGGCGGTACCGGACTGATCGGCAGCAAGGTGGTCGCACGCCTGCGCGAGCTTGGGCATGAAGCGGTGGTCGCCGCGCCGTCCACCGGCATCGACATCCTGTCGGGCGCGGGGCTGGACGAGGCCATGGCCGGTGCCGAGGTCGTGGTCGACCTGGCCAACTCGCCCTCGTTCGAAGACGCGGCGGTGCTGTCGTTCTTCCAGACCGCCGGCCGCAACATCCTGACGGCCGAGGCCCGGGCCGGCGTGCGCCATCACCTGGCCCTGTCCGTGGTCGGCACCGACAAGCTCTCGGCCAGCGGCTACTTCCGCGGCAAGATCGCGCAAGAGGCGCTGATCCGCGGCTCGGCCGTGCCCTACACCATCGTGCACTCGACCCAGTTCTTCGAATTCCTGCCCGGCATCGTCCAGTCGGCCAGCGTGGGCGACCAGGTGCATCTGTCGCCGGCGCTGGTGCAGCCCATCGCGTCGGACGACGTGGCCGACGCGGTCACCCGGCTGGCGCTGCAGCCGCCGGCCAACGGCATCGTGGAAATCGCCGGGCCCGAGCGTGAGCCGCTGTCCGGCCTGGCCCGGCGCTTCATGGCGGCCAGCGGCGACGCGCGTGTAGTGGTCAGCGACGAGAACGCTCTGTATTTCGGTGCGCGGTTGCAGACCGACACCCTGGTACCGGCCGGCGCCGCCTGGCAGGGCGCGATCGGCTTCGAGCGCTGGTTCGCCCAGACCGGCTCCACGCGCAAAGCGACCGGCGGCTAGTACGGATACGCGTGCGGCGAGCCGCCACCCTGCCGCCGCCTTCGCCGCGCTCATCGGCCTGCCGCCGCGCATTGCGGCGACGATCCGCATGCGCTGTACGCGTTCGACGATGACCTAAAACGATGTTCCGGGACCGGCCGCGGACGGGTTCCGGCGCCGGCACGCTCAACGCCCTTGGCAGCGTTCGGCCCCGGCATTGGCCGGCGCCAGCGCCGGATACAGCAGCGAAGACGAGTCGTCGTTGTGCAGGTTGCCGTGGCGGCGGAAGTGCTCCAGATAGGCGAGCGCGTCGCGGGTGATGAAGCTATGCGCGCCGGTGACGCCCAGATCGGTGTCGTAGGCTTCGGTCAGCAGGCGCTCGGCCTCCGCGCGCCGGCAGGTCTGATGGGCGTAGGCCGCGCGGTACAACAAGGCGTAGTGGGTCATGACCTGGTTGGCGAAGCCGGGCTTGCCGCGTAGCTGTTCGCGGATGAGGGCGAAATCGCGGTCCGCGCCCGCGGGGTCGCCGCGCAGATAGCGCGATTCCGCCACGCTGTTGCGGGTGAACATGCCGTAGAGGTCGTCCGGCGCGAAGTAGCGGCGGACGTTCTCCTGGCTCACGCGCAGCCACGACGCGCCGGCCTCCAGGTTGGCCGCTCCGCCCTTCCGGGTCAGCGCCCGCCCCAGATACAGCTCCTCCCATGGCGCGGGCAAGTGGCCGGCGCGCTTGATCCGGATGTTGTCCTCGAACAACCCGATCAACTCCTCGAAGTCGCCGGGCCGTTGCAGCGAAGGCGCCAGATCGCCCAGGCGCGCGGCGATGCGGTACTTGGCTTGCAGCGTTTGCGGATGCGTGGGCCCCAGCGTGGCCTGGTAGATGGCCAGGCCGCGCCGCAAGACCGCCAAATTATCGCGCGCGTCGTTGCTGCTGCGGATGTTGGAACCGGTGATGATCGCATAGGCATAGGTCGGATGGTCGCGGCCATAGCTGGCTTCGATCAGGCGTTCGCCGGTCAGCGTTTGCTCTTGCGCATCGACCTGGTTGCCGCTCAATAGCTGGGCCTGCCCCAGATAGATCCAGGCGAGTCCGGTCTTGGGGTGCCGTTCTCCCAGCGTGCGATGGCGGCTGTCGACCAGGCGCTGGGCCACCGCGATGTCCACCGTCGAGCTGGCCGCGAAAGAAACCAGCAGCAGGCGTTCGCGTGCGTCGTCGGCCAGTACCGGGTTGATCGGATCGGCAAGGAGGATCGCCCGCGATGCGTCGTCCCGCGCCTGCTGGAAGCGAAGCAGCAGGGTTCTGAAACTGCTGCGCAGGATCAGCAGTTCGGCCAGCAGTTCGCGATCGGTGGTGGCGCCGTGCTCCGGGATGTGTGCGAGAGCCGCATCGATGGTGCGCAGTGCGCCGTACGGGTCGCCCTGTCCCCATTGCGCGGTGGCCAGCTGCGCCTCGAAGCCGGAGCGTGCGCGGCGCGAACGGGGATCGTCGCGGTCTTGCAGCTGGCCGATCCAGCGGCGTGCCAGCGCCTGGGCCTGCGCGTGCTGCGCGTGCGTGTTGAGCAGGGCCAGCTGCGTGGCGGCGACATAGCCGTCGCGGTCGGCTTGTCCCTGCAACACGGCCTGCGCCCGTTCCGCCAACTCCTGCGCGTGCCCATAGTCGCCGACGACAGCGTAGCCGCGGGCCAGAGCGGCCAGGCTGCGCGCGTGCAGCTCGGCGTGCTCCGCCAACGGCATTTGGTTCAGTTCCTGCTCGGTTTTGCCCAGCAGCTCACGAGAAGAGAACGGCGTGGCGCCTATGCCCGACAACGTCGCGTTGCCCAGGGTGGAGGCGAACAGGCGGCCGACGGCCTCGCTGGCCTGCGCTTCGCTGGCCATGCGTCGTTGTTGATGCAGCATCACGCCGAGGGAGGACGCCAGCGCCAGGAGCAGCATCGCGACCAGGCCCATCGTCAGGCGGTGCCGACGCAGGAAGCGCCGCACGCGGTAGTAGCGCTCGCCGCTGCGGGCTTCGACCGCGCGTCCGTCCAGCCATCGCTGCAGGTCGTCGCCTAAAGCGCGCGCGCTGGCGTAGCGCCGCTCCGGATCGACCGCCACCGCTTTGGCGGCGATGGCATCGAGGTCGCCGCTCAGGCGGCGGGACAGGTCTTCTGGGTCGGCGGCCGCGCGCTGCCGGGCCTGTTCCTGCGTCGCGCGCGCGGCATTGGCGGACAGCGCATCCGGCTCCTTGGGCCGCATCGCCGGCAGCATCGACCAGATGCCCCACTCCGGCGCCGGCGCGCCCGCGCCCAGCAACCGGTACATCAGCGCGCCTAGCGCATAGATGTCTCCGGTAGGGCCATAGGCGGCACCGGCCATCACTTCCGGCGCGGCGTAGGCGCGCGAAAGCGCGATCTGCGGGTGATCGGCGGCGATGTTCGGGCCCAGCGCCGCGGAAATGCCGAAGTCGACCAATTGCAGGCGGCCGTCGTCGGCGACCAGCAGGTTGGAGGGCTTGAGGTCGCGATGGAGGACGCCGCGGCTATGGGCATAGGCCACGGCGTCGCACGCCTGCTTGAGCAGTTCCACGCGCGCGCGCAAGGCGGCGCCGCGCGTGTCGCACCACAGGTCCACGGCGACGCCGTCGACGTAGCGCATGGCGAACCAGGGCTGTCCGTCGCTGCCGATGCCGCCGTCGAGCAGATCGGCGATGCCGGGATGGTCCAGCGCGGCCAGATGGCTGCGCTCGGCCAGGAACGCATTCATCAGCGCGGGCGATATCAGCCTGGAACGCACGCATTTCAACGCCACCCGCTTCTGGTACTCGCCGTCGTCGCGATAGGCCTCGTACACCGTGCCCATGCCGCCGTCGGCGATGGCGCGGTGGATGCGCCAGGGGCCCAGGCGGGTGCCGATGCGCGTCTCGCAGACCGCTTCGTCGGCCGGCGGCGCCGGCTGCTCCCGGCGCGCTACCGTTTCCAGCGCCGGCGTATCCAAAGGGCTGGGAGCCGCCGCTGCCGCGACCAGCGCCAGCAAGGCCGTGAGCAGTTCGGGATCGCTGTGCGTCAGCGAATCGCGCATGCCCGCGCGAGCGGCCTCGCCCAGGTCGGTATAGCGGTCGAACAGCGCCAGGGCGCGCAGTTTGGTCCTGATGGCGGCCGACGGCGATGGCGGCATGCGGGCGCGCAGGCTATTCCGCGTCGTCGTACAGGGCCGTGTCGCCGAGCACGCTGCTCAGAAAGGCGCGTGCGCGCACCCAATCGCGGTGCACGGTGCGCGGCGTGATGCTCAGGATTTCGGCGATCTCGGCATCGGTCATGCCGGCGAAATAGCGCATCTCCACGACCTGGCCCAGGCGCGGTTCGGACTCGGCCAACAATTCCAGCGCCTGGTGGATAGCCAGCATGCGCTCCAACTCGGGATCGTATTCGGCCTCGGCATCGGGCCGGCTGCTGAGGATCGCATCGCCGCCCACGTCGCGGCGCTTGGCGGCGTGGCTCTGACGGATCTCGTCGATCAGGGCGTAGCGCATCGCCCGCGCCAGCACGCCGACCAGGTGGTCGCGGTTCTGGTAAACCAGCGGCGACTGGCTCAGGCGCAGCCAGGCGCGGCTGACCAGCGACGTGGACGAGCGCGCCGGTCCCGACCAGTGCTTGCGGATCTGCTGCTGCGCCAGCGCATGCAGCTCCTGGTACAGCACCGAGTAGATGCGGTCCCAACGGATGGCCTGCTTGTTCTGGGCCTGGGCGATCAGTTCGGTGACCGATTCCAGTGCGCTGTCCGGAATGCCGGGCGGGTCGGCGTCGGTGGCGGCAGCGGCGGGGAGCGCGCCGTCGCACTGTGTTTCGCGCGCTTGCATGCCTGGATCTCTCGTCCTGAAAGGTGGCGGCATGCGCGGGCATGTCGCGATGAAATGATTCCGCTTTCGCCGGCGATAACGCAACGGATTCCGACGGACGCTCATGGCAGTGTGCCTGTCCGGTCGCGTCCGCGCACGTGCGGTAGCCGGCGTTTGCGAGCGCGCGATGAGTGTCCGTTCAGCCTGGTTCGGGCCGCTCCCAAACCTGTCTGAGTCCAGTACCGGAGCGCGATTAAAACACCATGGCCATGGCCTAAACGCGACCTCCGTTCGCCGGGCGACACCGCCGTTCGCGGCCCGCCCCGCACTTGCACGCTGACCGTCAACACCCACGGCCCCGGCGCGGTGACCGGCGCGGTGGTGCGCGACGCGCCGGGCGCCGGGATCGCCTGCCCGGCGGCCAATGCCGTGACCGTCACCGGCAACGGCGTGCCGGCGGGTGCGTTCACCGTCGCCAGCCGGACCGGCGCCGGGATCGCGTTGGGCGCGCTGGCTAGCGGGCAGAGCGCCACGCTCGCGTTCCGGTGCACGGTGAACTGCCGCGGCCGTGGCGCGGCGACGTGCGCGGGTCGCGTCTCGGCGACCGTCGCGGCCTAGCGGCCGACGGCCGCCTCGCAAAGCCTTTCGATCACCCGGCTGCCTGCGCGGGCCTGTTGCTGGTCGGCCGGGGCGAATTCGGTCACGGTGAGGCCGACCAGATCGGCTTCGCGGGAGATGCGGCGCAGCAGGGCCACGGCCTCGTCGACGGCCAGAGCGCCTTCGGGATAGGCGACGTACGGGAACTCGCGCGGATCGAGCGCGTCGAGGTCGAAATGCACGTGCACCGGCCCGTCGATGGGCGCCTGCGGGTCCAGCCGGCGCAGGTCGAGTTCGCTGCGCAGCGCGTGATCGCCCGCGTCGCCCAGTTCGTCGCGGACGCCGAAGTAGCGGAAGCGCGAGGGCTCCAGGGGCGCGCCCAGATAGGGACGCATGGGTTCGGGCGCACGTCCCAGGATCGCGCTCACCGGCATGCCGTGGAAATTGCCGCTGGGCGAGGTGGCGGGCGTGTTGCCGTCGGCGTGGGCATCGATCCAGATCACCCGCAGGCCAGGATGCAGGCCGTTGAGATAGCCGATCACCGCCACGTCCACCGCGCAGTCGCCGCCGGCGGTGAGCACGCGGCGCGCGCCGGAGCGCGACAGGATGTCGTGCGCGCTGCGGAACTGCGCGAACACCGCGTCCCAGCGGTTGACGCCGTGCGCGTCCTGCGCCGGGCCCTCATGCGCCGGCACGCGTACCAGCGGCGCGTAGCGGCCGCACACCGCCGCGGCGGCCTCGGCGCCGCGCGGCAGGTGTTCGTGACGGCCCGAACCCTGCCATTGCGGGTAAGCCAAGGCCAGATCGAACAGGGTTCGTTGCAGGGCCATGCAGTGCGCTCCGCCTTCTCGAGCAGGCAGTCTGCGCCCAGACCCGCGCGGGGGAAAGCGCGATCTGCGTGGATCGGGCGGCCGCCGGCATCGGCCATCGTCGGGCCCGGCGTGCGCAACGAGCGGTGCACCGGCTGCCGTGCTGGATTTTGGCCGCAGGGTTCGGTGCGGACCGAGGCGTTCGACACCTCGCCGGTGCTGTTCGTCACCTCCGGCTTGAGCGGCACGAAAGTCCGATTGGATGATGCGGCCCGTCTAGTGCGGCTCCGCCGTATGCGCGGCAGGCATGGACGCCCATGAACTCACCCTCTCAGGATTCGCACATGCATTCCAAGCCTTCGCTCCTCGGCGCCATGCTGATCGCCAGTCTGTCCGTCACCGGCTGCGCCGCCGTGGCGTCCAAGACCAACACGCTGACCGACGAACGCATCCTTTCGGAAACCGGCGGCGTGCTGGGCCTGTCGCCGTCGGAGCTGACGCTGGTCGAGCGCCGCACCGAAGGCGTCAACACCTACGTGACGCTGAAGGCCAAGAACGGCAAGACCTACGCTTGCACCGTCAACGGCGGCAATCTGTTTTCCTTCGGCATGACCAACCCGCCCGTCTGCAGCGCGCGCTGAGCGCGCGCGATACGCGACCCGAGCGGGCTGGCCCGTGGCGCCGCTCGGGTCGCGGGCGGGAAGGGCGGTAACGGTGCCGGACCGACTTCGCCCGCGTCGATCCCGCTCTCCCGCCGCCCTTCATCCGCCTGGCTCCTGCACAATACGAATCCGCCCCGGGGCCAGGACCGAAGCGCGCGATGTCCGACCGACTCACGATGCCGCCCCCTTCCTTCGGCCGCAGACTGCTGTCGGATCGCCGGCGCGCCTCGATCCTGGTCGCGGGCGTCGTGGCGTGGTGGACGCTTTACGCTCTGATGCTGGCCGGCCAAATGGTCGACCTGCGGTCGGCGTCGGGCCAGGCCTACGGCTGGCCGCAAGCCTTGGTCTCCGCCTTCGGCAGCAGCTGGGCCTGGGTGCCGATGACGCTGGCGGCCTACCTGTCGGTTTCGCGCTTCCCCCTGGGCCGCAAGCGCTTTCTCGCCGGCCTGGCGATCAACGTGGGGCTTATCGCCGGTTTTATCGTCTTCAAGGCGATCTATGCCGTGGTGACCAACCCGATCTTCGACTGGTATCCGGCGTTGCCGCCGGTTACCGAGATTCTGGTCACCAGCTTGAGGAACAACGTGATCCTGGGGGTCATGGTGGTGGCGACCATACACGGCGTGGTCTATTTCGAGCGTATGGAAGAGCGCGAGCATCGGCTGGCCGCGCTGGAAACCAACTTGGCCCTGGCCCGGCTGGAGGCGGTCAAGGCGCAGATCAACCCGCATTTCCTGTTCAATTCGCTCAACTCCGTGGCCGAGCTGATGCAGGTGGACATCGAGCAGGCGGATCGGATGCTGGTGGCCATCTGCGAAATGCTGCGCGACGGCCTGCGCGCGGACCAGAAGCAGGAGCGGCCGCTACGCGACGAGCTCAAGCACGTGACGAACTACCTCATGATCGAGGAAATCCGCCTGGGCGAGCGCATGACCTCGCATATTCGCGTCGACGAAGCGTGCCTGGACGTTCCGGTGCCGTCCCTGTCGTTGCAGCCTTTGGTGGAAAATGCCGTCGTCCACGCGATCGCCCGTTCGCGCACGCCCGGGTGGGTCAGCGTCACGGGCTGGATCGACGGCGCCGATCTGCATGTGTCCGTGGAGAACTCGCGCGCCTTGGAAGGCGCACGCAAAGGCGGCAACGGCATGGGGCAGCGCGTGGTCGAGGAGCGCTTGCGCCTGCTGTACGGGGATCGCGGGCGGATGCACAAGCACGAGCAGGAGACCGACGTCTACCGCGTCCAGATCCAGGTACCGCTGCCGGAGCGCGGCGATCCGTCGGGCCGGTCGGCGCAGGGCGCGCCGCTATGACGCTCAGCGCGGTCATCGTGGACGACGAGCCGCTCGCGCGGCAGCGCTTGCGCCGCCTGCTGGGCAAGGTCGCGGGTTCGCTGATCAACGTCGTCGCCGAATGCACCGATGTCGACGAGCTGATACGGCTGGCGCGGCGCACGCGGATAGACGTGCTGTTCTTGGATATCGAGTTGCCGGGAGGAGATGGCTTCACAGCGCTGCGGCGCTGGAACGGACCGCCGCCGCAGGTGGTGTTCGTTACCGCTTACGAGCAGCATGGCGTACGGGCGTTCGACGACCGGGCGGTGGACTACCTGCTCAAGCCGGTGTCGCCGCAGCGGCTGCGCGAAACGGTGTCGCGTCTGGAGGCACGCCTGCCTTCCGCTGCCTCTGGCGGCCCGACCGCGGATGTGCGCAAGCTTCCGCTGCCGGTCGGACGTCGCGTCGCGATGGTGGACGAAACCGATATCCAGGTGATCCGCGCGCAAGGCAACTACTTGGACATCGAGACCAAGCGCGGGACCTTCACCCTGCGCCGTCCTCTGGGCGACTTCGTCCAGGAGCTCGACGGCAGCGCCTTCATCCGCGTGCACCGTTCCTCCGTCATCCGCATCGCCGCCACGGTCGAGGTACTGGCCTTGGGCTCGGGGCGATACCAGATCACCCTGGATTGCGGGCGCGCGATCGTGAGCGGCCGGCAGTACCGCGAGGCGGTCCAACGGCACTTCATCGCCTGGATGGCCGAGCCGGGCGCCGCCGCGCCACGCAAGTGACGGCTGGGTGGCGGGCGCCGGATCGGTAGCCGCCGGTGAAGTGGTGCGGACCGCACCGCCGCGGTGACGAACGACATTCGCAAGGCCACGGTGCGCGGACATGCTCGCATCAACGCCTGCCTCCGCATCCTCCCTCCGGGCCTGTGCGTCCGGGATGCGGCGATCGGCGCCTTTCGAATCAGCTGCGCGACTGCGCAGGAGTTCCCGCCATGTCCAAGCCGAGGTGGGCATTCGCCGCCCTCGCATACCTGCTCGCGCTCGCGCCGACGCCAAGCGGAGCGGCTCCTTCTTCGGCGGAAGAGGGAGGAATCGTCGTGACCCGATCCATTCAGGGCGCATGGTTGCTCAAGGACGATCCCGCGCAGCCCGGACGCAACTGCGCCGTGCGGTTCTTCTCCGCGCGCAAGAACGCCGCCGGCATGGCCTTGATCGGGCCCACGTCCCGCTCGAAGAGTTCGATGATCCTGCTGGACGGGCCGGACATTCCCGCGCCGCCGGCGCCGAAAGAAGTGCGTATCGATGTCGACCAAAGAGGATTGGCGACTACGAGCATGCGCGCCAACCAGATGCCCGGCCCGCACTCCAGCGGCATGCTCGCCGTTCAAGTCGGCGATTTGCGCCAGACCATGGCGTCCATGCGCGCCAGCGAGAGCGACATGAGGGTCCGGATGGACGGCGCCGAGGTGCTGACCCTGAACTACGACGGTTTGAACGAAGCGCGCGAGGCGATGTCGGCCTGCCTGGACGGCAAGCGATACGCGGGCAAGACCGTCAGGGAAGCCACGGCGGAGATCCGGCCGCTGGGCGCCTCGACCATCGCCGGCAGCGCCTACTACAAGGGTGCCCTGCTGGCGAAGAAGCAGTACCCGCCGAAGGGCAGCCAGGCGGTGGGGCTGATCTGGATGACCGACGAGTTCAAGGCCTGGTACGAGCAGGTCAAGCGCGACAAGAAGCTTCCGCCCACCATTCCGGAAAGCATCCTCAAGCACTTCATGTCGACCACGATCGTCGACGACCAGGGCGGCTTCCGCTTCACCCGCCTGCCGCCCGGCGAATACATGCTGATCGCCAACTATTCCTATAAGGAAAACGTGAGCCGGCAAGAGGTGATCGGGCGCACCGACGTGTATGCGGGCAACCGCTACATCGGCTCGAACGACCATATCGCATCCTGGTCGTACGATGTGATGCAGGGCACTTCGTATCACAAGACGGTGTTCGTCCGGCGCGATGGCGACACGGTGACGGTCAGCCTGGACAAATCCCAGTTGATTTGCTTTTTCGTCTGCCTGTAGCGCGGGCTCAGTCCCGCTTGCGCCAGAACGCCAGGTAGGCCAGCACCACCGTCAGCGTCACCAGCAGGCTCACCAGGATCGCGAAGCCGTGGGCGTGGCCGGAGAACGGCACGCCGCCCACATTCATGCCGAACAGGCCGGCGACCAGGTTCACCGGCAGCGCCAGCACCGTCACCACGGTCAGCACGAACAGGGTGCGGCCGGTCTGTTCGTTGACCAGGGCGGCCAGTTCTTCCTGGATCAGCTTGACCCGCTCGACCAGGGCTGCGGAATCGCCGATGGAGGTGGCGAACTCCTCGGCGGCCTGGCGCAGGTCGGCCACGTCTTCGCGGTCGATCCAGGCTGGCGGGCGGTTGAGCAGGCGGAACAGCGCGGTGGGCTCGGGCGCGAGCAGGCGCTGCAGGCGCACCAGGCTGCGGCGCAGCGCGCCCAGTTCCTTGCGGTCGGTGCTGATGCGGTTGGCCAGCAGCCGGTCCTCGATCTCGTCCACGCGCGCGGTGGATTTGCGCAGGATGTCGGCCAGCACGTTGGCCTGGCCGCGCAGCAGATCGGCCAGCAGTTCCACCGGCGAGCGGAAGGCCTGGCCGCCGCGCACCGCGGTGCGCAGCTGCTCCATCGAACGCAACGGCCGCAGCCGCGCGCTCACCACCAGCCGCGGCGCGATGCACAAGCTGGTGGTGCCGACTTCGGACGCGTCGAAGGTGGTGTCGAACAGCACGTCGTGGATCACCGCGACCAGGCGGCCGTCGTCGAGTTCGAGGCGAGTGGATCCGACTTCGCTGCGCAGCGATTCCAGGAAGGCGTCGGGCAGGCCGAGCGAGCGGCGCAGGAAGCGCTCGGCGCCTTGGTTGGACAGCGAGAAATGCAGCCACAGGAAATCATGCGAGGCCGACGCTTCGTCGTCAGCCAGGAACGCCGCTACGTCGTCGGCGCCGATGGGTTCGGCCGCGCGCTCGGGCGAGAACCGGTAGCCCCAGATCAGCCCGTCCTTGTCCGAGCCGTAGGAGGTATCGATGCTCCGCATGCGGGAATCCGGTGTCTGTACGCGCGCAAGAGTAGCCGATCGCGCTGTCCGCCGGTTTGCGCTAGCGATACACGGACCGGCTTGTCACGCCGTTGTCATGCACCGAGCCGGATGCGGCAGGTTTGGATCGCTTCAGTGCGGTCAGCTCGTGCCGTACGCCGCCAACAGCAGCAGCGCGAATGCGGCCACTGCCGCGAGCGCATGCGCGATCACCAGCCACTTCGGCAGCAGGCGTTGACGCCACTTGTAACCCAGGCTCATCACCGCGCCGCCGGCCGCGGCCAGCAGGAACAGTGCCAGCGCCAAGGTGGCGGTGGGTGGGACAGGCGTGGTACAGATCGCGTAGGCCAGCAAGGTCAGGCCCGATGCGGCCAGCAGCCCGTGCAGCATGGCCAGCCAGGCCGGTGGGTTGTGCCGGCTCGCGAAACGGATGGCGGCCATGGTCAGGCCGCCCAAGGCGGTGATGGCCAGCACGATGGCGGCGGTCTGGAGCATGTCGCGTCTCCAGCAGGGGGAGTTCGAGCTTAGGCCCGCTGCGGTGATCGCGCCGTGCGAGGCGAGTGAGGCGCAGGTGACGAACCCGCGGCGGCGTCTTGACGCGCCATCCACGTGGCCACGCTTAGTCCTGTCGCCATGGCCGTCAGACGCTCCTCCAAGACCCGCGCGCGTCCCAAAGGGCTGCGCTATGTAAACGACGGCGAACCCGGCATCCATCGCCGCCGCGCCGGCCGAGGTTTCGCCTACCGAGACGCACGCGGCCGCGCGGTACGCGCTACGGCTACGCTGCAGCGCATCCGCGCGTTGGCGATACCGCCGGCCTATACCGACGTGTGGATCTGCGCCGACGCGCGCGGCCATATCCAGGCCACCGGCCGCGATGCGCGCGGGCGCAAGCAGTACCGCTACCACGCGCAATGGCGCCAGCAGCGCGACGAGGGCAAGTTCGATCGCGTGCTCGCCTTTGGCCGCGCGCTGCCGGCGCTGCGCCGGCGTGTGCGCCGCGACCTGCGCCTGCCCGGCTATCCGCGCGACAAGGTGTTGGCGATGGTGGTGGCGGTGATGGCCGAGACCCTGCTGCGCATCGGCAACGGCGAGTACGCGCGCAGCAACCGCTCCTTCGGCCTGACCACGTTGCGCAACCGTCATGTGGCGTTCTTGCGCGGTGGCCGCGCGCTCCTGAGTTTCCGCGGCAAGGGCGGACAGGCGCAGCAAGCCGAGCTCAACGACGCGCGCCTGGTGCGAATGATGCGCGGCGTGCAGCAGCTGCCGGGGCAGGCCTTGTTCCAGTACCGCGACGACGAAGGCAAGGTGCAGCCGGTGGACTCGGGCGCGGTCAACGCCTACCTGCGCGAGGCCATGGGCGCGGAGTTCACCGCCAAGGACTTCCGCACCTGGGGCGCGACCCTGGCCGCGTTCAAGCGCCTGGCGGCGACGCCGCTGCCGGTGCCGGGCCGTAACGGCGCGATCAGCGAACGCGCCTGGGCGAGCGCGGAGACCGAGGTGGTGGGCGAGGTCGCGCAGTTCCTGCGCAACACCGTGACCGTCTGCCGCAAGGCCTACATCGATCCGCAGGTGTTCGCCGGTTGGCGCGACGGCCGCCTGGCGCGCTGCGCGGACGGCGCGCGCAGCGAGGCGCAGTGGGAGCGGGCGGCGCTGAAGTTCCTGCGCGCGAGCCGCCGCTCCGCTGCGCGATGAGCGTCAGCGCGCCGCCTGGCCGCCGTGCGGCCGGGCCAGCAGCCGCTGGATCGTCGCCTCGGTGGTCGCGTAGTCGCCTTCTCCGAAATGCTGGTAGACGATGCGGCCGTCCTGATCGATCAGGTACAGCGCCGGCCAGTAGCGATTGTGGTAGGCGTTCCAGGTTCGATAGCCGTTGTCCTGGGCCACCGGGTAGGTGATGCCGAAGCGCCGCACCGCGGCCTGCACATTGTCCGGATTCTTTTCGTAACCGTATTCGGGCGTATGCACGCCGACCACGACCAGGCCCTGATCGCGGTACTTGGCATGCCACTGTTTGACGTAAGGCAGCACCCGGATGCAGTTGATGCAGGAGTAGGTCCAGAACTCCACCAGCACCACCTTGCCGCGCAGCTGGCGCAGGGTCTGCGGCGGGCTGTTGAACCAGCGGTCGATGCCGGTGAATTCGGGCGCTACCGGCGCCGGAGAGCTGTGAGTAGGTTCGACTGGATCGGCGATCACTTCGGGCGAACAGGCCGAGGCGAACAGGCAAGCGGTGAGCAGGGTCAGGGCGGAAGGCAGTTTCATGGTCAGAGTCCTTGCGAGAGGGGAGGAAGCCATTGGGTGGCCCAGGCCGAGACCAGCGCGTCGTACTGCAGCAGTTGCAGCACGGCCACGCCGATGGCGATGGCGCCGAACAGGCGGCGGAAGGCGGTGGCGTGGCGTTGCAGGAACGCAAGACGCGCGCTCACCCAGTGCCCGCCATAGGCGATCAGCAACATGGGCAGGCCCGCGCCCAGCGCGTAGACGCCGAGCAAGGCGCTGGCCTGGCCCGGCGCTTGCGCGCTGGCCGCCAGCGACAGCACCGAGGCCAGCACGGGGCCGGCGCAGGGTGTCCAGGCCAGGCCCAGCGAGGCGCCGACCAGCAATGCGCCGAGCTTGCCGGCGATAGGCGGACGCGGCGGTGCGACAGGCGAACGCAGGGGCAGCAGCGCCCGCATCCGCGCGAGCGCCCATTCGAACGGCGCGGGCCACAGGCAGGCCAGGCCGGCGAGCAGCAGGACGACGATGGACGCGGTGCGCACGTTGCCCTGCAGCTGGCCGGACGAGGCCGCCAACGCGCCGATCAACAGCCCGCTAGCGGCGAAGCTGGCGGTGAAGCCCGTCACCACCAGCAGCGGCTGCACCCGCCCGCGTCCGGCACTGGTGGCCAGCACGATCGGCAGCACCGGCAGGATGCAGGGCGAGAGGATGGTGGCCATGCCGGCGGCCAGGGCCAGAGCGAATTCGATCATGGGGATGCCTGCTGGGCGTTGGCACCGCGCGGCAGCGCGCAGGGCGCTGCCGCGTGCTTGGTGCGCGCGACGGCGTTCAGACCAGACGGATCTGCACGTCGATGTTGCCGCGCGTGGCCTTGGAGTAAGGGCAGGTGCGGTGAGCCTGATCGACCAGGGCCTGTGCCTGCTCCGGCGCCAGGCCGGGTAGCGACACATCGAGGCGGGCCTGCAGCTGGTAGCCGTCGCCGATCGTGCCCAGGTCGATTTCGGCATCGATCGCCAGTTCCTTGGGCACGGCGATCCGCAGCTGGCGCGCGGCGATCTTGATCGCGCCTTCGAAGCACGCCGACCAGCCGGCGGCGAACAGTTGTTCGGGATTGGTGCCCGGGCGGCCGCTGCCGGGCGGCGACAGGGCGATGTCCAACTGGCCGTCGTCGCTGCGCGAGCGGCCCTCGCGGCCGCCGGAGGTGTGGGTCTTGCCGGTGTAGAGCACGGTGTCGAGCGCGTTCATGGGGAGTTCCTTGCGGTGGGTGGGTGAAGCCGTGCGCTCAGGGCGCCAAGCGGGTGAACACGTAGTCGCGGTCGCGCACGCGAGAGGCGTGGCAGGCATGGCAAGTGCGGTGCTGGACGGCATCCGCGGGACGTCCGTCGATGAAGCGCGCATAGCCCCAGCCGCCGGTGGCGGCGTAGCGCCGCGCGTCCTTGACCATCACTTGCACGGTGGTGGCCTGGCCCGGAATCGACGCCGGTGCGAAGTCCGGCGAAGGCAGGTGCTTCCAGGCGCGTTTGACCAGCACGCTGCCATCGGGGAAGGGGCGCACGCCCTGGCGATAGGCGCGGATGGCCACTTCGTTGGCGACGACCGCGCGCAGTTCGTCCAGCGGCGCGGCCTCCTGCGCGGGCGCGACCAGCGGCCACTCGGGATAGCCCTCGGGCAGGCCTACTCCGTAGATCGGCGCGACGGGACCGGGGCGTTCGTCGCTGCGTCCGTCGTATCGGCAGGCCAGCACTGCCAGTACGAGAGCGGCCGCGGCGGCGGCCGGCAAGAGATAATGGAGACGGTTCATGACGAGGCTCCTGCCTTACAGACGGGTGGCATCGACGACCGCCTGCACGAAGGCTTGCGGCGCTTCCTGCGGCGGGTTGTGGCCGATGCCGCCGCGCAGCAGGCGGTGTTCGTACTTGCCGGTGAACTTGGCCGCGTACGTCTCCGGCAGCGGATGCGGAGCGCCGTTGGCGTCGCCTTCCAGGGTGATCGTGGGCACGCCGATGCTCGGTGCCTGCGCCAGTCGCTGCTCCAGCGCCGCGTACTTGGCCTCGCCCTCGGCCAGGCCCAGGCGCCAGCGGTAGTTGTGGATGGTGATGGCGACGTGGTCGGGGTTGTCCAGCGCGGCGGCGCTGCGGGCGAAGGTGGCGTCGTCGAACTTCCACTGCGGCGAGGCCAGGCGCCAGATCTGCTTGGCGAAGTCGTGGGTGTACTGGGCGTAGCCGTCGCGGCCGCGGTCGGTGGCGAAATAGAACTGGTACCACCACTGCAGCTCGGCCGCCGGCGCCAGCGGCTTGCGGCTGGCCTGCTGGCTGCCGATCAGGTAGCCGCTCACCGACACCAGCGCCTTGACCCGCTGCGGCCACTGCGCGGCGACGATCGCGGCCGAGCGCGCGCCCCAGTCGTAGCCGGCCAGGGTGGCGCGTTCGATCTTCAGCGCGTCCATCAGCGCGATCACGTCGGTGGCCAGCGCCGCGGGTTCGCCGTTGCGCGGCGTGTCGGCGGAACGGAAGCGGGTGCTGCCGTAGCCGCGCAGGTGCGGCACGATCACCCGGTAGCCGCGCGCGGCCAGTTGCGGCGCGACCTGGGCATAGCTGTTGATGTCGTAAGGCCAGCCGTGCAGCAGGATCACCACTTCGCCATCGGCCGGGCCCAGGTCGGCGTAGCCGACGTTCAGATCGCCCGCATCGATGTGCCGGTCGGCGACCAGCGGCGCGACCGGCGTCGCCGCAGCGGGGGCCGGAGCGGCGGCCTGCGCGGCGCCGGCCAGAAACCATTGCGCGGCCAGCAGCCAGGGCGTCAGGCGGGCCGCGGCGCGGAGGGCATTCGTAGGCATGGTCGTACTCCCGAGGGTGGAGGGGGCGGCAGGCCCCGTTGGCGATGGGGGCCATTGCACGCCGCAGGCTTGTCGCCTCCGTGTTCCCGGGAGCGGGGTTTTGTCGGGTATTGGCGCGAAAGCGCGCCTGGATACACAGGCTTACAAAGCCGGCGGATTTGTATCCGAATGTAGGCAGCCGGCCGGGCGACGCATTGCGATACCAAGCGGCGGCAATGGCGACAAACCCGGCTTACGCGGCGGCGCTGCAATGGCGGCTCCCAACCGCAAGGAGCACTGCCATGTTGCGTTCCACCGTTCTCACCTTATGCCTCGCCGCCGCCGTCCTGCCCGTGGCGCACGCCGGCGAACGACGCGCCGAAGCCAAGCCCACCGTGGTGCTCGTGCACGGCGCGTTCGCCGACGCCTCCAGTTGGGACTTGGTGGCCGAACGCCTGCGTCAGCGCGGACTGCCGGTGGTGGCGGTGGACAACCCGCTGACCTCGCTGGACGCCGCCGCCGCCGCCACCCGGCGCGCGATCGCGCAGGCGCCGGGCCAGGTGGTGCTGGTCGGCCATTCCTGGGGCGGCACGGTGATCACCCAGGCCGGCGACGATCCCAAGGTCAGCGCGCTGGTCTACGTGGCCGCGTTCGCGCCGGACGCGGGCGAGAGTTCGAGCCAGCAGCTGCAGCGCTACCAGATGACGCCCGGCGCGCAGAAGCTGCAGAACCAGGGCGGCTTTCTGTCGCTGTCGCAGGAAGCGGTCGCGACCGACTTCGCCCAGGACCTGGCGCCAGAGGCGCAGGCGCAGGTCTACGCGCATCAATTGCCGCTGAAGGCCTCCGCGCTGGCCGAGCGTGTCGATCGCGCGGCGTGGAAGTCGCGGCCCAGCTGGTACGTGGTCTCGCGCCAGGACCGCACGCTGTCGCCAGCGCTGCAGCGGGACACCGCCCGCCGCATCGGCGCCGAACTGCGCGAGGTCGACGCCGGACACGTTTCTCCGCTGGCAGCGCCCGACGAGGTCAGCCAGGCCATCGTGGACGCCAGCGCGGCCGCGCCCGCGCGTTAACATTCGCGCTGCGGGCATCGCGCCCGCCGCCGGCGGAGAGCAGCATGAGCCACATCGATCACATCCTGGTCGTCGACGACGACCGCGAGATCCGCCAGATGGTGGGCGAGTACCTGCGCCGCAACGGTTTGCGAGTGAGCCTGGCCGCCGACGGCCGCGAGATGCGCGCGGCCCTGGACACCAGCGACGTGGACCTGGTGGTGCTGGACGTGATGATGCCCGGCGAGGACGGCCTGTCGCTGTGCCGCAACCTGCGCGCGGGCAAGCACCGTGCGGTGCCGGTGATCCTGCTGACCGCCCGCGACGACGAGACCGACCGCATCGTCGGCCTGGAAATGGGCGCGGACGACTACGTGACCAAGCCGTTTTCGCCGCGCGAGCTGTTGGCGCGCATCAGCGCGGTGATCCGGCGCGCGCGCATGCTGCCGCCGAACCTGCAGGTGTCCGAGGCGGCGCGCCTGATCGGCTTCGGTCAATGGCGCCTGGACACCGCCTCGCGCCACCTGCTGGACGAAAGCGGCACCGCCTACGCGCTCAGCGGCGCGGAGTTCCGCCTGCTGCGGGTGTTCGTGGACCATCCGCAACGCGTGCTCAGCCGCGACCAGCTGCTCAACCTCACCCAGGGCCGCGACGCCGAGGTGTTCGACCGCTCCATCGACCTGCTGGTGAGCCGTTTGCGCCAGCGCCTGGGCGATGACGCGCGCGAGCAGACCTACATCAAGACCGTGCGCAGCGAGGGCTATGTGTTCTCGCAGCCGGTCGTGCTGATCGGCGACCAGGCATGAACGCCACGGCGCCGCCACGCCGCCTGCGCCTGCTGCCGCGCACCCTGGGCGCGCGCCTGCTGCTGATCCTGGCCACGGGTCTGCTGCTGGCGCATGCGCTGTCGTTCGCGCTGCTGTTCTACGAACGCGCCATGGCCACGCGATCGATGATGCTGTCCGGGCTGGAGCAGGACATCCAGGTCAGCGTGGCCCTGCTCGAACACCTGCCCGCGGCCGAGCGCGCGCAGTGGCTGCCGCGCCTGGAGCGACGCACCTACCGCTACCTGCTGCGCCCCGCGCAGGCCGGCACGCCGCTGGACGGCGACCGCGCACGCCAAGTCGCCGGGCTGGTCGACGACGCCTTGCAGCACCGCTACTCATTGCGGCCGCGCGCGGTGTCGGCGTCGCCGGAGCGCTACGAACTGGAACTGACCTTGGCCGACGGACAACCGCTGACCGTGGAGTTCACGCCCGCGCCGATGCCGATCGCGCGCTGGCTGCCGTGGATGCTGGGCGCGCAGGTGGTGCTCCTGCTGATCTGCGCCTGGCTCGCGGTGCGCCTGGCCACGCGGCCGCTGGTGCGGTTGGCCGCCGCGGCCGAGCGCCTGGATCCGGCCCAGGCCGGACCGGCCCTGTCGCAGGAAGGGCCCCGCGAAGTCGCGCAGGCGGCGCGCGCGCTCAATGCGTTGCAGGCGCGCGTGGCCGCGCACGTGTCCGAGCGCATGCAGATCCTGGCCGCGATCTCGCACGACCTGCAGACCCCGATCACGCGCATGCGTCTGCGCCTGGAGTCGTTGGACGACAGCCCCGCGCAGGCGCGCCTGATCGAGGACGTGGGCCAGATCAGCCAGCTGGTGCGCGAAGGCGTGAACTACGCGCGCAGCGCCAACGCGGTGACCGGCGCGCCGGTGCGGCTGGATCTGCCATCGTTCCTGGACAGCGTGGTCGCCGATTACGAAGACATGGGCAAGCCGGTGACGCGCGGGCGGGGCGAGGCAGGCGCAGTGCAAACCCACCCGCAGGTGCTGCGGCGGATCGTGCAGAACCTGATCGACAACGCGCTGGCCTACGCGGGCGGCGCGGAAGTACGGCTGCGCGCGGGTGACGGCGGCGGCCTCTGCATCGATGTGCTGGATCGCGGTCCCGGCATTCCCGAAGACCAGCTCGACGCGGTGCTGCAGCCCTTCCACCGCCTGGAACCGTCGCGCGGCCGCGCCAGCGGCGGCACCGGCCTGGGCCTGGCCATCGCCGTGCAGCTGACCCAGTCGCTGGGCGGTCGGTTGCGCTTGAGCAACCGCGAGGGCGGTGGCCTGCGGGCCAGCATCGAACTGGCCTGAGAGCGCAGCACAACGAACTTTCGACACTGTCTGCCACCGGAGCCCCCGGCTAAGGTGCCGCTACCCTCGCGCCCAGGAGTTGCACCGTGCATAAGGCACTGACGATCTGCGTGTTGCTGTCGTCCTTCCTCGCGTCTTCGCCGGCCGGCGCGCAGGTGGATCTGTCGACGCTGGACCGCGACATGCCGGGGGAACCCACGCGACTGCTGGTCCTGGGTAGCGTGCACTTGAACGCACTGCCCAAGGGCTTCGAGCGCGACTCGCTGCAGCCCCTGCTGGACAAACTGGCCGCGTTCAAGCCGGACGTGATCACCATCGAAGCGATTTCCGGCGAACAGTGCGATCTGGTCGCGCGTCATCCGACGATCTACAAGCCCGAAGACATCGCTCAATACTGCGGCAATGCCGACGCGGCGCGCGCCGCGACCGGTCTGGATGTGCCGGCCGCGATCGCCGAGGCGCGGCGGCTGCTCAGTCAATGGCCCGATTCGCCCACGCCGGAGCAGCGCCGGCGGCTGGCCGCGGTGTTCATGGCCGCCAACGAGAAACCGTCCGCCGTGGTCCAGTGGCTGCAGCTGCCCGAGGCCGAGCGACGCGCCGGCGACGGCCTGGAAGAGGCGCTGGTGGCCGCCTTGCAGAAATCCGTGCAGTACAACAACGAGAACTACGCCATCGGCGCCGTGCTGGCCGCGCGCCTGGGGCTGCAACGCCTGCATCTGGTCGACGACCACACCGGCGACAACATCGACGTGGCCGACGGCGCCGCCTATGGCCGCGCGGTGCAGCGGGCCTGGAGCGCCGCGGAAGCGGCCGCCAAGCCGATGCGCGACCGCCAGGCCGCCCTGTCCAAGAGCGGCGACATGCTCGCCTTGTACCGCTACATCAACCGCCCGGACGTCCTGCAGCTGGCGATCGAGAGCGACTTCGGCGCGGCACTGCGCGATCGCTCGCCCGAACGCTACGGACGTCTCTACGTGGCCGGTTGGGAGGCGCGCAACCTGCGCATGGTCGCCAACATCCGCAGCGCGTTCCGCGAGCGCCCCGGTGCGCGCGTGCTGTCCATCGTCGGCAGCTCGCACAAGCCCTGGTTCGATGCCTGGCTGGGGCAGATGCAGGGCGTGGAGCTCGTCGACGCGGAGCAGGCGCTGAAGTAAGGCGGCGGCAAGCGCCGGCGATATTCACGGGCCTTGCCGGCTTCCGTTCCTGATTAGCGAACCCGTGGGGCTGCGGCCCCGCGGCTATGTCGTCCGCATCAGGAGAATCGCGATGGGAAGCAGCCAAAGCCGGCCGCCTGCGCCGCCCAAGTCCAGCATCACGGTTCCCGATGAGGGCGCCAGGAGCAGCGCCGGCAGTGCCGCGCCGCCTGCTGCTCCACCGGCAGCGCCGCCCAGCAACCCGCTGCTGGACCTCAGCTCTGCCTCGCAAGCCGAATTCAACGCGCTCAGCGCGGACGACCAGCAGAGCATGAGCGCGGCCGTCACCGACCCGCACAGCTTCATCGGCCTGAACGCGCTGACGCTGCAGGATGTGATGAACTTCCCGGCCGATTTGCGCATGCCGCTGGTGGGCGTCAGCAATGCCTTCACCCGCGCGGCGCAGAACTTCTGGGTCGCGTCCACGCGCAGCGCCTCGCAGGCCACCACGCTGGCCGAACAGTTCTTCCAGCGCTCGCTGATTCCCTGCTACGGTTCGGTGGGCGCCAGCAACCAGGTGCCGATCAACGCCACCGCCAGCTACAAGAACGGCTTCGTCAATGCGTTGATGCTGGGGCTGGCGGTGCCCGATCTGCCGGCCAGCGCCACCTCGAGTTCCGGGCCCCAGCTGACCAAGGCCGATCGGGAAGTGCTGAAGAACTGCGTGGTAGCGGACTACGTCAAAGCGGCGACCAGCTTCGGCACTTCGCTGACCGGCGAGGCCACGCTGGCCGGACGCGGCTGACGCGCCCGGGCGCAGCGGCTCAGCGGAAGTTCGCCTCGATCTGCTCCAGCGACTTGCCCTTGGTTTCCGGCAGCGCGAACGCGGCGACCAGGAAGTAGACCACGGTGCAACCGGCCCAGAAGAAGAACATGCTGGCGTAGCCGTAGTGGCCGACCGTGGGCAGGAAGATCGCGGCGATCGAGGTCGACACGAACTGGTTGATGAGCAGGGCGATGCTCATGCCGTTGGAGCGGATGCGCGTGGGCATCAGCTCCGACAGCGCCAGCCACACGCACACGCCCGGGCCTACCGCGAAGAAGGCCACGAACACCAGGATGCAGGCCGCCACCGCCCAGCCGTGCGCGGCGGTGGGCACCGGGCCCAGGCTGGCGCGCTCGATCCGCAGCGGCGCCTGCGCGGCCTGCGCCGGGTCGGGGAACGGGTTGAGGTGCAGGCGGCGGAAGGTCGCGCCGATCACGCTGTCGGGCTGTACGCTGTCCTCGCGGCGCAGCAGCAGTTCCGGTTCGCCCAGCGCGTCGCTGCGCAGCGAGCGCACGTTGCTGAAGCCGCCGTAGGAATAGGACACGGTCAGCTGCTGCGGTCGTGTGCCGTCGCTCGCGCCCAGACGCTGCCATTGCGCGGCGTCCATGCGCAGCTGCAGCGCATCGGCGCTGACCTGCTGTTGCAAGGTCTCGCGCACGTCGGCGCGACCGCGCTCGGCGCTGAGGAACAGCAGGCCCGCCGCGATCAGCGCCAGGGCGATGCCGCCGCTGCCCAGCATCAGCAGGAACTTGCGGCCCTTGCGGTCCACCAGCACCAGCGCGACCACGGTCATGACCACGTTGAGCAGCTTGATCGCCACGTCGGCGCCGTTGGCCACCGCGCCGGGCAGGCCGGCCTGATTGAAGATGTTGACCGCGTAGGCCAGCACCGAATTGATGCCGGTGGCTTGAGTGCAGGCCAGGATCACGCAGGCCAGCAGGAACGGCCAGACGTAGCGGCGGCTGAGCAGGCGGTCGCGCGCGGTCGCGCCCGCCCGGTCGTCGGCCGCGTCGGGCGCGAGCATGCTCTGCAGCGTGGCCTCGACCTGGTCGGCCGGCACCGTGCGCCGCAGCGCCGCGCGCGCCTGTTCGATGCGCCCGCGCCGCACCAGCCAGCGCGGCGATTCGCTCAGCAGCAGCACGCCCACGCTGAACACCAGGCCCGGCAACAGGCAGCTCCAGAAGATCGTGCGCCAGGCGTGGTCCTTGGCAGCGAACAGCACCCGGCTTTGTTCCTGGGCCGACAGCGACTGCGCCGACGCGGCGGCCGCGTCCACCGCCTGCGCGTGGTACAGGCCGATCAGCGCCGCCAGCAGCAGGCCGGTGGTGAGCAGCAGCTGGAACATGGCCGCGCCGCGGCCGCGCCGCTCCGGGCTCAGCACTTCGGCCAGGTACAGCGGCACCACCACGCCGATCAGGCCGCCGCTCACGCCTTGCAGCAACCGGCCCAGCAGCAGCGGCACATAGCCCGAGGCCAGGGCCATGATCGGAATGCTGGCGGCGAACAGCACGCCGGCCAGCAGCATGGCGCCGCGGCGTCCGATCCAGTCCGCCACCAGGCCGGCGAACAGCGAGGACAGCACGCTGCCCAGCAGCACCGCGGCGACCACGAAGCTCAGTTGCTGGCTGCTCAGATGCCAGCTCGCGCTGGCGGTGGCCTCCAGATAGGGCAGGGCGCCGGCGATGATGCCGATGTCGATGCCGTAGAGCAGGCCGCCCATGCCGGCGATGAACAACAGATAGCGCAGCTGCCAGCGCGGCGAGGCGCGGTCGGCGGGCGCGGGCATGGCGATGGCGTCGTTCATGGGGCCGGTCCTGTCGTGGAATGGTGCCGCAAGGCCTGCGGCGGGAATGCGCGGGGCTTCAGTCGAGCGCGATCGCTTCGCCTTCGACGTAGACCTGGCGCGGCTGCAGTTGCGCGTCCAACACCACCAGATCGGCACAGGCTTCGGGCTGCAGGCGGCCGCGGTCGTGCAGGCCCAGGTAGTCGGCGGGATAGCGCGACAGGCGCTGCGAGGCGTCGGCCAGGTCCAGGCCCAGCGCGACCAGATTGCGCAGCGCCTGGTCCATGGTCAGCGCGCTGCCGGCCAGCGAGCCGGTGGCCAGGCGCACGCAGCACTGGTGCTTGTGCACGCGCTGCGAGCCCAGCGCGTACTCGCCGTCGGGCATGTCGGTGGCGGCGGTGGCGTCGGTCACGCAGTACAGCCGCGGGATCGCGCGCAACGCGGCGCGGATCGCGCCCGGGTGCACGTGCTGCAGGTCCGGAATCAGCTCGGCGTACTGCGCATGCGCGAGCGCGGCGGTGGCGATGCCGGGGCGGTAGTGGTCCACGCCGGTCATGCCGTTGAACAGATGGGTGAAGCCGGCCGCGCCGGCCTGCAGCGCGGCCACGCCGTCGTCGTAGCTGCCGGCGCTGTGGCCCAGCTGCACGCGGATGCCCATGGCGCTCAGCGGCGCGATCAGCGCCTGGTGGCGGCCGATCTCCGGCGCCAGGGTCAGCACCCTGATCGGCGCCAGCGCGTGCAGCCGCTGCACCTGTTCCAGCGTGGCCTCCACCGTCAACGGCGGCTGCGCGCCCAGGCGCTGCGGGCTGATGTAGGGGCCTTCCAGATGCACGCCCAGCACCCGCGCGGCGCCGGGCCTGCGTTCGGCGATGGCCGCGGCCAGGCCGCGCAAGGCGTGGACGATCTCGTCCTCGTGCGCGGTCATGGTGGTGCCCAGCAGGGCGGTGGTGCCGTGGCGGGCGTGGGTGCGGGCGATGGTGTCGGCCGCGTCGCCGCCTTCCATCAGGTCCACGCCGGCGCCGCCGTGCACGTGCAGGTCGATGAAGCCGGGCAGGATCCACGGCAGTTCGTCGCCGTCGCCGCCGTGCGCGTCGGCGCGGATCGCGCGCACGCGCCGGTCGAATTCGATCTCGCCGCGCACCCAACCGCGTTCGGTCAGGATGCGGCCCTGCAAGGTGCGCGGCGCTGCGGTCAAGGCGGTGGCTCGGCGATGATCACTTCGATGCCCAGCTGCTGCAGCCCGTCGCGGTACTCGGGGCTGATGCCAGGGTCGGTGATGATGGTCTGGACCTGGTCGAGGCGGGCGATGCGGTGCAGGCTGACGCGTCCGAACTTGGACGCGTCGGTCAGCACCACGATGCGGCGCGCGTGTTCGACCATGCGATGGTTGAGGCTGGCTTCGGCCTCGTGGTGGGTGGTCAGGCCGAACTGCAGGTCCAGTCCGTCCACGCCCAGGAACACGGTGTCGAAGCTGTAGGGATTGAGGCTGGCCTCGGCCTGGCTGCCTTGCAGCGACAGCGACTGCTTGCGCAGCAGGCCGCCGGTGAGCAGCAGCTCCACGCCCGGCGCGTTGGCCAGTTCCCAGGCGATGTTCAGGCCGTTGGTCATCACGGTGACCTCGCGATGGCCGCGCAGGTGGCGGGCCAGGGTCATCGTGGTCGAGCCGGAGTCGATGATGATGTTGTCGCCGGGCTTGACCAGCTGCGCCGCGCGCGCGCCGATGGACTCCTTCAGCGGCAGGTTCAGTGCGTCCTTCTCGTGGATGTCCTGTTCCGGCGGAGGCGTGCGCACCAGCGCGGCGCCGCCGTGGTTGCGGGTGGCCAGGCCCTGCGATTCGATGTGGCTGAGGTCGGCGCGGATGGTCACCGACGACACGCCGAAACGCTCGACCAGATCCGAGACCTGCACGTTGCCGTGCTGGACCAGCAGCTGCAGGATCTGTTGCCGGCGTTGGCGGGTATTGCGCATGGGGGCCTTCTTTGCGGACTCGGAGCGGGTGACCGCAGCTTAGCGTTGCGAAAGCGCTTTGGCGCCGTCGCTTTCGTTGTCGACCGCGGTGCGCGTGCCGGCGCCGTTGCGTGCGCAGGCGCGCGCGTACTCGGCCAGCCGTTGCGCCACCTTGTGCCGGATCAGCGCCAGCGGCTCGGCGGCTAGGCGCCCGGCTTCGACCTCGCGCTGCTGCTCGGGCAGGAACTGGCGCAACAGGATCTCCGGCAGCGGCTGCGCGCTGAGGTTGTCGATCAGGGTGTGCACCGCCGTCTGCAGTTCCGGCTCGCCCCAGTAATAACGGCAGCGGTCGCTGAGGGCGTAGGCGCGCAGCAGGCGCAGCTGCTGCGCGTCGCCGCTGTAGTGCTTGACCCAATGCTGCGGGCGCTCGCGCATGACGCGGTCCAGGGTGTCCACCAGGTCCGAGCGCCGTTCGGCCGGGACCAGCGACTGCTCGATCGCGGCCAGCGCGAACAGCGCCTCGCGGTAGGCATAGGTCGCCGCCGGCCCGACCTTGAGGATGGCGTAGTGGTCGCGCACCAGCGCGTGCAGCCCGGCCTCGTTCTGGTAGTCGGTGGAATGCGCCTCGAACACCAGCCGCGGCTGGGTCTCGATGAAGTCCGACAGCGCCGCGGCCGCCGGCGCGTCGTAGTGCTGCACCTGGCTGTGGTCGAAATCCACGCCCGGCTGCACCACCATCGCGATCACCCGTTCCCAGGCCGGGGCCAGGTCCGGCGCGGCGAACGCGCGGCGGTGGATCTCCAGTGTGGCCGCGGCGGCCTCGGGCCGGGTCACCGCCACGCCGCCGTGGAGCGAGGCTTCGCCGCCGGGCACCGGCACCTCGGTGCCGATCACGTACACCGGCGGCGGCCGGCCGGCCTCGCGCGCGCTGCGTTCGGCGATGCGCGCCAGTTCCGCCGAACGCGCCGCCACCGTGTCGTCCGGCAGCGGCGTGGGGTCGTCGGCGCAGGCCATGCTGCAGTCCAGGTGAATCTTGTGGAAGCCGGCGGCGGCGTAGGCGGCGATGAGTTCGCGCGCGTGCGCCATCGCCTGCTCGGCGGGCAGGCGCTGCCAGGCGTTCGGGCCCAGGTGGTCGCCGCCCAGGATCAGGCGCTGCTCGGGGAAGCCGTGTTCGCGCGCCAGCGCCAGCACGTAATCGCGGTACTGCGCCGGGGTCATGCCGGTGTAGCCGCCGAACTGGTCGACCTGGTTGGACGTGGCCTCGATCAGCAGCGGCGTGCCGTAGCGCTGCGCGACCTGCATCGCCGCCACCAGCACCTGTTCGTTGCTGCAGCACACGCTGTACAGGCCCACGTTCTGGCCGGAGCGGTGGGCGGCGATCAAGGCGGACACAGCGGACACGGTGCGGACTCCAGGCTCAGGGGGCGGGTGCGTGCTGGCGCGCGAGCAGCGCCGCGCCGCGCGCGCCGCCGGCATCGCCGAAGGCCGGCGGCAGGATCGGCGGCACGCGCACGCCGCGGAACAGATGCGCGGCCACCGCGCCGGGCAGTTCGCGGTACAGGCGCTGCGATTTGGACAGGCCGCCGCCGAGCACGATCACGTGCGGGTCCACGGCCATGATCAGGCTGGCCAGGCTGTGGCCGAGCAGGTCCAGATGGATGTCGAGCGCGCGCAGCGCCGGCGCGTCGCCTTGTTCGGCCAGGGCGATGATGGCTTCGGCATGCGGCGCATCGCCGCCCAGGCCGCGATGGATCGCAGCCAGGCCGCCGCCGGACACGTAGCGCTCCACGCAGCCGCGCAGGCCGCAGGCGCAATCCAGCATCGGCAGGCCGTGCCTGGCCAGCAGATGCGCCGGCACGCTCCAGTGGCCCCATTCGCCGGCGATGCCGTTGTAGCCGGCGATCAGGCGGCCGCCCAGGCAATAGCCGCCGCCCGCGCCGGTGCCGAGGATCGCCCCGAACATGCTGGGGTAGCCCTCGGCGGCGCCGCCATGGGCTTCGGACAAGGCGAAGCATTGCAGGTCGTTGCCCAGCTGCAGCGGGCGCCGCAGCAATTCTTGCAGGTCGTGACCCACGCGCTGCCCGGTCAGCGCCGGCACGTTGGCGCTGAGCTGGCGGCCGTTGCTGCGGTCGACCACGCCGGGCAGGGCGATGCCGACCGCGTGGCCGGCCTGCTGCAGTTCGCGGTCGGCCGCGTCCACCAGTTCCGCCACCGCGCGCAGGAAGCCGGCGTAGTCCTGGGTCGGCGTGTCGATGCGGCGGCGGTAGCGCACCTGCAACGCGTCGTCGCAAGCGGCCAGCTCGATCTTGGTGCCGCCGATGTCGATGCCGTAATGCAGCTGCATGGCGTCGCGCTCAGTCCAGCCGGTGGATGGTCACGCCCTGCACGACCCGGTTCACGGTGCCGTCGGGGAAGGGGTTGTCGGGCGTCAGGCCCAGCGCCGAGGAGCGCTGCAGCGCATAGCGTTGGGCGAAGCACAGCCACAGCGGCGCCAGCCACGGATCGGGCAGGTCCGGCGCGGCCAGGGCGTAATCGTCTTGCGCGCCCACGTCGCTGTGCGGACCCACCGACAGCACGCGTCCGGCGATGCCGTCGCGGCGCAGTTCGTCCAGCAGGTCCTGTTCGTAGCGGCGCGCCAGCGGCTGCGCGCTGCGCAGCACCACCACCAGCGTGTCGCCGTCGATGGTGGACTTGGGGCCGTGGCGGAAACCCAGCGGCGTGTTCGCCAGCGCCAGCACGCGCCCGGCGGTGAGTTCCAGCAGCTTGAGCGCGGCTTCGCGCGCCAGCGCTTCCAGCGGGCCGCTGCCCAGGTAGATCACGCGCGAGTACGGCGCCTGCGCCAGCGCGACCACCGGCGCGTCCCACTGCGCCAAGGCGAGGCGGGCCTGCGCGGCCAGCGCGCGCAGCGCCCGCACGCGTTGCGGCCACGGCGTATCGGCGAACACGCTCAGCGCGGCCAGCAGCATGCAGCTCAGGCTGCTGGTCATGGCGAAGGCGCGATCGCAGCTGGCCTCGGGCATGAGCAGGGTGCAGGTGTCGGCGCGGCCCTGGCCGCGGCGCGCGAGTTCGCCGTCGCGGTTGCAGGTGATGTCGAGGAAGCGCGCCTGGGCCACGCGCTCGCGCACCAGGTCGACCGCGGCCGTGCTTTCCGGGCTGGAGCCGCTGCGCGCGAACGACACCAGCAGCGTCGGCCGCTCGCGCTGCAGGTACAGCGCGGGGTGGGTGAGCAGGCTGGTGGTGTGGACCACGCGCACTTCGGCAGGCCACTGCGCATCGATCTGGTCGGCGACCATTTCGGCGATGAAGCCGGAGCTGCCGGCGCCGGTGAAGATCACCCGGTGCTGCGGCTGCTGCAGCCAATCGGCGAGGAAGTCCTGCAGCTGCGCCGACTGCGCCTGCAGCGACTCGGCCAGGGCCTCCCACAGCGCGGGCTGCTGGGCGATTTCTTCGGCGGTGTGGCCGCCGCCCAGGCGCTGCCAGGCGGGCAAGTCGGTGAGCGAAGGAGCGTCCATTCATCGGTCCTGTTGGGCAGGGGCACGATCTGCGTTTTCTTTCGAAATGTCAAATATCGAAAGATTTTGGAAGCTTTTCTAGTGATGGGGTTTCGCAAGCGCCGCGAGCGTTCTTTCGCCAGCCGACGAACGGTAGGCGCTGTAAGTGCACGCCATTCTTACCTGTTTTAGTAGATGAATAGCCGTTTAGGAAAGTGTTGCTCCGCAACAACTTTCGTTTTACCCGTAAAATCCTTCATTTATCTTTGCAATTTGTTGACATATTTCGAGACCCTGCCCTAGAGTCGGCCGCACTGGTTTCGTTCGCGCCGAAAGGCGAGCTTGGGGGCAAGGTTGGAAACCCGCGTGCGCTGTCGACGATTGCTGGCGCTGGCCCTGTGGCCGGCCTTGCTGGTCTGTACCCTGCCGGCGCTGGCCGACGGTGTGGGCAACCTGCGCAGCGTCGATGTGGCCACCGCGCGCGACGGCCGCGCGGCCTGGCAGATCGATACCGACACCGGTGCGCGCCTGCGCATCGAACTGCTGCGCGCCGACACCCTGCGCGTGCAGGCCGGCCGCCAGGGCAAGCTGACGCCGCCCGGCGACAAGGCCGCGCCCATCGTGCTGCCGCAGGCCGACGCCGCCCCGCAATACAGTTTCGAAGAAGACGCGCAGGAGCTGCGCATCCGCACCGATGCACTGGTGCTGCACATCCAGCGCCAGCCGCTGCGCCTGGCGCTGGACCGCATCGACGGCGGCCGCGCGCTGCCGCTGTGGCGCGAACTGCAGCCGCTGGACCTGTCGCCGCAACAAAGCGTGCAGGTGCTGTCCAGCGCCGCCGACGAGCATTACTACGGCGGCGGCCAGCAGAACGGCCGCTACGAGTTCAAGGGTCGCGAGCTGGAGATTTCCTACTCCGGCGGCTGGGAAGAGGGCGACCGTCCCAGCCCCGCGCCCATGCTGCTGAGCTCGCGCGGCTGGGGCATGCTGCGCAACACCTGGAGCGACGGCAATTACGACCTGCGCCAGCCCGATCAGGCGACCTTGCTGCATCGCGAGGATCGCTTCGACGCCTACTACTTCGTCGGCGCCAGCCTGCACCCGCTGCTGGAGCGCTACACCGCGCTGACCGGCCGCGCCGGCCTGCTGCCGCGCTGGGCGCTGTCCTACGGCGACGCCGATTGCTACAACGACGGCGACAACGCCAAGAAGCCCGGCACCGTGCCCGAAGGCTGGCGCGACGGCCCCACCGGCACCACGCCGGACGTGGTCGAGAGCGTGGCCAAGCAGTACCGCGAACACGATATGCCCGGCGGCTGGATCCTGCCCAACGACGGCTACGGCTGCGGCTACAAGCAACTGCCCGACGTGGTGCAGGCGCTGTCGCGCTACGGCTTCCGCACCGGTCTATGGACCGAGAACGGCGTCGACAAGATCGCCTGGGAAGTGGGCAAGGCCGGCAGCCGCGTGCAGAAGCTGGACGTGGCCTGGACCGGCAAGGGCTACCAGTTCGCGATGGACGCGAACCGCTCGGCTTACGACGGCATCTTGAACAACTCCGATTCGCGCCCGTTCCTGTGGACGGTGATGGGCTGGGCCGGCATCCAGCGCTACGCCGTGGCCTGGACCGGCGATCAGAGCAGCAGCTGGGATTACATCCGCTGGCACGTGCCGACCCTGATCGGCTCGGGCCTGTCGGGCATGGCCTACGCCACGGGCGACGTGGACGCGATCTTCGGCGGCAGCGCCGAGACCTACACCCGCGATCTGCAGTGGAAGGCCTTCACTCCGGTGCTGATGGGCATGTCGGGCTGGGCCGCCAATGCGCGCAAGCACCCGTGGTGGTACGACGAACCCTACCGCAGCATCAACCGCGACTACCTCAAGCTGAAGATGCGCCTGACCCCGTACATGTACGGCCTGGCGCGCGAAGCCGAACGCAGCGGCGCACCGCCGGTGCGCGCGCTGATGTGGGATTACCCGCAAGACCCGCAGGCGTATACCGAAGCGCACAAGTACCAGTTCCTGCTCGGCCGCGAGCTGCTGGTGGCGCCGGTGTACCGCAGCCAGGCCGCCAGCCGCGGCTGGCGCCGCGGCATCCACCTGCCGGCGGGCCGTTGGATCGACTACTGGGACGGGCGCCAGCTGCTGGCCGGCGCGCAGGGCCGCGACCTGGACCGTCAGGTCGACCTGGCCACGCTGCCGGTGTTCGTGCGCGCCGGCGCGATCCTGCCGATGTACCCGGCCATGCTCTACGACGGCGAACGCCCATTGGACGAGCTGACCCTGGACCTGTATCCGCAGGGCGCCTCGCAGTACACGCTGTACGAGGACGACGGCAACACCCGCCGCTACGCCAAGGGCGAATACAGCGAGCAGGACATCGCGGTGCAGGCGCCGGAGCAGGGCAGCGGCGAGGTGCGCGTGCGCATCGCGCCGGTGCGCGGCCAATACGCGGGCCAGCTGCCGCAGCGCCGCTACGCGCTGCGCGTGCTCAGCCGCGCGCGTCCCGACGCGGTGGAGCTCGACGGCCGCGCGCTGCCGGCGCTGGCCGACCGCGCCGCGCTGCAGGCGGCCGATGAAGGCTGGTACTTTGATGCGGCCGAGCGCCGCGGCACCCTGCACGTGCGCAGCGCCAGCACCGACATCCGCCGCGCGCTGGAGTTCCGCCTGGCCTTCGCGGTCGCCGCCGCGTCGGCCGACGACGCGTTCCCGGCCGCGCCCGAACTGGGCCGCGCGCTGCCGCCGGACAGCCTGCTGGTGGTCAACCGTCCCGCCGAAGAGCCCGGCCATCCGCTGGAAAACGCCTTCGACGACGATGCGGCCACCTGGTTCCGCAGCGTGCGCAACCAGGCCGTGCGCACCGGCGCGCACGAGTGGACCCTGGGCTTCGGCGAGCGCCGCCTGATCGACGGCATCGAACTGGCGCCGCGCAACGACCAGCATTGGAAGCACGGCCAGGTGCGCGACTACGAGGTCTACCTGGCCGACAGCAACGGCGAGTGGGGCGCGCCGATCGCCAGCGGCAAGCTCAAGCTGCAGCAGGCCGCGCAGACCATCAGCTTCCCCGCACGCGCCGGTCGCCTGCTGCGCTTCCGCGTGCTCAGCACGCAGAACCCCGACGGCGACGCCGCCGGCAGCACCGATCCCATGGTCAGCGCCGCCCAAGGCGGCACCGCGCGCGCGTTCGACGCGTTGCAGCCGCGCGATGTCGGCCCGATCGCCTTGTCGACTTTCCGCGTGCTCGAGCACCGCGGCGACGAACGCCCCGCGCAGCAGCGCTATCTGTCCGAACTGCCGCTGCCGCCGGCGCTGGCCGGGCGTGTGGCGCTGGATCGCGCGCCGGGCGGGCAGGGCGAGATGCGCATGAACGGCCTGCTGTTCCGCCGCGGCCTGGGCGTGGGCGCCGACAGCCGCATCGACCTGCAGCTGCAGGGCGGCTGGCGCCTGCTGCGCGCCGACCTGGGCGTGGACGACCGCTGCCGCGACGCGGGCGGTTTGCAGTTCCAGGTATGGGGCGACGACCGCCTGCTCTACGACAGCGGCCTGGTGCGCGCGCCCGGCGTGGTCAAACCCGAACTCGACATCCGCGGCCTGCAGCGGCTGAGCCTGCGCACCCTGGGCGCGCAAGGCGCGCGCCCGGCGCAGGTCTGCGGCAATTGGGCCAATGCGGTCCTGATCGGACAGGAGGGCGACACCGCCGTCATCGCCACGCCTTAAGCCAGCGTCACCACCAGCATTGCACGTCCGACTGCGGCCCCGCGCCGCGGCATCGGAGTTTTGTTGCCCAACGCAAGCCAACCCGCCCGCGCCGCGACCCGCGTCGCCCGAATCGTGGTCCTAGAACTGGAGCCGAAGATGTTGCATTCAAGCCAACGCTGTCGCCATCGCCGCATCCCCGTCAATGCGCTGTCCTTCGCCTTGGCCGCCGCCCTGGTCGCCGGCCCGCTGCACGCGCAGACCGCCGCGCCGGACGCCGCATCCAAGGACGACGCCACCGAGATCGAGCGGCTCGAGGTCACCGGTACCAACATCAAGCGCACCGACGTCGAGACCGCCTCGCCGGTGCAGGTCATCAGCAAGCAGGACATCGAGAACATGGGCGCGCGCACCCTGTTGCAGGTGCTCGACAACCTGCCGGCGGCGCGGCCGGCGCAGGTGGACTCCAAGTCGCTGTTCACCGGTTCCGACGGCGCCTCGCAGGCCAACCTGCGCGGCCTGGGCGCGCAGGGCACCCTGGTGCTGTTGAACGGCCGCCGCCTGTCCTACTACGGCGCGCCCGCGGGCTTCCAGACCCAGTTCGTCAACATCGACGCGATTCCGGCCGCGGCGATCGAACGCATGGAAGTGCTGACCGACGGCGCCTCGGCCGTGTACGGCACCGACGCGGTCGCCGGCGTGATCAACGTGATCACCAAGCGCGAGTACCGCGGCGCCGAGATCAACCTCACCACCGACTTCGCCCCGCGCTTCGATTCCTACGGCGAGCACCAGCTCAGCCTGACCGGCGGCTTCGGCGACCTGGACGAGGACCGCTACAACGTCTATGCCTCGGTCAACCTGTACCGGCGCGACCCGATTCCGCTGTCGGAGTGGTACGACAAGAAGCCCGAGCAGTTCTACGTCAACAACCCGAACTACATCAACAACCTGCGCCTGGGCACCGGCAGCGCGCCGGGCGTGTTCAATCCCGGCAGCTACTTCGCGATCGATCCGGTCACCGGCCGGCGCACCCAGGAAGCCGCGCCGGGCTGCCAGAACGTGGTGATGGAAGCCGCCGGCCCGCGCTGCATCTGGCAGACCTGGCTCAACAACGAGATCGACGGCGGCGCCGAGTCCGAGCGCGCCACCGCCTACGTCAGCGCGCGCTTCCTGCTGGGCGAGACCACGGAGGCGTTCGCCGAGGCCACGTACACCGACATCGACCTGCGCGCCAACGGCGGCACGCCGCGCAGCTTCGGCACCACCACCGGCAACCCGACCAGCTGGTTCTCGCGCAACACCGGCAACACCGTCAACCAGTTCCTCTACCCTTACCTGGGCCCCAACAACGTCTACAACAAGGCCAGCCCGGCGCTGCGCGCGATCAACGGCGGCGTGGTCGGCCTGCAGTACCTGCTGCAGGACGTGGGCGGCGACTACTTCGGCCAGCGCAATACCGACAAGAGCTACCGCGGCATGTTCGGCCTGCGCGGCGCGCTGGGCGACTGGAACTGGGAAAGCGCGTTCACCACCGCCGGTTCGCACTCGGTCACCTACCAGACGGTCAACGTCAACCTGGAAGGCTTCGAGCGCGCGTTCGGCCCGTTCACCATCGACCCGGGCACGGGCCGCGTGATCATCTCCGACAACCCGGCCTACAAGTTCGGCGAGATCAGCGAGGCCAACGCCAAGCTGCTGCGCGAGGCTTACCCGACCTTCGACATCGAGTCCTGGACGCGCCTGCACACCCTGGACGGCAAGATCGAAGGCCCGCTGTTCTCGCTGCCCGCCGGCGAGGTGCGCGCGGCGTTCGGCTTCAACCTTAGCCGCGAAACCTTCTTCACCCCCGGCAACGAGGACGCGGCCAACGGCCTGATCACCCAGCAGGGCGGTTCCTGGTTCGACGGTAAGCGCACCACCTATGCGCTGTTCGCCGAGTCGGTGGCGCCGATCACCGACAAGCTGGAGCTGGAACTGGCCGCGCGCCTGGACAAGTACCCGAACTTCAACGCCAACCTGGCGCCCAAGATCGGCCTGAAGTACCAGGCCTTCGAGCAACTGCTGCTGCGCGGCACCTATTCCGAAGGCTTCCGCGCGCCCAGCCTGGCCGAGTCCGGCGAAGGCGGCGTGTTCGCGCAGATCGGCGGCTACCGCGACGAAGTGCGCTGCAACGAGACCAACGCCATCGCCAACCTGCTGCTGCAGTCCGCGCGCCCCGGCGACGTGGACCTGGGCCGTACGCTGCGCAATTCCGACTGCAGCCGCAACGTCGCGCGCCTGACCCAGCCCAACCGCGACCTGGAGCCAGAAAAGGCCAAGATCGCCACCCTGGGCTTCGTCTACGAGCCGACGAACTGGCTGTCGGTCTCGGCCGACTACTGGTTCATCTACCGCCGCAATGAAATCGTCGCTCCGGACTACAGCAAGCCCGACGACATCATCGCCATGACCCGCTTCGGCATCACCGATGCCGACCGCGCCAACTTGGCCGCGCTGGCGGCGATGTGCGCCGACCCGGCCAGCGGCGTGACCTGCCCGGGCACGCTGCCCGGCTACAGCATCGGCAACATCTCCAGCGTGATCGGCCAGTACAAGAACCGCGGCCGCACCCTGGTCGACGGCTTCGACATCGACGCGCGCAGCCGCTTCGACCTGGGCGACTGGGGCCGCTTGAACGTGGGCGTGGCCGCGACCATCGCCCGCCGCAACATGTACAACACCGGCGACGAGTCGGGCTGGCTGTACGGCAATACCGTGGGCTACTACAACAACCCGCGTCTGCGTGCGACCTTCAACGTGGACTGGAACTACGGCGACTGGAACACCAGCTTCTACGTCAACTACGTGGGCAAGACCAAGTGGGCCTACGATCGCATCGACGAGCAGGACAACAACGCCGAAACCTGCACCGGCAGCTACGTGTCGGTGCAGCCCAGCAAGTGCGACGGCGCGCCGGCCTGGTGGACCGCCAACCTGGGCGTGACTTGGCGTCCGACCGAGAAGCTCACGGTCGGGGCGACGGTGAAGAACCTGTTCGACCGCCATCCGTTCTACGACCCCAACGACTGGATGACCTTCCCCGGCTACACCAACAACTTCGGCCGCATCTTCAGCGTGTCGCTGGGCTACAAGTTCTGACCGCCGCGCGCGCGGCCGCTTCCCAGCGAAGCGGCCGCCGTGCATGCACGCCACGTCTTTCGCAGGAGGGTTCCCATGCGCACCATCCGCTACGCCGTGCTGTCGCTGTGCCTGTTGCTGTCGTCCAACGCCCATGCCCTGGTCGCCGGCGGCATGGTCGCCATCGACCGGCAGTGGCCGGCCACCGAACTGGGCTATCTGGACCTGAGCTTCCCCACCACCATCACCGACGAGCCGGGCAAGGACGGCTACACCTACTGGGCGCACCAGTTCTGGTTCAAGGGCGGCGACGGCGGCTACGTCGGTCTGCAGCAGCGCGACGGCCACAACAAGGCGCTGAACTTCTCGATCTGGAAGGCCACCGGCTGGACCGCCGAACCGGGCACCCAATGCGCCTACTTCGATCACGAAGGCAGCGGCGTGCAGTGCTGGGTCGATTACGCCTGGCGCCAGCGCGTCACCTACGACATCCGCATCGTCGCCGAGGCGCCCGGGCGCTGGGCGGCCTACATCGACGACACCGCCGCCGGCACCCAGCGCAAGGTCGCCACCATCCAGGTGCCCGCGGCCTGGGGCGGCCTGACCAACCGCACCAACACCTTCCTGGAGGACTACGCCCAAGGCAGCCAGGAACGCGCCAGTTGCGCGGCCGTGCCGGCCAGCAGCGCGGTGCTGCATGCGCCGCGCGCCGAACAGGGCAGCGTGAGCCCGACTTCCAGCACCGCCACGACCTACGGCATCTGCGCCACGATCGCCCGCGCCGCATGCACGGCCGAGCAGGACTGCATCGCCGCGGCCAACGTCTACGGCACCCTGGGCAGCCCGCAGCGCCTGCTCAACGAACAAAGCAGCTATTGCCTGGACACCTTGTCCGGCGGCGCCCGCGCCGGTCTGTGGGATTGCTCGGCCAATGCCAACCAGCAGATCGAGCGCGACGACGGCTTCCGTCTGCTCATGCGCTCGCGCAGCAAGTGCCTGCAAGCCGATACCGACGGCAGGGTGCAGCTGGCCGATTGCGGCAACGGCGCGCGCCAGCGCTGGATGCCCATCCCCGGTTCCAACGAGCTGTACAACGTCGGCGCGCGCAAGTGCCTGGACCCGATGAGCGGCGCGGTGCGCGGCGCCTGGCTGCAAACCCACGCCTGCCTGGCCAACGGCTACCAGCGTTGGCGCCTGAAACCTTGACCGGCCGTTGCATATCGTGCCCCGCACGAGCCGGCCGGCCCCTACACCCCAACCGCGCGTGGCAAGCTGAAGGCGTAACCGGCCGCGGATGCAAAGGAGCACACCATGAACCGTAGAGATTTCATCCTGGCCGGCGCCGCGATCGGCGCCACCGCCCTGCTGCCGGAAACGCCGGCCTGGGCAGCCAAGCGCCGCGTGCGCCTGGGCCTGATCGGCACCGGCATGCGCGGCCAGGTGCTGATGCGCGAGCTGGTGCGGCGCGACGACGTGGAGCTGGTGGCGCTGTGCGACATCGAGCCGATCATGCTCGACCGCGCCCTGGCCATGGTCGACAAGGCCGGCAAGCCCGTGCCCAAGAGCTACGGCCGCGACGGCGACGTGCACGCCTACCGCCGCCTGCTCGCGCAGCGCGATCTGGACGGCGTGATCATCGCCACGCCCTGGGAGTGGCACGCGCCGATGGCGATCGAGGCCATGCAGGCCAAGATCCCGGTCGGCTGCGAAGTGGTCGCCGGCGTCAGCCTGCAGGACCATTGGGACGTGCTCGCCGCGCAACAGCGCACCGGCACGCCCTACATGCTGCTGGAGAACGTGTGCTACCGCCGCGACGTGATGGCGGTGCTGCAGATGGTGCGTGCAGGCCTGTTCGGCGAGCTGGTGCATCTGCAGGGCGGCTACCAGCACGACCTGCGCGCGGTGAAGTTCAACTCCGGCGACCCCGACCAGCCCTACGGCAGCGGCGTGGAGTTCGGCGCCAAGGGCTGGTCCGAGGCGCGCTGGCGCACCGAGCATTCCGTGCGCCGCAACGGCGAGCTCTACCCCAGCCACGGCATCGGCCCCTGCGCCATGTACACCGGCATCAACCGCGGCAACCGCTTCACCCACATCAACAGCTTCGCCAGCAAGGCGCGCGGCCTGCACGAGTACACGGTGGACAAGAGCGGCGGCAGCAGCCACCCCAGCACCCGGGTCAAGTTCAAGCTCGGCGACATCGTCACGACCACCCTGGCCTGCGAGAACGGCGAGACCATCCTGCTGCAGCACGACACCTCGCTGCCGCGGCCGTACTCGCTGGGCTTCCGCGTGCAGGGCACCCATGGCCTGTGGATGGACCTCAACCAGTCCGTGCACATCGAGGGCCGCAGCCCCGCGCACAAATGGGAACCGTTCCAGGGCTACCAGGACCAGTACGATCATCCGCTGTGGCGCAAGTACGCCGCCGAGGCGGCCGGCGCCGGCCACGGCGGCATGGACTACTTCGTGATCCACGCCTTCGTCGAAGCGCTGAAGGCCGAAGCGCCCATGCCCATCGACATCTACGACGCCCTGGCCTGGAGCGCGATCACGCCGCTGTCGGAACAGTCGATCGCCGAAGGCTTCAAGACCCTGGAGTTCCCGGACTTCACCCACGGCGCCTGGAAGTCGCGCAAGCCGATCTTCGCGTTCGACGCGACTTATTGACCCGGCTCGCACGTAGTTGATCGAAGAGCAAATCCTCCTCAACCCTCCTTTTCCAAAGGAGGGAGCAAAGCGGTTCAGCAGTTCCGGGCCACACGCCCCGTAGCCAGCTTTGCTTCCCCCTTTGGAAAAGGGGGATTGAGGGGGATTTGCTTTTGCTATGGTGAGCCCTCGCGGCTCAAAGCCTAGCCCGTCTTAGCGCCGTCAAAGTGCTTCCGGGCGACGGCCCCAGCGACCCACTTTGCCGCTCCTGTCCACACGGCCCTGGGCCATCGCCCCCCGTCTTCGGACCAATTGCGGGATAATTCCCCCCGGCCGGCGCCCCCGGCCGCGGCGTCGCCGCCACTTCGCCATCGCCAGGCCGCCGGTCGCGGGCCCGGGCGCGCGCCGCGACGCCTTCCTCCGCTACCCAATCCAGCCGCCAGCCATGAATACCGACTACCGCAAGCCGCTCCCCGGGACCGCGCTCGACTACTACGACGCCCGCGCCGCGATCGACGCCATCGCGCCCGGCGCCTATGCGCGCCTGCCCTACACCGCGCGCGTGCATGCGGAAAACCTGGTGCGCCGGGCCGAGCCGGCCAAGCTGGCCGCCTACCTGGGCCAGCTGATCGAACGCCGCCGCGACCTGGACTTCCCCTGGTTCCCGGCGCGCGTGGTCTGCCACGACATCCTCGGCCAGACCGCCCTGGTCGACCTGGCCGGCCTGCGCGACGCCATCGCCGAGCGCGGCGGCGACCCGGCGCAGATCAATCCGGTGGTGCCGACCCAGCTGATCGTCGACCACTCGCTGGCGGTGGAGGCGCCGGGCTTCGACCCGCAGGCCTTCGCCAAGAACCGCGCGATCGAGGACCGCCGCAACGAAGACCGCTTCCACTTCATCAACTGGACCAAGCTGGCGTTCAAGAACGTCGATGTGATCCCGCCGGGCAACGGCATCATGCACCAGATCAATCTGGAGAAGATGTCGCCGGTGATCCACGCCGATAACGGCGTGGCCTACCCCGACACCTGCGTGGGCACCGACAGCCATACCCCGCACGTAGACGCCCTGGGCGTGATCGCCATCGGCGTGGGCGGCCTGGAGGCCGAGAGCGTGATGCTGGGCCGCGCCTCGTGGATGCGCTTGCCCGATATCGTCGGCGTAGAGCTCGCCGGCAAGCCCGCGCCGGGCATCACCGCCACCGACATCGTGCTGGCCCTGACCGAGTTCCTGCGCAAGGAAAAGGTGGTCGGCGCCTACCTGGAATTCCGCGGCGAAGGCGCCGCCGCCCTGACCCTGGGCGACCGCGCCACCATCTCCAACATGGCGCCCGAGTACGGCGCCACCGCGGCCATGTTCTTCATCGACGACAAGACCATCGACTACCTGCGCCTGACCGGTCGCGAGGACGAACAGGTGCGTCTGGTGGAAACCTACGCCAAGCACACCGGCCTGTGGGCCGATGCGCTGGACACGGCCGAGTACGAGCGCACGCTGCGCTTCGACCTGTCGACGGTGGTGCGCAACATGGCCGGCCCGTCCAATCCGCACAAGCGCCTGCCCACTTCGGCCCTGGCCGAGCGCGGCATCGCCGGCGATCTGGCGCAAGCGCGCGAGCAGGAAGCGCAGGGCCTGATGCCCGACGGCGCGGTCATCATCGCCGCCATCACCAGCTGCACCAACACCAGCAACCCGCGCAACGTGATCGCCGCCGGCCTGCTCGCGCGCAACGCCAACGCGCGCGGCCTGACCCGCAAGCCCTGGGTCAAGACTTCGCTGGCGCCGGGCTCCAAGGCGGTGCAGCTGTATCTGGAAGAGGCCAAGCTGCTGCCCGAGCTGGAACAGCTGGGCTTCGGCATCGTCGCCTTCGCCTGCACCACCTGCAACGGCATGAGCGGCGCGCTGGACCCGAAGATCCAGCAGGAAGTGATAGCGCGCGACCTCTACGCCACCGCTGTGCTTTCGGGCAACCGCAACTTCGACGGCCGCATCCATCCCTACGCCAAGCAGGCCTTCCTGGCTTCGCCGCCGCTGGTGGTGGCCTACGCCATCGCCGGCACCGTGCGCTTCGACATCGAGAAGGACGCGCTGGGCACCGATGCCGATGGCCAGCCGGTATACCTGAAGGACCTGTGGCCCAGCGACGCCGAGATCGACGCCATCGTCGCCAGCAGCGTCAAGCCCGAGCATTTCCGCCGCGTCTACGATCCGATGTTCAAGTTCGGCGCGCAGCACGGCCAGTCGGTGAGCCCGCTGTACGACTGGCGCCCGCAGAGCACCTACATCCGCCGTCCGCCGTACTGGGAAGGCGCGCTGGCCGGCGAGCGCACGCTGCGCGGCATGCGCGCGCTGGCGGTGCTGGGCGACAACATCACCACCGACCACCTCTCGCCGTCGAACGCGATCATGCTCGACAGCGCCGCCGGCGAGTACCTGGCCAAGATGGGCCTGCCGGAAGAGGACTTCAATTCCTACGCCACCCACCGCGGCGATCACCTCACCGCGCAGCGCGCTACCTTCGCCAATCCCAAGCTGCTCAACGAAATGGTGCGCGACGAGGCCGGTAACGTGCGCCAGGGTTCGCTGGCGCGGATCGAGCCGGAAGGCCAGGTCACGCGCATGTGGGAGGCGATCGAGACCTACATGGAGCGCCGTCAGCCGCTGATCATCGTCGCCGGCGCCGACTACGGCCAGGGTTCCTCGCGCGACTGGGCGGCCAAGGGCGTGCGCCTGGCGGGCGTGGAGGCCATCGTCGCCGAAGGCTTCGAGCGCATCCACCGCACCAACCTGATCGGCATGGGCGTGCTGCCGCTGGAATTCCAGGCCGGCACCAACCGCATCAGCCTGGGCCTGGACGGCACCGAGACCTACGACGTCATCGGCGAGCGCACCCCGCGCGCGACCCTGACCGTGGTCATCCACCGCCGCAACGGCGAGCGAGTGGAAGTGCCGGTGACCTGCCGCCTGGACACCGCCGAAGAAGTGTCGATCTACGAAGCCGGCGGCGTGCTGCAGCGCTTCGCCAACGATTTCCTGGAGTCGGCGCAGGCGGCTTGAAAACAGGGCGCGGCGCCCGCGCAAGCCGGCGCTGCCCCGGATCGTCATCCCCGCGTAGGCGGGGATCCAGGGCTTCATCCAGGCATGACGCTGAAGTCTTTGGATTCCCGCTTTCGCGGGAATGACGAGCAAGAGCGACATCGCAACTCCAGCTTTCCCAATCACCAACGCCGAGCCCGACCCCCATGGCCCATCCCCCGCAAATCCGCATCCCCGCCACCTACATGCGCGGCGGCACCAGCAAGGGCGTGTTCTTCCGCCTGCAGGACCTGCCGGTCGCGGCGCAGACGCCGGGCACGGTGCGCGACGCGCTGCTGCGCCGCGTGATCGGTTCGCCCGATCCCTACGCCAAGCACACCGACGGCATGGGCGGCGCGACGTCCAGCACCAGCAAGTGCGTGATCATCGCGCGCTCGGAGGTGCCCGATCACGACGTGGATTACCTCTACGGCCAGGTCAACATCGAAAGCGGCTTCATCGACTGGAGCGGCAACTGCGGCAACCTGTCCTCGGCGGTGGGCCCGTTCGCGATCGCCGCCGGCCTGATCGACCCGGCGCGCGTGCCGCGCGACGGCGTGGCCGTGGTGCGCATCTGGCAGGCCAACATCGGCAAGACCATCGTCGCCCACGTGCCCATGACCGCGGGCGAGGTGCAGGAAACCGGCGACTTCGAACTTGACGGCGTGACCTTTCCGGCCGCGGAAATCCAGCTCGAATTCCTGGACCCGGCCGACGAAGGCGAGGGCGGTGGGGCCATGTTCCCCACCGGAAATCTGGTCGACGAACTCGAAGTGCCGGGCGTGGGCACGTTCCAGGTCACCATGATCAACGCCGGCATCCCCACCATCTTCATCGATGCGGCCGCGCTGGGTTACACCGGCACCGAGTTGCAGGACGCGATCAACGGCGACAAGGACGCGCTGGCGCGGTTCGAAGCGATCCGCGTGCAGGGCGCGCTGCGCATGGGCCTGATCGACAGCCCCGAGCAGGCCGCCACGCGCCAGCATTCGCCCAAGGTCGCCTTCGTCGCGCCGGCGCAGGACTACGTGTCCTCGGCCGGCAAGCGCATCGCCGCCACCGAGCTCGACCTGCATGCGCGCGCGCTGTCCATGGGCAAGCTGCACCACGCCATGATGGGCACGGCCGCGGTCGCCATCGCCACCGCCGCCTCGGTGCCGGGCACCCTGGTCAACCGCGCCGCCGGCGGCGGCGAGCGCGAGGCCGTGCGCTTCGGCCATCCCTCCGGCACCCTGCGCGTCGGCGCGCAGGCGCGCCAGGTCGACGGCCAATGGACCGTGACCAAGGCGGTGATGAGCCGCAGCGCGCGCGTGCTCATGGACGGCTGGGTGCGCGTGCCCGGCGACTCGTTCTGAAGCGTGGGCGCGGCCGCGCGCCGCGCCCTCGCAAGATCGGGTTCGACCCGATCCGGCGTTCGGGCGGGTAGCGCCGCACGCGACTGGCTTCCGGCCGTGCGACTGCGGCGCCAGGGCCGGGCCGCGACAATTGCTATCGGCAGAACATAGGCCGCACGCCTGTTACTCCGGCGGCAGCGGCGTAGCCTCGGCAGGCGTGGACGGTGCGCCAGCGCCGTCCGGAGGCGCAACGCATGATCGACGGCCGGACCTCGCTATCGCCGCAGCACGCACTGCGCGTCTTGTGCATGCTCGCCCTGCTGCTGGCGCTGGCCGCCTGCGAGCGCGCGCCGCCGCGCAAGCTGGTGATCGTCGGCGGCCCGCATCGCGAAGGCGCGGGCCGCCACGACTATCCGGCCGGCGTACGCGCGTTGCAGCGCCTGATCGAGACCTCCCCCGATACCCGCGACGCGTTCGCCGTGGTCGCCTATCCCGACGGCTGGCCGCAGAACCCGGCCGCCTTCGACGATGCCGCCGTGGTGATCTGGTACTTCGACGGCCTGGACCGCCACCCGCTATGCGATCCCGCGCGCCGCGCCGCGTTCGCCGCCGCGATGCGCCGCGGCACCGGACTCATCGCCCTGCACCAGGCCTCGACCGTGCCGCCCAGCGACGATCTGGGTTTGACCCCATGGCTGGGCGGCGTGCGCGTGGGCATGTACGACCGCAGCACGCAGTGGGCGCAGCTGCAACCGCGCGCGGCGCATCCGGCCACGCAGGGCCTGAGCCCCTTCGGCTATCGCGACGAGTTCTATCCCAGCTTCCGCTACGCCACCGGTGGCACCCGCACCGCGTTGCTGAGCGCGGACCTGCATCCGCAATTCCGCGACGGCCGCGCGCTGTTGGAAGACCGTGCCGAGCGCACGGACCTAGCCTGGGCCTACGAGCGCGAGGGCGGCGGGCGCAGCGTGGTCTTCAGTGGTGCGCACTACTTGGAATCATTGCACCAGGCCGGTGTCGCGCGCCTGCTGCTCAATGCCGCGCTGTGGACCGCCGATGCGCCGGTGCCGGAAGCGGGCGCTGCGCTGCCGGCCTTGCCGGCGCCGGCCGCCATGCCGCCCGCGCCCACGGCGACCGTGGCACGCGCGACCGTGGCACGCGCGACCTTCCACGTGGACAGCGAGCGCAGCGGCTGGCGTTCCGACGAGCGCGTGCTCGCGCCCGACAACGTCGATGAGCGCGGCTTCGGCCTGGTCTGGGAATCGCCGCCGCTGGACGCGGTGGATGGCCAACCGCCGCGGCTGTATGCCTCGCCGCTGTATATCGACCGCCTGACCCTCGGCGACGGGCCGCAGCGCGGGCAGACCTTCGCCGTGGTCATCGCCGCCAGCAGCAACGGCTACGTCTACGCCATCAACGCCGCGCGCCAGGGCGATCTGGCGCCCGGCCGCATCCTCTGGCGCAGGCGCCTGAGCGAGCCCTGCCGCTTGCAGCCCGCGCCCTTGGACGGCGTGCCCACCGGTGTGCTCAGCACGCCCATCGCCGACGTCGCGCGCGGGCGTTTGTACGTGACCCACTGCGACGCCCAACAGCGTTGGCAGGCCTACGCGCTGGACCTGAGCAGCGGCGCGGTGCAGCCGGGTTGGCCGGTGCGCCTGGACGAGGACACGTTCAACACGCTCAATGCCAACCAGGGCCCCAGCCGCGTGCCGCCCACGCGCCGCTACGACTTCCGCGTGCAGCGCGGCGCGCTCAACCTCAGCCCCGACGGCCGCCAGCTGTACGTGGTGTTCGGCGAAACCGAGACCGGCTGGCTGGTATCGGTGGACACCGATCGCGCACGCGTGCGCAGCGCCTTCGCCGCCGTGGCCATGCCACACCGCGGCAGCGGCGGTATCTGGGGTGCGGGCGGTCCCGCGGTGGATCGGGAAGGGCAGGTGTACGTGGTCACCGGCAGCGGATTCGAAGGCTACCGCGACGCGCCCCACGACTGGACCCAATCGGTGCTCAAGCTGGCGCCGCCGGCCGCGGGCGGCTTCGTGCTGCGCGGCACCTACACGCCGTTCAACCATTGCAGCAGCGCCAAGATGGACATCGACCTGGGCTCCGGCGGCATCGCGCTGTTGCGCGCGCCCGCGCAGGCCGGCGCGCCGCGGCTGCTGGCCTTGGGCGGCAAGCAGGGCAATGCCTATCTGCTGGATCGCGACCGTTTGCCGGGCCGCCTCGATCGGCGGCCCCCGTGCAGCCAGGACGCCGCCAGCGACGGCTCGTTGCTGCCGCCAACCGCGCAGCCGCAATTCGGCACGCGCGGCCCGCTGAACGTATTCGGTCCCTATTCGGAGCAGGACGCCGCGCTGGACCTCGCGCGCTCGCGCTCGGTGCCGGCGACTTTCCGCGACGCCCAGGGCCACGATTACCTCTACCTCAGCGGCAGCACCAAGCGCGCGCCGGGCTCCGCCGACAGCGTGGCGCCGTCGCTGGTGCGCTTGCAGGTGGAGCGCCCCGCCGGCGGTGCGCCGTACCTGCGCATCGACCGTCGCGCCGACCGGGTCATGAAGAATCCGGGTTCGCCCGTGGTCACCAGCAGGGGGGCCGATCGCGCCATCGTTTGGGTGCTGGACGAAAACGCACCGCGCTCGGCCCAGCTCAGCGGCACCGGCGCGCCACAGCCGGTGCTGTACGCCTTCGACGCGGCTACGCTGAAGGAGCTGTGGCGCAGCGCGCCCGGTGAGCTTCACACCAGCGGCAAGTACAACGAGCCGGCTTTCGGCGGTGGCCAGGTTTACGTCGGCACCGATCGCATCCAGGCGTTCGGTTTGGGCGGACGGCGCACGGCGGCGCGACCGGTGGCCGCGCCCGCTCCGGTCGACGCCTCGCCTGTCGCCGCCTCGCCGCTCTCACCGTCGCTCAGCCCCGCCGCCCTCTACGCCCAGCGCTGCGCCGCCTGCCACGACCATCCCCAGGGCAACATCCCGCCGCGCGCCGTGCTGGCCACCCGGCCCAAGGACCGCATCGTCGAAGCGCTCAGCCGTGGCGTCATGCGGCCACAGGCGGCTGGCCTGGACGAGCGGCAGGTTCGGGCGTTAGCGGATTACCTCCGCCAATGAACGCATGGATTCCCTTGCTGCTGATCCGCACTTTTAGCTTTGCCTGCGCTCTGCCCTCACCCCAACCCCTCTCCCGCAAGCGGGAGAGGGGCTAAAGCAACGGCGCCGGACGCATCCCCTCTCCCGCTTGCGGGAGAGGGGCTAAAGCAGCGGCGCCGGACGCATCCCCTCCCCCGCTTGCGGGAGAGGGGCTAAAGCAGCGGCGCCGGACGCATCCCCTCTCCCGCTTGCGGGAGAGGGTTAGGGTGAGGGGGTGAGCGCGAAGCGCGAATGCTCTTGATTCAAACACCGCCACCAATCGGAGTAGGCCTCCCACACGCCCACCAGCGCGCCTCAAGCCGAGCCCCAGCCCATGTCCGTCGCCACCCTGCAATCCCTTTTCGGCTACAAAGCCTGGGCCAACGCCGAACTGTTCGCGCTTCTGGCCAAGGTGCCGTCGGAGCACATTGTCCAGTTGCATGCCTGCATCCGCACCCTCAACCATGTCTACGTCACCGACCGAATTTTCCGCGCCCACCTCAGCGGCGCGCCGCGGCCGTTCGACGCCACCAACACCGAAGACACTCCGACCCTGGCGCAACTGCAGGCCGACGTTCAAGCCACGGACGCCTGGTACCTGGACTACGCCGCCGGCCTGACCGAGCCGGTGCTGGGCGAGGTGCTGGATTTCCGCTTTACCGACGGCGACCGCGGCCGCATGTCCCGGGAGGAAATGTTGCTGCACGTCATCACCCACGGCGGCTATCACCGCGGCAACGTCGGCGAGCTGCTCGGTTCCATCGGCATGGCCGCACCGCGCGATCTGTATACGAAGTTCCTGCACCAGAGCGAGCCGGCGCGGCGCGGAAACTAACGCCGGCCGGTGCCCGCCGGCGGCCCTGGACCCGCCCCCCGAAGCCAGGCGTATGATGGCTCCGCCCGCCGCGAAGGAACCCGACGGCAAACACGGCCTCCGCCGGCAGGCGCAGTTCGCAGGACACGCCCGACGCCTACCCACCCCTTCAGGGAGGAAGTGGAATGCTCAAGCGACTCATGTCCATCTTTCGCGACGAGCCGCCGCCGCCGCAACCGCCGCCGCAGCAGCCGCAAGGCCCCGGCGCTCCGCAGCAGGCGCAGCAGCCTCACCAGGCCGCCGTGCCGCCGGTGCAATCCGTCCAGCCCGCCTTCGACCACGCCGACCCCCGGTTCGCGCTGGATGCGCCAGGCCGCGAACGCTTGCAGGCCTTGGACCCGGGCGTGCGCCAGGACGTGGTGGCCGCGTTCAAGCCGTCGGACGATTACATTTCCGCTCGCGGCGTCACGCTGCAGAGTCTGATGGACATGAACGACCGTGAGCTGCCGGAGATGCTGTGGGCCAGCAAGCAGTTCGGCGCGCTCAAGCCCGACGACCGGGCCGAGATCGTGAGGTCGCTGGATAATCCGCACAGCTTCATCAGCCTGGCGCGCATGGACGTGCGCGAGCTCATGCTGGTGCCCGACAAGGAACGCCCCAACCTGGTCAAGCAGAGCAACGACTTCGCTGCCAAGAACGCGGACAAGTGGAATGGCGGGCCGCGCGACGAGCAGACCGCCGAGGCACTGGGCGAGCAGTTTTTCAGTAAGAAGATGCTGCACATGTACGGCACCATCGGCTTCAGCAATCAGGTGCCGCTGAACGAAACCATGCGTTACCAGTACGCCTTCGTCAACGCAGCGAAGCTAGGTTTCGACATGCCCAACGTGCAGGCGAATGTGGACCTGTCCAAGCTGGAACGACGCGAAGCCGAGCCGTTCCGCCATGAACTGCGCAACAGCGCCGCCCGCGACTTCGTCCAGACCGCACAGACCTTCGGCACCGTCATGGGCGTGGAGCACACCATGGTCGGTCGCGGCGTGGACAGCGGCGAGCAACAGAGAGCCCAGTCGTCCGGCCATCCGCAGATTAAGTAGCGAGCGCACCCACCCGCCCGGCCCGGTTCGGCACCACCGTCAGCGTTTCAGGAGGCCTCATGCAACGTCTCACCCTAGCGGCGGCATTGCTCATGTTCTCGGCGACCACGCAGGCTTACGAATGGCCGCTGGGCGTGCCCAGCGATTCCAAGGCGCAGCACTACATCCTGGAGATCGGCGGCAAATGGCCGGGCCGCACCGCCATCACCAAACGCACCGATGCCAGGGGCACCACCTACGCCAAGCGCTTCTACGACTGCCTCAACCACAGCGTGAAGTTCCTGGGCACGGGCGATACGTTGGCGCGGATGGCGCTGTCCAAGTCCGAAGCCGACATGACGCCCATCGCGGCCGAGTCGGTGGCCGATTACGTAGGTCGCGAGGCCTGCAAGCGCTAGCGATTGCGGCCATCGGGATGGGCGGCCGTTCGGCATTTGCCGTTTTGCGCAGTAGCATCCCCCAATGGACTCCCTGATCGCCGCCGCCGGGCGCGCCCTGGCCGTGGGCGACGCGCTAGGCGCGCTCAAGCTTGTGGCCCTGCGCGAAGATCCGCCGGCCTTGGCCCTGCGCGGCATCGCGATGGCGCAGCTGGGCGACTACCCGCGGGCGCGGGATTTGTTGCGGCAGGCGGCGCGCGGCTTCGGGCCGCGAGAGGAGCGCGCGCGGGCGCGCTGCGTGGTGGCGGAGGCCGAAGTGGCCTTGGCGATGCGCGAGTTGGGCGGTGCGCCGCGAACCCTGACCGAGGCCGGGGCGGCGTTGGCCGCGCGCGGGGACCTGGCCAACGCCTGGCAGGCGCAGCTGATCGCGGTACGGCGGCTGCTGCTGTTGGGGCGTCTGGACGAAGCGGGTGCGGCGCTGGCGGCGCTGGATGCGTCGGCCTTGCCGCCGGCTTTGGCCGCGGTGGCGGAACTGGCGACGGCCGAACTGGCGCTGCGGTCTTTGCGGACCGCAACAGCGCGGGCCGCGCTGCAGCGCGCGGCCGCGGCCGCGGCCCACGCACAGGTGCGCGCCCTGCAGGCGGAAGTGGAGGAGGCGCGCGTCTCCTTGAGTCGACCGGCCGCGCGCCTGATCCACGGCGGGCACGAGCAACCCCTGCGCCTGGACGAAGTGGAGGCGCTATTGGCCTCGGATGCGTTGGTGGTGGATGCGTGCCGGCGCGGACTGCGCAACGGCGCGGCTCGGCAGCCGTTGGCGCGGCGGCCGGTGCTGTTCGCCCTGCTGCGCGCCTTGGCCGAAGGCTATCCGGGCGATGTGGAGCGCAACGCGCTGATCGCGCGGGTATTCCGCACGCGCAAGCCCGACGACACGCATCGCGCGCGTCTGCGCGTGGAGATGGGGCGCTTGCGCAAGACCATCGCGGCGATGGCGGAGATCGAAGCCACGCCGGAGGGCTATGCCTTGAAGCCACGCGGCGGCGGCAAGGTGGCGGTACTGGCACCGCCCATCGACGGCGAGCAGGCTTCGCTGCAGGCGCTGTTGGCCGACGGCGCGGCCTGGTCGACCTCGGCCTTGGCCCAGGCGCTGGGCGACAGCCAGCGCACGGTGCAGCGCGCGCTGGCGGAGCTGGAGGCGGCAGGAAGGGTGCGTTCCATCGGCCGGGCCCGTGCCCAGCGCTGGCTGGCGCCGTCGCTGGCCGGATTCGCGACGATCTTGTTACTCCCCGCCGCGCTGCCGGCTGAGTAGATTGGCCCCATGGCGCCATGACGTGCGCCTTCAGGAGACCGCCATGAACCGCAAGTCCGAGCAGCAAGCCACCGCAATGCCCGTGAGCACCGCCGAGATCGTGCGCGAATATGCGCCCCTGGGCAGCGGCGGCGACATCGGCGGCGTGACTTACGACGGCCGCGATGTCTGGGCCGCCGCCGGTTCCCGGGTGATCGCGCTGGACCCGGCCAGCGGCGAGATCGTGCGCAGTCTGGACTGCGCCGCGCACGCGGGCACCGCGTTCGACGGCAAGCATCTGTACCAGATCGTCGAAGCGCGCATCGACAAGATCGATCCGGCCACCGGCGACGTGCTGGCGTCGATCCCGGCGCCCGGGCAGGGCGGCGATTCCGGCTTGACCTGGGCCGAAGGCAGCCTATGGGTGGGCCATTACCGCGAGCGCAAGATCTACCAGATCGATCCGAACAACGGCGCGGTGCTGCGCACGATCGAGTCCAACCGCTACGTGACCGGCGTGACCTGGATGGACGGCGAGCTGTGGCACGGCACCTGGGAAGGCGACGAAAGCGAGCTGCGCCGCATCGACGCCCACACCGGCGAGGTGCGCGAACGCCTGGCCATGCCGGCCGGCACCAACGTGAGCGGCCTGGAGTACGACGGCGCGGATTTGTTCTATTGCGGCGGCGGCCCCACCGGCAAGATCCGCGCCGTGCGTGCGCCCAGGCGCGCCGCCGGCTGAGCCCTGCGGCGCGCTGCGCCGACCCGAATCTCTTTCCCGCCGACCTGCGGCTTCGACGCCGCAGACGGCAACGCCTTGCCGACGCACAGGCGCCGGCCTACACCCCACGAGGAACGCACATGAACACCGCGATCGCCGATACCGGCATTACCGACCACCCCGTCGTGTCCCGCGCGCAATGGCTGGCCGCGCGCAAGGCGCTGCTGCAGCGCGAGAAGGAACTGACCCGCCTGCAGGACCAGATGGCGCGGGATCGCCGCGCGCTGCCCTGGGTCAAGGTGGAGAAGGACTATGTGTTCGACACCCTGGACGGGCCGCGCCGGTTGGCCGAGCTGTTCGACGGCCGCAGCCAGCTGATGGTGCAGCACTTCATGTTTGCGCCGGGCTGGGAGCAGGGTTGCAAGAGCTGCTCCTACATGGCCGACCACAACGACGGCGCCAACCTGCACCTGCCGCAGCGCGACGTGACCCTGGTGGCGGTGTCGCGCGCGCCGCTGGCCGAGCTGGAGCGCTTCCGCCAGCGCATGGGCTGGAAGTTCAATTGGGTGTCGTCCTACGGCACCGATTTCAATCGGGATTTCGGCGTGAACTTCGATCCGGACGCCATGTCGACCGGCAAGGTCGATTACAACTACGTGCGCCAGCCGTTCCCGCACGAAGAGGCGCCCGGCATCAGCGTGTTTTACCGCGACGAGGCCGGGCAGGTGTTCCACACCTATTCGACCTACGGCCGCGGCGTGGAAGTGATGATGCACACCTACCCGCTGCTGGAACTCACGCCCAAGGGCCGCGACGAGGACGAGCTGGAGTACACCATGGCCTGGGTGCGCCACCACGACCGTTACGAGAACGCGGCCAAGCCGGCCGCGTCCTGCTGCTCGACGCAATCCTGAGCGCGGGCGAAGGAGCCGTGTCGTGGACGCTTGGTGGCCATGGCTGGCGGTGGCGGGCTTGGGCGCCTTGCACGGCCTGAGCCCCGCCAACGGCTGGATGTTCGCCGCGGCCTGCGGCCTGCGCGCCGGCGATGGCGCGCAGGCCAGGCGCGTGTTGCTGCCCATCGCGTTGGGGCACACGGTGTCGGTGGGCGTGGTGGTGATGGCGGTGATGCAGGGCGTGTTGATGGATCGCGTACTGGTGCAGCGCGCCGCCGGTGCGCTGCTGATCGCGGCGGCGGTCTGGCGCGGTTTGCGTCCGTCGGCGCCGGCTGCGAACCGCGTCCACAGCGATCACGCCGGCATTGCGCTGTGGTCCTGTCTGATGGCCACCGCGCAGGGCGCCGGCTTGATGCTGGTACCGGCGCTGGTGCCGCTGTGCATGGCCGGCACGCCCGCGCGCGAGATCGCTGCGCGCGGTTCCGTGCCGCTGGCTGTGGCGGCGATGACGCTGCACCTGGCGGCGATGCTGCTGGTGACCGGCGCTATCGCCGGCGGTGTTTGCCGCGGTCTTGCGCATCGCCCCGCGTGGTTCGGCGCGACGCAGGCGCGGCGCGCGTGGACGGCGGCGATGGGCGGTGTGGGGCTGTGGTTGCTGCTTGGGCTTTAACTGCGAGCCGCAGCGCCGTCGCGCCGCTACAAACCCAGGCAAGCCTTCAGATCAGCCGGCATCGACGCCGGATCGTCCAGTTCGTAGGTCTTGCCCTGATTCACCGCGGCGGTGGAGCCTTCCTGCAAGGTCACCCCGCGCACCACGCTGCCCAGCTCGTCCTCGCTCAGCGAGCCCAGCAAGGTATCGCGGCTGTAGGTCTTGCCCGGATTGTCCTTGCGCAGCTCCTTGAGCAGGGCGGCGGTGTAGGCCTCGGGATCGTTGCCCTTGTTGAGCACCGCGCCGTTGTCGGGCGGCGCATGGGTGGCGGCGAACTGGTAGAGGCTGCGGCCCTTGTTGGCCTGCAGCCACTGGTACAGCGCGTGGATGCCGGTGGGCAGGTCGGGGAAGATCGCGAAGCTCTGGCAGGTCTGATAGGCGCCGTAGTCGGCGCGGTTCTTCAGGCAGGTGAGCGCGCCGGGGTTGTTGTTGCGCCAGGTCGGGCGGCCGCCCACCTTGACCACATCGCGGTAGCGCACGTAGTCCTGGCCCTTGCAGCTGCCGACCACCGGCTCGGGATCGCGCGGCCAGTTGCAGGCCAATCCGTCGAGTTGATCGCGGAACTCCTGCATGCTCTTGGCGCAGGCGCCCTTGTCCGAGACCTTGGCGAAGCGTACGTAGCAGTTGGCGTAGGTGACGTTGCACACGTTGTTGACCGTGTCGGCGAGCTTGCGGCAGCTCTCGGCGTCTTTATGGCAGGGCACGTTGGCGCGGTCGGCGCACCAGGGCAGATGCGGATGGCTGTCGTCGGTGGCCGGTTTGCATTCCTCCACCTTGGCCACCGGCGGCGGCGCGGCCAGCGCGGCGCCGGCGCAGAGCAGGGCGGCCAGGGTCAGGGGGCGCAGGGCCCGAGCTTGCAGGGGAAGAAGTTGCAGGGTCATGTCACGCTCCTTGTGCGGCCGATGCGGCGGCTCTGAAGGAGCGTAACGCGGTGGCGTTGCCGCGGCGGACATAAAAAAGCCAGGGCGGAAGGCTCCGCCCTGGCCAACGCATGCAACGCTATGGCATCAGCCCTTGGGCTGCGCGCATCCCTTGTTGAGCGTGGCGACCAGCTGGGCATTGGCGTCGGTCAGCGCCGCCGACAGGGCTTCGAAAGCCTCGTCTTCGGAACCGTTCCAGTTCATGGTCGCGGACTGGGCGCGGATCACGAACGGCGCCTGATCGTCGACCTGCACGCTGTACACGGCCACCGGGATCTTGGTGACCTGGTTCTGGGTCAGGTACAGCTGCTTGATCTGCACGCTAACCTGGCGCGTGGCCGCGTCGGCTGCCGGATCGTCGGCCACGGCCATGCCGGTCTTGCGCAGTTGCTCGCGCACCAGCGTGGGCGCGTCGTCCAGCATCAGCTGGTGACGGCCCAGGCCGCCGGCGTGATTGCGGTCGGCGCGCAGGTCGGCCACTTCGGTCAGGCGATAGGCGCAGCTCAGGCGCGGCAGCTTCCTGGCCGCGACCGGCGCGGCCGCGGCCAGACGCTCGGAGCGGACCATGACCTGATTGACGGGGCGGGCGCAGGCGCTCAGCGCCAGCGCGGCCGCCACGGCCAGGACCAGCGCGCGGCTCACAGGCCGCCCGCGCCGGTGTCGGCCGGCGCCGGCGTGGCGTCGGCGGCGGGCGCGGCCTGCACGGCCGGCGCGGCGGCCGGCGCCGTTGCGGCGTCCGCTGCCGGCACCGCGGCTTCGGCCACCGGCGGCGCGACCGGCGTGGCGGCGGCCGCCATCGCGGTCATCTTGCCGGCGTTGAGCAGCTCGTAGCCGTTGAGGCTCTGCATCCAGCTGTTGCCGCTGCGCACCCACACGTGTTCCTGGGTGTTGCGCAGCGCGCGGCCGCGGTAGATGCGGCCGGAGAACGGGATCTTGTCGTTCTTGACCTTGGCCGCCGCCTCGGTGCGGCCGGCGGCGGAGAAGTCGTAGGCCAGCATGTCGGTGACTTCGGCGATGCCGCGGTTCACCAGGCTTTCCACGCCGGCCGGGCCCATGCTCAGCCAGCGGCGGTCGATCGCGCCTTCTTCGCCGGGCACGTCGGTGACGGTGTACTGGTACGCGTACGGGCGGCTATAGCGGATGGTTTCCTTGAGCTTGCCGTTGCTCTTGCGCTCGCGGTGCACGTAGCGCACGTCCATGCGCACGGCCAGGCCGTCGAGGTTGTAGGAGAACGAATAGCGCGGGGTGATCACCAGCACGTCGCGCGGCAGGGTGCCGTCGTCCTTGGCCTTGGCCGCGTCCCAGGGCGTGGCCATCACGGCGATCTGCGGATTGGGCGAGAAGCCTTCGCGCGCCAGGGTCGCGCGCAGCGCCTGCTCCATGCGTTCGTTGAAGCGGTAGTCGAGCAGCAGGTTGCGCAGGTCGGCCACGCGCTTCTCGGCGTTCTTGGTCTGCGAGTTCTGCACCGCACTGCCGATCAGCGCGCCGATCAGGCCGAACTGCGAACCCATCGCCGAGGCGGTGTTGGGCACGTCGATGGCCACTTCCTGCTGGCTCATCACCAGCTCGACCGGCAGGTTCTGGGCGATCGGATTGGGCAGCGCAACGGGCTTGGCCGCCGCGGCGCTGAACGAAATGCAAACGGCGGCCAGCGCCGCCATCGTACGAACGAACATGAGTGTCCCCTGTAAGCATCGGTCACGCCGCCCCCCGGCGGCGGCCGCCAAGACGGCGGCCGCTGGAGTTTTTCACGACCGGGCAGGGCCGTAAATGGCCGTGCGCCAGGACGGGCGACGAGCCGAATATCCGCTGCGGCGGGCAGTGAGCAGCGGCCCGAGCCACGCCCAAGTCCGCCGGCGCGGCAGTCCGGGCAGGGCGGCCGGGGCGGCCTGAATGGGCGCTGGTGCGGGCCGGAGCGGTCGTGGATGATGCCTGCGTTGCGGCCGCGCGCCTGTGCGCCGCCGCCGACTGGCCACCCTGGAGCTGCACATGACGATCTCGGACGAACCCACCTGCCTGCGCCGCCCGTCGGCGCTGGCCGCGCTGCTGCTCGCACTGGCCGGCGCTGCCGTGTTGCCCGCGCCCGCGCTCGCCCAAGGCTATCCCTGCGGCGGTGGCCCCGGGCCGGGCGAAGTGCAGATCGGCACCACGGGCGGCTCGCACGGCATCGCCGTGATTCCGGTGTGCGCGCCAGCGGGCGGTGGCGGCGGCTACGACTCGGGCCCGTCGGGCGGCGCGCCCCGCTACGCGCCGGGCATCGCGGTCGACAACTTCGTCGCCGTCGCCGGCCACCCGGGCATCTCCGACGTGTGGGCCACGCTGGGCCAGTACCGGTTGGACGCCGCCGAGGCGGTGGTGATGGATGCCTGCAACAAGACCATGGGCGGCGGCTGCACGGTGCTGTACTCGGGCCGCAACGTGTCGGTGGTGGTGACGCGCGACAAGCAGGGCAAGATGCGCGTGGCCGCCGGCCAGGACCCGAAGCAGGTACTGAAGGACCTCAAGGCGGTGTGCAAGAGCCAGGGCACCTCGTGCAGCTTCGACAAGGCCTTCCACGCCACGCAGCGCGAAGAGGCGGTGATGGCCACGGCAGTCTTGCGCGATGACTTCGACCGCGAGGGCGTGTTCAAGGAGTACTACTTCCCGCCGCGTTCGACGGTGCCGCTGCCCAGGCGCGGCGTGCCGGACGCGGGCTACGGCGTGGGCGGTGTGCTCACCAGCAAGCTGCCGGAGCTGCCGGGCATCCGCAACGTGCACTATTCCGACAAGGGCGCCTGGCTGCTGCGCTCCGGCGACCGCAAAGGGCTGGGCTGCTCGCTGACCTACGTGCGCGACGACCAGCGCGTGCTGTTCGTGGGTCCGACCAAGACCGAACCGCGCGGCGCGTTGATGATTTCCAGCAAGGCGCTGCCGGACACGGCCGAGCCGCGCGAAACCTCGGCGACCATGACCGGCGACCGCGGCAGCGTGAAAGTACGCGTGTTCCACATGCCCACCGGCGTGGCGAACGAATCGCTGCTGATCATGCCGACCGACCTGGTGGCCACCATCGCGTCGATCTCCGACAGCTCGCCGCTGGGCATCGAGCTGGACGGCAAGCCGGTGGTGAAGATGCAGATCGAAGGCGGCGCCAAGGCGCGCGCCGCCATGCAGCAGTGCATGCGGCGCTGAGCCTGCGCCGAGCGAATCCATTCCCCGGTACGAGGCCATGGCGATGAAGGCAGCTCATGGATTGGCGTCGATGGTGTTGATCTGGGTCGCGCTGATGGCGGCGCCGGCCATGGCGACGGTGGTGGCCACGCAGTCCGGCCGCGTGCAAGGCGCGAGCGCGGACGGCGTGCTGGCCTACAAGGGGTTGCCCTATGCCGCGCCGCCCGTGGGCGAGTTGCGCTGGCGCGCGCCGCGCGCGCCGGAGCCCTGGACCGGGGTGCGCCGCGCCGATGCCTACGGGCCGGCCTGCATGCAGACGCCGGGCGCGGCGGCGCGCGAAGGCGCCGGCGATGTCGGGCCGCTGAGCGAGGACTGTCTTAGCCTCAATCTGTGGACGCCGGCGGCGGACGCGGGCAAGCGGCCGGTGCTGGTGTGGATCCACGGCGGCGGGCTGGTGCTGGGCGCGGGCAGCCAGAGCGCTTACGACGGCGCGCCCCTGGCGCGTCGCGGCGTGGTGGTGGTCACGCTCAACTACCGCCTGGGCGCGCTGGGCTTCTTCGACCATCCCGCTTTCGACGCGGGCCAGACCCGCGGGCCGGTCAACTTCGGCCTGCTCGACCAGATCGCGGCGCTGCGCTGGGTGCGCGACAACGTCGCCGCGTTCGGCGGCGATCCCGGCAACGTGACCGTGCTGGGCGAGTCGGCCGGCGGCATGAGCGTGCTGGCCTTGTTCGCTTCGCCGCAGGCGCGCGGCCTGTTCCATCAGGGCATCGCCCAGAGCGCGCCCGGCGTTCCCAGCGCCACCCGCGAGCGTGCGCGCGAAGTGTCGGCAAACATCGCCACGGCGGTGGGGCTGGACGGCGCGCGCGCCACCGCCGCACAGTTGCGCGCGCTGCCGGCGCAACGCCTGTTCGGATTGCAGGGGCAGGGCCTGAGCCTGGCGCCCGGCTTCGTGATCGGCGACGCGGCCTTGCCGCAGACCATCCTGTCCGCGTTCGAGCAGCGCCGGCAGGCCCGGGTGCCCCTGATCCTGGGCAACAACAGCGATGAGGCCACAGTGGCCGCGTCGTTCGGCGTGGACCCGGCCAAGGTGGTGCAGCGATTGGGCGCCGCGCGCATCTTCGTCAAGGCGCTCTACCCCGGCGTGTCCGATCCGGCGCAGCAGGGCCGCGAGGCCGTGCGAGATCTGGTGTTCACCGCCTTCGCGCGCCGCATCGCCATGCTGCATGCGCCGGTGGCGCCGACCTGGCGCTACTACTTCAGCCATGTGCAGACCGATCTGCAGCCGCAGCCGCCGGGTGTGGCCCACGGCGGCGAGATCGTCTACGCCCTGGGCACCGGCGAGGTTTGCGGCTGCCTGCCGGTACCGATGTCCGCGGCCGATCGCGCGGTGTCCACGGCGATGAGCGGCTATTGGCTGGCCTTCGCGCGCAACGGCGTTCCGGCGGTCGCGGGTGTGCCGGCGTGGCCGCGCGATACCGCCGCCTCGCCGCAGGTGCTGGAGTTCGCCGCCGCGCCGGTGCTGCGCCCGCGTTTCATGGGCGCGCGCTTGGGGACCATGATCGTGGCGCTCAAAAACATAGGCCGCTACCTGGACCGCAAGTAAGCCGGCATCGTCCCTTGGCCATTCCCACGCCCCCGCCGCAGTCCGTCGCCGTGCACGAGGAGGCGACGCGTTCGCTGCCCCCGTTCTGGCTGCCGGTGCTGGCGGGCTTGCCGTTGGCCGCGTGCCTGCTGCTGATCGCGCTGCCCAATCTGGAGTACGGCGCGGCCATGGCCACGCGCACCGCGCATCTTTCCGCGCTGGTGTTGTGGCTGCTGCCGCTGACCTGGCTGCAGCGCGCGTTGTGGCGGCGCGAACTGGCGCCATGGGCGATGGCGGGCCTGCTGCTCGTGGCCACTTATGCGATGGCGTTGTCGGTGCGCCTGGCGGCGATGGTCGTCGCGGCGCTGGCGGCGGGCCGCACGCCCGCACCGACGTTCGACGAGAGCCTGCTGCTGCGCGGCCTGGAGGGGCCCTGGCTGGCGCTGATCGCGTACTGCGCCCTGCACGCGATGGTGATCTATTACACCCAGTTCCGCGACGAGCAGCTGCGCCGCGTACAGGCGCAGGCGCTGGCGCGCGAGGCCGAACTGATGGCGCTGCGCTATCAGTTGCATCCGCATTTCCTGTTCAACACCCTTAACGCCATTTCCAGCCTGATGGCCGACGGGCGCGGGCGCCAGGCGCAGCAGATGCTCGCGCGCCTGGGCGAGTTCCTGCGCGCCACCCTGGACGGCGCGCGCGGGCACGAGGTCTGCCTGGCCGACGAACTCAGCCTGACCGAGGCCTACCTGGACATCGAGAAGGCGCGCCTGGGCGAGCGCCTGCAGTTGCAATGGCAGTTCGGCCCCGATGTGCTGGACGCGCGGTTTCCGTATCTGTTGTTCCAGCCCTTGGTCGAGAACGCGATCCGCCACGGCATCGCGCCGCGCAGCGAGCCCGGTCGGCTCGATCTGCGGGTGCAGGCGTTGGAGGGACAATTGCAGGTGGAGGTGGTCAACGATTTGCCGAAGACGTCCCTGCCGTCCGGGACCGATGCCGGCACGGGCCTGGGGCTACGCAACGTCCGCGAACGCCTGGACAAGCTTTACCCAGGGGCATACACCTTGCAGGCCGCTCGCGACGACGACGGGCGCTACCGCGTGCGCCTGCGCCTGCCGCTGCGCCTGGGCGCGGACGGGGCGCCGGCATGATCCGGGTAGCGGTGATCGACGACGAGCCGCTGGCGCGCGACGGCGTGATCGCGCGCCTGGCCGAGCACTCCGACATCGAGGTGGTCGCGCAGTACGGCGACGGCCCTGCGGCGCTGGCCGGCCTGCGCGAGATCTCGCTCGATCTGGCGTTCGTGGACGTGCAGATGCCCGAGCTCAACGGCCTGGACGTGCTCGCGGCCTTGCCGCCCGCACAACGGCCGCTGGCGATCCTGCTCACCGCCTACGACGCGTTCGCGATACGCGCCTTCGCCCTGAACGCGGTGGACTACCTGCTCAAACCGGTGGACGAGGAGCGCTTCGCCGAGGCGTTGGAACGCGCCAGGCAGATGCTGGCCTGGCGCCGCCGGGATGCGCATGCCTGCGCCGACGACACGGTCGCGGCCGCGCCGCGGCCGGCCTCGCGTCTGGCGGTGCGCATCGGCCGGCGCGAGGTCTATGTCGACGTGGACGATATCGAATGGATCCAGGCCGACGGCGACTACGCCTCGCTGCACGTGGATGGCCGCACCTACCTGCTGCGCGAGTCCCTGCACCGTCTGAGCGCGCGTCTGAATCCGGAGCGCTTCGTGCGCGTGCACCGCTCCTCGATCGTGCGCGCCGACCAGGTGGTGGAGCTGCGCCAGCTGATCAATCGCGACGCGGTGCTGCGGCTGCGCGACGGCACGCCCTTGCGGGTCAGCCGCACCTACATCGATCGGCTGACCGCGGTGCTGCGCGAATGCGGCGGTAGCGTCTAGGCCGGCAGGCGATCGCGCCCGCCAATTCACGGCTCGGCGCTGCAGCTATTCGACTGGCCGCCGTCGTGGCGCTACGGGCCGCGATGCGGTCCTATAGTCGGGCTCCTTCCCCAGGAGCCGCCGTGCATGTCTTCAGTTTCGTCACTAGACCGCCTGCGCTGGTGCCTGGCTTTCGCGGCCCTCATTCCGGTCGCCACGGCCGGCGCCGCCTGCGGCGCCGCGACCGACGATGCGCAAGCGGCGCAGGCTTCGCAGGCGATGCTCGACGCGCTGGTCCGCACCAACGGTGTGCCCGGCATGGGCGCGGCGGTCTGGCGCGACGGCCAGGTGGTGTGGACCGGCTGCGCGGGCTGGCGCGATCTGGAAGCGCGCCAGCCGGTGCAGGCCGATACCGTGTTCCGCCTGGCCAGCGTGTCCAAGGTGATCGCCGCCACCGCCGCGGCCAAGCTCAACGAGCAGGGCAAGCTCGATCTGGATGCGCCGGTGGCGCAGCTGTTGCCCTGGCTGCGCAACGGCTGGGCGCCGATCAGCGTGCGCCAGCTCGCGGCGCATACCTCGGGCCTGCCGCATTACGAAGGCGACGACATGCGCGCCGGCGAACGCCACTACGCCAACGGGCGCGAGGCGGTGGCGCTGTTCTCCTCGCGCAAGCTGCGCTCGGCGCCGGGCACGGAGTACCGCTATTCCTCCTGGGGCTACACCCTGATCGGCGCGACCATCGAGGCCGCGTCGGGCCAGCATTTCCTCGATTACGTCGCGCAGCAGATCACGCCGGGACTGAGTATCGCCGCCGACACCGATGGCCGTGGCGAGCGGGTGTCGCGCATGTACGAAATCGACGGCCGCACCCGCCGCCTGGCCGAGGTGCGCGACTTCAGCTACACCTGGCCCGGCGGCGGCCTGGCGGCCACGCCCGAATCGCTGGTGCGCTTCGGCGGCCGTTTGCTGCAAGGGCAGATCGTCTCGCCGTCGACCTTCGCTGCGATGCTGCGCCCGGCGCGGCTGGCCGATGGCGGCCCGGTCGTGGAAAACGACTACCGACTGGCGCTGGGCTGGCGCGTGTCCGACGACGCCGACGGACTGCGCATGGCCCACCATGCCGGCGTCACCGCCGGCGCCCGCAGCTCGCTGGTGCTGTGGCCGGATCGGCAGCTGGCGTCGGGCGTGCTGTCCAACGCCTTGTGGGTGGCATCGATCGACAAGACCGCGATGATGCTGGCCGCGCCGTTCCTGCCGGTGCCGGCAGGACTGCACGCCAACGCCTGTCCCGTCGGCGTCACCGTCTATCGCGGTCGCCTGGGCGATCGCGAACTGCAGGGCGCCGTGCGCTTCCGTCAGGAACATCGCCGCTGCATAGGCGAGCTCGATGCCGCCGCCGCGCTGACCCAGCACTTCGCCTCCGCGACCGCGTGGCCTAACCGGAGCCTGAGCCTGATCGGCCTGGACCCGCGCGGCGATTTCGGGCGCGCCGCCCTGGTCACCCCGCACGGTCTCTACGACCTGCGCGCGCAGGGCGACGGCCGCTTCCAGGCCAAGTTCAGCGAGCAACTCACGCTGGAGCTGCAGTTCTGACCCGGCCACGCGCCGCCTTCATTCCTACACACCACAGGACCACACCATGAACTTCCGCATCGTCGCCGCGGCAGCCGCCGTCTGCCTGCTCGCCGGCTGCTCGTCCATCGCCGCCAAGACCAACAACCTCAGCGACGAACGCATCCTGTCGCAAACCGCGGGCGTGATCGGGACCAGCCCCGGCGAGCTGCGCCTGGTCGACCGCCGCACCGAAGGCACCAACACCTACGCCACGGTCCGCACCACGGCGGGCGCCTCCTACGCCTGCATCATCAACGGCGGCAACTTGCTGTCCTTCGGCATGACCAACCCGCCGGTCTGCAACAAGAAGTGAGCCCACGGCCGCGGCTTCGATCCGGCTAGCGGCGCTGTCCCCCACTGGGTTCCGATGGCGGCGGCGCTGCGGCGCCGGTGCCGTGGCCGCGCCGCCGCGCGCCGCCGTCGCCGGATACCCGCAACCCAACCCTTGCGGTCGCGCTGCTGCCTGCGGCGCGACCGCGGCCGCTCCCGGGAAACCGCATGAATCTGCAACGGATCGCTCACCGCGGGCCGCGCCGTCCTTCGTTCGCTGTGGTCGTCCGTAGCGCCTGGCTCGTGCTGGCCTTGAGCGTGTCCGCTCCGGCGATGGCGGCGATCGTGGTCGACGGACGCCTGGACGAAGCCGAATGGGCGCAGGCGCAGCGCTACGACCGCTTCCTGGTCACCGAGCCCTTCCGCCTGGACCCGCCGCCGCACGGCGCGACCACCGTGGCCAAGCTGGTGTCGACGCCGCAAGGTATCGCGGTGGCGTTCGAGGCCGCGCAGCCCAGCGCGCTGCCGCGGGTCAAGCCGCGGTTGCAGCGCGATCAGCCGCGCGCCGCGGATCGGGTCAACGTCAGCATCGATTTCGACGGCGATGCCCGCAACGCGTATAGCTTCTCTGTCGATCTGTCGGGCTCGATCCAGGACGGCGTGGTCGACAGCGAGCGCCTGCTGAGCCTGGATTGGGACACCGACTGGACCTGGGCAGTGGACGAGGACGAGCAGGGCTGGCGGGCGGAGCTGCTGATTCCTTGGTCGGTCGCGCCCATGCGCGGCAGCGACAGCGAGCGGCGCAAGGTGCGCGTGTACTTCAGCCGCACCTTGGGCGCCAGCGGCGAGGTGCTGGCGTATCCGGCGGTATCGCCGGAGCGCGGACGCTTCGTGTCCGGCTTCGAGGAACTGGAAATTGCGCAGTACCGCGCCTCGCTGCTGCGGGTGTGGCCCTACCTGACCGCGCGCCGCGACTTCGTCGGGCAACGCAGCCAGTATCAGGCCGGCCTGGATCTGTTCTGGAAGCCCTCGCCGAGCTTCCAGCTCAGCGCGGCCTTGAATCCCGATTTCGGCCAGGTCGAGTCCGACGATCTGGTCATCAGCTTCGACGCGGTGGAAACTTTCTACAGCGACAAGCGCCCGTTCTTCACCGAAAACCAGAGCGCCTTCAATCTGACCACGCCGGACGCCGGCCGGCTGATCCACACCCGGCGCATCGGCGCGGCCGCGGACGACGGTTCCGGAGCGGCCGAGATCGACGCGGCGGTGAAGCTCAACGGCTCGCTGGGCCGCATGGGCTACGGCGTGCTGGCCGCGTCCGAGCGCGGCCACGCCGGCCGCGACTTCTACGCCGCGCGTCTGCAGTACCCGCTGCGGCCGGGCTTGAATCTGGGCTGGTTGGGCACTTATGCGCACCGGCCGTATCTGGACCGCGAGGCGCAGGTGCAGGCGCTGGACATGAACTGGCGGCGCGGCGACGAACTGATCCTCGACGCCCAGGTACTGACCAGCGCGATCGCGCAGGCCGGTTCGCGCCGCAGCGGCCAGGGCGCGTGGCTGCGCATCAACTGGGTGCCGTCGGAGCGTTGGGACTACGAGTTGGAAGCCACCCATTTCGGCCGCGATTTCGACTTCAATGACCTGGGCTTCCAGCGCCGCGGCAACCTCAACGAGTTGGAGCTCACCGCGGCCTATGAGCACCCGATCGCCGCGCCCGAGTCGCGCCTGGCCGGCACCGGCTGGGTCGGCGAGCTGATGCTGCGCAGCAACGACAGCGGCCTGCGATTGCCGGTGTGGCTGCGCCTGGGCCACCGCCTGGACTTCCGCAGCGGCAACCGCCTGTACCTGGAAACCAACCTGATCGGCGCCGGCTGGGACGACCTGATCTCGCGCGGACATGGCCCGCTACGGCGCCGCGACCGCTACGACTTCGAGGCCACGTTCACCAGCCGGCGTTACGGCGCCTGGGCGTTCGAGGCGGCGTTGCTGGGCGTGCCCGTGGGCCTGGGCTCGCGCCAGGATTGGACCACGCGATGGCTGGCGAACTGGTACCCGGCCGACACCTTCAACGCCAGCCTGGAGTTCGCGCCCAGCGCCAGCGGCGATTGGCTGGTGTGGGAGAGCGGCGAGCTGTTCGGCCGCTATGGCCGTCGCGGCGAATCGGTGGCGCTGGGCATGAACTGGTTCCCGGCGCGCAAGCACGAGTTGCGGCTGAAGAGCGAATGGGTGGCGATCCGCGCCGACGCGGGTCGGCGTTATCGCCTGACGCCGGGCGGCGGACTGGTCGCCACGGGGGAGACGCGCCCGGACTTCGACGTCAACAGCTTCGGCCTGCAGCTGCGTTATCGCTACGAATTCGGGCCGCAGTCGGAACTGTTCCTGGCCTATTCGCGCGGCGGCTTCCGCCGCAGCCAGCGCGAGCGCGGGGATACCTTCGATTTGCTGGACGATGCGTTGGCCTTGCGCGATTCGGATCAGCTGTTGGCCAAGTTGCGTTATCGATTCTGAAGTCGCCGCAAGAGCATTCGCGCTTTGCGCTCACCCCTCGCCCCAACCCCTCTCCCGCAAGCGGGAGAGGGGCCAATTACGCCGCCGTCGCTTTAGAGCCCCTCTCCCGTTTACGGGAGAGGGGTTGGGGTGAGGGCCGCCTTCAGCGCTCGCCGCGCTCCTGCGCCCGCGACGCCACCGTATCCGCATCCCCCGGCTCACGAAACGGCAGCAGGTACATCCGCCACAGCCCCGGCTGACTGGGCCCGATACCGGTCTGCGCCACCGGCCCTTCGCTGTAGGTGCCGAATAACCGGTCCCAGACGATGGCGTTGCAGGCGTAGTTGGTGTTGCTGTCCTCGAACACCGCCGAATGGTGGCGGCGATGGTGATTGCTGCTGGTGACCAGCCAGGAGAACCCCGGCGTGCGCATGCTCACGTTGGCGTGGGCGAGCACGGCGTTGGCCACCAGCAGCATGCCGGCCGCGTCCACCGCCAGCGGCGGCGCGTCGGTGACGCTGGCCAGCAGCAACAGCGGCAGGATCAGCAGCACCACTTCGAAAGGATGGTTGCTGCCGGCGTTGATCGCGTGCAGGTTGTGGAAGCCGTGATGGAAACCGTGCCCGGTGGCGCGCCACAGCCAGGCCCAGCGGTGGATCGCACGATGCGCCCAGTAATAGAGCAGGTCGGCGGCGAAGAACAGCAGCGCGACCTGCAGCGGCAGCGGCCAGCGGTCGGGCCACAGATTGCCGCCGCCCGCGTCGCGCAGGCCGGACAGCGCGGGCACCAGCAGCGACTCATAAGCGTTCAACATCAGGGCCGAGGCCAGCAAGGCCAGTGCGTACACGCCCCACAGCCGCAGTTGCGCCATGACGCCCAGATGCCATTGCGGTTGCGCCGGCACCCAGGCCTCCAGCGCCGCGGCAACGATCAGGGTGGCCGGAAAGATCATCAGCGTGGCCGGATCGTTATGGCCCAGCGCCCACCACAGCGCGAACAGTGCGGCCAGCAGCAGGGGATGCGCCCAGCGCTCGACGGCGCGAGCGCTGCGCGATTGCAGTACCACACGGTCCATACGCGACCTCCTGTCGCGGCCCAGCCAGGCTGGCCTACCGGCGTTATAGGTCCTGCCGCGGGCGCCGTCCCCTGCCGGAAGGCAGGTGCGCTGCTAACCTGCGCGCATGTGCCACTTCATCACCGCCACCTTGCCCGCCAGCGCCGACGCGGCCGCCCTGGATGCGATCGCGCGCCGCCATGGCCGCCAGCTGCAGCCGCTGCACAGCCCGGGCGTTCAGGCGCAGCTGGGCGCGGACCTGCGCTATTACCTGACCACGCCCGGGCATTGCGACTGCGGCACCGCCCTGGGTGCGCGGGTGCGGCGTGCGGCCCCGCGCGACGAGGCCGAGGAAGCCAGGCGTCTGCGCCGTAAAGGCTGGAGCGAGGGCAAGATCGAGCGTGCGCTCGCCCAGCGTCGGCAGCAACGCGAAAACGACGATGCTGCGCAGGGAAGCGTTGCGGGCCAGGAACTGGAGACATGGCGTGCCTTCATCGCCGAGGCGCTGTCGATGCGCAACGTCTCCTCGTTCGGCCTGCTGGTGCACCACTACCACGGCGCGATAGACGCCGAGTTCGCGCTGCAGGGCCGCGAAACCCTCACGCTGGACCAAGCCACGCCGCAGCGGCTGGGCGAGTTGCGCGAAGACGTGCTCTACCTGTTCCGGCGTTAGCGCTCAGGTCGGGTAACTCACCGAGAACGCGTTCGGCGACAAACAGGCCAGAAAGTCGCGCGCATCGAACGCCGCCCCCGGCGACAGCACCCCCCGCCCGCGCACGCGTCCGTCGAGGACGCGCTCCATCGCCTCCACCAGCAGCGGCGCGCTGACGGCGTAGATGTCGCGGCCCTGAGCCAAGGCGCGGCGCACGCGGCCCTGTCGCTGCACGCGCACGTCGACGACGAAACGTTGCGCCGAGCGCCCGCTGGCGTCGGCGGCCTGCGGCAGCGGCGTGTCCGGATCGCGTACGTCGCGCACCGGCGCCAGGTTCATGTAGGAATGCACTTCATCGCAGTGCAGGTGCCGCGACAAGGTCACGGTTTCCGACAGCGGCAGGGCCAGCGCTTCCTGCTCGCCGAACGGCGGCGGAAACGACCACAGGCGTTGCGGCGGCGGACTGGCCAGGGGCGTGAGCTGCCCGCCCGACACCACCACGCGCGGCCACTGGTTGCGCTGGCCGGTGAGGCGAGTGCCGGTGGTGGCGTGCCAGCTATCCAGGCCCACCGCCACGTCGATGCGTTCAGCGTCGCTGGCGCCCTGCAAGGCCGCGGTGGCGAGCAGGTCGGCCAGGCCGCCGAAGAAGGCCATGGCCGGTACCGCGACCACACCGGCGGCGCGTGCCGGCGCATCGTAGTCTCGCGCCAGGTCGAGCACCGCGCGCTGCTCGGCGCAGCAGTCCAGATAGGGCACGCCGGCGCGCAGCGCCGCTTGCAGCAGCGGCGCGCCGGTGTCCAGGAACGGGCCGGCGCAATGGATCACGCCGACCGTGCCCTGCAGTGCGCGGTCCAGCGCCGCGGCGTCGTCGATGGCGGCCGCCTTCCAATCCAGCTCGGGCAGGTCGGCGGCCATCGCCTGCAGCTGGTCCGCATCGCGCCCGCACAGCACCGGCGTCCAGCCGCGCCGCAGCAGTTCGGCGACCACGAAACGGCCGGTGTGGCCATAGGCGCCGTACACCGCGATGCGGCCGGGCGCGCAGGCGTCGAGCTTCATGCGGGCGCTCCCTGCGTGGTCTCGGACACAGGCGCATGCGCGCTCCAATGCGCGCGCAGGGCGCGGTTGAAGTCCTGCCAGCGTTCCTCGGGGAAGAAGATGCGCGCGCCGTCGAACTCCACCGGCTGGCCGGCGCCGGGAATGGTCTGTTGCAGCCAGTGCGCCCACTGCAGCGGGAAGTAGGCGTCGTCGGTGCCCCAGGCGATCAGGGTCGGCGTTTGCAGGCGGCGCAGGCCGTCCTCGATCGCCAAGGTGTGGCGGCAGTCGAAGGCGTTGACGAAGCGCTCCAGCTCGCGCAGCCGTTGCGGGTCCAGGAACGGGCCCAGGTAGGCGTCGATGGTCGCATCGCTGACCTGTTGCGGCCGCTCGTAGGCCGGCGCCAGCGCCTCGCGGAACACGTTCTTGTCGGCGCGCATCGCCGTCAGCGTATCGCCCAGGCCGCCGGCGGCGACCATGGCCACGAAAGGCTTGAAGGCTTCCGGCGGCCAGTTGTCGTGGGCGTCACAGTTGCTCAGCGTCAGGCTGCGCAGGCGCTGCGGATACAGTGCGGCGAAGATCTGGCAGATGCCGCCGCCGCTGTCGTTGCCGACCAGGTCGACGCGGTCGATGCCCAGCGCGTCCAGGAACTGCGCCAGCATGTGCGCGTTGGCGGTGACCGACGCGTCCTGGTCGGGCGCGGCCTCGGTATGGCCGTGGCCGAGCAGATCCAGGGCGATGCAACGGCGCGCGTCGCCGAGTTCGGCCAGCTGCTGGCGCCACAGGTAGCCATTGAGCAGCACCCCGTGCACGAACAGTGCGGCCGGGCCCTGGCCGCGTTCGACGTAGGCGATCCGGCCCGAGGGCGTGTCGGCCCAACGGCGGTCGGCGAAGTAGGCAGCGGCGCTCACGGCTGCACCTGGGCTTCGCGCAGCTTCTGCGCGCATTCGTCGCAGCACACCTCGACGGTGCGGCCACCGACGCGGACTTGGATGGCGTTCTCGTCCAGCTCGCAGTCGCAAGCGGCGCAGGTCTTCTCGTTCATGGCGGTCTCCTGTGGCCCGCGAATCGGGCCGGTTCAGGAGACCATCGCGGCGCCGGCGCCGCTGTCGAATTCTTTAGCGACCGTCAGGCGCTCTTGGCCAGCGCCGAGCGCCGGAACGCCGAGGGCGTGCGGCCGTAGGCCTGCTTGAAGGCGGCGCTGAAGTGGCTGTGGCTGGAAAAGCCCAGGTCCAGCGCCAGCGCCGACATGTCCGCGCTGCGCGGTATCAGATCCAGCGCGCGCGCCAGGCGCAGACGCAGGTGGTAGCGGTACAGCGGCAGGCCTTCGACCTGCTGGAACGCTTGCGTGAGGTAGACCGCCGAGCCGCCGATCTCCGCCGCGATGTCCTCCAGGCTCCAGCGCCGGGTGGGATCGCCGGCCAGCAGCACCTTGACCCGGTTGACCAGGCGCCGCCGCGACTGGGTGGCCGCGGTGGCGTGCGTGGTGCGCGGGCCCAGGCTGCGGCAGAGCAGGGTCAGGGCCAGGCTTTCGGCTTCCAGCGGTTCGATGCCGCCGTGCTGCAGGCCGTGGCGCAGCAGCGCCACCAGCGCCTGCGCGCGCGGGTCGATGCGCAGCGACTGGCGGCGGAAGCCGACTTCGTCGCGCGGCTGCAGCAGTTCGGCCGGCGCGAGTTCGCGCAGCAGCGGCTGCGGCACCGACAGCACCAGACTGGCGTCGCCACCGGTGACGGGGTGGCTGACCTGATAGCCCTCGCCGGCATTGAACAGCAGCGCGTGGTTGGCATCGGCCACCGACTGGTCCTGGCCGACGTGGCGCAGGTACAGGCCGCGGTAGGGAAACACCAGGTGGGTCGAGGACGCGCATTCCTCGGCGCTGCGGTGACGGCAGCGCCCGTGGCACAGCACATGCCGCACCGCGACCGAGCCGGTGTCGAGCAGGCGGGTGACCTCGAATTCGGACATGCAAGCGCGGGTTCGGCAGCGATAGGGGCGAGTCTAGCGCGCGCCGCGCACACAGGCCTTGACCTCGCGGGTCATGAATGCCGTGCGCCACGGCTGCTATTGAGTCGCCGCGCCGCAGCCGCTAGCGTGGCCGCCGGGCAGGGAGACCGCGGCAGCGTGCCCGGTCGGCGCCCGCACAGGGGGAAGCATGCAGCAGGCCACGCAGGGCAGGGGGCGGCGCGCGCGCCGCGCAGGCGAGACGACCGTGCGCGAGGGAGGGGGCGAATGAGCGCACAGACCCACACTCGCGTAGTGGCCGGCGACGGCCTTGAATGGGAGCTGGCCATCGCCGAACTCGACACCGAATCGGCTGCGTGCGAGTCCACGAACGAGGCGGTGAGCCTGGTCGCCGATGCGGATGCCGATGCCGATGCAGTGGCCGCCGATCAGCTGTACCTGGCCACCTGGAGCACCTCGCGCTACCTGCCCGGCAACCTCAACGGCAGCTGCAGCGCGGTGTCGCCGCAGGCGCGCATGGCGTTCCGCCTCACGGTCAAGAACGCGCGCTACGGCCACCTGCAGATCACCGTCGACACCTGGGACGCGCTGGGCAACTACCCGGGCACGAGCACGGTGGTGCTGGCTTCGGAAGTGGCGCTGCAGCCGGGCACGGCGATCGTGCTGACCGCGCCGGGTTCGCGCGCGATGGCGCGCTTCCGCGGCGCGCGCGTGAGCGGCGGCAGCGGCACCATGACCGTGGAGGTCAGCGCGCCGTGGACCGCGCGCCGCGACGGCCGCGTGTGTCACAGCGGCACCAACAGCTTCAACCGCACCATCGCCCTGACCCGGGCGGCCTTGCACGCGCTGCAGGAGGGCGAGGCCCGCTTCGCCGCCGACTAGTCCGCATGGCGCCGGTGCCGCGCCCGCCGCCACAATAGGCCGCCCGGAGGATCTGCATGCATAGCCTGGACCTGTTGTTGCGCGTGGCGCCGGCCACCGTCCTGCTGTTGCTGGGCGGACTGCTGCTGCGCGACGGCAAGGGCCAGCGCATCGTGCGCGCCTTCGGGCTGCTGAGCCTGGGCCTGGCGGGCTTCCTGGCCGGCAACACGCCGTACCCGGAACTGCTGCTGCCGGCGCCGGTGGCGACCTGGGTCGGCCTGCTCAGCGGCCTGGCGGCGCTGTTCCTGTGGTGGTTCCTGCTGGAGCTGTTCGACGACGGCTTCGCGTTGGGGCCGCGCGAATGGGCGGTCAGCGGCGCCTGGCTGCTGCTGGTGCTGCTGGACCGTGGCCTGCTCGGCGCGCGCTACGCCGGCATCGGCCTGTCCTGGGGCCTGATCGCGATGGCGCTGGCCATGGTCGCGCACGTGCTGTGGCGGCTGCTGCGCGACCGCGAGGGCGACCTGGTCGAAGAGCGGCGACGCAGCCGTCGCTGGATCGCCGCGGCCTTCTCGGCGGCGCTGCTGGCCGACCTGGGCGCCGACATCCTGATGGGCTTCAGTTGGAAGCCGGCCTGGTTCAGCATGCTGCAGAACGCGGCGATCGGCGCGATCGCGCTGGGCCTGGCGCGGCTGCTGCTGCGTGCCGACGCCCAGGTCCTGGTCCACCGCCTGGCCGAGCGTGAGACGGCCGAACCGCAGGCCGTGCGCAGCCAGGAGCGCGAGAACGCGCTGCTGGCCCGGATCGAACAGCTGATGCGCGAGCAACGCCCGTACCGCGACCCGGCGCTGGACTTCGCTTCCTTCGTGAAGCTGGCCGGCGCGCCCGAGCCGGAGGTGCGGCGGCTGGTGAACCACCGCTTGGGCGCGCGTCACTTCCGCAGCTTCCTCAACGCCTACCGGCTCGAGGACGCCAAGGCGGCGCTGGCCGATCCGGCCCGAGCGCGCGACAAGCTGTTGGCGATCGCGCTGGACGCCGGCTTCGCCTCGCTGTCCTCGTTCAACCGCTGCTTCAAGCAGGCGCAAGGCGAGTCGCCCAGCGCCTATCGCGCACGCCAGCTGCCGGAAACGGCGGCCGAGCCGGATTGGGAACTGCCCAAAACGCGATTTTGACGCGCCCGCAACGGGTTTTGGGCAGCGCAGGCGCCGCCGATTGCCTAACGTGGGCGGCATGAATCCGCCTACGCCGTCCTCCACGCAGGTCCGCACTCCCGCGCCTTGGGCCATCGCCTTGCTGGCGCTGGGCGCGTTCGCCTGGCTGGACGGCTTCCATCTGGATCTGTTCCGGCAACTCGCGGCCGAGCGGCAATGGCAGGGCGGCGCCCGCCTGTGGGCGCTGACCGTGATCGGCTACGGCCCGCAGTTCGTGGTGGTGCTAGGGCTGGCACGGCTGCTGTTCGGCCCTGGTCAGACCCTGTACTCGCTGGGTCTGGCGCCGGACCGCTGGCGCATCGGCCTGCTCGCGGCCGTCGCCTGCACCGCGATCCTGCCTCTGGGCTATGCCCTGATCGCCCCGCTGTCGCTGACGCCGCAGTTCGGCAGCGCCGTATTGCGGCAAGCGTTGCTGTCCGGTGTGGGCGAGGAGCTGCTGTACCGCGCCTTCCTGTTCGGCCTGCTGTTCCGTTACGCCGGCTGGGGCTTCCTGCCCGCGGCGCTGGTCTCGGCCCTGTACTTCGGCGCCAACCATCTCTACCAGGGACAGGGCCTGGCCGATTCGGCCGCGATCTTCGCCCTCACCGCGCTGGGCGGGCTGTGGTTCTCCTGGCTGTACGTGGAATGGCGCTGGAACCTGTGGCTGCCGATCGGCCTGCACGTGCTGATGAATCTGTATTGGGACCTGTTCGCGGTGTCCGACACCGCGCTGGGGCCGATGGCCGCCAACCTGCTGCGTTTCGCCGTGATCGGCCTGTCGCTGGCGCTGACCCTGCGCTACGCGCGGCGCCGTGGCGGCCGGCTGATCGTGGGCCGCCATTGGTGGTGGGGCGGCCCGGCACGCCCTGATTAGGCCCGGCTTCGCGTGTGCGTGGGTCTGCGTTGGCCGTTTAGCTCAGCGGAAGCGTTCCGGCACGCGCTCGTAGTAAGGAAAGTTGGGCAGATACGGCCGCGCCTCGTCCAGCACACGCGCATACGAAGGCCGCTGCAGCAGGCGCTCGAAGTACGCGGCCAGGGCCGGGTGCTGCGGCGCGAACGGCTCGACGAAGCCGGCGTAGAACAGCGCCGGCGCGGCCGAGCAGTCGGCCAGGCCGAAGTCCTCGCCGGCCGCCCATGGGCGTTGTTCGAGCTGACGTTCGGCTACCCCATAGGCCAGGCGCAGCAGGTCGCGGGCCTCGGCCACGCCGTGCGCGTCGCGTTCGCCTTCCGGGCGCAGGCGGTCGACCACGATCTTCTGCATCGGCACGCTCACGTACAGATCGAAGAAGCGGTCCCACAGCCGCGCCTGCAATGCGGCTTCCGGATCGGCCGGCAGCAGCGGCTGGGCGCCGGGATAATGCTGCTGCAGGTATTCGATGATGATGCTGGTTTCCGGCAGGGTGCGGTCGCGCGCGGCGTCGTGCAGCACCGGGATCTTGCCCACCGGCCACAGCGCCAGGAACGGCGCGCAGTCGGCGGGATCGGCCAGGTCGACGATGCGCGCCTGGAACGGCGTGCCCGCTTCGTACAGGGCCACCAGGACCTTGTGGCAGAACGAGGCCAGCGGATGCAGATAGAGCGTGAGCGCCATGGCGCGGTTCCTGGGCGGCGGGTCGCCACAGGGTAGCGCGTCTCGTCGCGCTTCAGCCGACCAAGGCCGGCGCTTCCGCCGGCATCGGCGCCACGCGCTCGGTCTGCCCCAGCTGCTCGCGCAGTTCGGCCATCAGCGCTTCGCGCAGGGCCAGCAAGCGGTCGGGGTTCAGGCAGTGCTCGTCGGCCATCAGGTAGAAGCGCAGCTGCCCGTGCAGCGCGTACACGATCAGGCCCAGCGCGCGCACCGTGCGCGAGTGCACGTACAGGCGGAAATCGTCCAGCCGCAGCGGCGCTTGATCGTCCAGCAATTCCAGCGCGCCCAGGTTGGACAAGGTGAAGCGGTTCCAGCTGCCGTTGAGGCCCAGCGAGTTGCCCAGGCGCACCAGCGCGTTGAGTTGCGAGGGTGCGGGCGGGCGGATCAGTTCGCAGAAGTGGTAGCGGCTGGGGATTTCGCTGGTTTCGCGCTCGATCTGTTCCTGCAACGAACGGTGCGCGGCGCGCACCTGGTCCCAGTAGTCGGTTTCGGGCGACTCGCCGGTGCGGTACTTGAGTCCACCGCCGCCGTAGAACAGGCGGTCGTCGGCGAGCGCGGCGATGCGGCCGCGGCGGCCGTCCATGGGGCTTTCGATCCAGGCCGGCAGGCTGTCGCGCCCCAATGCGGCCAGCAGCGCGCGGTCCAGCGCCACCAGCAGGGCCGCATGCACCGACACGCCTTCGCGCTTGCAACGCAGGCGCAGGGCGCTGGACAGCACCGCGCCGGCGTTCCATTCCAGGTGGTGTTCGCGGTTCTGCGGTGGCGCCAACGGCGGCAGCAGCCGCAGCAGCAGGCCGATCGCGCGCGCCAGCCAGCGCCGCCGCCACGGATGCGCGGGCCGGTAGTCGCCGACGATGTCGGCCGCGCTGATCGGCGAATACGGCGTCAGCGGTGCGTCGTCGTACAGTGCGCGCAGGGTCTCGCGCGCCACGATCAGCAGGCTCATGCCGTCGCAGATGCGGTGCGAGGCGACGAACAACAACTCGCTGCGCTCGATCCCGCGCAGCCAGACCACGCGCAGCTGCGGCTGGCCTTCGGGGTAGGGCCGCAGCAGTTCGCGTTGGGCCTCCTCGCGCGCATCGTCGCGGCCGCGCAAGGGCTGGATGCGCAGCGGCACCGCGCCGGCGCCGTCGTCCACGTAGTGCAGGCCGCCGCGTTGGCTGCGCAGGGTCGCGCGCAGCGCCGGGTGCTTGGCCTGCACGCGCGACAGGGCCAGGCGCAGGCGCGCTTCGTCGATGCGGCCTTCGATCCGGATCGCGTAGACGATGCTGCCGTCGATCAGGTGTTCGATGGTCGACAGCCTGCGGCTCATGGCGCGCTCCCGGGCGCCGATCCGGCGGCCACAGGCGTCGCGGTTTGGCGACGCGCGCCGGTGCAGTACGCGTGCAGGCGCGGATGCAGGCTTTCGAAGGTGCCCAGGCGGCCGCGGCGCCCGTCCCAGTAACCGCAGGCGATCGCCGCCAGCTTGCGCCGCTTGTCCGGCTCGAACAGCGCCACGCACAGGCCCTGGTGCAGCGCCAGCGCGCCGGCCAGCCAATGGAAACCCCAATGCGCCTTGTACAGGCGCAGGCAATGCACCGCGTTGCGCGCGCCGTAGTAGCGGCGCCAAGCCACGTGGTGGGTGGTGTAGAGCTTGCCGTGGCGCTCGATCTGGCCGGTGGTCTGCTCCAGGGTCACCGCGGCGTTCATGTACACCGGCACGCCCTGGCTGGACGCGCGCAGGCCGTACTCGATGTCCAGATACTCGATGAAATAGTCCTCGCGGAACGCGCCCAGCGCGCGGTAGGCCGCCGCCGAAATCGCCGAACCGGAGGAGATCACGAACAGGGTCGGGAACAGGCCGCTGCGGTGGTCGTTCATGCGCACCGGCCGCGGAAAGCGGCGGCCTGGCGGAAAGGTCGGCATGCACTTGCCCAGGTTGACCTCGTACACGCGCGGGCCGAGCACGAAGCGCTCGTCGCCGATCTGGGCGCAGGCCTGCATCATGCCGTCGAAGAACGTGGCCTCGATCCTGGAGTCCTGGTCGAGCAGGAAGATCACCTCGCAGCCGCGCGCCAGCAGCACCTCCGCGCCGCGGTTGTAGGCGCCGGCCAGGCCGCCGCGGTTGCGGTTGACCAGCACCGCCAGGCCTTCGCGGTGCAGGGCGTCGTGCAGTTCGGCGTCGGGCTCGGGCGTGTTGTCCACCGCCACCAGGTCGGCGCAGATCGCGCGCGCGTGGCGCAGGTTGGCGACGAACTCGGCGTTGGGGCGGTACAGCACGAAGATCAGGCCGTAGCGGGTCATGGCGCGCGTACCGGGGCGGCGTTGGCGGGATGGGTCTGGGCGGCCTCGCCCAGGGCTTGCAGCAAGTCGGTCGCGCGCTCGCGGATGCGCAGTGCCTGCGCGCGCGGCAGCGAGTCTTCGTCCGAGGCCAGCACGAACTCGAGCCGGCCGGCGTAGCCGGCGATGGTCAGCAGCTGCGCCGGCGTTTCGCCGACCAGCCCGGAGATGCCGCGCACCGCGCGCAGGCGCAGGCCGCGGTAGTCCTGGGCCAGCGGCAGCCGGCCCAGGTTGCTCAGGGTGAGCTCGGCGCCGGCACGCTGGGCGCGGCCGTAGGCGGCCATGCGCGCGTACACCGGGTGCAGCAGTTCCAGGCCCAGGAAGTTGCGCACGGTGCGTGGGCCCAGGGCTTCGATGCGTTCTTGCAGGTCGTCCTGCAATGCGCGTGCGCGCGTCCAGAACGTATCGCGTGCGCGGCCGTCGAACGGCGCGCCCGGTTTGAGTTCCACCGTGGGGGCGATGCCGAACAGCGCGTCGTCGCCGATCGCCGGCAGCAGCCGGCGCATGTCCACGGGCGCGCGGTAGCGGCGGACGCGGCGGCCGCAGACCTCGCGAAAGGCCTGGATGTGCGCCAGCGCGAGCGCGGCGTACAGGCTCACGCCTTCCTGGCGGCAGCGTTCGGACAGGCGCCGGGTCGCGGCTTCGTCCAGGGTCCATAGCTCGCGATAGACCGCGCCGTAGTGCTGGGTGGGCCGCTGCGGCAGCAGGCGCAGCAGCAGCCGCAATGCCGCCGCGCGCCAGCGGATGCTGCGCTGCAGGCGCGGATCGTGGCGCACGATCGCCGGCACCAGATCGGCGAAGGCGGGTAGGGCATCGCGCGGGGCGGGCGTTTGCTCGGGGTAGGCGCAGGCGCGCAGCAGGCCGTCGAGCAGGGCGATCAGGGCGCGGCCGTCGCAGATGGCGTGGTGACAGACCACGATCAGCTCGTGGTGGCGCTCGCCGCGCAGCCACAGCACGCGCGCCAGCGGGAAACGCGCGCCGTCGATGGGCGTTTGCAGTTCGCGGTCGGCCCAGGCGTTCCAGTCGTCGTGGCCGGCGCGCGCGACGATGCGCAGCGGCAACGGGGGCGCCGATTGTTGCGGCACGAACCAGGGGCGGCCGTCGTGGGTCTGGATCAGGCAGCGCAGCAGGGGATGGCGTGCCTGCAACTGCGCCAGGGCGCGGCGCAGGTCGGCTTCTTCGAGCGTGCCGTCCAGGCTGGCGGTGAGGATCACGTTGCCTGGCAGCAGGCCTTCGCCGTAGAGCGCGCGTTCGTACAGGGTCAGCGGCCGCGCCGTAGTCATGCCACGCTCCGCAACGATGGCGATGCGGACAGCAGCCCCCAGTCGCGCAGTTGCCGCACCGCGGCGCCCACACCGTCCTCGGCGCGCACGCTGCGGCCCAATGCCGCGGCGGCCTCGCGCATCGCCGGCTGCTGGGTGGCGTCGATGGCCGCGGCCAGCGACGCCGCATCCAGGGCCTTGCGTTGCACCGCCGGCGGCGCCACGCCGCGGCGCTGCAGGCAGCGCGCCCAGAACGGCTGGTCGCCGTAGAACGGCACCACCACCGAAGGGATGCCGGCGCGTACCGCTGCGGCGGTGGTGCCGGCGCCGCCGTGGTGCACGGCCGCGCACATCAGCGGGAACAGCGCGTCGTGCGGGGCGTGGCGCAGTATGTAGGTGCGCTCGTCGCGCTGGCCCTCTTCGCCGTCCAGGCCGCCCCAGCCGGTGGCGAGCACGGCGCGGCGGCCGCTGCGCGCGAGCGCGTCGAGCACGGTGCGGGTGAAGCCGGCCGCGTCGTCGTTGACCATGCTGCCGAAGCCCACGTACACCGGCGCCTCGCCCGCATCGAGAAAACGCTGCAAACCGGCGCTGGGGCGCCAGTGACTTTGATCGAGGAACCAGTAACCGGTGACCTGGGAACTGGCCGGCCAGTCCGCGGGGCGCGGCAGCAGCTGCGCGCTGTAGCCGTTGATCGTGAGTTCCTGCTGCGGGCGCCGGCCCAGGTGCGGACCGTACCAGGGAAAGCGCGGCAAACCCAATTGCGGGCGCACGCGCTCGTTGATCGCCGGCTGCATCACGTACCAGACCAGCAGGTGGATCAGCTTGTACAAGCCCAGGCTGAGCGCGCCGGGCAGGCGTTCGCGGGTGCCGGCCAGCACCATCGGCGGCAGCAGGCGCGAAGGCGTGAGCGGCTGCAGGCGCGCGATCGCGAACGGGATGCCGCGCGCTTCCGACAACGCCTTGGCCAGTTGGATCGCGTTGCTCACGCCGATCAATAGGCCGGCGCCTTCGCTGGCGGCCAGGCCTTCGGCCACCCAATGCTCGGCCCAGCGCGCGTAGCGCTCGCGGAAGGTGCGCGCCATCGCGTACAGATTGAGGCCGCGCTCGGAGATGCTGCGGTCGCCGTCGAGCAGATCCTGGAAGTCGGCGGTCAGCGGCCGGAACTCCAGACCGCTATCGCGCACCAGGGGCTCGAAATTGGCGCTGGTGACGATGCGCACCGGGTGGCCGGCGCGCTGCAGGCCCTGACCCAGGGCCACGCAGGGGCGCACGTCGCCCAGGGTGCCGATGGTGAAGATGGCGATGGGCTTGGCGAAAGGTGCGAGCGAGTCAGGCATGGGCGAGCGACCGGTGCTGCGCGTCGTCGTCGCTGCCGCGTTCGCGCGCTGCGTCCAGGCGCTGGCGCAGCACCTGGCCGATGCGCGCGGCCGGCGCGGGGTCCAGCACGCCTTCGTGGTGGCAGTCCAGCGCGTGCAGTTCGAAGCGGCCGCCGATGTAGGGCTGCCAGTCCTCCGGACGGTGGCGCACCCACGGCGGCGGTTCGGCATGGCGCTGGGTGGCGTGGAAATAGACCAGGTCCAGGTCCAGCCGCGGCGGCGCGTGCCGGCGTGCCAGGCTCAGGTTGTTGCGCATCACCGCGAACGCGCGTTCGACGAAGCGCGGGTTGTCGCGCGCGATCTCATGCAGCAGCGGCATCGCCCGCGCGTTGTGCGCGAGCAGGGCCGGCGCCAGCTCGTCCAGGCTGCGCGGCGCCGTGTCCGCGGCCGCGGCGATGCCCAGGAAGTCCAGCGCTGCGCGTGCGTCCTCGGCCGGGTCATCGGCGCGTGCCTGCGGCGCGAACAGATAACTGTCGATCATCGCCAGCAGTTCCACCGGCTGGCCCAGTTCACGCAGTTGCGCGGCCAGTGCGTGGGCGATGGTGCCGCCCAGCGAGCGGCCGAGCAGGCGGTAGGGGCCCTCGGGCTGCAGGCGCTTGATCTGGGCGAGGTAATCGGCGGCGATCGCTTCGATGCTGGCCGGCAGCGCTTCGTCGCCGCGCAGGCCGCGCGCCTGCAGTCCGTACACCGGCAGCGCCGGGTCCAGATGCCGCAGCAGCCCGGCATAGCCCAGGCTGAGGCCGGCGATGGGGTGGATGCAGAACAGCGGCCGCGGCGGCGCGCGTTCCGGCCGCGGCGGCGGGCGCCGCAGCGACAGCACCGGGCCCAGCGGATCGCCGTGCTCGTGCTCGGTGCGCTCCAGCAGCGCGGCCAGGCCGGCCACCGTGGAGGCATCGAACAGGCTGGCCACCGGCAGGCGCTTGCCGAAGCGTTCGGGCAGGCGCGCGATCAGCTGCGCGGCGGTCAGCGAATCGCCGCCCAGGTCGAAGAAACTGTCGTGGATGCTCACCTGCGGCAGCGCCAGCAGCTCGGCCCACATCGCCGCGAGCTGGCGTTCGAGTTCGTTGCGCGGCGGCGCAAATCCGGCGCGGTCGCCGCGCTCGGGCGCCGGCAGCGCCTTGCGGTCGAGCTTGCCGCTGGCCGTCAGCGGCAGCGCGTCCAGCGGCACCAGCGCGGCGGGCACCATGTAGTCGGGCAGCTTGCGCGCCAGATAGCGGCGCAGCGCATCGGTCTGCAGGGCCGCGCCCGCGGCCGGCACCACGTAGGCGATCAGGCGCAGGCCGCCTTCGCCGACGGCGGTTTCGGCGACCACCGCCGCTTCGGCCACGTCGGCGTGGCGCATCAGCTGGCTCTCGATTTCGCCGGGCTCGACCCGGTTGCCGCGCACCTTCAGTTGCTGATCGCCGCGGCCCAGGTATTCGAGCACGCCGTCTTCGCGCCAGCGCACCCGGTCGCCGGTGCGGTACATGCGGCCGCCGCGCGGGTCGAAGGGGTCCGGCAGGAAGCGCTGCGCGGTGAGTTCGGGCCGGTTGAGATAGCCCTTGGCCACGCCCGCGCCGCCGATGTAGAGCTCGCCGGCGCAACCGGCGGGCATCAGGCCGCCGGCGCTGTCGAGCACGTACAGTCGGGTGTTGAGCAGCGGGCGGCCGATCGGCGGCGCAGCCAGGTCCGCTGGCGTCAGTTGGATCGCCGTCGAATAGACCGTGGTTTCGGTGGGGCCGTAGAGATTGCTGACCTTGTCGGCCAGGCGCGCCAGGCGCTGCGCGAGCTCGGCGCTGAGCGCTTCGCCCGCGGCCAATGCGTGCACGCCGGACAGATCGGTGTCGCCGTTGGCCAGCAACATGCGCCACAGCGACGGCGTGGCCTGCACGTAGCCGATGCGGTGCTCGCGGATCAGCTCGGCCAGGCGCGGCGGGTCGCGGACCACGTCCGCCGCGGCGATCACCGTCTGCGCGCCCACCACCAGCGGCAGGAACAGTTCCAGCGCGGCCACGTCGAACACCGCCGTGGTCACCGCCAGGAAGCGGTCGCCGGCGTGGGGCGAGAGCTGGCGCCGCATCGCTTCTAGCAGGTTGTCCAGATTGCGGTGGCTGACCTCCACGCCCTTGGGCAGGCCGGTGGAGCCGGAGGTGTAGAGCACGTAGGCGCCGCCTTCCGGTGTGGAGCGGTCCAGCGGCAGCGGCGTCGCGCTGGGGCCGCACAGGTTCATGGTGGCCGCGGTCACGCCCAGGCGCGACAGGCGCGGCGCCAGTTCCGGCGTGGTCAGCAGCAGCGCCGGACGCGCGTCGTTGAGCATCGCGGCCAGGCGTTCGTCGGGCGCGTCCGGGTCCAGCGGCAGATAGGCCGCGCCGGCGTAGCCGATGGCGAGCATGGCGGTGAGCAGGCGCTCGTCGCGCGGCAGCGCCATGGCGACGATGCGGCCGGGCGTCACCCCGCGCTCGACCAGGCGCTGCGCCTGATGCTGGCTGCGCAGCAACAGCTCGCGGTAGCTCAGTCGGCGGCCGTCGCAGCGCACCGCGGTGGCATCGGGGCTGCGCGCGGCCTGTTCGGCGAAGCGCGCGGGCAGGGTGGCGGCCTGCACCGGCGCGGCAGTGTCGTTCCATTGCAGCAGCAGACGATCGCGCTCTTCGCGCTCGAGCAGGTCGATGTCGCCCAGCGCCGTCGACGGGTCGGACAGCGCGGCTGCGAGCAGGCGTTCCAGCCGGCGGCGGTGGGCGTCGAGCTCGTCGGCATCGTACAGGGCCGGGTTGGCGTCGAAGTCGAAGCGCAGGCCGTTGTCGTCGCCGCGGTCGTAGACGAACACGGTCAGGTCCTCGGCCGTGCCGTTGGACAGGTTGCGCGGCGTGCCCAGGGCGCCGGCGAACTCCAGCACGTAGTCGAAGGGCTCGATGTTCACACCCAGCCAGGCCACGCGCTGACCTTGTCCGACCAGGCCCAGTTCGCGGCGCAGGTCCTCGTAGCGGTAGCGCTGATGGCGTAGCGCCTGCGCGACCACGCGCGAGGTCTGCGCGATCAGTTCGCTCAGGCGCATGGCCGGCGACAGCGACAGCCGCAGCAGCACCGCATTGGCGACCATGCCCGGCGTGCGCCGCAGGGCATGGTTGACCCGGCCGCTGACCGGCATGCCCAGGACCAGATCGGACGCGCCGGTGGCGCGGTAGTAATAGGCCGCGACCAAGGCGATCAGCACCTGCGGCAGGCTGGCCGAATAGGTCTTGCCCAGCGCGCGCAGGCGGCGCGTGGCGATGCCGTCGAGCACGCCGCTGCTGCGGCGCAGGCCGGTGCCGTGGCGCCGGCTGCGGCGCGACAGCGTGGCCGGCTCCGGCAGTTCGGCCAGCTGCGCGTGCCAGTACTCGCGGTCGCGCCGGCAGCGGTCGCTGGCGCGGTATTCGTCTTCGCCGGCCAGCAGCGAGGCCAGGCTGGGGAAGCGCGCGGGCTCGGGCTCGCGGTTGACGGCATAGGCGGCATAGATCTCGGCCACGCGGCGCGCGATCAGCCCGCCGCCGTAACCGTCGAGCACGATGTGGTGGGCGCGGTGGTACCAGACGTGGCGCTCGTGGCCGAGCTTGAACAGCGCGCAGGCCCACAGCGGTCCGGCGTCGAGTTCGGCGTGCGCGGACAGTTCGTCGGCCATCCAGCCTTCGGCGGCGGCGTCCGGATCGGGCTCGCCGCTGAGGTCGAAGTAGGGGAAATGGTCGATGCGCTCGCCCACCACCTGCTGGTGCGGCACGCCGTCGATGTCGACCAGGCGCAGGCGCAGCGCGTCGGCCTCGGATGAGACCTGGCGCAGCGCGCGCAGGAACAGGCCCGGGTCGATCCAGCCACGGATCTCGATGGCTTCGGCCAGATTGAAATTGGCGCCGGGCCCGGCGATCTTCTGGCCGAACCAGAGACCGAGCTGGGCCACGGACAGCGGCAACGGAACTGCATGCGCTACGTTCATCGCACGGGGCTCCTTGTGCGCATCGCCGGAATACGGCGGCTGCCTGCCGCCTCCGGTTCGATGTTGTCGTCCAGACGTATGAGTTCAGAACCGAACTCGACTACAGGCTGCCATTAGTGGCGCGTGCAGAACTGTGAAGCCGATTGTGTATTCGCCACGTATCACGCCGGCGTCACACACCGCTTGCGAAAACGGCGCCGACGATCACACCACGGCCAAGATGCGCATAGCGGTTACGCCCTGCGCATCTTTAGCCGTGTCCGCAGGAAAAGCGCGATCGGTCTCGGCGGCGCGGCGACAGTGACGGGATCTTGAAAGCATCGATCGCCGCGGCCTCGAGCGCGCCGGAGTCGAATGCCACGCGGCTGGATGCCGGCTCCGGATGGAATCGCTTCCAGTGGCAGCCTAAGGTAGGGTCACGTGCGCACCAGACCGGGGCGCCGCAACTCAAACGGGACGACGACGATGGAATGGCGGGAAGACTGCGAACGTGTCGATTGGGAAGAGTTGTCGGCGCTGTACCGGGTGGCGCCCTTGGGCGATAAGCCTGCGCGCGATCTGGCCGTGGTGTACGGGAACAGCCGCTACGTGTGCTTCGTCTACGACGAGCAAGGCCTGATCGGCGCCGGCCGGGCCCTGGCCGACGGACTGGACTGCTCTTATCTGTGCGACATCGCCGTGCACCCGCGCGCGCAAGGCAGCGGACTGGGCAAGGCCATCGTCCAGCGCCTGGTGGCGCTGTCGACCGGCCACCGCAAGATCATCCTCTATGCCAATCCGGGTAAGGAGGGCTTTTACCTCAAGCTGGGCTTCCTGCGCATGCGCACGGCCATGGCGATCTTCGGCAACCGCGAACGCGCGCTGGCGACCGGGCTGGTCGCGGAGGACTGAGCCGGCCAGCGGGGCCGAAAAAATCTTTCGCCGGCCGTGTCGATCCGCGCCGCCGCCGTTCGTCGCTCCAGTGAATACCGAATTCCAGCGCCGCCGTGGCGCCGGATCGCCGACCTGGAGACCGACCATGAAACTCGCCACCCTGGCCCTGTGGGCCTGCACCACGCTCGCCGTGCTTTCGCCGGCCGCCGCGATCGCGGCCGAAACCCCCGCCGCGCCCGCGCGCCCCGCCGTCACCGTCAATGCCGACGTGACCAAGGCGCGCAAGGAAATCGGCGGCATCAACTACTACTACGAAGTGCGCGGCAAGGGCGAGCCTCTGCTGTTGTTGCATGGCGGCCTGGGCGCCATCGAAATGTTCGGCCCGGTGCTGACCCAGCTGGCCGAACACCGCCAGGTGATCGCCGTGGACCTGCAGGGCCACGGCCGCACCCCGCTGGGCCAGCGGCCTTTCAGCTGCCAGGCCATCGGCGACGACCTGGCCGCACTGACCCGGAGCCTGGGTCATAAGCAGGTCGACGTGATGGGTTACTCGCTGGGCGGTTGCGTGGCCCTGCGGATGGCGATCCAGCATCCGCAGCAGGTGCGCCGGCTGGTGCTGGTGTCGGCCGGCTACTCCGACGACGGCTTCTATCCCGGCATCCGCGCGCAGCAGAACGGCCTGACCGGCGCGATCGCGCCGATGATGAAGGACACGCCCATGTTCCGTACCTACGAGGCGATCGCGCCGGACGCCAGCGAGTTCCCGCGCCTGCTCGACACCCTGGGCGAGTTCATGCGCGCGCATTACGACTGGTCGGCCGAGATCAAGCAGCTCAAGGGCCCGGTGATGCTGGTCTACGGCGACGGCGACATGTTCAAGCCCGAGCACATGGTGCGCTTCTACCAGTTGCTCGGCGGCGGCCTGCAGGACGCAGGCTGGGGCCGCGAGACCCTGTCGCCCAATCGCCTGGCGATCCTGCCCGACCTGACCCACTACGACATCTTCGCCTCGCCGCGCCTGGCCGCCACCGCGCTGCCGTTCCTGGACGGTCGCAGCGATGCCAAGAGCTGGGCGGAGCAGGTGCCGGCGCAGTAAGTGCGGCAACGGCGGCCGCCGCTCTCGATGAGGGTGGCGGCCGCTGGGCATGTGCCGTGAACGGCGCTACGCTGCGGCCAGGGGAGCGCAGGGACGACGCGTATGCAGGGCGAGGCGAAAGCGGGCTTCAGCTATACGGAACTGGAGCGGCGGTTGAAGGCGCTGCCCGAGGGGCCGGTGAGCGTGCTCAATACACCGCGGCCGTTCGCCATCGCCAGCATCATCGGCAACTTCGGAATCATCCTCGGCTTGCTGCCGTCGTTGCTGATGACCTTCATGACCCAACAGATGTGGATGGTCACGATGGCGAAGATCGGCCTGATGGTGGCGATCATCGGCTCTGCGCCGGAGTTCATTCGTTCTTTGTGGGTCGTGCCGCGCAGCTTGTGGCGTTGGCGCAACGAGCAAGTGATTCAGCTTGATCACGACATCGTGCAGTTCCGCGAAGTCGTCGTTTGGGTGAGCCGCTTCCCGGAGAAAACGATAGGCGAGCACCTGCGCTTCGTGCGACGCGCGCAGGCGCGTGTGGCATCCAAGATGGGCCTCCTGACCGGCGGTGTGGACAAGCTTGGCGTCGCGCCGCTGCTAGTAGCACTGGGCATACAGCTCAAAGCTTTTTTGGATTGGGGGCAAACGCCTTACTGGCAGTTGCTGATCGGCCTGCTGCTGGCGATCGCCTATTTGATCGCTTTCGTGGCTCAGCTGATGCGGCTGCGGATGCAGCTGTATGAGTACGTGTTGGAAGAGGCACTGGAAGCCCACGTCGGCCGTAGCTATTCGCCCGGTCCCGTCGCTGGTTCACGGCCGTAAACCTCGGTGGGGGGCGGCGCCAAGAGCAAATCCCCCACAATCCCCCTTTTTCAAAGCGGGAGGTAAAAGCGGCCACCCTGGCGCGCTCCCCTGCTGTATCGTTCGGCCTTCGCCCGCCGCAGCCGAAGTCCCGATGAGCCAGACCGCCCTGTCCGCCCCCGCCGCCGAAGCGCCGCAGGGGGCCGCGATGAAGCCGCGCCAGTTGGTGATGATGGGGCTGGGCAGCGCGATCGGCGCGGGGTTGTTCCTGGGCTCGGGCGTGGGCGTGCAGGCGGCCGGGCCGGCGGTGCTGCTGTCCTACCTGATCGCCGGCACCCTGGTGATCATCGTGATGCGCGCGCTGGGCGAAATGGCCGCGGCGCGGCCGGCCAGCGGCGCCTTCTCGGTGTATGCGGCCGACGCCATGGGCGCCACCGCCGGCGCCACCCTGGGCTGGCTGTGGTGGGCGCAGCTGGTGATCGTGATCGCAGCCGAGGCGGTGGGCGCGGCCGGGCTGCTGGCCACGCTGTGGCCGGGCGTGTCGGTGGCGGCGCTGTCGGTGCTGTTCATGGCGGTGTTCACCGCGATCAACCTGCTGGGCGTGCGCAACTTCGGCGCCTTCGAATTCTGGTTCGCGATCCTCAAGGTCGCGGCCATCCTGGCCTTCATCGCCATCGGCATCGCCCTGCTGGCCGGCTGGCTGCCGGGCGTGAGCTCGCCGGGGCTGTCCAACTTCACTGCCCACGGCGGCTTCGCGCCCAAGGGCTGGGGCGGCGTGGGCGCGGCCTTGCTGGTGGTGATCTTCGCTTTCGGCGGCACCGAGATCGTGGCCGTGGCCGCGGCCGAAACCCAGGACCCGGTGCGCAGCATCACCCGCGCGATCCGCACGGTGGCCTGGCGCATCCTGGTGTTCTACATCGGCTCGCTGAGCGTGATCATCGCGGTGGTGCCCTGGACCAGCGAGGCGCTGAAGTCGCCGTTCGCGGCGGTCCTGCAGGTGGCCAACATTCCGGGCGCCGCGGCCGCGATCACCCTGGTGGCGGTGGTGGCGCTGCTGTCGGCGCTCAACGCCAACCTCTACGGCGCCTCGCGCATGATCTACTCGCTGGCCGAACGCGGCGAAGCGCCGCGCTTCCTGGGCGCGGCCGACCGCCGCCAGGTGCCGGTGGCGGCGGTGCTGGCCAGCGTGGCCTTCGGCTTCTTCGCCGCGCTGCTGGAGCTGTGGTACCCGGAAAAGGTGCTGCCCGCGCTGCTCAACGTGGTCGGCTCGACCTGCCTGCTGGTGTGGGCCATGTCGCTGATCTCGCAGCTGATCCTACGCCGGCGCGCCGACCGCCTGGGCACGCCGCTGCCGTTCCGCATGGCCGGCTTCCCCTACCTGACCTGGCTGGGCCTGCTGATGCTGGCCGGCATCTTCGCCCTGGCGCTGCTGACCGAGGGTCCGCGCATGCAACTGCTGTCCACGGCGGTGTTCACCCTGGGCATCGCCGCGCTCAGCGAGGTGGCTCGTCGATTGCGCTCGCGCGGCTGAGTTGCTGCAGCAAATCGAGCGTTCTTTCGAGCCGGCCAGTTCGCGCCCGCTGTAGCTGTCTTCGCGGCTCAGCGCTTTGTTGATGGCGTGACTCGGGAGGTGGTTGCCGGACAGGGCGCTGGCCGCATGCGGTTACTTGGAGGGATGCAGCGATATCGCGACTTCTAAAGCAACTCTAGAATAGGCAACCCCGCCATCGCGTGCCGGCTGCGACTTTAGCTCGTCAAGCGCATAAACCATCTCTACCCAGAATCCTTCGCGAAAAAGCGCAACATCCCGCTCGTCATTGGTATAGATGCCGACAGAGCGAATAGAGCCATCGTGTGCGATCAAATCAATCGTGTCGTTAGCGTCGCAGCTATCCTGGCTAACAACATATGCACGGCTTATCTGGCCAGACACAAAAAGCAGCGGCATGTTCCTGAGCTCGATGTTGCTCCACCACTCTGGTGAGCCGAAAAGGCCATGAGTCCCTTTCAGCCCCATAAAGGGTCTCGACTCATCTTTGGTCAGAGTCTGCGTTAGAGCGACTCTCTCGGGATCGCTCTCCAGTTCACTGGAGAGCGAAAACACCCGCTTCATCGGGAAGCCCAAACGATCAAGATCTAACAGCATTTGTGCTGCCCTTAGGTGCTATGGCTCAAAGCGGAGAGTACCAGCCTGCAAGAGCTGAAATGACCTGCGATGGGCCAGGTTCACCGCTTGCCTGGCGTCCCGGATTGTCCTTTGGCATCCAGTGCACTACGAAGACGCTCCGAAAGCTCGCGATCGGAGGGCGCAAGCGCTTCGATCATCGCGTCGATATCGGACGCAGGTAACCATCTGCCTCGCGCGAATACGCCGTGGATGCGGCCGACATTGCGGATGTCGGCCAGCGGGTCGGCATCCAGCAGCACCAGGTCGGCGCGCTGGCCCACGCGCACCGCGCCGTTGCCGCCGTCGCGGTCGAACAGGCGGTGGGCGTTGATCGAGGCCGCGCGCAGCACTTCCAGTGGGGTCAGGCCGATCTCGCGCAGCTCGAGCATTTCCTGGTGCACCGATATGCCGAAGGCCAGGCTGGGCAGGGCGGCGTCGGTGCCCACGGTCAACGGCACGCCGCGTTTCCATAGTTCGCGGGTGAGCAGGCGCGAGAAGTCGTTGCCGGCGGAGAAGGTGTCGGCGCCGGGCTGATTGCGGAACTTGGCGCTGAGGTAGTTGTTGCCGGCGGGCGCCCAGTCCAGGCGGGTGATCGGGTCCACCAGGGCGTCCCAGCCCGGCGGCGTCGGCGGCACTTCGTGCTGCACGTACATGTACACGATCTGCTTGAGCGTGATCAGGGTCGGGGTCACGCCCTGCTTGCTGCGCACCACCTGATCGACGAGCGCGTCGATGTCGCGCGGGGCCAGGTTGGATTCGCGGCCGAATCGGCCCAGCTCTTCGGCGTGGGCGATGTTGTCCAGCGGGTGCTCGAAGGCGTAGGCGCGGTCGGCGCAGCCGCCGCAGCCCAGTTCCGGCAGGTGGCCCGAGGTCGGCAGGCCGAGCCGGCGCGATTCCTCGACCACGGCGCGGTAGGTCTCGCGGTTGAGGAACTGGTAAGGCTTGATGAAGTCGTAGCCGCGTGCCTTGGCCGCGCGCACCGCGGCGATGCCGTCGGCGGCGGTGGTCGGCGCCTCGGGCTTGGACGCGGGCACGTTGTCCGGGCGCGGCACCAGGATCTCGGCGCGCGGGCCGTTGATGCGCTTGGCCACGTACAGGCGTGGGCCGATCATGCGCCCGGCGGCGATCTCGTCGCGCAGCCACAGCAGATCCTCGTCGCTGCGCACGCCGCCGCCCATGTTGGCCGCGCCGGTCACGCCGGCCTTGAGGAAGCTCAGCATCACGCGGCGGTCGTAGGCGTGTTCGCTGCCCAGATCCAGGCCGGCGATGGCCGGGTTCTTGCTGTCGCGCGGCGCACCTTCGGTGGCGATATGCACGTGCGCGTCGACCAGGCCGGGGATCAGGTACTTGCCCTGGCCGTCGATGCGCTGGGCGCCGCGCGGGGCGCGGGCCTGGCCGCGCTCGGCGACCGCGGCGATGCGGCCGTCGCGGATCAGCACGTCGCGATGGGCCAGCACTTCGTCGGTGTCGGCGGGGATTACGGTGACGTCGGTGATCAGCCAATCGCCTGGGGCGGCCGCGGGCTTGGGTGCGGCGTTCGCGGTCCAGACCGCGGCGGCCAGGGTCAGGGCGGCTAGGGTGTGCTTCATCCGGTGCTCCAGGCGTGCGGGGGCATGATACCGGCACGCGTTGGGGCGTCCGGTCATGGTGCGATGCAAGGCAGGCGCCGGAGGTTTACAGCGATGATGCGCCGCCTATGCATGCACCCAGAACGCGCTTTCGGCGAAGCGCTCGTCGCGCCACCAGTGCGCGGTGCTGTTGCCGTAGCGGAAGTTGCTGTGGCCGGCCTGGCTTTGCAGCGGCCGGTCGACTTCGCCCGCGGCGGTGCGGTGCGCGCGTTCGTTCGCGGTTTCCGGCACCACCGGCACGATGTGGCCGGATTTGCCCTCGGCCCGGCGCCGCGCCACGATCAGGCTCACCGCGCCCTGGTTGGCCTCCTCCTGCAGGCGCGTGGCGTTGGCGATCTGGCGCCAGCCGAACTCGCCGCCGAAATCGCGCAGCCAGCGGAACAGGTCGTTGGCGCGCATCTCGAACAGGGTGTCGCCGATCAGCGCCGGCACGGTCTGGCCGCGGCGCAGCTTTTCCACCGCCGGCGCGCTCCACCACACGCGCGGCAAGTAGACGCCGGCCAGGTGGCAGTAGTCGTGGGCGTAGATGTTGCAGAAGGTCAGGCCGGAGCGCGGTTGGTAGCGTTTGTGGCTGGGCTTGTCCACAGCCAGCCAGTCGATGATGCGGGCCAGGTCCTCGCGCCGCTGCGGCGCGTCGATGCCGGTGCGCGCGGGCTGGCCGTCTTCATTGAGCGAATGCGCGGTGGCGTTGTCGCGGCGGCGGGCGATGTGGCCGGGCGGGCGCGGCATGAACGCGGCGATCAAGCCGCTGCTGGGCGCCGCGCCCGCGGGCCGCATCACCGGGATGTCCTGCAGGCTGTTGTCGCGCCTGAGGAACTGGCTCGAACAGAAGCCGCGCAGCAGCGCGCCGAACAGGCTGGTCTCCACTTCCATGAAACCGGCCACCGCTCGGCCGCTGATCGCGCGCACCGGATGGCCGTCGGGCAGCTCGCCGATCACGTTGGCGGTGGCCGGCTGGCTGATGCGCGGCTCGCTGCGCAGGCGCAGGGTGGAAATGCGTGTGTCCACGCGGAAGAACGGCCCGCTGGCGGTGACCGGCGCGGGCGGCGGCAGCGGCGCCTCGCCGGGGCGCGGTTCCGGCAGCGGTGCCGGCGCTGCGGGTGCCGACACGGTCTGCGCCTGGCGGATGAAGTCGAAGATCGCCTGGCCGTAGAAGCGCTGGCCGTCGAAATGGCCTTGCTCCAGGCCGCGCTCGGGGCGGAAGCGGCCGGTGTTGTAGACGATGGCCACCGCGCTCAACTCCATCGTCGTCAGCGAGCTGCGGGTGTGCAGGCCCAGTTCGCGCAGACCGCGCTTGAGCTCGGCCACGCAGTGCGCCAGGCTGTCTTCGAAACGCTCGTAGCGCCGCTGCAGGAAGTAGTCCGGGTCGTCGCGGAAGAACTGCAGGTCGCGCTGGAAGATGCCGAAGCCATGGCAGAACTTGTTCGGGCGCGAGGCCGCGCCACGGTAGGCTTCGATGTGCGCGGCCATGTCGACCAGGGCCTGGCGCGCGATCTCGAACATGGGCTGGCCGCGCGGATGCGCGACCAGGTCGCTCTTGGTCTTGGGAAACGCGCTGCGGCCGGCGTTGGCGTCGAGCGTGTCGCCCACGCACAGCGCCAGGATGCGTTCCTCGCTCATCGAGGTGCGCCGCAGCAGCGGCCAGACCTCGCCGGTTTCCTGGCAGGCCAGGGCGGTGATCAGGTCCAAGGTGAGCGGGGTGCCGGCCAGTGCCGGCGCGATGCGCGCGGCGAAGCGCGTCTTGAACCACAGCATGTCGGCGCTGTTGGGCATGGCCAACCTCCTTGTCGGGCGTCGCGTCCGCCCGCGCCGATTCTCGGCGCGGTACACAGCGGACTAACGAGGCCGCGACACGGAGTCGGCCATGGCGGCGACGAGCGGTCGCCGCCAGGCTCCATTCTCCGCCGCAGTTGCGACGCGCCGGTCGGCGCGCCGCTCAGGGCAGGTAGTTCAGCGCCGCTTCGTCCAGCGCGGCGCAGGGCTGCGGATTGTTGAACAGCGCGTCCAGGTCCACGCCGGGCTCCGCGTCCAGGGCCGTGGCCAGGCAGCTGACCTGCTTGATGACGCGCGCGTTCTCCTGCCAGTCGCACCAGTTGGGCTTGGCGTTGCCCAGCGCGTTCTTCTTCCAGACGTTGCGCGCGCCGCCGCACATGCTTACCACCGGGAATGCGTACCAGCGCCCGCCGCTGTCCTGCTTGCCGAAGTCGCCGGTGGCCGCGCAGGTCAGCTGGTCGCGCCGGCACACGCGCGCGCACTGGTGCAACTGGATCGGCGGCAGGTTGGACGCACAGCCCTTGTTGGCCAGCTCCAGGTTGCACTCGCAGTAGTCGTTCGGCGCGTCGGCGATGCGGGTGACGTTGTAGCGGATCGCCAGCGCGGTGGAGGCGACCTTGCCCTTCACCGCGGCCTTGAACGCGGCGGCATCGGCGGCGTTGGCTTCCTGCAGCGAGATCAGCGGCCGTCCGGCGGCGTCGTGCTGGATGGTCGGCCAGGACTGCACACGATAGACATGCAGCGTTTCGCAGGGGTCGCCCGCGGGGCAGGCCGCGTCGGCGCGGCCGCTGTGGAACGTGGTGGCCAGGCCGGCCGCGGCGGCCAGCGTGACGAGTACGAACTTGTGCAGGGCGGGGCTCATGGCGCGTCTCCGTACGGACGTGAAAGGGACGGCGTTCGCGCGTGAGCGCACGCCTGCCCCTGAAAACGCCGCCGGGTCGCGCTTGTGATGCGCCATGTCACGGCTGCCCGCGTCGGATCGTCGTCCCGGTATACCCCGCGGCGCGGTCGCGGCGGTTCACTTCTCAGGAATCCCCATGGCCATGTTTCAGACCACAGCCGTACTCGCCCTGTCCAACCCCGCCGGCCTGTACGATCCGGCGCCCAACGGCTATTCGCACCTGGCCGCCGTCAGCGGCGCCGCGCGCTGGCTGCTGGTGGCCGGGCAGGGCGGCGAAAGCGCCGACGGCCGCCTGGATCCGGACTTCCGCGCGCAAGTGCGGCAGGCGCTGGCCAACCTCAAGACCGCGCTGGCCTCGGCCGGCGCCGGGCCGGCCGACGTGGCCAAGCTCACCGTGCTGATCGTCGACCACAGCCTGGAGCGACTGCAGGTATTCGGCAGCGAACTCGCGCTGGCCTTTGGCGACGGACCCAAACCGGCGTGCACGCTGATTCCGGTGCCGCGACTGGCGCTGGACGGCATGCTGTTCGAGGTGGAGGCGATGGCCGCGCTGGCGGAATGACGAACCGTCCTCAAGATTCGCCGGGCGCCGCCGCGGCGGCGTCGCGGCGCTGCGCGATCGAAGCCCGCATGCGCCGCAACGGCCCCTTCAACGGCAGGACCAGGCTGCGATACACGCGCGACAACGCGCGCCGCGATGCCGGCACGCGGTGCGCCAGCCCTTCCTCGATGGTGTAGACGCAGGGCGCGCACAAGCCGCAGGGCCGGCCGCGCAGCGGCCGGTGGCAGAACCAGGTCATGTCCATGATCGCGTCCCAGCCCTCGGCCGCGGCCTGGCGGGCGATGCCCAGCTTGTCGATATGGAACAGCGGAAAGCCGAAGCCGCCGAACAAGGCGAACTCGGCGCCACCGGCATGCCGCGGGTCCACGCGCATGCTGCGGTAGCCGCCGGCGTGCACGAACTCGGTCGCGTAGGGCCGCAGCAGCGCCTGCACCTTGTCGTCGACGTGCACGCCCAGTTCCATGTCCGCGATCGCGTGGCGTTCGCAGAAGGCGGGCAGCCAGGCGTACTGGTCGCCGATGTAGCTGCGCCGGCGGATCTCGCGCAGCGCGGCGGCCATGTGCGGGGCGACCGAGATCTGGTCGGCATCGGCGATGCGCAGCGGCCGCAGCAGATCGCGCGTATGCGGATAGGTCTCGCGCAGCCGCTCGCCGATGCGCTCCATCGTCGCCAGCTCCACCGGGGTGGAAGGCCGGGTCGGGTCTTTCAGGTAGTAGGGCGTCACCGCCAGCCGATGCGACAGCAACAACTGCAACAGGCGGAAGGTCGAATCCCAGCCGCCGGTCCAGAACAGATTCACGCTGCTGGCTTCGATGGCGGCGCGTGGCGCATTCATCGGGATGGAGCCTCTTTGACGCCGCCCGCAAGACATCGCCGCGAACGTTGCGCGTAAGCGCATGCTTGCGAAAACCAGATGAACCGAAGTTAAGGCCGCGACAGCGTCGCCGACGAACGACGGCTTCATGTGAACTGCGCAATTTGTGAATGCGATGCAGGCAGCATCGCCGCCGTGCACAGGCCACGCTAGGTCATGTTTGTGGATGAGGAGTGAACTTTTGCACTGCGAGCGGCGAGTAGTCTCGTGGCCTTCCTCGCGCAACGCGCCCACGTCATCGCTCGAGTTCACGCCATGCAAGCTAGCCCGGAACCCATGGAGGCGGTGGCCGTTCCGACCACCGCGCCCGTCCATGCCTTGACGGTGGAGTCGTTCTGGCGATTCGCCGATCAGGCTAAAGAGGCCACCGAGGCCTTGGCCGCGCAGAAGATGGCGCTGCTGCCGCAATTGCCGGTAGAGGCGCTGAGGCAGATCTGCACGCAGTACCGTTTTTTCACCATCGACTACATCAGCGACCTCGCCCTGCTGCTGGCCAAGCTGCCCTTCGGCGGCTTGCGCAGCCTGCTGGGGCAGATCCTGGCCGAGGAGTTGGGCGAGGGCGATGCCGGCAAGGCCCATCCGGTGCTGTACGACCGTTTCCTGGGCAGCATCGGCGTGGCGCCGGATTCGCTGGAACGGCGCCTGCCCGCCAACCGCGCCATCCTCAGCGGCCTGACCGACGAACTGTCCGCGCGCGGACCGGCCTTCGGCCTGGGCTTGCGCGGCATGGGCGGCGAATGCCTGTGCCAGACCTATCTGGCGGTGATGTTCGAGCACCTGCAGCGTCACCCGTATATGCGCGAGCATGCCGACGAGATCGACTGGGTGTTCTGGACCATCCACACCGGCGAAGAGGACATCATCCACGGCGAACTCACCCGCCAGGCCATCGACGACTACGTGCGCGAAACGCCGTCCGCGCTGCCGGAACTCGCGCGCGGCTACGAGCGCAGCATCACCGCCTGGAACCTGTTCTGGCAGAACATCTTCGATGCCTATGCGCAGCCGTCGAAGGTGCTGTCGTGAACGCCGCCGCGCCCCGTGCGATCACCCAGTTCCACCTGGCGTTTCCGGTACGCGACCTGGACGAGGCCCGGCGTTTCTATGGCGAGGTCATCGGCTGCCCACAGGGCCGCAGCGACGTGAACTACCAGGACTTCGACTTCTTCGGCCACCACCTGGTCGCCCACATCGCCGACGACCCAGGCGCGCTGCACGACAGCCGCTTCGACGGCGAGGCGGTGCCGGTGCCGCATTTCGGCATGAATCTGGATCGCAATGCCTGGGAAACCCTGGCGCGGCGCCTGAAGACCGCCGGCGTGCCGTTCCACGAGGAGCCGCACCTGCGCCTGAAGGGCAAGCCCGGCCAGCACGTGACCATGTTCCTGTTCGACCCTTCCGGCAATGCGTTGGAGTTCAAGTCCTTCGACGATCCCGAGCAGACCTTCATTCCATGAGCGCGCAACGCGAGGCGGCGCCCGAGCCCGCGCCGTCGCCGGCCGCGCGCAGCGACCGCGAACACCTGCTGCGCTCCTGGTCCAGCTATGCCGATGCGCCACCGGCGGTGATCGCCGGCGGCGAAGGCGCGCACTTCTGGGACGAGCAAGGCCGGCGCTGGCTCGACTTTTCCAGCCAGCTGGTCAACCTCAACGTGGGCCACCAGCACCCGCGGCTGGTCGCCGCGATCCGCGCGCAGGCCGAAACGCTGTGCACGCTGGCGCCGTACCACGCCAATGCAGCCACCAGCGAAGCGGCACGGCTGATCGCCGACGTCGCACCGCCGGGCTTGAACCGCGTGTTCTTCACCAACGGCGGTGCCGAAGCGGTGGAGAACGCGATCCGCATGGCGCGCCTGCACACCGGCCGGCACAAGGTGCTCACCGCCTACCGCAGTTACCACGGCGCCACCGCCGGTGCGATCGCCGCCAGCGGCGACCCGCGGCGCTGGCCGTCGGAGCCGGGTCCGCCGGGCATTGTCCGCTTCTGGGGGCCTTACGCCTACCGCTCCGCCTTCCACGCGGCCGACGCGGCGCAGGAATGCGAGCGCGCTTTGGCCCACCTGGCCGACACCATCGCCGCCGAAGGCCCGCAAGGAATCGCCGCGATCCTGTTGGAAACGGTGGTCGGCGCCAACGGCGTGCTGGTGCCGCCGGACGGCTATCTGCAGGGCGTGCGCGCGCTGTGCGACGCGCACGGCATCGCGATGATCGCCGACGAGGTCATGGTCGGTTTCGGTCGCTGCGGCCAGTGGTTCGCGATCGACCATTGGGGCGTGGTGCCGGACCTGATCACCTTCGCCAAGGGCGTCAATGCCGGCTACGTGCCGCTGGGCGGCGTGATCCTGAGCGAGGCGATCGCCGAGCGTTATGCCCACCGCGCCTATCCGGGCGGCCTGACCTATTCGGGCCATCCGCTGGCTTGCGCGGCGGCGGTGGCCTGCATCGGCATCTATCGCGACGAAGGCCTGATCGAGCGCGCCCGCGTCCTGGGCGAAACGGTGATCGCGCCCGAACTGGAACGGCTGCGCCTGCGCCATCCGTCGGTCGGCGACGTGCGCGGCCTGGGTGCGTTCTGGGGGCTGGAACTGGTGCGCAATCCGGTCAATCGCGAACCGCTGGTGCCATTCAACGCGAGCGGCGCCGAGGCCGCGCCGATGGCCGAGTTCGCGGCCGCCTGCAAGCAGCGCGGGCTGTGGCCGTTCGTGGTGGCCAATCGGCTGCACATCGCACCGCCGCTGGTCATCGCCGAACAGGATCTGCGCGAGGGCCTGGCCATCGTCGACGCCGCGCTGGACGTGGCCGACCGCTACTGCGTCTAGCCGACGCCGTCGTCCTCCAGCACCAGCCCGCGCGCGGCCAGCATGGCCTGCACGCGATCCACGGCGTAGGCGTAATCCTCCGGCGCCGCCTGGTCCAGTACCGGGTTGGCCACACGCGCGAACGCGGCCAGCACGTCGTGGCGGTCGCTACCGTCTTCGATCTGCGGCAGCTGCGCTTCCAGCGCGGTCAGCTCGGCTTCGAGGCGTTCGCGGCTCAGGGGCATGACGCGGCTCGCGGCGGGGATGATGGCCGGAGTATCGGAGCGGCTCTTGCGTGGGCGCGTGAAGAGCGCGGTAGCATGCCGCTCATGGACCCTACCCGACGCACGTTCGTCGCCACTGCCGGCACCCTGGTCGCCGGCGCCTGCCTCGCGCCGCTGCGCGTGGCCACCGCAGGAGACTCGAGAATGCACGGATTGATCGGCAAGATGACCGCCGCCGCCGGCAAGCGCGATGAGCTGGTCGCGATCCTGCTGGAGGGCGTGCACGAGATGCCAGGCTGCCTGAGCTACGTGGTCGCCCACGACCCCAAGGACGCCGACGCGGTCTGGATCACCGAAGTCTGGGACAGCGAGGCCAGCCACAAGGCCTCGCTGCAGCTGCCCGCGGTGCGCGCGGCCATCGCCCGCGCCATGCCGCTGATCGCCGGCTTCGGCGAGGGCGCGACCACCGTGCCCGTGGGCGGGCACGGTCTGGGCTAGACGGCCGCCGTCACCACAGGTTCTTGCCGTCGATCACCGTCACCGGGATCGCGTCCAGGTCGAAATTGTCGAGCAGGCGCGCGTTGATGCTGAGCTTGGGGTTGTCGAAATCCGGCTTGAAATCGACCCAGTCCGGGCTCACCCCGTAGGTGGTGCAGCCGCAAGTGGCGCAGAAGTGGTGGGCGATCATGCCGGTGTTCCAGCGGTAGGTCGCCACGTCCTCCTCCGGCGTGAGCAGGCGGAACTGATCGGGCTTGTAATAGGCCCAGAGCCCACCGCGCTTGCTGCAGTACGAACAGGTGCAACGGGTGACTTCGGTGGGGGCTTCGGTCACTTCGAAACGGGTCTTGCCGCAGTGGCAGCTGCCTTGCACGGGCATGGGCGGTGTCCTTGGTGGGCCAGGGGATCATGATCGCCGGGGCACGTGTCAGTTCCTGTCAGCAGCGGCCGCGCAACGCAGCGGTGCGTGAGGACCGTGTTGCGGGCCCGCCCGGCCGGCCCCATACACTGCCCCAACACTAACATCGGGAGCGGGCGATGGATTTGGGAATGGTCGGACTGGGCCGGATGGGCGCGAACATGGCGCAGCGCCTGGTGCGCGGCGGCCACCGCGCCGTGGGCTACGACCCCGGCGCCCAGGCGCGCGAGCGTGCCGCGCAGGCGGGCGTGGACGCGGTCGACAGCCTGCAGGCCCTGGTCGCGGCGCTGTCCGCACCGCGCGCGGTCTGGCTGATGGTGCCGGCCGGACAGGCGGTGGACGACACCCTGGCTCAGCTGCTGCCCCTGCTGGCGCCGGGCGATACCGTGATCGACGGCGGCAATTCCAACTACAAGGACAGCGTGCGCCGCGCCGAGCAGTTGGCGCAGGCCGGGTTGCACTACCTGGACTGCGGCACCAGCGGCGGCGTCTGGGGCCTGAGCGAGGGCTACAGCCTGATGATCGGCGGCGACGCGGACGCGGCGGAGCGGCTGCGGCCCTTGCTGGAAACCCTGGCGCCGACGCCGGATCGCGGCTGGGGGCGGGTCGGGCCCAACGGCGCCGGCCACTACACCAAGATGATCCACAACGGCATCGAGTACGGCCTGATGCAGGCCTACGCCGAAGGCTTCGCGATCATGCAGCGCAAGGCCGAGTTCGGCCTGGACCTGCACCAGGTCGCGCAGATCTGGCGCCACGGCAGCGTGGTGCGCTCCTGGCTGCTGGACCTGAGCGCCGACGCGCTGGGCCGCAATCCCACGCTGGAGGGCATCGCGCCCTATGTGGCCGATTCGGGCGAGGGCCGCTGGACCGTGGCCGAGGCCATCGACCTGGACGTGGCCGCGCCGGTGATCACCGCCTCGCTGCTGGAGCGCCTGCGTTCGCGCGAAAAAGACTCCTACGCCGACAAGCTGCTGGCGGCCATGCGCAACGAATTCGGCGGCCACGCGGTCAAGGCCGGTTGAGAGCGACATGTTGAACGCGGGCATGAGCGCGCCGCCGGGTGGCGGCCCCCGGCACGGCGCCGCGCGCGCCCTGGCCGGAGGACGCGCGACGGAACCGTCGCCGGAGGCCGCCGCAGTCGGCGCCGGGTGCGTGCGGGCTACGCCCGTGCGACCATCCGATGACAGTGCAGGGAGTCGCGTCAGCGTGCCTTCGTCGTTCGCTACTGAAAACGCAAGCCGGGCGCGCGCCGTGAACGCGTGGCGTCGCGCGCGCATGGCGGCGGTGTCGCTGCTGTTGATCGCGCTGGCCGCCTGCGCCAGCGCGCCGCCGCGCAACCCGCTGGCGCAGTGGCACGGCTCGCCCAACTACAACCCCCGCCGCGCGCAGCTGATCGTGCTGCACCACACCGACATGGACAGCGCACAGGGCGCCTTGCAAGCGCTGAGCACGCCCGCGCCGGGCCGCCAGGTCAGCTCGCATTACCTGATCGGCGCCGACGGCCATCTGTACCAGCTGGTGGCCGACCAGGACCGCGCCTGGCATGCGGGCATCGGGCGTTGGGGCGAGCTGGACGATCTGAATTCCGCCTCCATCGGCATCGAACTGGACAACGATGGCAGCGCGCCGTTCGCCGAAGCGCAGATCCAGACCCTGCTGCGTTTGCTGCAGGACCTGACCACGCGCTTGAACATCGCGCCGCAGGCGCTGGTCGCTCACGGCGACATCGCGCCCACGCGCAAGAACGACCCCAGCGCGCTGTTCCCGTGGAAACGCCTGGCCGACGCCGGCTACGGCCTGTGGCCGCGCGCCGATGCCGCCGCGCCGCCGGCGGGTTTCGATCCCTGGGCGGCGATGCGCCTGATCGGCTACGACTTGCGCGACCCGGCCGCGGCGCGGCGCGCGTTCCAGCGCCGCTTCCGCGGTCGGGAGTCCGAAGACTGGCTGCCGGGCGACGACGCGGTGCTCTACGATTTGCAACGCCAGCTCATGGCGATGCCCGCGCCTGCACCGTAAGCGCGCCACAGCGAATTGGGACAGTGATTCCCAGATCGCCGATTTTTCGTCGAAGCCAATAGCCGCGCGGCCTGCAGCGCATTGATCCGGTAGCGGAACGCTGACGCCGCAACGCGCGCATTTATCGCCGGCTCACGCGTGCGTAGCGTGCCGTCTTCCGCGCCAGCCGCGCCGCCCACCGCTTTCCCTTCCGCGTACCGCACCCGCCGCAGCCGTGCTGCTGCGTCGTTGGCGGGCGCCCGTGACGGAGTCTCCCGTGCCGTTGTTCCCCATCCTGTTGTTGTCGGCCGCCGGTTTCACCGTGCTGACCACCGAGTTCATCCTGGTCGGCCTGTTGCCGCCGCTGGCGCGCGATCTGGGCGTGAGCATTCCCCAGGCCGGCTTGCTGGTGTCCTTGTTCGCTTTTGCCGTGGCCGCCAGCGGTCCGTTCCTGACCGCCTACTTCTCGCGCTTTGAGCGCAAGCGTTTGTTCGTGATCGTGCTGGTGCTGTTCGGCCTGTCCAACGCCGCCGCGGCGTTGGCGCCCAATCTGGGCGTGATGGCGCTCGCGCGGCTGATCCCGGCCTTGGGCGTGCCGGTGTTCTGGGCCCTGGCCAGCGAAACCGCGGTGGACCTGATCGGCCACGAACGCGCCGGCCGCGCGATTTCGATCATTTCCTTCGGCGTGATCTGCGCCACCGTGCTCGGCGTGCCCATCGGCACCCTGATCTCGGACGCCTACGGCTGGCGCATCGCCTTCGCCGCGCTGTCGGCGGTGGCCTTCGCCAAGGCCGCCCTGCTGCTGTGGTTCCTGCCGGGCCAAACCCGGCAGCAGGACGCGCTGCCGTTGTCGCAGCAGTTCCGGGTGCTGCGCGATCCGCTGCTGGTGGGGCATGTGGCATTGTCGGTGGTGCTGTTCACCGGCATGTTCACCGCCTACACCTATCTGGCCGACATGCTCGAACGCCTGGCCGGCTTCGACGGCCGCTGGATCGGCTGGACCCTGATGGCCTTCGGCGCGGTCGGCCTGATCGGCAACAGCCTGGGCGGGCGCATGGTCGACCGCCATCCGATCCGCGCCTCGCTGATGTTCAGCGCACCGATGGCACTGGGCCTGATCGCGGTGGTGCCGGCTGTCGGTTCCATGGTGGGCCTGATCCTGGCGCTGGCGCTGTGGGGCGTGACCCAGGCGGCGCTGTTCCCGGTCAGCCATGTGCGGGTGATGAAGGCTGCGCCGGGCGCGTCGGCGTTCGCGGCGTCGTTGAACGTGTCCGGCGCCAATCTCGGCATCGGCGTGGGCGCGCTGATCGGCGGCCGGGTGATCGATGCGGTCGGCGTGGGCGGCTTGGGCTATGCGGCCGCGGCCATCGTCGCGGTGGCGATCGCGCTGTCGCTGTGGCTGATGGCGGCGCAAGCGCGCGCCGCGGCCGATGCGGTGGCCGACGCCGAATCATGCGCGGACGGCGCGACTTGACCGAATCTGGCGGCAACGCCGTGCGCGGGTTTCACCGCTGCGAGCTCGCTTAGGATCGAAACGCCGGCCACGCGCCGGCGGGGCGACCGGGGACGCGCACGCCTACTCACGACAGGACGGACGCGCCGGTGGTCCGGCCTCTTAGCAGGCAGGGAAACCATGCGCGCTTTTCGCTTCAGTCCGATGTTCGCCAGTGTCATTCTCACCGCGGCGCTGTCCGCGGCTTCCGTGGCCGCTGCTCAGGAAGCGGCTCCCGTCGCTGCATCCGAAGCCGCAGCCGAGCGCCCCGCCGACGAGCGCATGGTCTGCGAACGGGTCAAGGCCATCGGCAGCAACAAGGTCGAGCGCGTGTGCAAGACCGCCGCGCAGCGCGCCGCGGAACGCGAATCGTCGCGCGCCAGCCGCGAGAACATGAACCGCACCATGGAGCAGCGCAACGTCTGCGCCAGCGCGAGCTGCGCCGGCTCGCGCTGAGCGGGATCGATGGCGGCCCCGGCCTGGCCGGGGTCGCCGTTACGGCGCCTGTTGGGGCTTGCGCCGCAAGGCGTACACGCCCGCGCCGACCACCAGCGCCACCGCCGCGGCGATCAGGTTCTCGATGCTCGCGCTGGCCAGCAGCCCCAACGACAGCAGCGTGGCCAGGATCGGAATCAGCGGCCCGCCCGGCAGACGCAGCGCGCCGGGGCGATCGCCGTGGCGGCGGCGCAGCACCAGCACCGACACCGCCGTGCCCAGATAGGTGCACAAGCGCGAGACCACGGACAGCAGCGCCAGCTGCACGAACGAACCCGACAGCGCCAGCACCAGCGAAATCAGGCCGATGCAGAGGATCGCCACCACCGGCGTGCGGAAGCGCGGATGGATGGCCGCCAGCGCGCGCGGCCCGTAGCCGTCGCCGGCCAGCGCCAGCAGGTAGCGCGGCGCCATCATCACCGTGTTGCTGTTGGTGCCCAGGATCGACACGCTCGCGCCTACGGTCAGCACCAGCGCCAACCAGCCGCCGCTGAAGCCCGCGGCCGCGTCGGCCAGCGGCGTCTTCGACTGGGCCAGGCCGGGCAGGGTGCCCATGGCCACCCATTGCACGGCGAAGTAGATCGCGGTCACGCAGGCGATCATCGACAGCAGCGCGAACGGCACGTCGCGTTGCGGGTTGCGGTATTCGCCGGCGGCGGCGGGCAGGTTTTCGAAGCCGGCATAGGCGAACAGCAACAGCAAGGCGGCCTGCCCCAGGTCGCGCAGCGGAATCGCGTGGCCGCCGAGGTCGCCGGCCGCGTCCACCAACAGCAGATCCACGTGCGCCGCGCCCAAGGCCACGAACAACAGCAGCGGCAGCACCTTGGCGATGGCCAGCACCACGCCCGCGCGCGCGGCGCTGCGCACGCCGACCACGTTGATCAGCACCAGCAGGCCCAGCGATCCGGCGACCACCGCCACGCGCCCCGCACCTTCGGCCGCGCCCGGCCAATAGCGCGCGATCGCCTCGGCCAGACCGTTGCTGAGCGCGGCCGCGGTGGCGATGCGGGTCAGCAGCAGCATCCAGCCGACCTCGAAACCGATGAAGGCGCCGAAGGCCTCGCGCGCATACAGGTAGCCGCCGCCGGGCTGGTCGAAATAGCTGGCCGCCTGCGCGTAGCACAGCACCAATAGGCTCACCGCCACGCCGGCCAGCAGCACCGCCCACAGGCTGGACGGGCCCAGCAGCAAGGCCGCGGTGGCCGGCAGCAGATAGATGCCGCTGCCGATCACGTCGTTGATCGACAGGCCCAGCAACTGCCAGCGGCTGACCGCGCGCAGGGTGCCCGGGGCGGTGGCGGCCGGCGGCGCGGCGCGTTCGGTCGGAGGGGGCGTCACGGCGTCACCGGGCTGGGGCGTAGCCGGCAGAGTGCCCCAGGCGGCGGCCGGGAATCCAGCGCCGGCCGTTGGCTGCCGATCACGATGGCGGCGCTACTATCCGCAAGCTTCGGCCCGCCCCCGGCGGGCCGCCCCCCAAAGGAGACCGACCATGCTGAGAGCGCTGATCCTGTCCGCCGCCATCGTCGCGGCCCTGGCCGCGTGCAAGCCCGGTATCGATGCAGCCGTACCGGCGGCCGAACCCGCCGCGCCCGCGGACGCCACGGCAGCGGCTCCCGCGCCTGCGGACGCCGCGGCGGCACCGGTTGCCGCCGCACCCGCACCCGCAACGCCTGCCGTGCAGGCGCCCGAGGCCGCCGAGGCCGCGTCGCAGGTGAACCAGTCCATCGAGCAGGTGCTGGGCGATCCCGCGCAGTACGAGCCGGCGATCCGCGCGTTTCAGAGCGCCGTGGCCGCGCACGATGCCGCCGCGGTCGCACGCATGGTCGAGTATCCGTTCGCCGCCACGCTCGACGGCAAGCAGACCCAGATCAAGGACGCCGCCGCGTTCGCCGCGGCCTACGACCGCATCGTCACGCCCGAGATCGCCCAGGTCATCGCCAAGCAGAACTATGCCGAGCTCGCGGTCAGCGGCAAGGGCGTGATGTTCGGCAACGGCGAGGCCTGGATCAACGGCATCTGCCGCGACAACGCATGCAAGCAGGTCGACGTGCGGGTCGTGGCGATCCAAGCGGGAGCGGCGAATTAACCAGCGCCTGCCCCTGCCGGCCGTGCTGCTGCTGGGCGTCGCGCTCACGCTGGCGTACGCCGGCGACGCGCACGCGCGCAAGGTCTACCGCTGCGTGGGCCGCGACGGCACGGTGAGTCTGTCCACCGCGCCGGAGCCGGGCTCGCGCTGCGAAGCCAAGGAGTTCGACGACAACGTCGCCAAGGTGCCCAACCTATGGGGCTCGATGGGCGTCATCAACGGCACCTTGTACGAGCGCCAGCAGGACGGCCAGACCGTCTACAGCACGCGCAACCTGCCCGGTTCGATCAAGGTGCTGTCCTTCACCGTGGAAACGCCGCCGGGCGAGCCCGCGCATGTGGGCCTGGGCAACATCGGCAAACCGCAGTTGGACAAATTCGCCGCACACTTCCGCACTGCGGCCAAGGCCAACGGCGTCGACGACGCCTGGCTGCGCGCGATCGCCCACGCCGAGAGCGGCTTCAATGCCGCCGCGGTGTCGCCCAAGGGCGCGCAGGGCGTGATGCAGCTGATGCCGGCCACGGCCAAGGAATACGGCGTGACCGATCCGTTCTCGGCGCAGGATTCGATCAACGCCGGCGCGCGCCATCTCAAGAGCCTGGTGCGCCGTTACAAAGGCGACCTCACCTTGGCCGCGGCGGCCTATAACGCCGGCATCGGTGTGGTCGCACGCTACGGCGGCGTGCCGCCGTACCGCGAAACCCAGGCCTACATCGCCAAGGTCCAGGCCCTGCATGAGAGCTACCGAAGCGCGCTGGCCGCGCAGCCGGCGAAGTCCAAGCGCGGCAAGAAGCGCTGAGGGCCTAGGCCACCGCGGCCTTGTGCGCTTCGAACGGCAGCGGCGTGGCGCCGCTCTGGGCGACGATGCGCGGCTCGGCGGCGGTCAGCAATTCCTTGCTGCCGTCCACCACCACCAAAATGCGGCCGGCCTCGATCTCGTCGTGGAACTTGCGCCGGATCGGATCGGGCAGCGATGAACCCACCAGCGCCGACGCCCAGCAGCCGACCATGGCCCCGGCCATCGCCGCCGCCGCTGCGCCGGCCAGGGTCAGGGCGATGGGCGTGGCGGCCACCACCGCCAAGCCCGCGGCCAAGCCGGCCGCGCCGCCGATGCCCGCGCCGCGCAGCGCCGCCGGCATCAGGTCGGTATCGGCTTCCTTGCGATCGTTGGGAATGGACTCGAGCTCGATGTCGGAACGTGCGATCAACAGGATGTCGTCGTTATGCACACCGGCGTCGCGCGCGGCGCTGACCGCCGCTTGCGCGCTGTCGAGATCGGGCGTGCTGAATACATGGCGGATCTTCATGCGGCCTCCTGACGGTGGCCGGTGCGCATCCACGCCGCGCACCGTGCGGGTGGGCGGCCGGATCGCGTAGAGGTTACGCCCGGCCGTCGCGGCGAGCTTGCTAGCGTCGAGGTTACTGGGGTGTGACGGCCGCAGTGTTAACGTTGAGGCACAGCTATCGGAGGTCGCCATGCAGCCCTATGTAGAAGTGTCGTGTCCGTATTGCGGCGAGACCATCGGCCTGGTGCTGGACGCCAGCGCAGGCGACCAGTCCTACATCGAAGACTGCCAGGTCTGCTGCCGCCCGATCACGGTAACGGTGGCCTTCGACGAAGAGGGCGAAGTAGACCTATCCGTCTCCGCCGAAAACGACACCTGATCCGCCCTGCTTTGGGGTAGGAGCGGCGTGAGCCGCGACCGGTTCCCCCTAGATCAAAAGCATTCGCGCTACGCGCTCACCCCCTCACCCTAACCCTCTCCCGCAGGCGGGAGAGGGAACCAAAAGCGATGCCGCTTGCAGCCTTTAGCCCCTCTCCCGTTTACGGGAGAGGGGTTGGGGTGAGGGCGCGCGAACCGTCACCCTCGGGTCGTCACCCACGCCCGCCCCCACAACCCGCTCCCGTATCATCCCGACAAACAGGAGCCCCCATGCCCGCCCAGCCCCGCGCAGCCAACACCGGCGAAGGCGCCGTACTATCGCTACGCGCCTTGAACCGCGCCCTGCTGCAGCGGCAGGGCCTGCTCGAACGCACTGGCGCGTCGCCGGTGGCGATGATCGAACAATTGGGCGGCCTGCAAGCCCAAGCGCCCAACCCGCCTTACCTGGGCCTGTGGTCGCGCCTGCGCGACTTCCGCCCCGAACGCCTCACCGAGCTGATGCAGCAACGGCAAGTGGTGCGCGCCACCATGATGCGCGGTACCCTGCACCTGGTCAGCGCCGCCGATTACCTGGCCTGGCGCGCCACGCTGACGCCCATGCTGCAGCGCCTGTTCCTGCACAGCGACCAAGGCAAGGCGGTCAAGCACATGGACCTGCAGGCGCTGAGCCTGTCCGGCCTGGAACTGCTGTCCGCGCAAGCGCTCAACGCCACCGCCCTGGGCGCCGCGCTGCAGGGCCGCTGGCCGCAGGGCGATGCCTCGGCGATGGCGCGTTGGGTACGCGGTGTGGCCGCACTGGTGCATGTGCCGCCGGCTGGGGTCTGGGATTCGCACCAGCAGGCTTGCTTCGCACCAGCGGCCCAATGGCTGGGCCAAAGCCTGGCCGAAGCCGACGCCGCCGATGCCATGGTGCTGCGCTACCTGGCCGCGTTCGGTCCCGCCAGCGTGCGCGACATCGCCACCTGGTCCGGCCTGCAAGGCGTGCGCGCCATCGTCCAGCGCCTGCGCCCGCAGTTGCGCGGCTACCGCGGCCCCGACGGCGAGGAACTGTTCGATCTGGCCGACCGGACGCTGCCGGACGCCGACACCCCCGCTCCCGCGCGGCTAGTCGCCGATTTCGACAATCTGCTGCTCGCCCACGCCGACCGCACGCGCGTGCTCGATGCCCGCCACAAGGACGCGGTGTTCACCCGCAACGGCATCGTCCGCGCCACCGTGCTGCTGGACGGCTTCGTGCGCGGCACTTGGAGCCTGCAGCGCGAGCCCGGCGCGACATCCGTGACCATCGCGCCCTTCGCCGCGCTGAAGAAACCCGAGCGCGCCGCGCTCGCCGCCGAAGCCGAACACTGCCTGGCCACTTTCGCGCCCGGTGTAACGCACGAAATACGCATCGAATCGGCCTGAGCGGCACCGCGATGCGGTGCGCCATCGAATGCAAACGCATACATCAGCCCATGCGTGCACCGCCGCATTCGTAAACGTTGTGTTTGGTTCAGCCACATCCGGCATGGTCGTGCGCCGCGCAAAGCCGCGCTACGTCACGTTTCGACGCCGCAAGCGGTGGGCGCCTAACCGCATTGCCGCGGCCAGTGGTTAAGCGAACGTAGCTTTAACGCTCGCAGCGCGCGATCGGTTCAGACGTGCCTGGGCAAGGTGCAGTCGTGCGGTGGCCCCCAAGCAACACGACACCTGCGCAGCACATCAACTCCAGGAGAGATCGCCCCATGAATACCCTGTCCCGCAAGTCGCTGATCGGTGCTTTCGCCCTCGCCGCCGCGCTGTCCGCGCCGATGGCCTTCGCCCAGGAAGCCGAGCAGGCTCCGCCGGCCGATCAGGCGCAGAGCGCCGACGCCGCCCAGACCAGCGACCCGGCCGCGACTCCGGCTACGCCTGCCGCTCCGGCGGCCACCGCCGCCGCTCCGCAGAAGAAGAGCTGGAACGACGTGGACGCCGACAAGAACGGCAGCCTGAGCAAGGCCGAGGCCGAGGCCGTGCCGGCGCTGACCCAGGTCTTCGACAAGGCCGACAGCAACGCCGACGGCGCGCTGACCGCCGAGGAATACAAGGCCTACGTCGCCAAGGCCCAGACCGGCAAGACCGGCCAGCACGGCGGCTAAGCGCAACATCGCTACCGTTTACAGGGGTGTGGACTCCCCTGCGGAGGAAGGGCGGCTACGGCCGCCCTTCCTGTTGCGGTATCGGCCCAGCGCGCCGGCGCGGCATAATGCGCGCATGAACCGCAACGACTCGGCCGGCATCCGGCTGGTCGGCTTCGACGCCGACGACACCCTCTGGCGCAGCCAGGATTATTTCGACGAAGCCCAGCTCGACTTCGAACGCATCGTCGGCGGCTACGTCGACCTGCACCAGTCCGGCGCGCTGCAGCGCTTGTACGAGACCGAGAAGCGCAACATCGCCCTGTTCGGCTACGGCGTGAAGGGCATGGTGCTGTCGATGATCGAGGCGGCGGTGGACATCACCCAGCAGCGCATCAGCGCCGCCGACCTGCACCGCATCGTCGAGCTGGGCAAGGACTTGCTGCGCCACCCGGTGGAACTGCTGCCCGGCATCCCCGAGGCGGTGCGCGAGATCGCCTCCGAATTCGACGTGGTGCTGATCACCAAGGGCGACCTGTTCCACCAGGAAGCCAAGGTGCGCCAGTGCGGCCTGGCCGACCTGTTCCGCCGCATCGAGATCGTCAGCGAGAAGGACGCGGCGACCTATGCGCGGCTGTTCGAGGAATTCGGTCTGCCGCCGCAGCAGTTCGCGATGATCGGCAATTCGCTGCGCTCGGACATCGCGCCGGTGCTGGCCTTGGGTGGCTGGGGCGTGCACATGCAGTACCACACCACCTGGGCGCACGAGAACGAGGCCGAAATCGCCGCCGACGAGCCGCGCCTGCGTCGCGTGGACGGCGCCCCCGCGCTGCCGGCCGCGGTCCGCGAATTGGCGCTCGCCGCGCTCGCCTGAACGCCCGACGACGGCCGCCCAACGGCGGCTGAGCGAAACCCGCCGCCAGCGTCCGGATTACAAACGCGTTCACCCTCGCGGTCGCATCGTCGCACCGTGCCCGCAATGGTGCGGGCGATGAGGAGAACGAGATGAGCGCACTGACCCGATGGCTCGCCCCGGCTGCCCTGGCCGCCGGTCTCGGCGCGGCCGCGCTGGCGCCGGCGACCGCGCGGGCCCAGAGCGACGACGACCTGGCCCGCGTGATCGTGAACGTTGCCGACGTCATCATGCGCGGCAACACGCCGTACTACCGCTACGGCAATTACGGTTACGACGACCGCCTGATCGTGGTTCGCGACCGCTACGGCCGCCCCACCTATTACCGCAACGTGCCGCGTCACTCGCCGCCGTACGGTAACGCTTACGGCTACTACAACAACCGCCCCTACAACCGGGCGAACTGCAACAAGCACGGCAAGTGCAAGACCGAGTACTACGACGCCCGTTACGACCGTCGCTACGACAACCGCTATTACGACGCCCGTTACGATCGCCGCTACGACAACCGCTACTACGATCGTTACGACCGCCGCTGGCGCGACGACGACTGATGCACGACCGGCCGGCGCCGCACTTGCGGCGCCGGCCTCGCGTGCGGCCGCAGCCGGCCGCCGCATTCGGTGCTAGCCTGCGCCCCTGTCCGCCCGGAGCCGCTCCTATGAAGCCCGATCCCATGAAGCCTTTGCTGCTCAGCGCCCTCATCGCCTTCGCCGGCCTGGGCGCCGCATGGGCGCCGCCGGCCCAGGCCGAAAACCCGACCTGCAAGCTGCGCTTCAACCTGGCCGGCTGGTCGGCGTTCTACAAGACCTATTCCGGCAGCGGCACGGTCAGCTGCAGCAACGGCCAGAGCATGGCGGTGAAGATCAGCGCCAAGGGCGGCGGCCTGAGCTTCGGCAAGTCGCGCATCGACAACGGCGTGGGCGAGTTCGCCGGCGTGCGCAGCATTTCCGACGTGCTCGGCAGCTACGCCACCGCCGAGGCCCATGCCGGCGCGGTCAAATCCAGCAAGGCCCAGGTCATGACCAAGGGCGAAGTCTCGCTGGCCCTGGCCGGCAAGGGCGAAGGCTGGGATCTGGGCGTGGCCTTCGGCAAGTTCACCATTTCGCAGTGAGGGCCGGCATGGACGGCGACCGCACCCGCATCGCGACCCCATCGCCCCTGCGCCGCCGCCTGCGGCTGCGCGCCATGGCGCTGTTCGCCTCGCTGGCGGCGTTGTTCGGCGTCGGCCAGAGCTGGGCGCAGGACTACGCCTTCGGTTGGGATCCGCGCAGCGGCGATGCCTGGGTGGACACCTGGCTGGGCGACATCAACCGCTACGGCGGCCGCTACCGCGAACCCTTCGTCGACGAGATGGTGCGCAACTATGGCGCGCCGCGCGACCTGGTCAACGATCTGCTCGGCAGCCGCCGCTGGGCGCCCGGCGACGTCTACTACGCTTGCGCCCTGGCGCAGGTGCTGGGCCGCCCCTGCCGCTATGTGGTCGACGAATGGGAGCGCAGCCATGGCGAAGGCTGGGGCGTGGTCGCGCAGCGCATGGGCATGAAACCCGGCTCGCCCGAATTCCACCGCCTCAAGCGCGGCTTCGTCCCCACCTACGACCGCTGGGGCCGCCCCATCACGATCGACAGCGAACTGCGCCGCGACTTCCCCAACCGGCCCACGGTCAAGAGCCAGCGCCCGCCGGCTTCGGCGCGCGTGGGGCAGGGCAGGGGCCCGGCCAAGGCGCAGCCGCCCGGCAAGGCCAAGGGCCAAGGCAAGGACTGAGCCGCGCGCCGTATGATCGGCGCATGAGCGAACCATCGAACATCCCCAGCACCGACGGCGTCCGCGTCGTCGACTACGCGCCCCAATGGCGCCAGGACTTCGCCCGTCTCAACCTGGAATGGCTGGAGCGCTGGTTCGTGGTCGAGCCCATCGACCGTGTCGTGCTCGGCGATCCGGAGACCCACCTGCTCGCCGACGGCGGCCGCGTGCTGTTCGCGGTCAACGCCGCCGGTCAGGCCTTGGGCACCGTCGCCCTGAAGCATCATGGCGACGGCATCTATGAGCTGACCAAGATGGCCGTGGACAGCCGCCTGCGCGGCGGCGGCATCGGCCGGCTGCTGATGCTGGGCGTGCTCGACGCCTACAGCGGTCTCGATGGCCGCGAACTGTTTCTGGAGTCCAGCACCAAGCTGGCGCCCGCGCTGAAGCTGTACGAAAGCGTCGGCTTCCGCCACTACCCCGCACCGCGCCCCGGCTCGCACTACGTGCGCGCCGACGTGCACATGATCTGGCACCGCCCCGAATAGGGCAGCGCCCATCACCGACGGCAGTCCCGGAGTCCGTCATTCCCGCGAACGCGGGAATCCAGCGCTCGCGGTTCGCTCTCGCTCCTGGCCCACCGTCATTCCCGCGAAGGCGGGAATCCAGCATTCGCCGTCCGGCCTCACTCCTTACCCCGCTTGTTATCCATCGGCCGCTCATTCGGCGGCGGATCATCGGCATTGGCTTTGCCGCCGTTATGCGTGGCCATCGCCGCATGCGCGGCATCCATCTCCGCCGCCGTCACCTTACCGTCGCGATTGGCATCCATCTGCTCGAACATCTTCTTCGCCCCCGCCGCATGCTCCTCGGCGGTGATCACCCCATCGCGATCGGCATCGATCACCGCGATCTTCTCGGCCGAGGTCATCGGCTTGGGCTTGGGCGTTTCCTGGGCCAGGGCCGGCGTGGCGAGCAGCGCGAAAGTGGCGGCGAGAAGCGGGGTACGGATCTGCAGTCTCATGGCGAACTCCTGAGTCGTTCCCACTGCAGTTCTAGGTTCTCCCGTAGCCCATGACGTCGTCGTGTATGCCCGCCTTCGGTTGGCGCATCTCAACCAAGGTCTAGGCACTGGGGGGAAGATAGCCTTGTCAAGAATTTATCTTTAAAATCAATAGCTTGATGGATCTGCGGCGTCTTGAATGCCCAGTAAATATTCGACGAAATTTGCGACCTGAGTCTTCACAGGGAACTATGCGGGGCGTTCAAAAGTGTATACTTTGATCGCCTATGTGTTTAGTTGGGTGAAAAATGATCAACAAGGAAGGCGTGCTGCGTTCTGCCCCTCTCTACTTCGTGTTATGCGGAGTTCGATTTAAGTTACGAGAGTCACTTCCTTCTTGGATTGGCGCCATTCAGGATCGTTTGTATGCGGACTTTCCCCGCCTGAGTCGAGTTCGTCAAAGTCCGGCGGCCGGCGGAATGGAGCTTGCTATTGACCCACCGGACTTTGATCCGGCGCAACCAGGTGCTGCCTTCCTTTTTACCAGTGGTGACCAGTCCACTTCGATTCAGATTCATAAAGGAGGCTTGACGGTCTTCACAAGGTCGTATCTGCACTTTGATCAGTTCGCGGCGAGCGTGTCATCTGCCGTTGATGCGATTTTGACCTCCTCTAATTTCTTGGAAGTCGAAACAATCGGTATCAGGTATTTGGACTACATTCGTCCTAGAGATGGCGAGCGTCTCTCTCAGTACATCGATGCTGGTCTTCTGCCTTTCCTACCCTCCTGGGAGGGCTGGAATGGTGAGGTTCTGACTGGTACCAGTTCAAGTACCTACAGGATTGGAGATGACAAGCTCACCGTCCGATTTGTAGGGGCAGGGCACCCAGTGGTTCCAGCTGATCTGGCGCTTGCTTTTCTGTCGAATGTCAGTGTCGAGGACGGAGCCTTCACGAACCCAATTCCTGTAATGGTCGGGCAGCAGGGTGCTTTAGATATAGATGCCGTAAAAAATGGATTTTTGCTAAATGCCGGAGATGTGAGACAAGTTGAGGATGAAGTGCGACGGCTTCATTGTCTAGCAAATCAGTTTTTCCGCCAGGTCTGTAGTGATCATGCATTCTCCAGATGGGAAGAGGAGTCTTTATGAGTCAGACAGCGCAGTCTTTTGTTATTTATAGGAATTTAGAGGGGCAGCAGGCAATTAAATTTTTTGTTCCTTCTGCTGACCCTACTAAGAGTTCCACAACGAGTGCCGCGCTTGGATTCGGTTGCGCAACCTTGCTGGGTGTGGCATTCGCTGGTGGTGTGATGGCGGGAGTTAGTGCTCCAACCAGTCCTGTTGTGCAGATAGAAAACAAGGCTATCCCTCATCTATTGAGATCTAGTAAGGAGGCAGCGCCTCATGCAGATCCTGATGGCGCTTCGCCAGATCAATGGGTTCAAGACATTGAATGGATAAGGTTTCAGTCAGATATTAGCGTTACGGCGCTGGCAGGTCTTTTTAATGTAACTAGAAAGACGTTTTATGGATGGATGAGTGGTGAGGTTGTGCCGCGTTCGCATCGCATTGTCCGTATAGCTGCTCTGCGCACAGCACTTTCGCTGCTGCCCACGCGTGAAGAGCGAAACGCCGTCTTCGGGCTGCTGGATCGAAGAACCGGCTCCAGGGTGACGATTAGGGATATGCTTGCATCGAATTCGGAAGAAGACGGCGTGCTGGATCAGCTGACGGATGCGATTAAGGAATTTGATCTACACATTCAGAAAGGGGCGGCGAGAGCCAAAAGAACTGGAGTCAAGTCCAGGGCTTACGAGTCTGAGTTCCCAGCAGCCTGAAGAGGGCTTTGACGTTGCGCTAATTGTTCGCAACGGCTGGTGGCAGGGCTCCGTTCTGCAACTTCCTGAAAATCACAATGAGCCTCATTTTGAGGGTCACTCATGTTGGTTGCTCGCGAGTCAGACGTGCAATGTTCAGAACCCGGACATTGATCGAGTGCCCTCGGTCGAGTTCATTCGTGCTCGTCCGCTTGACACGAGTGAATACAACGATGGGCTAACAAATGGCGCAAATCCGCGGCAGCTCCATGTGGAGGCTGCCGGCGCCGATGGTCGAAAAGTGCTTCTCAGCCTTAAGATTGAAGAGCGAATCTGGGTGCCGCGGATGCACTTGGCGCGTCTGATACCCAATGGTTTTAGGCTAGAAGATTCAGAGGCAGACATCACCAAAAGAGCAAAAGAGGCGTTCTCCGCATGGCTTGCGCGTAGCTACGTTCGGGTCGAGCTGCCGAATGATTTCGTCGAATTGTTCCAAAAAACAAAGCTTAAGAAATTTTTCGCCGATATAGCAAAGAAATACACGCACTATGTCCAGGGTATTTATTTGGATATCCGTCCTCAGTCTGATGCTTCGGAAGCGATCTATTCGCCCACTCAGGTGGCCCAATTTGTGGGCCCGTATAGGCTGCATGTCACTGTTGTAGTTCAGGATCCAGATGTGATGGAGGCAATTGAAAGCGATCTCGCTGGTTTAGAGGAGGAGCGAGTTCCTGTGCCTGGAGGTAAGGTCTCTCGGATCGCTGCAGCGACAGCCGAGGGAATGGAGCTGACCACGGACGTGGTTACGATCGATGGCTGGACTGTTCGAGATTTGATGGGAAGTATTCGTTTTACCGATTGGGACCATCTTTCCACTTTTGAAGAAAGTGGACCCTAATCCAGGCCGTTTAATGGTGCGAGTGTCTCGGCCCGTACAATGCTGTCATGACAGCACCACCCTCGATCCCACTCGCCCAACTCCGCCTCTCCGTCGCCCCCATGATGGACTGGACCGACACCCAGTGCCGGGTGTTCCACCGTGCGCTTGCTCCTAACGCGCGCCTCTACACCGAAATGGTCCACGCAAACGCCGTGATCCACGGCGACCGCGCGCGCTTGCTGGCGATGGACCCCGTCGAGCATCCGGTGGCGTTGCAGTTGGGCGGCAGCGAGCCGGAGCTGCTGGCGCAGGCGGCGCGGATCGGGGCCGAGTACGGGTTCGACGAGGTCAACCTCAATTGCGGCTGTCCGTCGGACCGGGTGCAGGCGGGGCGGTTCGGGGCCTGTCTGATGCGGGAGCCGGCGTTGGTGGCCGAGTCGGTGGCGGCGATGGTCGCGGCCTGTCCGGTGCCGGTGACGGTGAAGTGCCGCTTGGGCGTGGACGACGATCAGCATTACGAGGTGTTCCTGGCTTTCATCGAGCAGGTGGCGGCGGCGGGCTGCGGCATGTTCGTGGTGCACGCGCGCAATGCCTGGCTCAAGGGGCTGTCGCCGAAGGAGAATCGCGAGGTGCCGCCGCTGCGCTACGACTGGGCCTACCGGCTCAAGCGCGACCGGCCGGACTTGCAGGTGATCGTCAATGGCGGCATCGCGACGCTGGAAGACGCGACCGAGCACTTGCGACACAGCGACGGGGCGATGCTGGGCCGCGCGGCTTATCACGATCCTTATTTGCTGCACCGGCTGGACGTGGCCTGGTTCGGCGGCGAGCTGCGCAGTCGCGCCGACTTGCTGCGCGGGCTGCGTCCGTACGTCGAAGAGCAGCTGGCGCGCGGCGTCTATCTGAAGCACATCACGCGTCATTTGCTCGGCCTGTTCCATGGAGAACGCGGCGGGCGCGCGTTCCGGCAGGTGCTCAGCGAGGGCGCGCACAAGCCCGGCGCGGACTGGTCGCTGATCGAGCGCGCGCTGGCGCTGACCGAAACCCGGGCCGACGCAGCTTGATCGGGCGCGACACAACCGCCTTCTTGGCCGTCGCTCGCGAGGCCGCGCCGGATTTCGGCCCTGCCACGGCGCGTGCGGCGTTCCTGGTCGCGCCCGACGGCTTCGCCCGCGCCGAGCAGTCGGCCGACGACAATCGCTACATGGCCGCGGCCGAGGCCTTCGATGCCGGCCGCGCCCAGGACCAGCACCGCGCCCTGCACCGGGCGCTGTCGACGGTGCTGCCCACGGTTTGCTTCGCCGGCGATCCGGACACCCCGGATGCGCTGTTCCCGAACAACGTCTACGCCACCGCGCCGGGCCGCTATTTGGTCGGGCGCATGCGCCACCCGGTGCGGCAGCGCGAGGCCGGGCGCGCCGATATCCGCGCGTTCTTCCGCGACGTACTGGGCTACGCGGAGCACGATCTGTCCCGGCAGCCGCACCCCTGCGAGCTGACCGGCGCCCTGGTCATCGACCGCGCCCGCGGCCTGGGCTACTGCGGCCTGTCCGAGCGCTGCGACGAGACCGGGGCCAGGCTGATGCACGAGGCCCTGGGCCTGCGCGCCACCCTGCTGTTCGACCTGGCTCCCGGCGAGTACCACACCAATGTGGTCCTGGCGGTGCTGGCCGGCCGCGCGGCCCTGGTCTGCCCGAACGGCTTCGCCGACGCGGCCGTGGTGGCCGCCATCGCCCAGGTCTACGGCGCCGGCACGGTGATGCTGTCGCCGCCGGAGCATGCGGCCTTCGCCGGCAACGCCATCGCCCTGTCCGCCGACCGGGTCTGGATGAGCGCCGCGGCCGCCGCGGCCCTGACCCCGGCCAGCCGGGTGGCCCTGTCGGACGCCGGCTTCGCCGTGGCCGAGGTGGCGCTGGACGCGATCGAGGCCGGCGGCGGTTCGCTGCGCTGCTGCGTGGGCGAGATCTACTAGCCGGGGCGGGGCACTGGTGCGCCTGGTGGGACAGTCGCGGCCGGGGCAGGGGCTGAACGTCCGCTGCGGGCGGCCAAGGTGTAAAGAAAAAGTTCAGACCGGATTCACCGCCCCGTTTCGAGAATGCCACCTCATTCAGCGCGGCTGCGCTATTGTTCCGATGCCATAAGCCCCGAGGTCCCATGCCGTCCCTGTCCGCCCGCCTGCTGGCCCTGCTCCTACTCGCCGCCCTTGCGGCCGGGACCGGTGCGGCCTGGGCGCAGGATCGGGGTCGCGGCCAGGGCCAAGGCCAGGGTCGCGACCGCGACCGCGACGACGGCCATGACCGGCACGAGGGCCACCGCGCGTTGTCCGATGCTGTACGCCGCGTCGAACGCGAGAGCGGCGGCGGCCAGGTGCTCAGCGCCGAGCGCGTGCCCTTCGACGGCCGCGACGTCAGCCGGGTCAAGGTCGTCGACCCCAGCGGACGGGTCCGTGTCTACATGGACGACCCGCAGCAGGGCCGCAACCGTCGCGACGACGGCCGTACACGCGGCGACGACAACGACAACGACTAACCTCTAGGTTTAGAGGACGCGCTCCGGCGCGGTCGACTCAAATAAGGGAGTGCCCATGCGAATTCTGCTGGTCGAAGACGAAGCCCCGCTGCGCGAAACCCTGGCCGCGCGCCTGAAGCGTGAGGGCTTTGCGGTGGACGCCGCTCAGGACGGCGAAGAAGGCCTGTACATGGGCCGCGAAGTCCCGTTCGACCTCGGCATCATCGACCTGGGCCTGCCGAAGATGTCCGGCATGGAGCTGATCAAGGCCCTGCGCGACGAAGGCAAGAAATTCCCGGTGCTGATCCTGACCGCGCGTTCGAGCTGGCAGGACAAGGTCGAGGGCCTGAAGCAGGGCGCCGACGACTACCTGGTCAAGCCCTTCCATGTGGAGGAGCTGCTGGCGCGGCTCAACGCCCTGGTCCGCCGCGCGGCGGGCTGGAGCAAGCCGACCCTGGAATGCGGCCCGGTGATGCTGGACCTGGCCGCGCAGACGGTCAGCGTCAGCGGCACCAACGTGGACCTGACCAGCTATGAGTACAAGGTGCTGGAGTACCTGATGATGCACGCGGGCGAGTTGGTCTCGAAGGCCGACCTGACCGAGCACATCTACCAGCAGGATTTCGACCGCGACTCCAATGTGCTGGAAGTGTTCATCGGCCGCTTGCGCAAGAAGCTGGACCCGGACGGCGCGATGAAGCCGATCGAGACCGTGCGCGGCCGCGGCTACCGCTTCGCCATCCCGCGCAGCGGGGACTGACGGCGGCCTGCGCCCGACGGGCGCGGGCGTCGGCTAGTGCATGCGGCTGCACGCGATGACAACCGATCCACACCTGCCGGGCGCGAACGAGGTTCGCGCCCGGTTTTCGTTCGTCTGCACGGGGCGTGACGCATGAGCTGGGGCCAGCCGCGTTCGCTGCGCGCGCGCCAGCTGCTGGCCGCCAGCCTGGGCCTGCTGGCGTTCCTGGCCCTGGCCGGCTACGCGCTGGACCGCGCGTTCCTGGACACCGCCGAGAACAATCTGCGCGAGCGCCTGCACGGCTATGCGCTGGCCTATGCGGCCAAGGGCGACTTCGACCGCAGCGGCGAGTTCGTCGAACCCTACGAGCCCATCGACCCGCGCTTCGATCAGCCCGGCAGCGGCTTGTACGCCGAATTGGTGCTGCCCAATGGGCATTGGGATTCGCCCTCGGCGCAGGGCCCACTGCTGCCGGCCGCGTCCATGCTCAGGCCCAGCGAGCGCCGCTTCGAAGGTCCGCTGCCGATCACCGAGATCAACGGCAGCGTGGGCGAGGCCTACCGCTACGGCATCGGCCTGACCTGGGCCGCCGGCGGCGATCCGCGCGCGGAATTCCCGTACACGATCTACATCCTGGAGAACACCACCTCGCTGCGCGGCCAGGTCGCAGTGTTCCGCGAGGCGCTGTGGCGCTACCTGGGCGGCGCGGGCGTGATCCTGCTGCTGCTGCAGGCGCTGATCATGCAATGGAGCCTGCGCCCGCTGAAGCGCGTGATCGAGGAGCTCAAGCGCGTGCAGCGCGGCCTGGCTTCGCGCATGAGCGAGCGTCACCCGCGCGAGCTGGAGCCGCTGACCGAAAGCATCAACGCCTTCATCGAGAGCGAGCGCGAGAATCTGGACCGCCAGCGCAACACCCTGGCCGACCTGGCGCACAGCCTGAAGACGCCGCTGGCCGTGTTGCGCGCGCGCCTGGACGACAACGCGCCCGACGCGGAGTTGCGCGAGGACGTGGACCTGCAGTTGCGGCGAATGAACGACCTGGTGTCCTACCAACTGGCGCGCGCGGCCTCGGGTGGCCATGCCCTGTTCGCCGCACCGGTGGCGATCGAGCCGCATGCCGAGCAGATCGTGCGCGGGTTGGAGAAGGTGTACGCGTCCAAGGGCGTGCTGTGCGAATTCGAGGTGGCGCCGGGCGTGCAGTTCCACGGCGAGCCCGGCGACTTGCAGGAACTGTTGGGCAACCTGCTGGAGAACGCGTTCAAGTGGGCGCGCTCGCGCGTGCTGCTGACGGTGATGCCGGGCGAAACCGCGCCGAACCGCCGCCCCGGTCTGTTGCTGGCGGTGGACGACGACGGCCCCGGTATTCCGCCGGACAAGGTGGCGCTGATCCTGCAGCGTGGCGTGCGCGGCGACGAGCGCGTGCATGGGCACGGCATCGGGCTGGCGATCGTGCAGGACCTGGTGCGCGGGTATCGCGGGACGCTGGATGTGGTGCAGTCCGAGGAGCTGGGTGGGGCGCGGTTCGAGGTGAAGCTGCCGCCTGGGCTTTGAGAAGCAAAGGCAAGGGCGAATCCCCCCTAGCCCCCCTTTTTCAAAGGGGGGAACTAAAGCGGGCGGCGAACGATTTGCGAATCCCCATCGACGTACCCCCCTTTTGAAAAAGGGGGGCTGGGGGATTTGCTTTTGCTGCTATCCGCTCAAGCGAACGGCGACGGCCCATACAAGCGCCGCAACTGCGCCGCCACCGTCGGCAAGGCCTCCTGCAGCAGCGCCGGATCGCTGAAGTGGTACTCGGTGGCCACCGCGAAGAATTCCTCCGGCGCTTCGGCCGCGTAGGAATCGATCAGGGTCTCGCGGCCGGAATCCACTTCGTCGACGAAGCCGTCGTACGCCGCCTGGAACTCGCGCGCCCATTCGCGCTGCCATTCGCGCGGCAGCGGCGGGGTGCCGTCGAGCACGCCGTCGAGCACGTCGAGCTTGTGCGCGATCTCGTGCGCGGCCACGCAGTAGCCCGCGCGCGGGTCGGCGCAGTCGGCCAGCACGTCGGCCCAGGACAGCACCACCGGCCCGGCTTCCCAGGCTTCGCCGATGAGCTCGTCCTGCCATTCGTGCAGCACGCCGGCCGCGTCGATGTGGCTGCGGTTCACCCGGAACGCATCGGGGTAGACGATCAGCTGCGACCAGCCGCGCAGGCCTTCGGCGCCGAACTCCAGCAGCGGCAGGCAGCACAGCGACGCGAGCATGCAGCGCTGCTGCGCGCTCAGCGTGAGCTCGCCGATCGGGCTGATGGTCTTCTCGTGCAGGAAGCGCGCCGTCAGTTCGCGCAGCCGCGCTTCGCGTTCGGGTTCCAGCACGCGCGCCCACGGCACCGCGTCGGGCGTGGCGCGCCACAAGGTGTCGTCGATGGCCGGCGGTCGGCGCAGGCGGCGCAGCAGATCGAACAAGGCGGGCAGGGCGATGACGGAAGGAGCGACAGGCTAACCGCTGCCGCGCCGCGGCGCACGGCCGCAGCGTTCTTCGTCAGGTTCTCAAGGTACCGGCCGAACGCTCAGCTCAGCGGAACATGCCCGGCAGGAAGTTGTGCCAGCGCGGCGACTGCAGGCGGCCGTTGTTCTCGTCGCTGTGCACCGTGGGCTTGGACTTGGCATCGCTGCGCGCCGGCGCGGTGGTGCGCGTGGCCGGACGCACGGTGTCCTTCTTCTGCGAGGCGGTTTCCGGGCAGCTTTCGTTCGGGCTCAGCTTGACCTCGCGCGCGGCGACGCTCGCGCTGGCGAGTGCGATCAGCAGGCACAGGCAGATCCGTAGCATGGCGGAATCCTCGAAGGACCTGGCACTACCGTCCCCAGGCAAGTCCGGACTATAGCGCGAAACCGCGACCGCCGTTGCGGCCGGCCGTGCTGCGCCGCAGCAGGTCCCGACGGGCGGTTGCGGCAGACTCCGCGCCATGAACCTGCGCCCGCCCCTGACCGCGCCGGCCCTGCGCCGGGCCCTGATCGCCGGGGCCCGGCGGGTCATCGCCAGCCGCGACGGCCTGAACCGGATCAACGTGTTTCCGGTGGCCGACGGCGACACCGGCAACAACCTGGCCCACACCCTGGGCAGCCTGCTGAACGGGGCCCTGAGCCGGCGCAGCCGGCACATCGGCGAGCTGCTGCTGCGCATCGGCAACGATGCCATCGACGGGGCGCGCGGCAATTCGGGGGCGATCCTGGCCCAGTTCCTGCACGGCGTGGCCGAGCACGCGCGCAGCCAGCCGGTGCTGGACGCGACCACCCTGGCCGCCTCGGTGCGGCGCGGCGCCGACAGCGCCCGCGCGGCCCTGGCCCAGCCGGTGGAGGGCACCATCCTCAGCGTGATCTCGGCCTTCGCCGACGCCCTGGACGAGGCCGCGCGCGGCGCCGAAGGCGGCGACCCGCGGCCGGGCTTCGCCAGCGCCCTGGCCAGCGCGCGGGTGGCGCTGGCGCGCACGCCGCAGCAGATGGCGCTGCTGCAGAAGGCCGGCGTGGTCGATGCCGGCGCGCAGGGGTTCGTCGATCTGCTCGAGGGCATCGCCGAATTTGTCGACGGCGGGCCGCGCGCGCTGCGCGTGCACGGCGCGGCCGCGGCCGCCAACGAGGCGCCGGCGCCGGCCGATGCGCACCCCGCGCACGAGCACGTCGATCCCGAGCGGCGCTGGTGCGCCGAATGTCTGGTGCTGGGCGAAGGCATCGAGCGCGACGCGCTGCGCGCGGCGATCGAGGCGGTGGGCGCCGATTCGCTGGTGTTGGCCGGCGGCGCCGCGCGCATGCGCGTGCATGCGCACGTGGGCCGCCCGCAGCAACTGTTCGACGCCTGCGCGGGCCATGGCGCGGTCGAAGGCATGAAGGCCGACGACATGCTGCTGCAGCAGCGCAGTACCGAATCCGGGCTGCGTCTGGCGGTGCTCACCGACAGCGCCGCCGACCTGCCCGAGACGGTGCTGGAACGCCATGCCGTCCACGTGGTGCCGGTGCGGGTGAGCGTGGACGGCCGCGATTACCTGGACAAGGTCGGGCTGACCACGGCCGAGTTCTACCGGCGCATGGCGGCGTCGGCGGATCTGCCCAAGACCAGCCAGCCGCCGCCGGGCGATTTCCGCCGGCCCTTCGATTTCCTGCTCGCCCACCATCCGCAGTTGATCTACGTGGGCCTGTCGCGCGCGGTGTCGGGCACGCTGCAGTCCGGCGAGCACGCCGCCGCGCGCGCCGATGCGGCGCGCGTGCACGTGTTCGACAGCATCAACGCCGCCGGCGGCCAGGCGCTGCTGGCCTGGCGCGCGGCCGAACTGGCCGAGGCCGGCGCCGACCTGGCCGCGGTGCTGGCCGAACTGGAGCGGCTGCGGCCGCTGACCCTGACCTGGGCGATGGCGCGCGACATCTCGCACGCGGTGCGCGGCGGCCGCATTCCGGCCTGGGCCGGGCCGGTGGTGCGCTACAGCGGCCTGACTCCGGTGGCGCGGATGAAGGCCGACGGCCGCCTGGGCGTGGCCGGCGGCTTGCTGGCGCGGCGCAGCGCGCCGGAGAAGTTCGCCGGCTACGTGGCCCGGCGCCTGCCCGGCGGCACGCGCTGGCGCGCGATCGTCGGCCACTGCGATGCCCACGACGACGGCACGCGCCTGCTCGAATGCCTGCGCCGGCGCGTCGAGTTGAGCGAGGCGCACCTGGTCGAAACCGGCCCGGCGATCGGCGCGCACGCCGGCCGCGGCGCATTGCTGGTGTCGGTGCAGCCGGCGCCGTGAGCGCGGCGCGCGCCATCGGCCGCGCCGCTCGCGCATAATTCCGCGCATGCCGCCCGCGCCACTCCCGACGATCGCCCCGCTGAGCATCGCGCTGATCGTCGCCGCCTATCTGATCGGTTCGCTGTCGGGCAGCCTGCTGCTGGGCCGCCTGCGCGGCGTGGACATCCGCCAGCACGGCAGCGGCAACGCCGGCGGCACCAACGCGCTGCGCACCCAGGGCTGGCGTTTCGCCCTGGGCGTGGTGCTCATCGATGTGGGCAAGGGCGCGCTCGCCGCCTGGCTGGCACTGCGCTACGCGCCGGTAGGCACCGGGCTCAGCGTGACCGGGCACGGTTACGCGGCCGCACTGGCGGCGGTGCTGGGCCATGTCTGGCCGTTGTGGCACGGCTTCCGCGGCGGCAAGGGCGCGGCCACCGCGGTCGGCGGCCTGCTGGTGCTGTGGCCGTATGCGATTCCGTTCCTGCTGCTGATCTGGGGCCTGGTGCTGATCTCCACCGGCTATGTCGGCGTGTCCACGGTCTGCGCCGCGGTCGGCGTGGCGGTCCTGGCCTGGCTCAGCGGCGCAGGCAGCGAACGCTTGTGGTTCGCCTCGGTGCTGGCGCTGCTGATCGTCTACACCCATCGCGGCAACCTGCAGCGCCTGCGCGCCGGCACCGAGTCCCGCTTCGCCCGTGCGCGACTGCTGCACCGTTTGCGCAAGCGCTGATGGACGAACGCGCGCTGCTGCAACGTTTGATCGACGGGCCCGCTTCGGGCGACGCGCTGGCGCGCGCCTGTGGCCAGAGCCGCACCGCGGTGTGGAAGCGCATCGAAGCGCTGCGCGAGGCCGGCGTGGCGATCGAGGCCAAGGCCGGGCGCGGTTACGCGCTGAGCCAGCCGCTGGACCTGCTGGACGGGCAGGCCATTCTGGCGGCGCTGCCGCCCGCGGCACGCACGTCGTTGGCAGAGCTGGAAGTGGCCTGGACCATCGATTCGACCAACAGCGAACTGCTGCGCCGGGCCACGCCCGCGCGCGGTGCGGTGGCGCTGCTGGCCGAGCGCCAGACCGGCGGCCGTGGCCGCCGCGGGCGCGAATGGGCTTCGCCCTTGGCCGCGCATTTGTATCTGTCGCTGGCGCGCGGCTTCGGCGGCGGTCTGGCGCGGCTGGGCGGCCTGAGTCTGGTCGCCGGCATCGCCGCGGTCGAAGCCTTGCAGGATCTGGGTTATGCCGCGGTGCGCTTGAAGTGGCCCAACGATGTGGTGGTCGTCGGCGACGCCGGCCTGCGCAAGCTCGGCGGCCTGCTGATCGAAGGCGGCGGCGAATACGCCGGGCCCGCGCGCGCGGTGATCGGCTTGGGGCTTAACGTACGCATGCCCGCTGCGGCCGCCGCGGCGATCGACCAGCCCTGGTGCGACCTGCATGGTTTGTCGGGCGGCGCGGCGCCGGCGCGCAACGCGGTGGCCGCCGCGGTGCTGGCGCGGCTGCTGCCGGCGCTGGATGAATTCGACGGCGCCGGCCTGGCGCCGTTCCTGCCGCGTTACGCGGCGCTGGATGCGCTGGCCGGCGCGGCGGTGGCGGTGCACGGCGGCGACGGCCGCCGCCAGCACGGCGTGGCTCTGGGCCTGGCCGAGGATGGCGCGCTGCGCGTGCGCCTGGACGAGGGCGGCGAGCGCGCCTTCCATGCCGGCGAAGTCAGCGTGCGCCGCGACGATGGAGCTTCGGCATGAGCGCCTGGTTGTTCGACTTGGGCAATACCCGGCTCAAATGCGCGCCGCTGGGCGCGGACGGCCGCATCGGCGAAGTGCTGGCGCTGCCGCACCGCGAAGACGATGTCGCCGCGGCGCTGGCGCAGGCGCTGCCGGCGCGCATCGACGTCGCCTACCTGGCCAGCGTCGCTTCGCCTTCGTTGCGCGCGGCGGTGATCGAGGCGCTGGCCGCGCGCTGCGCGCGCATCTCGGTGGCGCGCACGCAGGCGCGGCTGGGTGCGGTGCGCATCGCCTATGCGCAACCGTACAAGCTCGGCGTGGACCGATTCCTGGGCCTGCTCGGCGCGCATGCGCGCGGCGCAGGCGCGACCCTGGTCTGCGGCGTGGGCACCGCGCTGACGGTGGACCTGATCGATGGCGACGGCCTGCACCGCGGTGGCCGCATCGCGCCCTCGCCCACGCTGATGCGCGAGGCGCTGCATGCGCGTGCGGCGCAGCTGCCGGAAAGCGGCGGCGACTATGCCGAGTTCGCGGCCGATACCGAGGACGCCTTGGCCTCCGGCTGCGACGGCGCCGCGCTGGCGTTGATCGAGCGTAGCCTGGCGCAGGCGCAAGCGCTGCTGGGCGCGCGTCCGGCGCTGCTGCTGCACGGCGGCGGCGCGCAGGAACTGCCGCCGCAACTGCCCGAGGCGCAGCCGGCGCCATCGCTGGTGCTGGAAGGGCTGGCGATCTGGGCCGGCGTGGAGCGCGCCAGCTGAAGCGTGCCGGTGGCCGTCCGCGCCGCCGTATCGGCCGTCCGTACGCCTTTTGCGTGCCGCCGCTCGCAGCCGCTGTGTAGGATCGACCCAGTCCATTCCGGCCGGCCCCATGCTGCTGCGCGCCCTGATCGTCCTGCTGCTGGTGATGAACCTCGGTGTCGCCGCCTGGTGGTGGTGGCGCGAGCCGCCGGCGGCCGCGGCCAAGGCGCCCACGCCCGGCGTGGCCACGCTGCGGCTGCTGAGCGAGGGCGGAGCAGCGCGCAAGCGCGTGCCGCCAGCGGCCACTGCGGCCGCATCCGCGGTGCCCGCCGCCACCGCCGCCGCCGCGACGCACTGAGCCGCGCGCACGCGGCGAACGCGACGCGCGTCGCAAGGCGCGCGTCCGAACGGTCGTTGTCATGCGAGCGCCCGCCGCGCGGGCATAGAATCGCGCCATGCTGGTCCGCGCGCTGCTCGTGCTGTTGTCGATGCTCAACCTCGGCGTTGCCGCGTGGTGGGGCCTGCGCACGCCGCCTGCGCCGCCGTCCGCCGAGGCGGCGCCGCTGGGCGTGGCGCGCCTGCAACTGCTGGCCGAACGCACGGCCGCGCAGCAGGCGCCGCGCAAACCCGCGCCCACGGCCGCTCCGGCGCCGGCCTTGCGCGATGCGACCGCCACACCGGCCGTGCCCGCGGCCGAACCCGCCGTGGTGGCGAAGGCCGAACCGCCGGTGCCCGCGCCTGCCGCCGAAGCCGCGCCCAAACCCGGCCGCTGCTACAGCTTCGGCCCGTTCGAGAACGCCGACATGGCCGCGTCCGCGCGCCAGTACCTGCAACCGCTGGCGCAGCGCATCGGCGTGCGCGAGCAGCGCGCCGCGAGCGCGCGCGGCTGGCGCGTGCAGCTGCCGCCGCAGGGTTCGCGCGAACAGGCGCAGGCGGCCGCGCAGCGCATCGCCGCGGCCGGTTTCAGCGATTACTTCGTGGTCGCCGACGGCGCCGAGGCCAACGCGATCGCGCTGGGCCGCTACCGCACCGAGGACGCCGCGCGCCGGCGCGAACAGGCGCTGAACGCGGCCGGGTTCGCCGCCAAGGCCGAACCGCTGGGCGACGCCCGCGCCAGCACCTGGCTGGACGTGGCCGCCGGCGAGGGCTTCGACCCCGACGCCGCGCAATCGGCCATCGCCGTGCAGCGCCGCAGCATCGACTGCGCCTCGATGCGCTGAGGGCGCCGCATCCCCTGCCCGCGGGCTAGAATGTCCCACTTCGCCGGCATAGCTCAGTTGGTAGAGCAACCGCCTTGTAAGCGGTAGGTCGTCAGTTCGATTCTGACTGCCGGCACCAGGACAGGAAGGAGTCGCCATGAGTCGCAGCTATCCGCCGGTGTCTTTGATCGGCGCGCCCACCGACGTAGGGGCCGGCCATCGCGGCGCACGGCTGGGGCCGGAGGCGCTGCGCATCGCCGGCCTGGGCGAGGCGCTGAGCGCGCGCGGCGTGGACGTGGTCGACCGCGGCAACCTGGACGGCCCGCGCAATCCCTGGCAGAAGCCGGTGGAAGGCTACCGCCACCTGCCCGAAGTGGTGGCCTGGAACCGCCTGGTCATGGATGCGGTCGCGGCCGAACTGGCGCAGGGCCGCATGCCGATCCTGCTCGGCGGCGATCACTGCCTGGGCCTGGGCTCGATCACCGCCGTGGCCCGGCATTGCCGCAATACCGGCAAGCAGCTGCGGGTGCTGTGGCTGGACGCGCACGCCGACTTCAACACCAGCCGGGTCACGCCCTCGGGCAACATCCACGGCATGCCGGTGGCCTGCCTGTGCGGCATCGGCCCGGAGCCGCTGACTACGCTGGGCGGCGAAGCGCCGGCCATGCGCGCCGAGGACATCCGCCAGATCGGCATCCGTTCGGTGGACCCGGGCGAGAAGCAGCTGATCAAGCAGCATGGCCTGGACGTGTACGACATGCGCTACATCGACGAGATCGGCATGAAGCGGGTGATGGAGGAAGCGCTGGAAGGCGTGGACGAGAACACCCACCTGCACGTGAGTTTCGACGTCGACTTCCTCGACCCCAGCATCGCCCCGGGCGTGGGCACCACCGTGCCCGGCGGCCCCAATTACCGCGAGGCGCAGCTGGTGATGGAGATGATCGCCGACAGCGGCCGGCTGGCCTCGCTGGACATCGTCGAACTCAATCCGATCCTGGACAAGCGCAACCGCACGGCCAAGTTGTCGGTGGATCTGGTGGAAAGCCTGTTCGGCAAATCCACGCTGATGCGCGACTGATCGGCCACCGAATCGGCGCATGAACGGAAGCCGGCGCGGCGCCGCCGGCTCCACACGGGCTTCACATCGGCTCGCTTCATCATGGACCCAAGGGCGCGATGGCGTGCCCGAACGGGTGACACGAACGTTCCTGCGTCCAAGGAGAATTCAATGAAGCGTCTGACTGCTCTGCTGCTGCTGGCCCTGTTCTCGATGGGTACCTTGTCCGCATGCAACACCGTTGCCGGCGCCGGCAAGGACGTGCAGAAGGCCGGCGAGAAGGTCGAAGAGAAGGCCGAGGAAATCCGCGACGGCAAGTGATCGCGCCTCGCAGCGTCATGAAAAAGGCCGGAGCGATCCGGCCTTTTTCTTTGGCCCCCGTCGCCGCGCAACTGAATCGTTCACCGCGTTCACCCTCGTCAAGCCGCAGCTAACGCAATCGCGACCCGGCGCGAATGCCGCGCGGGCCACACTGCGCAGGCGGTACCGCGGCAGCGGTCCGCATCTCCCCCAATGAGATCGAGGACAAGCAGATGAACAAAGACATCATCGCCGGCAAGTGGACCCAGATTAAGGGTAAGGCCCAGGCCAAATGGGGCGATCTGACCGACGACGTGTTCGACGTCGCCCAGGGCGATTCCAAGTACCTGGCCGGCAAGCTGCAGGAGCGCTACGGTTGGGAACGCGAGCGCGCCGAGAAGGAAGTGCGGGATTTCGAGAACACGCTGAACTGACCGCTGCCGCCGGCGCATCGCGCGCCGGCACCCCACAACGCGAACGGGCCGGGTGCGAACCCGGCCCGCTTCTTTGCGTGTACGCCTTACCAGCGCGGCGGATCGGCGACGAAGCCGTTGGGGAAGGCGCGCGGTTCGTCGCGGCGGTAGTCCGGATAACGCGGGTAGCGCGGCACCACGCCACGCGCGGCCAGGCTGGCGTAGTCGTCGTAGCGCAGCTGGGTGACCTGCGCCGGCGAGCGCGAGGCGCGGTCGAAACCGGTGCGCGACACCGGCGACCACTCGCGCTGGCCGTGGCCGGTGCCGATGGACTGGGCGGCCATGCTGTCGGCGCGCGACTCGGCGGCGGCCGGCGCCGGCGCCGAGGATTTGGCCGCATCGCGCGCGCCGCCGTAGCGGTCCTGCTCGCGCTCGCCGCGCGCGATCGGCGCCGGGTAGTCGTAGCGGTAGCGCGGCTGCGCCTCTTCGAACACCGCCACGCCGATCACGCCGACGTTGTCGGGGCGGCCGGTGCGCGCGGCGTAGCTGTCGGGCAGGTCGGTGAATACGAACTGGGCGACGTCGTCCATGGACTTGCGCCAGCCGTTGATCTCGGTGCTCTGCCAGGGCTCGAGCACGTAGCCGGCTTGTGAGGGGTGGGCGGTCTGGCCGGTCACGGCATTGACGCCGTCCACCGACAGCACCACCAGCACGCGCTGCGGGCTGGTGTTGGTCAGGCGCACGGCGTAGCGGTGGCCGGGGGTGCCGGCGATCCACTGCTGGCCGCGGTGGGGGTAGGCCGGCAGCCAGTCGCCGCTATCGCGGTCGACCACGGCGACGTCGACCAGCGGTCGCGCCGACAGCGGCGAGCAGGCGGTGGCGGCGATCAGGGCGCCGGCGAGCAGTACGAGGGAGCGCAGCATGGTCGGTTCTCCGGTGTGGGCACGGTTGCGAACGCGCCGCCGGCGAGGGTGGGGTTAGCGCCGCCGGTGCCGTTGCCGGCCGCTCAGCTTGGCCCGGGCTGGGGCCGATCCGGCCGGGTACAGCGGGTAAACTGGCCGGCCACGCTCCAAGCCGACCCGCAATGACCTCGACCCGCGTCCTGACCGGCATCACCACGTCCGGCACCCCCCACCTGGGCAACTACGTCGGTGCGATCCGCCCGGCGGTGGCCGCCAGCCGCACCCCCGGCGTGGAGAGCTTCTACTTCCTGGCCGACCTGCATGCGCTGATCAAGGTCACCGAGCCCGAGCGCGTGCAGCGCTCGACGCTGGAGATCGCGGCCACCTGGCTGGCCTGCGGCCTGGAGCCGGACAAGGTCTGGTTTTACCGCCAGAGCGAGATCGTCGAGATTCCGGAGCTGGCCTGGTTCCTGACCTGCGTGGCCGGCAAGGGCATCCTCAACCGCGCCCACGCCTACAAGGCCGCGGTGGACAAGAACCGCGCCGAAGGCGAGGACGAGGATGCGGCGATCAACGCCGGCTTGTTCATGTACCCGGTGCTGATGGCCGCCGACATCCTGGTGTTCAACGCCCACCAGGTGCCGGTGGGCCGCGATCAGATCCAGCACATCGAGATGGCGCGCGATTTCGCCCAGCGTTTCAATCACCTGTACGGCGAGCACTTCGTGCTGCCCGAGGCGCTGATCGAGGAGCACGTGGCCACGCTGCCCGGCCTCGACGGGCGCAAGATGAGCAAGAGCTACGACAACACCATTCCGCTGTTCGCGCCGCGCGAGACGCTGAAGAAGCTGATCTACTCCATCGTCACCGACTCGCGCGCGCCGGGCGAGGCCAAGGACGCCGACGCGTCCAACGTGTTCCAGCTGTACCAGGCCTTCGCCAGCGGCGCCGAGACCGAACGCATGCGCCAGGCCTTCGCCGACGGCATCGCCTGGGGCGAGGCCAAGCAGGCGCTGTTCGAGCGTATCGACGCCGAGATCTCGCCGCTGCGCGAACGTTACGAGGCGTTGATGGCCAAGCCAGCCGAGATCGAGGCGATCCTGCGCGACGGCGCCCAGCGCGTGCGCCGCACCCACGGCATGGCCTTCATGCAGTCGCTGCGTTCGGCGGTGGGCCTGCGCGACCTGTCGCAGGTGTCCGAGCAGAAGGACAAGAAGGCGGCCAAGGCGGCCGCACCCAGCTTCAAGCAGTACCGCGAAAGCGACGGGCGATTCTATTTCAAGCTGGTCGATGGCGATCGGGTGCTGCTGCAGAGCGTGGGTCACGAGTCGGCGCGCACGGCCGGGCAGCTGATCGCGCGCTTGAAGCAGGAAGGCGCGGCAGCGGTGCATCATGCCGGCGCTACCGCCGTGCATGCGGGCGAGGAGCTGATCGGGCATCTGCACGAGGGCGTGGAGTTCGCCGAGGTGGTGGAGGCGTTGGCGCAGTTCGTGGTTGAGGGGGAGTAAGCCTGTCGGGGCGAGTTGCGTTGCCGTTTGCGATGCTGCGGGCCCTCACCCCAACCCCTCTCCCGCAAGCGGGAGAGGGGCTAAAGCAGCAAGCGGCGTCGGATGTATCCCCTCTCCCGCCTGCGGGAGAGGGCTAGGGTGAGGGGGTGAGCGCGCAGCGCGAATGCTCTTGATCGGACACCGAACTCGCCGCCCCAATAGAAGACCCGAAGGGCGGCGCACAGGACGTGCGCCGTTTTCCGCTCGGGCAGGAGGCCCGATCGGAAAATCCCGGCGCCCGCTCCGTGCTCGCAGGGGAGCTCTGTCCAAGGACAGCGTTTTTCTTTGGTTACTTTCTTTTGACGCTTATCAAAAGAAAGTAACCCGGCCGCTTGCGGACGGAAGCTGTTGCTGTTGCTTAAGAGCAGAAGCAAATCCCCCTCAATCCCCCTTTGTCAAAGGGGGAAGACAAGCAAGGGCGGGACAAGCAAGAGGGGCGACAAACAATGGGCGTAGACTGCGGATAACGCAGCGCAAGCCACGCCCATGACCGATCACGGCATCACCACCATCGATACCGGCTTCCACCGGCCGGTCTTCGATGCCGCCTATCTCATCGTCGAACAGGGACGCGCCGCGTTCGTCGACTGCGGCACCCAGCACTCCGTGCCGTCGCTGTTGGCCGCGCTGGACGCGCAGGGCCTGGCGCCCGAGCACGTGGACTGGCTGATCCTCACCCACGTGCACCTGGACCATGCCGGCGGCGCGGGCGCGCTGATGCGGCGCCTGCCGAACGCGCGCCTGGCCGTGCATCCGCGTGGCGCGCCGCACATGATCGATCCTTCGCGCCTGGTCGCCGGTGCCACCGCGGTGTACGGCGAGGAGGAGATCGCGCGCAGTTACGGCGAGATTCTGCCGATACCCGAAGAACGCGTGGTGGTCGCGCGCGACGGCCACGTCGTCGACCTGGCCGGACGTCCGCTGCTGTGCATCGACACGCCCGGGCACGCGCGCCATCACCTGTGCGTGTGGGACGAGCACAGCCGCAGCTGGTTCACCGGCGACACCTTCGGACTGTCCTATCGCGAACTCGACAGCGCGCGCGGGGCATTCGCGATCCCCACGACCACGCCGGTGCAGTTCGAGCCCGATGCACTCAAGCGTTCGATCCGCACGCTGCTCGCGCGCGATCCGCTGGCCATGCGGCTCACCCATTACGGCCCCGTCACCGACGTGGCGGCGATGGCCGACGCCTTGCTGAGCCAGATCGACGCGATGGTGGCGCTGGCGCGCGCGGCCGACGGCCGGCCGGACCGGCATGCGCGTCTGGTCGCATCGCTGGGCGAGCTGTACCTCGCGCGCGCGGCCGCGCATGGCTGCGCGCTCGCGCCCGAGCAGGTGCGCGAGTTGCTGGCCATGGACATCGAACTCAATGCCCAGGGCCTGGAGGTCTGGCTGGACCGGGCCTAGGCGGCGGCTTGAAGGCGGCTTCCAGGGGTTTCCGGGGCAGATTCAGCTGCCTGAATGGCGCCAGGCTTAACGGGCGCGCTACCGCCCCGGCAGCTGTGAGGGCGGTCACAAGACCGGTGCTGCCGCAGCGGTAGCCTGCGCGTGTTCCTTACCTGCCACCCCGATGTCTCTCGCCCGACTACGCGCCGTACCGGCGCCCACCGAGGAGGCGCAGCGCCAGGACGCGCTCGACGCCTACGCGGTGGTGGACACCGTTTCCGAACAAGCCTACGACGACCTGGTGCGCCTGGCCGCGACGCTGTGCGATGCGCCGGCGGCGGCGATCTCGTTGATCGATCGCGACCGCCAATGGTTCAAGGCGCGCTTGGGTTTGGATCAGACGCAAACGCCGCGCGCGTTGGCGATCTGCGACTACGCCATCCGCACGCCCGAGCAAATGCTGGTGGTGCAGGACGTGGCCGACGATCCGCGCTTCAGCACCCGCGTGGTCAGCCTGGGCGGGCGCCCGCTGCGTTTCTACGCAGGCATGCCGCTGCTCAGCCCCGACGGTCATGCGCTGGGCACGATCTGCGTGCTGGACGCGCAGCCGCGCGAGCTGCGCCCGGCGCAGCGCGCCGGCCTGGAAGCGCTGGCGCGGCAGACCCAGCATCTGCTCGAGCTGCGCCGCTACGCATTGGAGCAGCGGCGCCTGCTCAACGAGCGCGAGGCCTTCGCCCATCGCCTGGAAGCGGCGCAGGCCGACCTGCAGCGCCGCCACGAGGAACTCAAGCACAGCGCCAGCCACGATGCGCTGACCGGCCTGCTCAACCGCGCGGCGCTGGCGCAACTGCGTGGGAGCCCCGAGGCCATGCGCGAGCTGGAAAGCGCGCCGTATGCCTTGCTGCTGCTGGATGTGGACCACTTCAAGCAGGTCAACGACCGCTACGGCCACCTGCTGGGCGACCGCGCGCTGCGCGCCGTGGCCGATGCGGTGGCCAGCAGCGTGCGCGAGGGCGACGTGGCGGTGCGCTACGGCGGCGAGGAATTCCTCATCGTGCTGCCGGCCACGCGGCTGGCGCAGGCGTACGAGATCGCCGAACGCATCCGCGCGCGGGTGGCGCGCTCGTCGCTGCCGTTCGCGCTGACGGTGTCGGTGGGCGTGGCGGCGGGCGAGCCCGGGCGCGATACGCCGGAGCGGGTGTTCGATCGGGCGGATCAGGCTTTGTATCGGGCCAAGAACCTGGGGCGGGATCGGGTGGTGGCGGACGATACTATGTTGCGGGAGTGAGGGTTGTTGGGCGAGGCGGTGGCAGCAACGGCAACAGCAACGGCAAATCCCCCTAGCCTCCCTTTTTCAAAGGGGGGAACTTAAAAAGGGGTGCTTAAAAGGGGGGTGTTGCGCTGCTGTGCGGAGTTCGCGGTTCCCGCTTTGGCTTGTCTTCCCCCTTTGGAAAAGGGGGATTGAGGGGGATTTGCTCTCAGCAGCGACTGGGCCGCCCTTAGTCCCACACCGTAGGCGCCGGCCCCAGCTCCGGATGCTTCATCCGCACGATGCAGAAGCGGTGCCCCGTGGGCGCTTCCATCACCCACCAGCGCTTGATGAAGGCTATGCGCTTGGCGCCCAGTTTCTCCAGGCGGTCGGCTTCGGCGTCCAGGTCGTCGGTTTCGATGTCCAGGTGCACGCGCGAGGGGTGCTCGACCTTCTGCACCATGATCGCCAGGTGCGCACCGTGGCCCGGCAGGTCGACGTAGAGCGCGCCTTCGTCGTCGTCGGTTTCGCCGTGCTGCAGGCCCAGGGCCGCGCTCCAGAAGCGCGCGGCGTCGGCGATCTCGCCGGTTTGGCAATCGATGATGAAGCCGGCCAAGCGGCTGCGATGACTCATGGCGTGGACCTCACGGAGCGTCGAAGGAGGCGATGGGCTGGCCGAACTGCAGCAGGTAGCCGTTGTTGTCGTACACGGCGAACTCGCGCATGCCGTAAGCGAAATCCTCGATGGGATAGCACACGCGGGCGGCATCCTTGAGCGTGCGCCACCAGCCATCGACATCATCGGTGCGCAGGTATAAGGAACCGGTGAAGGCCGGCGCCGTATCGTTTTCGTGCGCGTTGAAACCGCTGAGCATCAGCTCCACGCCGTCGCGCTGCAACGCGATCCAGCCCTCGTCGACGCTGCCGGCGCGCTGGGCGAAACCCAGCGTGCCGGTGTAGAACGCCGCCGTGCCGTCCAGGTCCGGCGTGCGCAGCATCGGCGTGAGCGCGTGCAGGCTCATGCGGCTTTGCGTTCGGCGCGCTCTAGTTGGGACGCGCCAGGTCGTCCAGCATGGTCTTGAGGAAGCGCGCGGCCTCGCCGCCGGTGCAGGCGCGGTGGTCGAAGGTCAGCGACAGCGGAATGACCTTGTGCGATTCGAAGCCGCCCATCACCGGAGTCATCTGATGGCGGCCCTTGCCGGCGGCGATGATGGCCACGGTCGGCGGCACGATCACCGGGGTGGCGTAGCGCCCGGCGAACATGCCGAAGTTGGACAGCGAGATGGTGTAGCCCGACAGCTCCGAGGCCGGAATGCTGCGGTCCTCGACCTGGGTGCGCAGGCGGTTGACCGCCTCGCGCACGCCGCGCGCGTCGAGCACGTCGGCGTTGCGCAGCGCCGGCACGAACAGGCCGTCGTCGGTGTCCACGGCGATGCCGATGTCCACGTGCGGGTGCAGGGTGCGGGTCAGCGCTTCGCCGTCGAACCAGGCGTTGAGCGCGGGCACGGCCTTGCACGCGGCGACGATGGCGCGGACCAGGCGGCCGGTGATGTCGTTGCCCGGCGCCCAGGCGTGGATGTCGGCGTCGTCGGTGAGGGTGGTGGGCACGACCTTGGCGTGCGAGTCGGCCATGACCCGGGCCATGTTGCGGCGCACGCCCTTGAGCTGTTCGGGCTGGCCGGTGACGGACACGCCCGGCGGCTGGGTGCGCATGGGGCGGCCGGAGGCGGACAGCGCGCTGCGCTGCGGCGCGGCGGCCGGCGCTGCGGCTGCAACGGGCGCGGCCGCAGTGGCGCGCGCCGGTGCGGCACCCACGGCCGCGCTGCCGTCGGCGGCGGCGCGCTTGACGTCGTCCATCGTGACCACGCCCTCGGCGCCGGTCGCGCGCACGCGCGACAGGTCGACGCCGAGCTTGCGCGCGAGCGCGCGCACCGCCGGCATGGCCTTGATCCCGCCGACGGCCACGGCCTGCTCGCTGCGCACGGCGTCGGAGCTCTGCATGGCGCCGACCACGGTGCCGCTGTCGGCGCGTTCGGCCGGAGCCTCGGGCGCGGCAGCGGCGGGCGCCGGTGCTGCGGCCGGTGCGGCGTGGCCGCCGCCGTGGTGGTGGCCGGTGTCCTGGCCGTCGGCGCGCTGCGGCAGGTTCGGGTCCATCTCGAACTCGGCCAGCATGGTGCCGGTGACGATCACGTCGCCCGCGGCGCCGGCCAGCTTCAGCACCTTGCCGGACACCGGCGAGGGCACTTCGACCACGGCCTTGGCGGTTTCCATCGACACCAGGGTGTCGTCCAGGCGCACCGTGTCGCCCACCTTCACCGCCCACTCGACGATGGTCGCGTCGGGCAGTCCTTCGCCGAGGTCGGGGAGCAGGAAGGTCTTCTTGTCGGTCATGGTTCGGCGGTCTCTAGGTTGTGCGGTTGCGGATCGTAAGGTGTCCGCCGGACGCGCCGGCGGCGGAAAGGGTCAGACCCACACGTCGTTGCGCGCGGTCAGGTCGCCGCCGGCGTCGCCGGTGTTGACCACGCCGCGCGGCTCGATGATGAGGGCATGGCATTCGTGCTCGGCGCGGGTGATGTGCTCCACGCCGCGCGGGATCACGTACATCTCGCCTTCTTGCAGGGTCACGTCGCGGTCGCGGAAGCCGATCTGCATGCTGCCGCGCACCACCATGAACACTTCGTCGGTGTGCTCGTGCGCATGCCAGACGAATTCGCCCTGCAGCTTGACCAGCTTGAACTGGTAGTCGTTCATTTCGGCGACCACGCGCGGCGACCAGTGCTCGCTGAAGCGGGCGAGCTTGTCGGCCAGGTTGATCGCGTCGTCGCTCACGTCGGCCCCGCTCATGGTCCGTCCTCGTCGATGAGATCCAGCGCGCGCGTCGGGATCCAACCCTCGTCGCCGCGCGCGTTGCTCGCCCACCACCAGTCGGCCAGTTCGTACTGCAGCGTCACGATCTCGTCGGCCTCGGCATCCAGTTCGCGGGTGTCGTAGTCGTTGAGCGCGGTCGCCGGGCCGTGGTCGCCGTCGAACAGCGCCGCCGGCACCCAGCCGCCGTGGCCTTCGGCCAGGGTGGTCCAGACGAACTGCGGCCAGTCGCGATCGCGGTCGCCCAGGGTCACGCGCTGGCCGCGCGCGACCCGGATCGGCGGGCGATCCGGGGCGCGGTGGGCGACGACGACGCGGGCGCGGCGCATCGCCCGGGGCTCAGCCCGCCGCCAGCGCGCGCTTGGCCGCGGCGACGATGCGTTCCACGCTGGGCAGGTATTTCATTTCCAGGCGGAACAGCGGGATGTGGGTGTCGTAGCCGGTCACGCGTTCGACCGGCGCGCGCAGGTCGTACATGGACTCCTCGGCCAGGCGCGCGGCGATCTCGGCGCCGAAGCCGGCGGTCTTGGCTGCCTCGTGCACGATCACGCAGCGGCCGGTCTTGCTCACCGATTCGGCGATGGTGGCGAAGTCCAGCGGGCGCAGCGTGGCCACGTCGACGACTTCGGCGCTGATGCCCTCGGCGGCGAGCTTGTCGGCCGCTTCCAGCGCTTCCTTGACCTGCGCGCCCCAGCTGACCAGGGTCACGTCGCTGCCGTCGCGCAGCACGTAGCACACGTCCAGCGGCAGCGCCTCGCCGTCGTCGGCGACCACTTCCTTGTACTGGCGGTAGATGCGCTTGGGCTCCATGAAGATGACCGGATCCGGGTCGCGGATCGAGGCCAGCAGCAGGCCGTAGGCGCGCGCGGGCGAGGACGGCATGACCACGCGCAGGCCGGGCACGTTGGTGAAGATGGCTTCGTTGGCCTCGCTGTGGTGCTCGGGCGCGCGGATGCCGCCGCCCCACGGTACGCGCAGCACCATCGGGCAGTGCAGGCGGCCGCGCGTGCGGTAACGGAAACGCGCGGCGTGGCAGATGATGTGGTCGACCATGGGGTAGACGAAGCCGTCGAACTGCGATTCGGCGACCGGCTTCATGCCCTGCGCGGCCATGCCGACGGTGAGGCCGGCGATGGTGGTTTCGTCCAGCGGCGTGTCGAGCACGCGCTCGGGACCGAACTGCTGCTGCAGGCCGGCGGTGGCGCGGAACACGCCGCCGTTCACGCCCACGTCCTCGCCCAGCACCAGCACGGTCTCGTCGGCGCGCATTTCGTAGGCCAGGGCCTGGGTGATGGCTTCGATCAGGGTGATCGCGACCGGCGCGGCGGCGGCCTTGGCGGTGTCGACCTTGGCTTGGGTATCGACGTTCATCGGCGGCCCTCCAGGGCGAGCGCGGCGGCGCGTTGGGCGAGCAGGTCCGGCGGCGGATCGGCGTAGAGGTAGTCGAACATGGCTTCCACCGGCTGCACCGGGGTTTCCAGGTAGGCGTTGATTTCCACGTCGACCTTGGAAGCGCATTCCTCGGCCCAGGCCTGTTCCTCGGCCTCGTTCCACACGCCCTGCGCGGTCAGGTAGGCGCGCAGGCGCGGCACCGGGTCGCGGGTCCAGGCGTCCTTGACTTCCTCTTCGCCGCGGTAGCGGCGGGCGTCGTCGGCGGTGGTGTGATCGTGCAGGCGGTAGGTCATGAATTCGATCACGCTGCCGCCGTCGCCGTTGCGCGCGCGCTCGGCGGCGCGGCGCATGCCTTCGAGCACAGCGATCAGGTCGTTGCCGTCCACCTGCAGGCAGTGCAGGCCGCCGGCCAGGCCCTTCTGGGCCAGGGTCTTGGCGCCGGTCTGGGCCGAGCGCGGCACCGAGATCGCCCAGCCGTTGTTGATCACGCACAGGATCAGCGGCAGCTGGTAAGCGCCGGCGGAATTCAGCGCGGCGTAGAAGTCGGTCTTGGACGAACCGCCGTCGCCGCAGCAGGCCACGGCCAGGTTCTTTTCCTTGCGCAGCTTGAACGCGAGCGCGGCGCCGGCGGCGTGCAGGCACTGGGTCGAGATCGGCACGCACCAGGAGAAGTCCTTCTTCGGCCCGGAGAAGTCGTTGCCGCGTTCGTCGCCGCCCCAGTACATCAGCACTTCGCGCGGCAGCACGCCGCGCATGAACTGCGCGCCGTACTCGCGGTAGCTGGGCGCGAACACGTCGTCGGGCTGCATCGAGGCGCCGATGCCGACGTGGGTGGCCTCGTGGCCCAGGCAGGCGGCGTAGGTGCCGAGCTTGCCGGTGCGCTGCAGGGCGATGGCCTTGCTGTCGAACACGCGCACGAACAGCATCTGCTTGAACAGCGGCAGTAGCTGCTTTGCGTCGCGGAAGGCGGGCGGCAGTTCGGCCACGGGGGTGCCGTCGGGGCCGAGGTATTGCAGGTATTCGATTTCGAAGCTCGCGGCGACGGTCATCGCTGGGCAATCCCTAGTTAAGGAGGGGGGAGGCCCGAACCGTGTCGCGCCCGGATCCAGTGCCGGCGCGCGGACCGTTCAGACTGGCTGGGCCCGCGGTTGCATGCTGCGGGCCTGGCGCTGCGGCAGCGGCCCTTGCGGCGGCCGTTGCGTGGTGCGCCGATGATACCCAAAGGCGTGTTAAGCGCCGTTGCGCGCTGCGGCATGCAAAAAATCGCCGGACGGGCTAGGCGGGCGGCGGACGCAGGCGTATGGAGCGCCCCACTTTGGGGTAGGAGCGGCGTGAGCCGCGACCGCGACCACACAACTACGACGACACCGCCGCTGCATTTGCAGGTTCGGGTCGCGGCTCACGCCGCTCCTACCCCAAAGCCAAAGATGGGTTGCGCAAAGGAAAAGGGCGCGGCTTGCGCCGCGCCCTTCGCGTGTTGCTATGCAGCCGGAATCAGCGACGGATCTGCACGCTGATGCTGTCGCTGTTGTTGCTGACGACCGGGTCCGGGGTCTGCGCGCTGACGGTCGCGTCGAACACCAGGGCGCTGCCCACGGCCGGACGTTCCGGCACGACCACGGCCAGCGCGAACCACTGGGTACCGCGGTTCAGGTGGCTGCTGCGGTTGCACTCGGCGCGGAAGCCGGTGGGCACCGCGGTGCGGGCGCAGGTCCAGCCGGCCGGCGCGGCCACGGCCGCGGCGGACACCGCGACGTTGCCGGTCAGCACCAGCTTGGGCTGGGCGGCGGCGTCCGGGCCGGCGTTGGTCACCGGCACCAGGAAGGTCGCGATGGCGCCCTTGCGCACCGGCAGCGCGCCGCCGGCGATCTGCACCGACAGGTCGGCCAGGGTGGTGACGACCACTTCGGCCGAGGCCTGGTTGTCGCCGTTGGCCGGATCGCGGGTCTGCGACTGCGCCGCCACCGCCATGCGCAGCGGGGTGCCGCTGGCCAGGACCGGCAAGGTCACGCTGAGCGAGAACGAGGCGGAGGCCTGCGAAGCCAGGGCCGGCACTGTGCACGAGACCGTGGTGGTGGCGGCGTCCTGCACCGGCGCGGCGCAGGTCCAGCCGGCCGGCGCGGTCGCGACCGGCGCCACCAGGGCGTCGAACACGAAGGCCACGGCGGCGTGATCGGCTTCGCTGGGACCGTGGTTGACCACGGTGGCCGTGTAAGTCGCCGTTTGGCCGGCGCGGGCGCTGGCCGGGGTCGCGGCGGCGGTCACCGCCAGGTCGGCGCTGCGGAAGGCCGGCACGGTCAGGGTCAGGCGCACCGGGTCGTGGTCGGACACGCGCAGCGGCTGGCTGGCGTCGCCGAAGCGGAACACGCCGAAGTCGGCGTTGATGCGGGCGTGGTCGACCGCCAAGCCGACGTTGTCCATCACCAGCGCTTCGTTGACCAGCACGTGATCCAGGGTCTGCGCGTTGCCTTCGAACACGTAGGAATAGCGCTGCGCCGGGTCGGCGATCAGCTGCGAACCGTCGACGAAGATCGAGGTCAGCGGGCTGTCGACGTAGGTCAGCACCTGGTCTTCCGGCGCTTCCTCGCCCTTGATGATGCCCAGCACGTCGGTGTAGCCGTCGTTGAACTCGAACGCGTTGAAGTCGCCGACCAGCACGATCTTCTCGCTCGGGTTGGTCTGCTGCAGTTGCTCGATCAGGCCGGCCAGGTAGGCCGCCTGCGCGCCGCGCTTGGCGCGCACGCGCGCACCCTCGGTGGCCCAGCCGCTGCCGCCCGGGGCGACATCGTCGATGCCGTTGAGCGAGCGCAGGTGGTTGGCGATCACCGTGATCGGGTACGAAGCGCCGTTGTCCTGGTGCACGATCGCGCGCAGCAGCAGCGGCGGGCGGTCGTTGAGCAGGGCGGTGCTGCCGTTGGGGTTGGCGAAGGTGGCGGTCTTGCCGTACTGCACCACCTCGACCACTTCCACGCGCGGCTGGGCGCCGCTGTCGCGGGTGGCGACCAGGAAGCCGACGTTGATGCCGCCCGGATCGTTGCCCGAGACCAGGTAGGGCACGTAGCCCGGAGCGCTGGCGCAGCTGCTGTTGATGCGGTCGGCCAGGCGGCCCAGGATGCTGACGTTCTCGACTTCGACCACGCCCAGGATGTCGGGCGTCTTCAGGTACTGGCAGATCGCGGCCGAGGTCTTGCCCAGGCGCTTCTCCACCGCTTCGGGCTTCAGCGTCGGCGCGCCGTTGCTCTCGGCGATTTCGTCGAAGAAGCGCAGCAGGTTGAAGCCGCCGATGGTGATGTCTTCGTAACCGGCGTCGGCCACCGCTTCGGGCTGCTTGCCGCCGGCGAAGGTCGGCGGGGTGGCGGTGTCGGGCAGCAGCGCCCAGGTGCCGGCGAAGTAGTCCAGCACGCCGAGCAGGCCGGAGATCTGCGCCTGGCCGTCGACCGACAGCGCGGCGGCGCCGATCTGGCCGCGGCTGCGCACCATCAGGCGTTCCTGGTTGGTGTCGAAGCGCGGCGGGTTCTTGCCGGCCGGGATCGGAATGGTGTCCATGATGCCGATGCCCGGCTCGCGGAACGGCACGGCCACCTCGGGCAGGCGCACGTAGAACACGCCGTCGCTGGACGAGTTGGCGTCGTCCTCGTCGATGCTGCCGTCCGAACCGGAGACCGCCACGGACTGGGCCACGCTCACGCGCATCGCTTCCAGGCGTTCCAGCGTGCCCGGGGTGGCGTTGGCGCCGAGTTCGGCCGAGGTCAGCTCGATCGCGGCGGGCAGGGCCACGCCGGTTTCCAGCAGTTCCACCGTCGGCGAAACCAGTTCGGTGATGCTGAGCTGGTTCGGGTTCGAGGCCGGAGTGAATTCGTCGACCTTGGCGGTCACGCGCACGCGGTTGCCCACGGCGGCGCTGGCCGGCGGCGCGGCGCCGGTGAACACGAACACCGCGTCGGAGGTGTTCGGGTCGCCGTCGTCGTTGGCGCTCTGCAGGAAGAAGCCGTTGTTGAACTTGCGCGCGGTGACGATGCCTTCGGTCACCACCAGCTTGTCGTCGTAGGCCGACAGCAGGCCGCTGCCCTGGATCTGGGCGATGGTCAGCGCGACCGGCGGGTCCGGCGGCTGCGGCGGCGTGGTGCCGGTGTTGCGCGGCGTCGGCGCACCGGTGCTGAAGTCGGCGCTGTTGTTGCCGGTGTCGGTGGCGCCGTCGTTCTTGCGCAGCGCCGCCGTGGAGTTGGTCAGCGTCGCGGTGGGCGCGGTCTCGGAGCAGTTGGCGGCGGTGCCGTAGCCGACGAAGTCGACCACGGTGGCGCCGCCGACCGGGCAGGCGCCGCTCAGCGAGGTGTTGTTGTTGACCAGCGCGACCTTGCCGGCGGTGCCGGCCATGGCCAGGGTGCCGGTCGCGTCGGGCGTGGGCAGGTCGACGGTGCCGCCGGCGCCGTCGGCCTGCTTGATCAGGTAGTAGCCGCCGGCGGGAATGCTGCCGGTGAGCGGCGTGCGTGCCCACGTGGTGCCTGCGGAGGATGCGTACTGCACGCTCCATCCGCTCAGGTCCACCGGCGTGGCGCCGTTGTTGCGCAATTCGATGAAGTCGCTCTTCAGCGTGGCGCCGGAATTGCCGCCTCCGCCGTATACCTGGCTGATCACGACCTGCGCCTGGGCGCCGCCTGAGATCAGGAAAGCCAAAGCCACGGCCGCGCAGCGGCCTACGAACTTGTCCATGTTGTTCCCCGTTGGATGCCGCCCGCCGAAGGTCCCCCAGGAATTCATCCTGACGCGGGCAGGCAGGATTGTGCCTCAATCGTCACAAAACGGCATTTCAAAGGCATGACCGCATACCATACGGTCATAGGGGTCCACCGTCCGGACCGCGGGCGCTGCGGTACCCTTGGCGCCCCCGCTAGAGAACCCTAATGACCGTCGAGAAGAACCAGCGCGAACTGGAGACCGGTATCCACACCGATCTGCAGGGCCGGATCACCTATGCCGGCTACCTGCAACTGGACCGGCTGTTGTCGGCGCAGCACGGCCGCTCCGATCCGCCGCACCACGACGAAATGCTGTTCATCGTTCAGCACCAGGTCTCGGAGCTGTGGATGAAGCTGGTCATCCACGAGCTCAGCGCCGCGCTGGAGCACCTGCGCCGCGACCAGGTCTGGCAGTGCCAGAAGGTGCTGGCGCGCTGCAAGCAGGTGTTCCGCCAGCTCACCGAGCAATGGTCGGTGCTGGAGACGCTGACGCCGTCGGAATACATGGGATTCCGCGACACCCTGGGCCCGTCGTCGGGCTTCCAGTCGCTGCAGTACCGCACCATCGAATTCATGCTGGGCAACAAGAACGCCGGCATGCTGCGCGTGTTTGCGCACGATCCGGCCGCGCAGACCGAGCTGGAGCGCGTGCTCGCCGCGCCCAGCCTGTACGACGAATTCCTGATGTACCTGTCGCGCTTCGGCCACGACATCCCGGCCGTGCACTTGCAGCGCGACTGGCGCGAGCCGCACGTGGCCGATGCCGCGCTGCAGCCGGTGTTCGAGCGCATCTACGAAAACACCGACCGCTATTGGCGCGAGTACGCGCTATGCGAGGACCTGGTGGACGTGGAAACGCAGTTCCAGCTGTGGCGCTTCCGCCACATGCGCACGGTGCTGCGCATCATCGGCTTCAAGCGCGGCACCGGCGGTTCCAGCGGCGTGGGCTTTTTGAAACAGGCGCTGGAGCTGACCTTCTTCCCCGAGCTGTTCGAAGTGCGCACCAGCATCGGCCCGGGCGGCACCGCGCCGCCGGCGTGAGCGCGCGCCTGCACGAGTGCGTGGGCGCGCTGCTCGTGCGCGAGGGCCGCGTCCTATTGGGGCGGCGTTGTCCGCAACGCGAATTCCTGGCCGGGTCCTGGGACGTGATCGGCGGCCATGTCGAAGCCGGCGAAAGCTGCGAACAGGCGCTGGCGCGCGAGCTGGGCGAAGAACTGGACGTGGTGCCGACGCGCTGGCAGGCGCTGGACTGCCCGGAAGGCACTGAGCCGGAACCCTGGCGGCTGCAGCTGTACGCGGTCACCGCCTGGCGCGGCGAGCCGCGCAACGCCCGGCCGGACGAGCACGACGAACTGCGCTGGTGCGCGCTGGACGAAGCCGTGGCCCACCTGGGGCCGGCGCATCCGGGTTTCGCCGCGGCGCTGGCGCGAGCGCTGGCGATCGGCGCCGGTTGAGCGCAGCCGGCTAGCTCGGGCATGGCCAGCGGCGGGATTCGGCAAATCCGCGCCCCGTTCAGGCCAAAACGGACGGCACAAGAAGCGTGCTGCTGCATTGCAGCAATACCCCGCCGTCTTCACAAAGGTTTGACGCCACCGGCAGCAGTCGGTAAATCTCCCCGATCCCGTGCCGTCGGCGTGGGCAATTCCATTCAGTTTCGACACACGGGGGACACCGCATGAGCGGAGCCGCAAGCACCGAGGGTCACGCACCCATTCCGGAATTCAAGCAGGTCCTGGGGCATCCCAAGCCTCTGTGGATGCTGTTCATGTCGGAATTCTGGGAGCGCTTCGCGTTCTACGGCATCCGCTGGGCGATGGTGCTCTACATCGTGGCGCAGTTCCACGGCGGCGACGCCGGCTTCCAGAAGCCCGCCAGCGAGCTCTACGGCGCCTACCTGGCCCTGGTCTACGCCTCGGCCATCTTCGGCGGCTACATCGCCGACAAGCTGATCGGTTATCAGCGTTCGATTTTGCTCGGTGCCTTGATCATGGCCACCGGCCTGTTCCTGCTGGCCTCGCCGACCGAGCAGATGTTCAAGCTGGGCCTGGCCACGATCATCGTCGGCAACGGCCTGTTCAAGCCGATCATCTCGACCATGGTCGGCAAGCTCTACCTGCAGGGCGACGAGCGCCGCGACTCGGGCTTCACCATCTTCTACATGGGCATCAACCTGGGCGCGTTCCTGGCCCCGCTGCTGACCCAGTACCTGGCGCAGAAGGTGTTCGGCGTCAACGGCACCCCGGCCTACAAGGTGGTGTTCATCGCCTCGGGCATCGGCATGGTGCTGAGCCTGATCTGGTTCTGGTTCGGCCGTTCCCAGCTCAAGGGCATCGGCCTGCCGCCGCCGGACAAGACCGGCCTGACCCGCAGCGTGCTGGTGCTGGCGGGCGCGGCGTTGATCGCGATCCCGGTGTTCTACTTCCTGCTGACCATCAATGCGATGGTGCTGCAGTACATCCTGATCGCGCTGTTGATCGTGCCGGCGATCATGCTGGTGGTCGAGGGCGTCCGCGAGGGCAAGGTCTCGCGCGACAAGGTGATCGCGATGCTGATCATCCTGACCTTCAACGTGTTCTTCTGGTGCTTCTTCGAGCAGGCCGGCAGTTCCTTCAACTTCCTCGCCGACAACATCGTCGATCGCAACATCGGCTTCGAAGGCTTGTTCATGGCCCTGGCCGGCGAGCCCTCGTTCCCGGTGTCGTGGTTCCAGAGCGTGAACTCGGTGGCCATCATCACCCTGGCCCCGATCATCGCCTGGATCTGGATCCGCATGGGTCGGGCCAATCCTTCGATCCCGCGCAAGTTCGGCCTGGGCCTGATCTTCAACGGCCTTGCGTTCCTGCTGCTGATGTTCGCGCTGATCAACCTGATCGCGCCGGACACCGGCAAGATTCCGTTCTGGACGCTGTTCGCGGTGTACTGGATCCAGTCGGTGGGCGAGCTGTGCCTGTCGCCGATCGGCCTGTCGATGGTGACCAAGCTGGCGCCGGTGCGCCTGACCGGTTTCGCCATGGGTGCGTGGTTCCTGTCGATCGCGATCGGCAACAACCTCGCCGGCATCTTCGCCGGCCAGGCCAGCGGCGAGACCGGCATGACCACGGCCTCGGCCCTGGCTGCCTACACCACCGGCTTCTACATCCTGGCCGGCGCGGGGGTGCTGCTGTTCCTGATCGCACCGCTGATCAACCGGCTGATGCACGGCGTCAAATAAAGGCGCCGCCGCCATCGGTTTTCAAAGCGCGCGCCACGGTCGGTCACCCCGGCCGTGGCGTCGCCGCATCTGACGTCCCGAATTCATAGAGCGTACCCGCATGAGCACCAGCAAACACGTCGAACCCGAATTCATTCCGCCGCCGCCCGGCGAACTCGTCGGCCACCCGCGCGCGCTGTGGATGCTGTTCGGCGCCGAACTGTGGGAACGCTTCGCCTACTACGGCATGCGCGCGCTGCTGGCCGTGTACGTGGCCAGCACTTTCTTCAGCCTGCTGCCGGAAGGCGAGGCGCGCGCGCAGGCCAGCCTGACCTACGGCGCCTACACCGCGCTGATCTACGCCACCGGCCTGTTCGGCGGCTTCGTCGCCGACCGCTACCTGGGTTACCGCCCCTCGATCATGCTCGGCGGCGTGATCATGGCCGTGGGCCTGTTCCTGCTGATGATCCCGCAGTTGAACTGGTTCCTGGTGGGCCTGGCGGTGATCGTGGTCGGCAACGGCCTGTTCAAGCCCAACATCTCGGCCATGGTCGGGCGGCTGTATCCGCCCAACGACCCGCGCCGCGATTCGGGCTTCACCATCTTCTACATGGGCATCAACGTCGGCGGCGCGCTCGCGCCGCTGGTGTGCGGCACCATCATCGGCAAGTACTACGGCTACCGCTGGGGCTTCTGCGCGGCCGGCGTGGGCATGATCTTCGGCCTGATGATGTTCCACTGGATGCGCGGCCAGCTCGGCCGCATCGGCGAATCGCCGGCGCCCGAGCGCAACGCCTCGCGCCTGTTCAAGGTGCTGCTGGGCTGCGCGCTGTCGGTGCCGGTGGTGTACCTGATGCTCAGCCGCACCCAGATCGTGGGCTACATCCTGCTGGCGATGATGATCGGCCTGACCATCTACTTCGTCGGCGGCAGCCTGCGCAGCGGCGACAAGATCCAGATGCACCGCTACATCGCCATGCTGCTGCTGTTCCTGGCCAAGATCCTGTTCTGGGGCATGTTCGAGCAGGCCGGCACCTCGCTGAACTTCTTCGCCAAGGACCACGTCGACGCGCCGTTCGACTTCACCCTGTTCCAGTCGGCGAACTCGGTGTTCATCATCCTGCTGGCGCCGCTGTTCGCCTGGGCCTGGCCGCGCCTGGACGCGCGCAACTGGAATCCCTCTGTGCCGCGCAAGTTCGCGCTGGCGCTGGTGCTGGTGGCGATCGGCTTCACCGTGCTGGTGGCCGGCATCGCGACCATGGCCGACGGCAACGGCCGCATTCCCTGGGAGCTGCTGATCCTGGCCTATCTGTTCAACACCATGGGCGAGTTGTGCCTGTCGCCGATCGGCCTGTCGATGGTGTCCAAGCTGGCCGCACCCAAGGACACCGGCATGGCCATGGGCGCCTGGTTCCTGTGCTCGGCCATCGGCAACTACGTGGCCGGTCTGGTCGCGGCGGTGGCGTCCGGCGGCGACCTGGGCGGGTTGGCGCAGTACTCGGTTACCTATACGCACATCGCATATGCCGGCTTCGGCATGGGCGCGGCGTTCCTGCTGTTCGCGCCGTTCATCAATAAGTTGATGCATGGGGTGAAGTGAGGACGATATGAAGGCCGCGCAACCGTAGTGCAGTGGATAACCGATGAGCGCGCCGGGGTCAGTCATCTATACCTGGCGCGCGGTTTGATTTCGGTCACGGCGGTATCGGTGGAGTTTCACGTACTGAGCGAGGTCTAGTCCGCATTGCCTACGGGAGGGCTCATGCGCATCGTGCTGTTGCTCGGCTTGCTGTTGGCGTGTGCCGCAGCGTCAGGGCAGGCCAGGGAGCCGGTCATCGGTTTGCCTTGCGAAGGCTGCGAGGCCGTCTTTGACGGTCTGCCGGCGCAGCTCAGCTCGCGGGCGCGCATCGCGCCCAAGTCCGAACCCGGCGCGCCCATGGTGGTGGTCGGGCGGGTCCTGGATGCCGCAGGACGGCCGCGTGCCGGCGTGGTGGTCTATGCCTACCAGACCAACAGCCAGGGCGTGTATCCGCAATCGCCGTCGGTGCGCGACCCGGAGACGCGCCGGCAGGGCACGCTGCGCGCCTGGGTGCGCAGCGACGCCGCCGGTCGCTACGCCTTCGACACCATCCGCCCCGGCAGCTATCCGGGCGAGGACGTGCCCGAGCACATCCATATGCACGTGATCGAGCCGGGTTGCTCGACCTACTACCTCGACGACATCATGTTCGCCGACGATCCCAAGCTCACGCGCAAGCAGCGCGACAGCCTGGTGCGCGAGCGCGGCGGCGACGGCGTGTCCACGCCGGCCAGGAAAGACGGCGTGTGGTACGTGACCCGCGATATCCACCTGGGGCGCAACATTCCGGGCCATCGCGCCTGCGCTGCGCCGAACCGGTGATCGCCAGTCGGGCCGGCGGCCCGGATTCGGGTAGGCTCTGCGCATCCGTTGTTTAGCCCTGTTTGGCCGTCAGCCATGCTCTTGACCGTAGGCCGTTACTTCGACCCCTGGGAAGCGCACATCCTGCGCGCCCGCCTGGAAGCCGAGGGCATTCCTGCCAGCGTGGCCCGCGCCACGTTCCCGACCGGCGCCTCGCGCCTGAGCTGCGGCGCCTGCGGTCACCGCTGGTGGTACGGCGACTGAGGGCGGGCGGCGATGTCGGAACCGGAAATCTACTGCCCCTGCTGCGCCTGGTGGCCCGGCGGTGCCGATCGTTGGGAGTGCACCCGCAACGGCTGCGGCACGCAATGGAACACCTTCTGGACGCGCGGGGTCTGCCCCGGCTGCGGCCATCAGTGGCGCAACACCGCCTGTTTGCGCTGCGGGGAGTTTTCCCCGCATTCGAGCTGGTATCACTATCCCGATCCCCAGGAGAGCGAGGCGCCGGAACAAACGCGGATCGTGCAGGCGGGAAGCTAACCCCGGACCGTTGGGTGAGCCGTTTTGGACTTGCGCCTGTCGTCACTTCTTTTGGGGGTCCCATGTACCGTCTGATCCATACCCTGGCTCTGCTCTGCGCACTCGTCGTGCCGTCCTTGGCCCTGGCCACCGCCCAGATTCCGGACGTGTTGCTCATCGACGGCAAGGAGCATGCGCTCAACACCAATCCCCTGGATGCGCATCTGCAGGCCAAAGGCTGGACGCCTCCGAAGGAGGGACTGATTTCGTCGGCCAACTGGCGCGGCTACGTTGCCCGCTGGGCGGTCGCCGATGGACAGCTGCTGCTGAAGGACGTGACCATCATGGTCGAGGCCAAGGACGAGGAGATGGCCCGCAAGAGCATCCTGGCCGACCTGTTCCCGGGCAAGACCCAGATCGTCGCCGACTGGTACACCGGTGCGTTGATCGTGCCCGATGGGAAGATGATTCACTACGTGCACATGGGCTATGGCTCCACCTACGACCACTATCAGGTGCTGCGGGTCTCGTCCGGCCGCGTGATCGAGCAGCTGTCGATGAGCGGCGAGGAGTTCAAGCAATATCGTGCGCGTAAGTTCGAGGCGTTCAAGCAGACCGACGAGTTCAAGAAGGCCTACGCGGAGTTGAAGCGCGACAGTCAGAGCCTGAGCGAGGAGCAGATGCTGGGCTTCATGGCCAGCTTCTTCGCCGAGCGGTATTTGGCGCTGTAGGGTCCTGCCCATAGACGGGCATCGGGGGTAAGCGGTGCGTGCATACGTCGGAAAACATCTGCTTTGGATTGCATGCGCCTTGTTCGCGGCGACGGGCTGTGCTGCTTTCCGAGGGGAAGCCCCTCCCAACGACTTTGCCTTGCAGTGGCGAGCGCAATCCGCTGAGCTCTTCTTCTACGATCCCGATGGCCGGCCGATCTCGGCCTTTCAGTCGAACTTGGTCGGGCTGCCGGGCTACTTGTTCACCGAAGAAGGCGGCGTCAGGTTGCACCCCGGCGAGCATTGGATTCAATTTCGTTGTCCTCAGTACGATGGTGTCAACGTCTCGCATTGGCTGCCGATGGTGAAAGCACGATTCGAGACGGGGCGCGCCTATGAATTGCATTGCGATGGCTCTCAGCCGGTGATTCGCGAGCGAATTAGAACGGATGACATGAAAGAGCGCGACTAGCGGTGAAATGTTGCTTGCGCAAGGCGGCGAGAGATCCTCAGGAGTTGCATGCCATGGAAGAACACCGTGAAACGGATGCCAACGAGTTCGACTGGTTCGCGCGCGACCGCGAAGGCCGGCTGGGCTTGTTCTCCACCGCCGGCGACGGGCCGATTCCCGCTTCAGCGAGGCAATCGGCCGTCGCGCACGAAGTGGTGGGCGAGCTCATCGAGATCAGGGACTGGGGCTCCGCAGCGGTGTGGCAGAGCTATGCCCGCGCAGGCTTGTATGCCTACGACTGGTCCCAGAGCGAGGCCTGCTACGTGCGGGTCGAGAAGCCCGAGTCGGCCATGTCGCCGGTGCTGCAAAGGGCGGTGGAGGCCATTCCTGGTCTGCCCGAACTGGATCTGTCGTTCGAGCAAGCCCAAGCGGTCGCTGGGGATGGGCCGGATTTCAGCGAGGACTGCTCGCTGGCGGCGACGGAGCAGGAGCGGCAGCGCGACGCGCTGGCTTCAAGATCGTCGAAGCGGATACTGATCAAGCTGATCTTGGCCCTGGCAGCATTGCCGGTGTCGCTGCTGTTGGTCCGATTGAGCGGGTATTTCTTCGTGCCGTTCCTGATCGCATTGCCGCTGGCGGTCTTGTACTGGCTGGACCTGGGGCAGGCGCTGCGCAACGATGGCTCCGGTGGCCGGCTGCGGTGGATGCTGGGCATCGTTATGGGTGTGCCGCAAGCCCTGCTGGGTCTGTGTTGCGTCGTTGCCGGCATCGCCATCCTGGTCTGGCTGGTCTACAACACCTTCATCGAAAGGCAGCCCGAGTATCGAAGCAATCCGGGCGGTTGGTTGTTCGCTCCCATTTTGGTGCTGGCGGGAGTGGGCTGGTTGTTCAGCGCGTTCCGCGGCGACAAGCCGGGCGACAGGCCCTAACGGCGCGGCGCATCCATTCGCTGCACGCGCGCGGCCTTACCGAGGCGCGTCACGAGAAATCGACGGCGGCCAAGCCTGGTCCCTGTGGATGCACATCACCCTGCGCAAGTGGGACGGATAAGGCGTCTGCTTCAGGCGCGCGCGTGCCCGCGCACGAACGCGGCCGCCAGGCGCAGCGCATCTACGCCCTCGCGATCGCCGCGCAAGGCGCTTACCAGCCGCGCGGGCGTGGTGCCGGTCCAGCGGCCGAGGTCGTGGGTGGCGTGGGCCTGGTCGGTGTAGCCCAGGCGGGCGGCGGCGTCGGCGATGGCGGCGCGTTCTTCGTCCAGGACGCGCAGCAGGCCCTGCAGGCGGCGCACGCGGGCGTATTCCTTGGCGCTCATGCCCACGGCGGCGAGGAAGCGCGATTGCAGGCTGCGCAGGCTCAGGCCGACGGCGGCGGCGAGGTCGGCGATGCGCAGGTCGCCGTCCTGGCGGTCGAGCAGGTCGACCGCGTGTTCGATGGCGCGGTCGGGCGCGGTGGCGCGCGTCGCGAGCAGTTGCCATAGCGGCGCAGCTCGGTCTTCGCGGACGAAGCCATGCGCCGCTTCGGCGAAGGCGCGCGCGAACGCGGGGTCGATCTCGCCCAGGTCGGGAATCGCGTCGCGCAGCGCCGGCAGCCGCGCGCCGGCGACCAGGCCGGAGGCGGCCGGGGTCAGTCGCACGCCCAGGCAATGCACGGGGCCGGTGGCTTGCAGCCGGATCGGCCCCAGCTGCTGGCCGGCGAACAGTAGAGCGGCCTGGGTCTCGATCCGGCCGTCGCCGCGGTGCAGGCGCATGGGCGCGCCGAAGTGCGCGATCAGTTCGCAGCGGCCGTCGGCGTAGACGGTCTGGATGCCGGCATCCGGGGCCGGGTCGCGCAGCACCCAGACGCACTGCACCTGGCGACGCAGTTCGGGCGGGGCGGGGTGCTCGGCGTAGTCCATGACACCATCAAAGCGCGGCCCTGCGCGTTTTTACAAGCCGGCGGCGGCGGGGCGCCGCTAGCGTGGCGTCCGTCATCCATCAGCAGGGGATTGCCATGAAGTGCATTGCGACCGGAGTGGGGCTGGGTCTGTGTCTGTGGTCGGCTGGCGCCTGCGCCGGCGACGGTTTGGATTGGCTGGCCGGGCAGTGGTGCAGCCAGGCGGGGGAGGAGCGCATCGAGGAGAGCTGGCTGCCGTTCGCCGACGGGCGCAGCTACGGCGTCTCGCGCACCCTGCGCGGCGGGCGGGTCAGCGGTTTCGAGTTCCTGCGCATCGAGCCGGTGGACGGGGTGGCGACCTACCTGGCGCAGCCGGGCGGGCGTGCGGCCACGGCGTTCAAGCGCACGACGGGTGGCGAAGGCTGGGTGCGGTTCGAGAACTCGGCGCACGACTTTCCGCGGCGCATCGAGTACCGGCGCGAAGGGGAACGGCTGCGCGCGGAGATCGCGGGACCGGGGCGCGACGGCAAGGAGATGCGGATTCCGTTCGAGTACGCGCGCTGTAAGGGTGCACCCACCCCGTAAAGGTTGAACCTAGTAAGGGTTGAAACCCCGTAAGAGCGCTGAGTCCTCCCCGCTATTCCGGAGCAAGCCGGAACCCGGCATCCTCCCGTCATTCCGGCGTAAGCCGGAACCCATGTTGCGGTTGCTTTTGCATGCCTGCGCGAATCCGTGCCGAGCGCAAAGTCAAAATGGGTTCCGGCTTACGCCGGAGTGACGGGGTAGGGCTTCCGCCGGAATGACGGCGTAAAGGCCGTGGCTGGGTTCGGCTACTTCGCAGCCGGTAGCTCCGCCTCGGCGCGGATCTCCAGCTCGTCCAGGCGGTCGAGCAGGCGGAACAGCAGGCCGCGCTCGGTGGCGTCGATCCCGTCGAGCAGGCGGCGCTCGAAGGCCAGGGCCAGCGGCGCGACCTCGTCGTAGATCTTGTAGCCGTCGGGCGAGAGCTGCAGCACCGAGCGGCGGCGGTCGTCGTCGTGGGTCTCGCGCTCCAGCCGGCCGGCTTCGGTCAGGCGGGCCACGGCGCGGCTGACCGCGACCTTGTCCATGGCGGTGCGCTGGGCGACCTCGTTGGCCGACAGACCGGGGTAGCGGCCGAGCACCGCCATGACCCGCCATTCGGTGATGCTTAGGGCGAAGCGCTCCGAATAGACCCGCGCGATCGCCCCGGAGACCCGGTTGGACAGCACCGACAGGCGGTAGGGCAGGAAATGCTCGAGGTCGAGTTCGGCGTGGCGGGGCTTGTTCATGTTGCGGTGTACCTTGCCGGCATTGGTTTCATATGAAACTATAAGGGTTTCGCAACAGGCCGTCCGTCGCCGGTGCGGCCGCTACCCGGGAACAATGCCATGAATGCGCAGCCCAACCTCGGCATGCAGGTCACCACCTTCGAAAATCCGCTGGGCATCGACGGCTTCGAGTTCGTCGAATTCGCCGCCCCGGCCGGTCGGGGCGGGATGCTGCACGACTATTTCCGCAAGCTCGGCTTCACCGCCGTGCTGCGCCACAAGCAGCGCCCGATCACGGTCTACCGTCAGGGCGGGGTGAACTTCCTGGTCAACGAGGACCCGGACAGCTTCGCCGCCGAGTTCGCGGCCAAGCACGGGCCCAGCGCCTGCGGCTTCGCCATCCGCTTCAAGCAGCCGGCCGCCACCGTGTTCGACACCGTGGTCGGCAACGGCGGCGAAGCGGTGACCGAGAAGGCCGGCAGCAAGGCCGTGGATGCGCCGGTGGTCAAGGGCATCGGCGACTGCATGCTGTACCTGGTGGACCGCTACGGCGCCGCCGGCTCGGTGTACGCGGACGACTACGTGGCCATCGAGGGCGCCGAGCCCAACCCGACGGGCTTCGGTCTGACCTTCATCGACCACCTCACCCACAACCTCTACTTCGGCAACATGCAGAAGTGGTCGGACTACTACGAGCGGCTGTTCAACTTCCGCGAGATCCGCTACTTCGACATCAAGGGCGCCAAGACCGGCCTGGTGTCGAAGGCGATGACCGCGCCGGACGGCATCGTGCGCATTCCGCTGAACGAGTCCAGCGACCCGAAGTCGCAGATCAACGAGTACCTGGACGCCTACAACGGCGAAGGCATCCAGCACATCGCCTGCTTCACCGACAACATCTACGACACGGTCGAGGCGATGCGCGCGCAGGGCGTCGAATTCCTGGACACGCCGGAGACCTATTTCGAGGTGATCGACCAGCGCGTTCCCAACCATGGCGAGGATGTGGCGCGCCTGGCCAGGAACAAGATCCTGATCGATGCCGATCCGGAAACCCATCAGCGCAAGCTGCTGCAGATCTTCACCCAGAACGCGATCGGCCCGATCTTCTTCGAGATCATCCAGCGCAAGGGCAACGAAGGCTTCGGCGAGGGCAACTTCCAGGCGCTGTTCGAGAGCATCGAGCGCGACCAGATGCGCCGCGGCGTGCTGTAAGGTTTCGCGCAGACGCACCCTCACCCCAACCCCTCTCCCGCAAGCGGGCGAGGGGCTACCGAGCGCAATCGAATGAACACCGCCAACGACCGCGACAACGTGATTCCGATGCCCGAGCAGCAAGCCCAGCGCGCGGACGCGCGCGGCTACATGAGCGGCTTCGGCAACGAATTCGCCACGCAGGTCTATGCGGGGGTGCTGCCCGAGGGGCAGAACTCGCCGCAGCGGGCGGCGTTCGGGTTGTATGCCGAGCAGCTCAGCGGTACCGCCTTCACCGCGCCGCGCGCGGAGAACCGGCGCAGCTGGCTGTACCGCATCCGTCCCGCGGCGATGCACGGCGCGTTCGCGCCGTATGCGCAGCCGCGCCTGCACAGCGAGTTCGAGCGTGGTGCGGTGTCGCCCGACCAGCTGCGCTGGGATCCGTTGCCGTTGCCGGAAACGCCGGTGGACTTCGTCGACGGCCTGTACACCATGGCCGGCAACGGCTCGCCCGCCGCGCAGCACGGCGTGGGCGTGCATCTGTATGCAGCCAATCGTTCGATGGACGGGCGCTACTTCTACGACGCCGACGGCGAGCTGCTGATCGTGCCGCAGCTGGGCCGCCTGCGCCTGGCCACCGAGCTGGGCGTGCTGGACGTGGAGCCGCAGGAGATCGCGGTGATCCCGCGCGGCGTGCGCTTCCGCGTGGAGCTGCCCGACGGCGCATCGCGCGGCTATGTGTGCGAGAACTTCGGCGCGCTGATGCGCCTGCCGGACCTGGGTCCGATCGGCGCCAACGGCCTGGCCAATCCGCGCGACTTCCTGACCCCGAATGCGAGCTACGAGGACGTGGAAGGCGAGTTCGAACTGATCGCCAAGTTCCAGGGCCACCTGTGGCGCGCCGACATCGGCCATTCGCCGCTGGACGTGGTGGGTTGGCACGGCAACTACGCGCCGTACAAGTACGACCTGCGCCGCTTCAACACCATCGGCTCGATCAGCTTCGACCATCCCGATCCGTCGATCTTCACCGTGCTGACCTCGCCCAGCGACACGCCCGGCACGGCCAACATGGACTTCGTGATCTTCCCGCCGCGCTGGCTGGTGGCGCAGCACACCTTCCGCCCGCCGTGGTTCCACCGCAACGTGGCCAGCGAGTTCATGGGCTTGATCCATGGCGCCTACGACGCCAAGGCCGAGGGCTTCGTGCCGGGCGGCGCCTCGCTGCACAACTGCATGACCGGTCACGGCCCGGACGCGGAGACCTTCGAGAAGGCTTCGCACGCGGACTTGAGCCAGGCGCACGTGATCGCCGACACCATGGCCTTCATGTTCGAAACCCGCGCGGTGATCCGCCCGACCGCGCAGGCCTTCGACGCGGCGCACCGCCAGCGCGGCTATCAGGCTTGTTGGGCCGGACTGCGCAAGCATTTCTCGCCGCCGTCGGCCTGAACGAACCGCCGCGGCGCTTCGCGCGCCGTTCACGCGCGGCCGCTAGGCTGCGCGCGTCCTGTCTACCGCCGGATGACGACGATGCGCAATGCGATGCGACCGTGGCTACTGACGTTCCCCGTGCTGTTGGCCCTGGCGGCCTGCGGCGAGCGCGCGCCAGCGCCCGCCGGCCCCACCGCCGCCGACCCGCCGCCGGCGTCGTCGCCGCCGGCCGACCAGCCGCCCGAAGACGTGCCGCCGGCCACCGCGCCCGCGCCGCTGCAACCGGTGGCCGGTGCGATGACCCGCATGGACGGCTACGGCGACCTGCGCCTGGGCATGAGCACCGACGAGGCCAAGCAGGCCTGGGGCGGCGAGCTCAACGGCAAGCCCAGCGACGATCCGGCCGCCTGCTACTACCTGTGGCCCAAGAGCGCCAAGCTGCCGCGCGATTTCGCCCTGATGATCGAGGCCGGCAAGTTCGTGCGCTACGACGTGGGCACCGCGAATGAGGCCGCACCCGGCGGCGGCAAGGTCGGCATGGACGAGGCGGCGCTGCGCGCGCTGTACCGCGACGGGCTGGAGGAAACGCCGCACAAGTACGTCGAGGGCGGCAAAGTGCTGTCCATCGCCGCCAGCGGCGTGGCGCCGTCCAAGCTGGTGTTCGAGCTGGACGCGGCCGGCAAGGTCACGGCCTGGCGGGTGGGTCTGCTGCCGCAGGCGGATTACGTCGAGGGTTGTTCCTAAGCGTAGGTGCGCGGGCTTGGGGGCGAATCGGCAGACAAGCCTCTTCCTCATTGCTCGGGCTTACCCCCGTCATTCCGGCGAAAGCCGGAACCCATTTTGACGTTGCTTTCGGCTCCCGCGGCCATCAGCCGCGAAGATCAACAGGGGTTCCGGCTTTCGCCGGAATGACGGGGCGTGGAGGGCGGCACAGAGCCGCTCCGCACCTCGGGCTGGACGCGCAGGCCCGCGCTCGGCATAGAATCGGGCGTCGATCGCTAGGGGAATAGCCATGCTCGAAGCCGTGGGCTTGTTCGTGCTGGGTCTGCTGCTGCTGGCGCTGGGCGGCGACTCCATCCTCAAGGGCGCCTCCGGGCTGGCTCAGCGCTTCGGCCTGTCGCCCTTCGCCACCGGCCTGGTGCTGGTGGCCTTCGGCACCTCGCTGCCGGAACTGGCGGTCAATCTGCACGCGGTGCTGCGCGGCGAGCAGAGCCTGGCGCTGGGCAACGCGGTGGGCAGCAACGTGATCAACTTCGGCCTGACCCTGGGCCTGGCGGCGATGGCCGCGCCGCTGCTGGTGCGCTGGCGCTCGCTGGCGCCGCTGCTGCTGGTGCTGATCCTGGGCACCGCGGCGGTGATCGTGCTGGGCCTGGACGGCGTGCTCAGCCGCGCCGAGGGCGCGGGCCTGGTGATCGCCTTCGTCGCGGTAGTGGCCTACGCCGCCGCGCGCGCCCGCCGCGAGGCGCCGGAGCTGCAGGACGCGATCGCCGCGTTCGCGCGCACCCGCACCGACCTGTGGCTGAACCTGCTGCGCTTCGCCATCGCCGCGGTGCTGCTGTACTACGGCTCCAAGTTCGTGGTCGGCGCCGCGCCGCGCTTCGGCGCCGCGCTGGGCCTGACCCCGCTGCTGACCGGCTTGCTGCCGGTAGCCATCGGCACCGCGCTGCCCGAGGCCGCCGCGGCGGTGCTCGCCGCGCGCCGCCGCCAGGGCGACATCGTGGTCGGCCACGTGATCGGCTCCAGCCTGTTCAACCTGCTGATCGTGGTCGGCGGCATGGCGGCCTGGAACGCGGTGGCGCTGCCGGCCTCGTTCGTGCGCTTCGAACTGCCGGCGGCGATCGCCTTCGCGCTGATGCTGTACCCGATGCTGCGCGGCGACCTGCGGGTCAGCCGCGGCGAAGGCGCGGTGCTGCTGGTGGCGCTGCTGGCCTGGATCGGCTTCGAGCTGGCGCTGCTGACGCGCTGAGGCCCCTCGGGCGCGCCGTGCTCACGGCGCGCGCCGATATACTGGTCGCATGAGCGCTCCCGTTCCTTCGACGCCCCAGCGCCCGCTGTCCACGCGTGCGCTGCGCCGGCTCAGCGAGTTCTTCCGCCTGGAGGCCGCGGGCGGCCTGATCCTGATCGGCGCCGCGGTGCTGGCGCTGATCGCGGCCAACTCGCCCTTGCACGAGGCCTACGAGGGCTTCCGGCAGATGCCGGTGCAGGTGCGCGTGGGCGCGCTGGACATCGCCAAGCCGGCGCTGTTGTGGATCAACGACGGCCTGATGGCCATCTTCTTCCTGCTGGTGGCGCTGGAGATCAAGCGCGAGATGCTCAGCGGCCAGCTTGCCGGCCGCGACCAGCTGATCCTGCCGCTGGTCTGCGCCACGGCCGGCGTGGCGGTGCCGGCGCTGTTGTTCTATGCGATGAACCGCGGCGACGCCGAGGCCATGCGCGGCTGGGCCGTGCCCACCGCCACCGACATCGCCTTCGCCCTGGGCGTGCTGGCGCTGCTGGGCTCGCGCGTGCCGGCGGCGATGAAGCTGCTGCTGTCCACCATCGCGGTGATCGACGACCTGATCGCGATCCTGATCATCGCCCTGTTCTATTCGCATGGCCTGTCGGCCACCGCGCTGATCTGGGCGGCGGTGGCCTTGGCCGGCATGTGGCTGCTCAACCGCCGCGGCGTGACCGCGCTGGCGCCGTACCTGCTGCTGGGCGTGGTGCTGTGGGTGTGCGTGCTCAAGTCCGGCGTGCACGCGACCCTGGCCGGCGTGGCGACGGGACTGATGATTCCGCATACCGGCAAGGGCGCGGCCGCCGCCGACGCTCATTCCCCGCTGGAAACGCTGGAGCACGCGCTGCACCCCTGGGTGGCCTACGCGATCCTGCCGCTGTTCGCCTTCGCCAACGCCGGCCTGGTGCTGGGCGGCCTGACCCTGGGAGACATGCTCACGCCGTTGCCGGTGGGCATCGTGCTGGGCCTGGTGCTGGGCAAGCCGATCGGCATCGTCGGCGTGGCGCTGCTGCTGCGTGCGCTGGGTTGGGTAAAGCTGCCGCCGGGCCTGGACCTGCGCGCGATGCTGGGCCTGGGCCTGATGTGCGGTATCGGCTTCACCATGAGTTTGTTCATCGCCTCGCTGGCCTATCAGGACCCGATGCGTTACGACGAGGCGGTGCTGGGCGTGCTGGCCGCGTCGCTGATTTCGGCGGTGCTGGGCTATGTGTGGTTGCGTGCGGTGCTGCCTGCGCCGACGGCAGGACGCGGCTGATGCGGCATGCCTTGGTGTTCGGGGCCAGCGGCCAGATCGGCCAGCCCCTGCTGGGCCGCTTGCGCCGCGATGGCTGGTGGATCACCGCGGTCTCGCGCGAGGAGCAGAACGACGCGCCGGGTCTGCACTGGCTGCGCGGCGATTTCGCCCAATTGCCCGAGCTGCCTGCGCGCGTGGAGGCGATCTTCAGTTGCGGCCCCTTGGACGGTTTCGCGAACTGGTATGCGCGCTCGCGCCTGCCGGCATCGCGGATCGTCGCATTCGGCTCGACCAGCGTGGACACCAAGCGCGGCTCCTCCGATCCTGAGGAGCGCGACGTGGCCACGCGCCTGCGCGAGGCCGAAGCGCTGCTGTACGCCGAAGCCGCCGAGCGCGACGCCGCCGTCACCGTGTTGCGGCCGACCCTGGTCTATGGCGCCGGCCGCGACGCCACCTTGTCGCGCATCGCCGAGATGGCGCAGCGCTGGGGCCGTTTCGTGCTGCCGCGCAACGCCACCGGCCTGCGTCAGCCCGTGCACGTGGACGACCTGGCCGCCGCCGCCTTCGCCTGCGTGAGCGCGCCGGTCAGCCACGGCCGCAGCTATGCGCTGCCGGGCGGCGAAACCTTGAGCTATCGCGACATGATCGCGCGCGTGCTGGCGGTGCTGGAGCCGCCGCCGAAGCTGATCGAGCTGCCGTCGCCCTTGTTCAACCTGGCGCTGCTGGCGGCCCAGGCCGGCGGCCATGCCACCGGCCTGGGCGTGGCCGCGGTGCGGCGCATGCGCAACGACCTGGTGTTCGACGACGCGCCCGCGCGCGCGGACTTCGGTTACGCGCCGCGGCCGTTCCGGCCGGAGCGCGCGATGTTCGACAGCCGCTGAGGCCTACAGCTCGAAGTCGCCGGGCTTGGTCTGCACGTTGGCCTGGTAGCCGGCGATGGCCAGGTAGATGCGGCGGCCGTCGCTGAGCTCGAACCCGTAGCCCACCGGCTTGTCGTAGCCGAACCAGGCGGTGGCGTGCTGCACGTCGCTGCCGAACACGCGCGGGTCCAGGCGCACGCCGCGCAGCGGCGAGTTCTTGCCCGGGTCGACTTCCTTCAGGCTGGCGTAGCGCTGCAGCTCGCCGGCCGTGCCCAGCGCGATCAGCGCCAGCGCGTCCACCGCATCGGTGGTGAGCGCCTTGCCGGTGACGCCGGTGGCCTTGTCGCGCCAGCGGGTGATGCCGCCCTGGGCGACGAAGGTGAGTTCGTTCTTGGCGCCGGGACGCAGCACCATGCGGAAACGGTCGGGACGTTCGAGCAGCAGCTCGACCGCGTCGTTGGAGGTGAGCGTGTGCTGCACCTTGCCCTTGGCCGGCGGCGCGTACTGGCTGATGCGGGCGACGATGCGCGCGCTGTAGCCGGTCTTGTCCATGGCCTGGAGCAGGGCGGTGGCCGAACTGGCGGCGTGCAGGGCCAGCGGTGCGAGGCAAGCCAGGCCCAAGGCGGCCAGGCGCAGAGAGAGTTTCATGGCGAGGGTCCGTCCGATGCGAAGAAGGGGGCGACGCGCGCGGCGTCAGCGGCAGGCCATGCGCGCGACCGTGCGCAGCGGCCGCGGCGGCTGCTGCATGGTCGCCGAGCAGCGCGCGGCCAGGTCGGGCGCGTTGGCGCCGATGGTGCGTGCGTTGGCGAGGTCGGCTGGGACGCCGTCCGCGCCGGGCACCAGGCAGCGGCCCGGCAGCAGGTTGGCGCTGAAGGTGCCGGAGGTGCCGGACGCCTCCACCACGACCGGCACGCCGTTGGTGTTGCACAACTCGACCAGACGCATGTTGGGCGACAGGCGCGGCGGTCCGGGCAGGTCGGCCGGCAGGTTCACCGGCGTGTTGCCCGCGCATACGCCCTCGTGCAGCAGTTCGCTGTCGACGGTGCCGGTGATGCGGCTGTTGTTGTGGGTGTAGTCGCGCAGGTTGGTGCGCTGGACGAAGATGCGGGTGCTGCCGTCGAAGCGCGAGGTCGGGATGGTCACCGCGTCGCGATCGATGTCGAAGGTGACGGCGACGTTGTCGGCCGTGGGGTTGAAGGTGAAGCTGTCGGTGTAGGCGCGCACCGTGCGCGGCGGGAAGGCTTCCGGCGCGCTGGTGATGACCATGGTGGGGAAGTGCGCGGCGCAGTCGACGTCGGCGGGGCAGGTCTCCTCCATCAGCAGGTCGTAGGACGCGGTGACGGTGTCGCCGGGACAGTACTGCAGCGGCGTCACCCGGCCCATGCCGTAAAGCGGGCTGCGGTCGAGCCGGCAGCCGGCGATCAGAACGCCGGCGCAAAGCACGGCCACTAGAGCCGCGGAGGGAGTGCGTGTCGTCATGGCGTTGCGTCCTTTCCGGCCAGGGGCGGCCTGCACAGACGATCAACGCAAGTCCGCCGCGCGGGCGGACAGGGCGCGCGCTAAAGCGTTTCCACGGCCGCCGGCGCGCGCGATTTGGCCAGCGCGCGCAGGGCGATGATGAGCACGCCGCCCAGCACCATCGCGCCGCCCAGCAACAGGCGCGGGCCGGGCCGGTCGCCCCAGAACGCGACGCCCAGGCCCATGGCCAGCACCGGCACCAGCAGCAGCCAGGGCGTGACCTGGGCCACCGGATGGCGCTGCACCAGCACGTAGTACAGGCCGTGGCCCAGCAGCGAAGACACGAACGCGGCGTAGCCCACGCCGAACCACGCCACCCAGCTCACCGAATCCAGCGCGGCGATGCCGCCGGGTTCCAGCACCAGGCTGATCGCCAGCAGCGGCAGCACGCTGAACAAGGCGGTCCAGCCTTGCTGGCTGTACACGTCGAGCCCGCGCAGGCCCTTCATCAGCACCGTGCCCAGCGCCAGGAACGCGGCCGAGATCAGCATCAGCAGCAGCGACATGGGCTTGTCGAGCACCAGCGGATCGAAGCCCAGCACCAGCACGCCGGCGAAACTCACCGCGATCGCCGCGCCGGTGCGCCAGGCGAAGCGCTCGCCCAGCACCCACCAGGCCAGCAGCGCGGTCATGGGCACGTAGCTCTGCATCACGATGGCCGGCGAGGACAGGTCGCCGGCCAGCTTCAGCGCGGTGAAGCTCAGGCCGAAATGCAGCACGCCGATGCACAGGCACACCGCGATCAGCCGCGGCCACTGCCCGGGCGTGGGCCGCTTGACCAGGAACGCCAGCGGCAGCGCCAGCGCGGCGAAGCGCAGTCCGGTGAACAGGAACGGCGGGATCTCGCGCAGCGCGTAGGCGGAGGTCAGGAAGTTGATCGCCCAGGACAGGACGATGAGCAGGAGCAGGACGATGTCGCGGACGGGCAGCATGGCGCTAGTGTCGCCGATCCGGCGTCATGCGCCTGTTGCGGTGGCGGAACGTGGGGTTTCCGTTGGTTGGCTTACGGCGTTATTCCGTCGGTCCTTCGAAGGCGGGAACCTAGGGCTTCACCCAGGCATGACGCTGAAGGTCCTGGATCCCCGCTTTCGCGGGGATGACGGTTTCGGGGCCGCGCCGCGATTCCAAGCCTCCGTCGTTCCCGCGAAGGCGGGAACCCAGGGCTTCATCCAGGCATGGGCTCAGAACAGATAGCTCAGCGACACCCTCAGCTCCCGTCCCTGCGCAGGGAAGCCGATGTACGTGCCGCTGGAGTGATACCCATAAGTGCCGTGGTCGTAATAGCTGCGATCGAACAAGTTGCTCACCGCCGCGCCCAGCTTGAGCCGGCGGGCCGCATCCAGCGACCACTCGCCCATCACGTCGGCCACGGTGTAACCGGGCTTGGGCGGCGCGGTCGGGGTGATGTTGTTGTCCTCCGCCTCGACATGGCGCGCGCGCAAGCCGTAGCGGGCGCGCGGCGAGGCCCGCCAGTCGAAGCGCGCGGTCCAGGTGCGGCCGATCGAGGTGCCCAGGCCCAGGTCAGCGTCGTTGAGCGGACGGTCGTTGAAGCGGGTGTCAGAATTCCACACGCCCAGCGCCAATTCGTAGGCATCCCAGCGACGCCCGGCCTCGGCCTCGTAGCCTTCGACCTCGGCGCGCCCGACATTGGCCCAGCGGCCCCATTCGGCGCCGACGTCGCCGGTGTAGACGGCATTGATGTAATCGTCGATGTGCTGGCGGAAGCCGGTGGCGCGCGCGAACCAGCCGTCGCGCTCCCAGGCCACGCCGATCTCGGCGTTGTCGGCGCTTTCGCCTTCCAGGTCGCCGTGGTGCACGTAGAGCGCGCTGAAGAAGGCTTCGCGGATGGTCACGCCGCGGAAGGCGTCGGCGTAGGCCGCGCGCAAGGTCAGGTGCTCGGTGGGCTGCCATTGGATCGAGGCGTTGGGGCTGAAGCGCGCCTGCGAATTGGCCGCGCCCGCGCCCGGGCCGGATGCGACCCGATGGCGGTAGTCGTCCCAGCGCGCGCCGGCCGACACGCGCCATTGTTCCGACGGCGTCCAGGTCGCCTGGCCGTAAGCGCCCAGGACGCTCACCGTCTGCACCGTGCTGGCCCAGAACGGGCGCGGCACCGCCTGCTGGCGCGCGTCGAGCTCGTCGCGGCGGTAGTCCACGCCATAGACCAGTTCCAGCGCCGACCAGCGCGCGGTGTTGCGCAGGTCCAAGCCGTAGCTGGTCTGTTCGCCGCGGCCGTACAGCTGGCCGGTGGTGTTGCGGCGGTTCTGGTAGTCGCTGACGGTGCGGAACAGCGTGGCCTGCACGTCCACGGCCTCGCTGGCCGGATCGTAGCGGTGGTTGTAGCTGGCCGTCTCGCGCGTCATCTCATGGTCGGACAGGATGAAGCGGCCGGCGAAATTGATCATGTGCGGGCGCTCGTAGTAGGTGCCCGTGTCCGACAGGTGTTCCAGCGACAAGTCGGCCGTGTGATCGCCGAAATGACCGGTGAAGCGCGCCTGGCCGCGTTCGTGGCGGTAAGCGGTGGGCGTCACCCGGCGCCCATCGCCGGTGTCGTAGTCGCCGCCGTCCTGCAGTACGTAGGTGGCCATGGCGCCGAAACGGTCGGACCAGCGGCCGAACGCGGAGACCACGGCCTTGTAGCTGTTCTCGCCGTTGAAGCCGCCCGCGCCCTTGACCAGCACGCCAGCGTCGCGCTGCGGGTCGCCGTAGAGGGCGAGCATGTCGAAGGCGTCGCGCGTGGTCACGCGCAGCGCGCCGGTCAGGGCGCCGGGACCGGCGGTGGCCGCGCCGGCGCCGGCATCCAGTTCGATCGACTTCACGAACTCGGGTTCGATCTGCACGCGCGTCTGGTGGTGATACAGCTCGGCCGGCTGCGGCGCGTTGTCAATGGTGACGTTGAGCAGGGTGTCTTCGAAGCCGCGCACGTAGATCTTCTGCGCCACCGGCGCGCCGCCGCCCACGGCTACGCCGGACTGGTTGGACAGCAGGTCGGCGACGTCGCCGGCCTGGGTCAGGTCGATCTCGGCGCGGTCGATGGCGAAGTTGCCGGGTTCGCGTTCGGCGATCACCACCACTTCGTCCAGGTCCGTGGCTTGCGCCCCGGCGGTCTGCGCAGCGGCGACGGCCGGCGCCAGAGTCAGGGCGAACAAGGCAAGACGGAGCGCGCGCGTCAGCGGCGCGGCGGCGATAACGGGGCGCAGCGCGGCGGCGCCCGCTGCGAACGGGCGATCGGGATAAGACATGGGTTGACGTCCTTGAGTGGAAGACGGTGGCAGCGCGCTCGTTGCGGCGTGCGGCGTCTTGCTGGACGTGTTCGGCGCGAGGGCCGGAGTCTGGCTGGTGCTGCGCGCATTATCGACGGCGTCCGATAACCGCGCAACCGATCGTCTGCGCGAACTGCGACGGCGGCGCGTTGCAATCGCAACGTCGCCGCTCGTAGAATCGCCGCTCGCAGTGCGCTACAGGGACGCGCACACTGCCAGCCGGCGTTATCGCCTGCCAGCTTTCGTTTCCACAAGCTCGCAGGTTGAGACCGATGAACGCCATTCCAGGCACGCTAAGCGTGCCCTACGATTCCCTTACGCCCAGTCCGCCGCGCGCGACGTCGCTGCTGCGAGCCTACCGCCGTCACGACACCCTGTTTTCTTCGTCGCAGGTGCAACTGCATGCGCGCGGCGTGCTGGAGACGGTCGACGCCAGCGCTTGCGACGGTCTGGCCGAGACCGCGCGCGAGGCGCTGCAGCGCACCGCGCGCAAGATCGGGCGGCTGCCGCTGCTCGGCGCCGTGCCGTTCGCGGCCGATGCGCCGGCGCGCTTGTGGATTCCGCGCCAGGCGGTGTTCGCAGCGGGGCAGGCGCGTCACGGCGGCGAACGCCGCAGCCTGCCGGTGCCCTTGCCCCACTGCGACGGGGTGCTGCCCCAGCCCACGGCGCAGGGCTATCGCGACAGCGTGAGTGCGGCGCTGCAGCGCATCGACGCCGGACGCGTGGCCAAGGTGGTGCTGTCGCGCAGCCTGCGCATGCAGGCGCGGGTGTCGGTGCCCTGGTTGCTGGAGCGCCTGCTGTCGCGGCATCCCGACGGTTACACCTACGCCATCGATCTGACCCGGAACGGGGACAGCGCGAGCCTGGTCGGCTCCAGTCCCGAACTGCTGCTGCGTAAGCGCGGCGCGCAGGTGCTGTCCAATCCGCTGGCCGGTTCGATCCCGCGCGTGGCCGATCCGGCCGAAGACGCGCAGCGCGCGCAAGGTCTGCTGAGTTCGGCCAAGGACCGGCACGAGCACGCGCTGGTGGTGGATGCGGTGGCCGCCGCGTTGGCGCCGCATTGCCGCAAGCTGCAGGTGCCGGCCGCGCCCAGCCTGCTGTCCACGCCGACCATGTGGCATTTGTCCACGCGCGTGGAAGGCGAGCTGCTGGACCCGGCGGCCAGCTCGCTGCAGCTGGCATTGGCGTTGCACCCCACGCCCGCAGTCTGCGGCTATCCCACGGTGGCGGCGCAAGCCGCGATCCGCGAGCTGGAAGGCTACGACCGCGGCTTGTTCACCGGCCTGGTCGGCTGGAGCGATCCGGAGGGCGATGGCGAGTGGGCGGTGACGATCCGCTGCGCCCTGGTCGAAGCCGATGCGGTCACCGCCTACGCCGGCGCGGGCGTGGTACGCGGCTCGCAGCCGCAGGCGGAATTGGACGAAACCAGCGCCAAGCTGCGCACCATGCTCAACGCCATGGGCCTGGCCCAGGTGCTGGACGTTCCGGAGTCCGCGGCATGAGCGTGGACGAGGCGTTACCGGGATTCGTGCCCTGGCCGTCCGAGTTCGCGCAGCGCTACCGCGCGCTCGGCTACTGGACCGGCGTCGACCTGTACGCGGATTTCGCCGCATCCGCCGCGCGCCATCCGCAGCGCACCGCCCTGGTCTGCGGCGAGCGGCGCTGGCGCTATGCGGAACTGGCGCGCGACGCCGAGCGCGTCGCGGTGGGGCTGCGCGCGCTGGGCCTGGGCCCGCGCGATCGCGTGCTGGTGCAGCTGCCGAACGTGGCCGAGTTCTACCTCGCGGTGCTGGCGCTGTTGCGCATCGGCGCGCTGCCGGTGTTCGCGCTGCCCGCGCACCGGCGCGCGGAGCTGGCTTACTTCGTCGAGCACACCCAGGCCCGCGCGGCGATCGTCGCCGATATGGAGGCCGGCTGCGACCACCGCGCGCTGCTGCGCGACGTCGCTGCCGCGCAGCCCTGTCTGCGCGAGATCGTCGTGGTCGGCGACGCCCAGGAACTGCGGCCGTTCGCCTCGCTCTACGGCGACGGATCGCTGCCGCCGCCGCCGGACGCGAGCGAGGTCGCGTTCCTGCAGTTGTCCGGTGGCAGCACCGGCGTGCCCAAGCTGATCCCGCGCAGCCACGACGACTATCTGTACAGCGTGCGCGAGAGCGCGCGGATCTGCGGCCTGGGGCCGGAGTCGGTGTACCTATGCGCCTTGCCGGCTGCGCACAACTTTCCGATGAGTTCGCCCGGCGCCTTGGGCGTGTTCCATGCCGGCGGCTGCGTGGTGCTCGCGCGCAGCGCCGAGCCCGCGGCCTGCTTCGCCCTGATCGAGCGCGAACGCGCGACGCTGACCGCGCTGGTGCCTGCGTTGGCGCTGGCCTGGCTGGAATCGCGCCAGCGCGCGCGCTACGACCTGTCCAGCCTGCGCGTGCTGCAGGTGGGCGGCGCCCACCTGGCCGAGGACGTGGCGCGGCGCATTCCGGACGCGTTCGGCTGCCGCCTGCAACAGGTGTTCGGCATGGCCGAAGGCTTGGTGAACTACACACGCAACGAAGACGCCGAGGAGCTGGCCTACATCAGCCAGGGCCGGCCTATCAGCGCGGCCGACGAGATCCGCGTGGTCGACGACGAGGATCGCGACGTGGCGCCGGGCGAGGTCGGCCATCTGCTCACGCGCGGGCCCTACACCATCCGCGGCTACTACCGCGCGCCCGCGCACAACACCCAGGCCTTCACCGCCGACGGCTACTACCGCACCGGCGACCGCGTGCGGCGCCTGCCCGGCGGGCATCTGCAGGTGGTGGGGCGGGCCAAGGACCAGATCAACCGCGGCGGCGAGAAGATCGCCGCGGCCGAGGTGGAAAGCCATCTGCTCGCGCATCCGGGCGTGTTCGATGCCGCCCTCGTGGCCATGCCGGACCGCTGGCTGGGCGAGAAGGCCTGCGCCTGGGTGGTGGCGCGCGAGACCGCCGCGCCCAGTGCGCGCGAGCTGCAGCGCTTTCTGCGCGAACGCGGCATCGCCGCCTACAAACTGCCCGACCGCATCGAATTCCTCGACCGCCTGCCACGCACCGCGGTGGGCAAGGTCGACAAGCGCGCGTTGCAAGCGCGCGCCTTGGGTCCTCTTACCGGGACCGTTCCCCCTACGCCTGGAGCCTCCGCATGACCATCCCCCGCATCGCCCCCTATCCCATGCCGCCCGCCGAGGCCTTGCCGCCGGCGCGGGTGGACTGGCGCCCCGATCCCGCGCGCGCCGTGTTGCTGCTGCACGACCTGCAGGACTACTTCCTGGATTTCTACGACCGCACGCAGGCGCCGCTGCCTGAGTTGGTTGCGAACGTGCGGCGCGTGCGCGACGCCTGCGATGCCGCCGGCGTGCCCGTGGTCTACACCGCGCAGCCGCCGGTGCAGAGCCCGCAGCAGCGCGGCCTGCTGCAGCCCTGGTGGGGGCCGGGCGTCACCGCCAGGCCCGAACGCGCCGCCATCGCCGAGGCCTTGGCGCCGCGCCCCTTCGACACGGTGCTGGACAAGTGGCGCTACAGCGCCTTCGTTTCCAGCGACCTGCGCGCGCGCATGGAGGCGCTGGGCCGCGACCAGCTCATCGTTTGCGGCGTGTACGCGCATATCGGCGTGCAGGCCACGGTCTGCGATGCCTTCATGCAGGACATCCAGGCCTTCCTGGTCGGCGATGCGGTAGCCGACTTCTCGCTGCAGGAGCATCGCCAGGCGATGGACTACGTGGCCGGGCGCTGCGGCGTGGTGCTGCCGACGGGCGCTTGCGTCCAAGCTCTGGCCACGGGCGGACGCCCGCCGCTGAATCTGTTGGCGCTGCGCACCGAACTGGCGCAGGTGCTGGAGCTGCCGCTGGCGGCGCTGGCCGAGCAAGACAATCCGTTCGAGGCCGGTCTGGATTCGATCCGCCTGATGGCCTTGCTGGAACGCTGGACCGCCGACGGCACCCAGCTGGGCTTCGTCGAACTGGCCGAGCGCGAGAACCTGGCGCAGTGGTGGCAGCTGATCGAGTCGCGGAGGGCGGCATGAGCCGCCAGGCCCTGGCGCTGACCGCGCCGCAGTACGGCATGTGGGCGGCCCAGCAGTTGGATCCCGACAGCCCCTCGCTGTGGACCGCAGAGGCCGTCGAGCTGCGCGGTGAACTCGACACCGATGCGCTGTTGCGCGCCATCGCCACTGCGTTGGGCGCTTGCGATGCCTTGCACATGCGCTATCGCGAGGAGGACGGACGCGTAGCGCAACGCCTGGACCCGCGCCGCGAGGTGCCGGTGCAGCGGCTGGATTTCTCGCTGGGCGCGCAGGGCCGCCTGCTCGCCTACGGATGGATGCAGCAGGATCTGCAGGCGCGTGCCGACCTGGCCGCAGGGCCCTTGTTCGCCACCGCGCTGATCCGCCTGGGGCCGGGCCTGCATCTGTGGTACCTGCGCGCGCATCACGTCGCCCTGGATGGCTACGCCTACCTGCTGCTGATCAAGCGCGTGGCGCAGCTGTATTCGGCGCAGTGCGCGGGCGTGGCCGCGCCGGAGCCGCGCGACTGGTCGCTGCAGCCGGTGGTGGCCGAAGACGCGGCCTACCGCGATTCGCCGCAGCGCGAACGCGATCGCGCGTTCTGGCGCGAGCGCGTGGCGGCCGCGGCGGCGCCGGTCACGCTGGCGCCGCCGCGGCCGCCGGCGCCCAGCGCGCGTTCCTGCCGGCAGCGCCTGCCGCTGGCCGACTACGCGCGCTGGCAGGTGGCAGCGCGCGCCTGCGGCGTGGACTGGGTGGCCTGGCTGCTGGCCGGCATCGCCGCCTGGATGCACCGCGCCAGCGGCGCGGGCGAGGTCACGCTGGGCCTGCTGGCGATGAACCGCCTGGGTTCCAAGGCCTTGGCGGTGCCGTGCATGGGCATGAACGTGGTCCCGCTGCGCATCGCCGTGGAGCCGCAGGCGTCCTTCGCCGAACTGGCCGCCGCGGTGGCCGCGGAGTTGCGCGCGCTACGCCCGCACCTGCGCTACAACTACGAAGACCTGCGCCACGACGCCGGCATCGCCGGCACCCACGCGCAGCTATACGGGCCGGTGGTCAACCTGATGCCGTTCGATCGCGCCTTCGGCTTCGCCGGGCTGGTCAGCCGCGCGCATCCGGTCTCGGTGGGTTCGGTGGAAGACCTGGACATCACCGTCTCGCCGCTGGCCGACGGTATCCGCTTCGACATCGAGGCCAATCCCGACGCCTATGCCGCGCCGCGCTTGCGCGCGCTGCACGCGGGCTTGCTGCAGGTGGTGGAGGCGGCCATGGCCGACCCCACCCAGGCGGTGGCCGAACTGCCGGTGGACGCGGCGATGGAGGCGGCATGAGCGCGCGACCCGCGCCGCGCCTGCTGCAGGTGCTGCGCAACCAGGCGCGCACGCCACGCATGCGCCGCGTCACCCTGGGCGGCGCGGCGCTGGCCGGCTTTCCGCCGGGTAGCGAAGGCGCGCACATCAAGCTGCTGTTTCCATCCGCGCCCGGCGCGGCGCCGGCGCTGCCGGAGCTGACCGCGCAAGGCCCGCGCTGGCCCGCCGGCGCGGCGCGGCCGCAGGTGCGCACCTACACCGTCGCCGCGCACGACGCATCGGCGCAGACGTTGGACGTGGACCTGGTGGTGCATGCGCACGGCGGCTGCGCGTCGGCCTGGGCGCAGGCGGCGCAGCCGGGCGACGCCATCGGCCTGATCGGCCCCGGCGGCCCGCCGCTGTACCGGCCGCAGGCCGCGCGCTACCTGCTCATCGGCGACCCGAGCAGCTACGCGCTGGTGCATGCGGTCATGCGCAAGCTGCCGGCGCAGGCGCTGGGCGACGTGCTGATGGAAGTGCCGCATGCCGACGAGATCCAGCCACTGCCGCCGCGCGAGCGCATGCGCGTGCAATGGCTGAGCGACGCACCGGGGCGCCTGCTCGCGGCCTTGCGCGCGCTGCCCTGGCCGCCGGGCGAAGTGTCGGCGACGCTGGCCGGCGAGAGCGGGGTGGTGGTGGCCGCGCGCAACTTCCTGGTCGGCCAGCGCGGCGTGCCGCGTTCGGCGATGTACGCCGTGCCGTACTGGCGCCGCGGCAGCGACGAGGACGCGTATCACGACGAGCGCCACCGCCTGATGGACGCCTTCGCCGACAGCGACGAGGCCGCCGCATGAGCGCATCGCCGCCGCTGTCCGAATTCGACGGCCGCCTGATACTGGTGACCGGCGCGGCCCAGGGCATCGGCGCGGCCACCGCGCTGCGCCTGGGTGCGTCCGGCGCGCGCCTGGCCTTGTTCGATCGCGACGGCGACGCGCTGTCGCACACGCTCGCGCAACTGCAAGCCGCCGGCGTTCGGGCCCAGGCCTGGACGGTCGATCTGGCCGATGCCGCGGCCACGCGCGCCGCCATTGCCGAAGTCGAGCAGGACGGCGGAGCTATCGAGCACCTGGCGCACGTGGCCGGCGTACTGCGTACAGGCGCACTGCTCGACGGCGCCGATGCGCTGGCCGATTGGGACGCCTGCATGGCGGTGAACGCGCGCGCGCTGGTCGGCATCGCCCAGGCGCTGGCGCCGGCCATGGCGCGGCGCAGGCGCGGCAGCATCGTGGTGGTCGGCTCCAACGCCGCCTCCGCGCCGCGCATCGGCATGGCCGCCTACGCCGCGTCCAAAGCCGCGGCCAGCCAGTACCTGCGCTGCCTGGCGCTGGAACTGGCGCCGCACGGCGTGCGCTGCAACCTGGTCTCGCCCGGTTCCACCGACACCCCGATGCAGCGCGCGTTCGCGGCCGACGAGGCCGCGCGCAACGCGATCCTCGGCGGCGATGCCGCGCGCTTTCGTCTAGGCATTCCGCTGGGCCGCATCGCCGCGGCCGAGGATGTGGCCGAAGCCGTGTGCTTCCTGCTCTCCGAGCGCGCGCGCCATATCACGCTGCACGATTTGCGCGTGGACGGCGGCGCTACGCTGGATGCGTGATAGAAGATAGCGAAGAGGAGTTAGCAGGTAGCAAGAGCGGTGCGCTCTCGCTATCTGCTAACCCCTAACCGCTAACTCCTCAGTACGACCACCCCAACTTGCGATACAGCTTGGCCAGCACCCAGACCGGGCCGATCAGCAGATAGCGCAGGTCGGTGAAGAAGCTCGGGCGCTTGCCTTCGAACAGCTTGCTGTGGCCGATGAACTGGCCGATCCAGGCGACTACGAACACGCCGATGCCCAGGTACAGCAGCCCGGTCGGGCCCAGCACCGCGTACAGCCAGTAGGTCAGCCAACTGGACAGCACGAACATCACCAGCATGCCCAGGCCGAGCTTGCGCGAGGCTCGGTAATAGAACATCCAGGCCGCGAACATGGCCAGGCCGGCCCACAGCCCGGGGCGGAACCAGGTGCCGGGCGAGGGGATGCACCAAAGCAGCGCGATCACGCTCCAGGCGATCGCCGGCACGCAGATCACGTGGATCAGCTGGTTGCCGTGGTTCTGGTGGTCGCTGGAATAGCCGGCGAAATAGCGGTCGATCGGGCGCTGGCCCGTGTGCTGCGAGGATTCGGCGACAGTGCTCATGACGGGCTCCCGGGCTGGTCAGGCGTGACGCAAGGGCGGGCGCCGTTCAATGCGCCCCAGTACGGGAGAATAGCTGGATTACCGCCACGCCGGCCACGATCAGGGCGATGCCGGCGATGGCCGGCGCGTCCAGGGGCTGTTTCAGCACCAGCCAGCCGATCAGGGCGATCAGCACGATGCCCACGCCCGACCACAGCGCGTAGGCCACGCCCACCGGCACGGTCTTGAGCACCAGGGACAGGAAATAGAACGCGGTCGCATAGCCGGCTGCGACGATCAGCGAGGGCCCCAGGCGGGTGAAGCCCTCGGAGGACTTGAGCGCGCTGGTGGCGACGACCTCGGCCAGGATGGCCGCGGCGAGGTAGAGCAGGCCCTTGGGCATGGCGGGCTCCTGTGTGCGGGCGCGGGCGGGCGATGCGGTTCGCCTAGGACTCACCGCATCCTACGGCCGCTGCGGCGGCCGGATCAGTCGACCGAAATGCCTGCCAGCTTCTGCAGCGCCTCGGCGTACTTGGCGCGGGTGCGCTCGATCACGTCGGCCGGCAGCGGCGGGCCGGGCGGGGTCTTGTCCCAGCCCAGCGCTTCCAGGTAGTCGCGCACGTACTGCTTGTCGTAGCTGGGCGGGCTGGTGCCGACTTGGTATTCGTCGGCCGGCCAGTAGCGCGAGGAGTCGGGCGTGAGCATCTCGTCCATCACGTACAGGCGGCCGTCGGCGTCGGTGCCGAACTCGAACTTGGTGTCGGCCAGCAGGATGCCGCGCTGCGCCGCGTAATCGGCGGCGTAGCGGTACAGGCGCAAGGTGGCGTCGCGTACGGCCTCGGCCAGCTCGGCGCCGACGGTGCGCACGGCGGTGTCGAAGTCGATGTTCTCGTCGTGGTCGCCGACGGCGGCCTTGGTCGAGGGGGTGAATATGGGTTCGGCCAGCTGCTCGGCCTGGCGCAGGCCGTCGGGCAGGGCGATGCCGCTGATGCGGCCGGTGCGCTGGTAATCCTTCCAGCCGCTGCCGATCACGTAGCCGCGCGCGATGCATTCGATCGGCACCGGCTTGAGCCGCTTGGTCACCACCGCGCGCTGGGCGTAGAGCGCCGGGTCGGTGCCCGAAGGCAGCACCGCGGCCACGTCGATGCCGGTGAGGTGGTTGGCGACGATGTGCGCGGTCTTGCCGAACCAGAAGTTGCTGATCTGGCAGAGCATCTCGCCCTTGCCCGGAATCGGGTCGGGCAGCACCACGTCGAAGGCGCTGAGGCGGTCGGTGGCCACGATCAACAGGTAGTCGCCGGCGGGCGTGCCGGCAGGCAGGCGATCGGCGGGCAGGTCGAACACGTCGCGGACCTTGCCGCGGTGGCGCAGCGGCAGGCCGGGCAGATCGGAGGCGGAAAGGGCGGAGCGCAGGTGCGTCGACAACGTGGGGTCCCCAATGGCGGCGGGCGGAAACCCCCGTGCGCCGCGTGCGCGGGCGCGACGGGGCCGGGCAGTGTACGCCGGCCGGGCGTCGTGTGCAGGTAATCGTGCCGGTATCGGTGCAGGTAAACTGGCCGCCTGGGTCGCGGGCACCGCCGCGGCGGTTGCGGCGGACGGCGCAGGCATGGCGAACAAACGCTGGTACGGCAAGCTGTTGGGCTTCTTCGCCGGCGCCGCGCTTATGCGCGGCAACCCCTTCCTGGGCGCCCTGCTGGGCCTGCTGATCGGCCACGCCTTCGACAGCGACTGGTTCCGCCTGGCCCGCGACGACCCCTACGCCAAGCTCGGCCTGACCGCCGAGGCCAGCGACGCCGAGGTCGACCAGGCCTACCGCCGGCTGATCTCGCAGTACCACCCCGACCGCATGGCCGGCGCCGCGCCCGAACTGCGCCAGCAGGCCGAGGACCGGGCGCGCGAAATCAACGGCGCCTACGACCGGATCAAGACCCTGCGCCAGCGCCGCTGAGCCGCGCCGCGCTGGCCCCGGGCCCGGCGCGGAGGCGACAATGGCGGCCTGTCCGCCCGAGCCCCGCCCATGCAGCCCACCGTGATCGCCCCGTCCATCCTCTCGGCGAACTTCGCCAAGCTCGGCGAGGAGGTCGACGCCGTGCTCGCGGCCGGCGCCGACTGGGTGCATTTCGACGTCATGGACAACCATTACGTGCCCAATCTGACCATCGGGCCGATGGTCTGCGAGGCGTTGCGCAAGCACGGCGTGACCGCGCCGATCGACGTGCACCTGATGGTCCAGCCGGTGGACCGGATCGTGCCCGACTTCGCCAAGGCCGGCGCCAGTGTGATCAGCTTCCACCCCGAGGCCAGCGCCCACGTCCACCGCACCGTGCAGTTGATCAAGTCGCACGGCTGCCAGGCCGGCCTGGTGTTGAACCCGGCCACGCCGATCGAGGTGCTGGACTGGGTGTTGGAGGACCTGGACTTGGTGCTGCTGATGTCGGTCAACCCGGGCTTCGGCGGCCAGAGCTTCATTCCCTCGGCGCTGGACAAGCTGCGCCGCGTGCGCGAGCGCATCGACCGCAGCGGCAAGGCGATCCGTCTGGAGATCGACGGCGGGGTCAAGGCCGACAACATCGCCGAAATCGCCGCCGCCGGCGCCGACACCTTCGTCGCCGGTTCGGCGATCTTCAACGCCGGCGACTATGCCGACGTGATCGGTCGGATGAAGGCGGCGGTGCAGGGCGCGCGCGGGTGAACACCTGCGACCTGTGCGACCTGCACGGTGAGGCGGTGCGCGTGCTCGAACTGCCGCTGCGCGATTACGGCGGGCGCGCGGCCTTCGCCGGCACGGTCAGCACGGTGCAGGCGCACGAGGACAATTCGCGCGTGCGCGAAGCGGTGCATGAAGCCGGCGCCGGCCGGGTGCTGGTGGTCGACGGCGGCGGCTCGCTGCGCCGGGCCATGCTCGGCGACCTGCTCGCGGCCAAGGCGGTGGAGAACGGCTGGGCCGGCGTGGTCGTGGTCGGCGCGATCCGCGACAGCGCTGCGATCGGCGCGATGGAGTTGGGCGTCAAGGCTTTGGGCACCTGCCCGCGCAAGACCGAACGCCGCGACCAGGGCCTGCGCGACGTGGCCCTGGAGATCGGCGGGGTGACGGTACGGCCCGGCGACTGGCTGTGCGCCGACGAGGACGGCGTCGTCCTGGCTGACGCCGTCCTCCGCTGACTGCCGTGTAGCTCCTTAAGGACACGGTGCATCCGTACACCGTGTCCGAAAGCGGCGCCGCGGGCACCGCCTCTGAATAATTGGAGGCAATCCAGCCTCCGCCCGTCGTCCCTGATATGGCCTCTTACTCTGCGCGTGACCAATGACGCGGTGATGACAGGGCCGTGGCGCCGCGTTCACCGCCGCTTAGCGCGGCGCTGCTAGCCTCGCCGCTCCATACACAGGGGGTTTACGCATGCCGCAGCCGCACTGGCGCCTGATCCTCAACGGCAAGTCCGCCGGCGACGATGCGTTGCGCGAAGCGGTGCGCACCCTGCGCGAGCGCGGCATCGCCCTGGACGTGCGGGTGACCTGGGAAGCCGGCGACGCCGAGCGCTACGTAGCCGAGGCCATCGCCGACGGCGCCTGCACCATCGTCGCCGCCGGCGGCGACGGCACCCTCAGCGAGGTCGCCACCACCCTGGCGCACCGCGACGAGCCGGCCGACGCGCTGCCCACCCTGGGCCTGGTGCCGCTGGGCACGGCCAACGACTTCGCCGGCGCGGCCGGCCTGCCCGACACGCCCGCCGAGGCCCTGGCCCTGATCCACACCCGGCCCGCGGTGCCGATCGACCTGCTCAAGCTGCAGGCGCCCGACGGCGTGCACTGGGCCGCCAACCTGGCCAGCGGCGGCTTCGGCACCCAGGTCACGGTGGAGACCGATGAGGGCCTGAAGAAGATGCTCGGCGGCCTGGCCTACCTGGTCACCGGCATCGCCAAGCTGGGCCGGATCGAAGCGGTGCAGGCGCGCCTGCGCGGCGAGGATTTCGCCTGGGACGGCGGTTTCATCGCCCTGGGCGTGGGCAACGGCCGCCAGGCCGGCGGCGGCCAGCCGCTGTGCCCGGAAGCGCTGATCGACGACGGCCTGCTCGACGTGACCGTGGTTCCGGAACTGAGCGGCGAAGTCGGCGCCACCGTCGCCACGCTGGTCACCCAGGGCCAGCACGCGGCGCTGGAACGCGTGGCGGTGCGCGCGCGTTCGCCGTGGCTGGAGATCGAGGCGCCGCAGCCGCTGAGCCTCAACCTGGACGGGGAGCCGGTGCAGGCGCAACGCTTCCGCATCGATTGCGTGCCCGCGCGCGTGCGCATGCACCTGCCGGCCGACTGCCCGCTACTGCGCGGCCGCGCCGATACGCCGGCGTAGGCGCGTGCCCCCGTCGCGCCGCGCGCGCGAAGCCGTTACAGTGGCGCCCATGAGCTTCTGGGCGAACCCGCATTCCTTCCGCGCCGACGTGGGTTGGCGATGGTGGCGCTTGACCACCGTCGCCCCTGCCCACCCGTCTCCGAAGGAATCGCTGCGTGATCTCGTCCGAACTCTTCCAGCAACAGGCCGCTAACGGCTACACCCGCATCCCCGTCGTGCGCGAGGTGTTGTCCGACCTCGACACGCCGCTGTCGGTCTACCTCAAGCTCGCCGACGGCCCGCACACCTACCTGTTCGAATCGGTCGAGGGCGGCGAACGCTTCGGCCGCTATTCGATCATCGGCCTGCCGGCCAAGCGCGTGTACGCCTTCGCCGGCAACACCTTGTTCGTTACCGAAGTGGGCGAACTGGTCGACAGCCGCGTGGTCGACGATCCCTTCGCCGAAGTCGAGCGCCTGCGCGCCGAGCACTGCGTGCCGCAGATCGAAGGCCTGCCCGGTTTCACCGGCGGCCTGGTCGGCTGGTTCGGCTTCGAATGCGTGCAGTACATCGAACCGCGCCTGGCCGGCCCGCAACGCGACGGCAGCCTCAAGCCCGACGAACTGGGCACCCCCGACATCCTGCTGATGCTCAGCGAGGAAGTGGCGGTGTTCGACAACCTCAAGGGCCGGCTGTACCTGATCGTGCACGCCGACCCCAGCGAGCCGCAGGCCTACGCGCGCGCCAACCGCCGCCTGGATCAGCTCAGCCACCGCCTGCGCCATGCCGGCGCCGGTTATCCGGAGACGCTGGACCCGGCCGGGCTGGAGGAGGGCGACTTCGTCTCCGGTTTCACCCGCGAGGGCTTCATCGCCGCGGTGGAACGCTCCAAGGAGCTGATCCGCGCCGGCGACATCTTCCAGGTGGTGCTGTCGCAGCGCCTGAGCGTGCCGTTCAAGGCGCGGCCGGTGGACGTGTACCGCGCGCTGCGCGCGTTGAATCCCTCGCCCTATATGTACTTCCTCGACGTGGGCGAGACCCAGGTGGTGGGCTCCTCGCCCGAGATCCTGGTGCGGTTGCAGGACGGCGAGGTGACCGTGCGCCCGATCGCCGGCACCCGCCCGCGCGGCAAGACCGTGGAAGAGGACGTGGCGCTGGAAGCCGAGCTGCTCGCCGATCCCAAGGAGCGCGCCGAGCACCTCATGCTGATCGACCTGGGCCGCAACGACGTGGGCCGCGTGGCCCAGGCGGGCACGGTGGAAGTGGGCGAGCAGTTCGTGATCGAACGCTACAGCCATGTCATGCACATCGTCAGCGAGGTCACCGGCAAGCTCAAGCCGGATCTGAGCTACGCCGAGGTGCTGCGCGCGACTTTCCCGGCCGGCACGGTCAGCGGCGCGCCCAAGATCCGCGCGCTGGAAGTGATCCGCGAGCTGGAACCGATCAAGCGCAACGTCTATTCCGGCGCGGTGGGCTACATCGGCTGGCACGGCGACGCCGACACCGCCATCGCCATCCGCACCGCGGTGATCCAGGACGGCCGCCTGTACATCCAGGCCGGCGCCGGCATCGTCTACGACTCCGACCCCGAGAAGGAATGGGAAGAGACGATGAACAAGGGCCGCGCGCTGTTCCGCGCCGTGGCCGAGGCCGCGCGCGGGCTCTGAGCCCTCGCTCTGGGGTAGGAGCGGCGTGAGCCGCGACCTGCTCCGAACTCGCGCAGGGCTTTCATTGGCGCGGTCGCGGCTCACGCCGCTCCTACCCCAAAGCAGAGCCTGGCGCGGCGGACTTAACCCCGTCGCGACGCATCATGCGTTGCCAACACCGTGCGTCCTGCGGGGGCAGGGCGCGCCTACCTGGCCCCATTCCGTCCTCGAGGAGACGACCGCATGACGCTACGCCTATCCGCCCTGCTGGCCCTGGCCCTGCTGTCCCACGCCGCGCAGGCGCAGGTCAACGCGCTGCCGCCCACGCGCCACATCCTGGTCTACGGCGACGCGCAAGCGCGCGCGGTGCCCGACCGCTACAAGCTGGCGATCCAGTTCGAGGCGGTGGACGCCGATCCCGCCGCCGCGCGCGCCCGGGTCGAAAGCCAACTCGGCGCGACTATCGCCAAGCTCAAGGCCGCAGGCGTGGCCGACCGCGAGATCGTCGCCACCTCGCTGCAAATCGACACGCGCCGCCGCTACGACAATCAGGAGCGGCAGGAAGTGTTCGTCGGCACCGGCGTGCGCCGCAACCTGACCGCGCGCTTCGACGACAAGCAGGCGCTGGAGCGGTTCCTGGGCAGCGTGACCACGTCCAAGGAGCTGTCGATCTCCAATGTGAGCACCGAGCTATCCAGCGAGGCCGAACTGCGCCGCCAGCTGCGGCAGAAGAGCATCGCGTCCTCGCGCGAGAAGGCCGAGGTCATCGCCCAGGCCTACGGCGCCAAGCTGGCCGGCGTCTACAGCGTGTCCGACGTGGCGCCGCAGTTCCAATACGGCGTGCGCGAGGGCAGCTGGCCGGCGATGTATGCCTGGAACGGCGATAACCGGACGCTGGACCGCATCGAGGTCACCGGCAGCCGCCTTCAGTACAACGCGGCCGCGCCCTCGTTCCAGAACGGCTACGTCGATTTCGACGACAAGATCTACACCGTGTTCCTGCTGGCCGACTAGGCCGATTGGAACGGTGTACGCGACATCTCGCGACACCCCGCCCCGTCATTCCCGCGAACGCGGGAATCCAGAGCTCCACCCAGGCAGACACCCCGCCCCGTCATTCCCGCGAACGCGGGAATCCAGGGCTTCATCCAGGCAGCCGCTCCGCCCCGTCATTCCCGCGAACGCGGGAATCCAGGGCTTCATCCAGACAGCCGCCCCGCCCCGTCATTCCCGCGAACGCGGGAATCCAGGGCTTCATCCAGGCAGACGCCGCGGTCGCTGGATTCCCGCCTTCGCGGGAATGACGAGCAAAGCGCAGGCGTTGCGTTCCACGCGCCCACCCAACATTACCGATAGTTCATGTGCCGGAAAGCTCCCCGGCAAGACGCCGCGCGCAATCTGTCCCTGCGGTGGGCCCACCCCACCGGCAGACCGAGATTCCCTCCGCGATTTGCGCATCTCTAATTTCATCTACCCACCGTCCGTCCCATCCGTGTCCAGGAGCCCCACCATGAACGTCCGCAATGCCCTGTTCGCGCTCGCCCTGACCGCCGTCGCCGGCTCGGCTTTCGCCGCTGCCCCGGCCCCGGCCCCCGGCGCCGCCGCCCCGGCCAAGACCGCCGCCGTGAAGCAGAAGACCCACAAGGCGAAGAAGGCCGAGGCCAAGGCCGCCGAAGCCAAGAAGAGCTGATCCCCCGCACGATCCCTGGTTCGATTGCGTCCCCGAAGCCCACCTACGACCCCAGGTGGCTGCCCCGCCGGCTTCCTCCCGGCGGGGTATTCTTTTGCGACACCGGGAGTCGGCATGCGCGTCCTGCTGATCGAAGACGATCTCCATACCGCGGGCTTCATCGCCAAGGGGCTGCGCGAAGACGGCCATGCCGTGGACCAGGCCGACAACGGCAAGGACGGCCTGTTCCTGGCCACCACCGAGCCCTACGACGCCCTGGTCCTGGACCGCATGCTGCCCGGGCTGGACGGCCTGACCCTGCTGCAGACCCTGCGCGGCGCCGGCAACCGCACGCCGGTGCTGCTGCTGACCGCGCTGGGCGAGGTCGATCACCGCGTCGAAGGCCTGCGCGCCGGCGCCGACGACTACCTGGTCAAACCCTTCGCCTACGCCGAACTCAGCGCGCGCCTGGACAGCATCGCCCGCCGCGGCAGCGCGGGCGGCAGCGAGCCCACGCGCCTGCGCGTGGCCGACCTGGAGCTGGACCTGCTCAGCCGCGAGGCGCGCCGCAGCGGCAAGCGCATCGAGCTGCAGCCGCGCGAGTTCCGCCTGCTCGAGTACCTGATGCGCCAAGCCGAGCGCGTGGTCACCCGCACCATGCTGCTGGAGGCGGTGTGGGACTACCACTTCGATCCGCAGACCAACGTGATCGACGTGCACATCAGCCGGCTGCGGCAGAAGATCGATCAGGGCTATCCCAAGCCCCTGCTGCACACCGTGCGCGGCGCCGGCTACCGGCTGGGCGCATGAGCCCGGCGCCGCGCTCCGCCAGCGCGCGCCTGGCGCTGGCGGTCACCGCCTCGTTCCTGCTGGCCTTCGTGCTGTTGGGCGTGGGCGTGCACTACGCGGTGTCGGCGCTGCTGGACGGCGACGCGCGCGAAGTGGTGCGCGCCGATGCCGCCGGCCTGGTCGAGCTGTATCGCGAAGGCGGGCGCGCGGCGCTGGCCGATGAACTGCGCGAGCGCGGCGCGCAGGACGATACCGACGCCGTCTATGCCTTGTTCGACGCGCAGGGCCGGACGCTGGCCGGCCATTACGAAGATGCCTTGCCGCGCGGCGGCCGCAGCCCGCATTGGATCGCCTTCGCCCAGCACCAGGGCGACGAGCGCCTGCGCGTGGTCGCGCAGCTGCTGCACCTGCCGGGCGGCGAAACCCTGCTCACCGGCGTGCGCCTGCGCTCGCAGGACCGTTTCCTGGCGCTGATGCTGCGCACCGCGCTGGCGGCGCTGCTGGTGGCGGCCACGCTGGGCGCGGCGATCGGCTGGCTGACCTCGCGCTGGGTGTCGCGGCGCCTGCGCCACCTGGACGACACCGCCGCGCGCGTGGGCGAGGGCGAACTCGCGCTGCGGGTGCCGCTGGACGGCAGCGACGACGCCTTCGACCGCCTGGCGCGCCGCTTCAACGGCATGCTCGACCGCATCGAAGACCTGCTGGGCGGGGTGCGCCACGCCACCGACCACATCGCCCACGATCTGCGCACGCCGCTGACCCGGCTGCGCAACCGTCTGGAGGAACTGCGCGAGCGGCCCAGCGGCCAGAGCCGCGACGCCGAGCTGGACGCGGCGATCGCCGAGACCGACCAGCTGTTGCAGTCCTTCGGCGCATTGCTGAGGCTGGCGCGGATCGAGGCGCAGGCGCCGGCCATCCAGGCGCCGCGCCTGGACCTGGCCGCGCTCGCGCGCGACGCCGCCGATCTCTACACCCCCAGCGCCGCCGAGCGCGGCATCGTGCTGCTGACCGAACTGGCGCCGGGCTGGGTGCAGGGCGACGCCGACCAGTTGTTCCAGCTGCTGGTGAACCTGCTAGACAACGCGCTCAAGTACGCACCCGCCGACAGCGCGGTGCAGTTGCGCGTGCACGGCGAGAGCACCGGGGTGCTGCTGCAGGTCGACGACCGCGGCCCCGGCATCCCCGAGGCCGAGCGCGAGCGCATGTTCGACCGCTTCCAGCGCATGGAGGCGCACCGCGGCTCGCCAGGCACCGGCCTGGGCCTGAGCCTGGTGCGCGCGATCGTGCAGCGCCACGGCGGCCGGATCAGCCTGGGCGACAACGGACCGGGCCTGCGCGTGCGGGTGGTGCTGCCGGCGGCCTAGCTCCCGCAGCCGTGGCCTACCGCCCAATACGCGATCGCCGCTCACGCCGCTTCTACAGGAAGCAGAGCGGCGATCGCTTAGGGTAGGAGCGGCGCAAGCCGCGACCGCGCCATGGCGACTACGACGCCAGCCCCGGCACCGAACGAAGCTCGCGCCGTGATCGGCCGATACGCGGTCGCGGCTCGCGCCGCTCCTACCCCGGGCCCAGCAGGTGCGCCTCCTGTGGGAGCGGCGTAAGCCGCGATCAGGCCCCGAACTCGCGACGGCCCCCACTGACGCGGTCGCGGCTTACGCCGCTCCTACCCCAAAGCGGGGCAGTGGCCCCAGCCGCTCGCCGCGCCGCGCCGCAGCGGTTACAGTAGGGCCATGGGTTCCTCCGCGATCCGACTCGATTCCTGTAAAGCCGGCCAGGCTTGGCGATGGTGGCGCTGCGCGTCCGACCGCCCCTGTCCGTCCATCGAGGAATCCCCGCTTGACCCCCAGCCGATGTCCGTCGCCCGCGCCTGAAGGCCGCGACCCCCGCCCATCGCATTTCCCCGACGCCGTCACGCCGCGCAGGCCCCGTGCCCGCGTGCGCGGATGCCTGCGCCCGCCGCGCATAGCACAATGGCGCCCCAGCGCCGGCCGTCCCCCGTGCGGTTCCATGGCTGCGCGCCCGCTTCCGTCTTCCCCCCGACCGCGCATCGCGCGACCCGAACGAGTGGCCCCCTCATGCTGCTGATGATCGATAACTACGACAGCTTCACCTACAACCTCGTGCAGTACCTGCAAGCCTTGGGGGCGGAAGTGAAGGTGATCCGCAACGACGACCTGTCGGTGGCGCAGATCGAGGCGCTGCAGCCCGAGCGCATCGTGATCTCGCCGGGGCCGTGCACGCCCAACGAAGCCGGCGTGTCGTTGCAGGTGATCCGCGAACTCGGCGCGCGCGTGCCGATTCTGGGCGTGTGCCTGGGCCATCAGAGCCTGGGCCAGGCCTACGGCGGCGACGTGGTGCGGGCCAAGACCATCATGCACGGCAAGACCTCGCGCATCCGCCATGAAGGCCGCGGCGTGTTCGCCGGCCTGCCGGACCGCTACGAGGCCACGCGCTACCACTCGCTGGTGGTCGCGCGCGACACCCTGCCCGACTGCCTGGACGTAACCGCCTGGACCGAGAACGAGGACGGCGGCTTCGACGAGATCATGGGCCTGCGCCACCGCGAGCATCCGGTGGAAGGCGTGCAGTTCCACCCCGAATCCATCCTCACCGAGCACGGCCACGCCCTGCTCAAGAACTTCCTGGAGCGTTGACCGTGACCCGCCCCCAGCTCGCCCTCGCGTTCGTCCTGACCGCCGCGGCCTTCGCCGCCCCGGCGGCGACCAAGCCGTCCAGCCACGCCTGCGCCGCCGACGCGCTGATCCAGGCGCAGAAGCTGCTGGAATTCCACACCGACGGCGACGACCGCGCCAAGGTCTCCGGCCCGGCCAAGCCGCTGCCGTCGATCGTCAACCCGGCCAACAAGCAACAGCGTTTCGACGTGCTCGAGGTCTGGGGCTACGTCTACAAGGGGCAGTACCGCATGCGCCTGGAGTACTGGCGCGACGGCAAGGACTGTGTGCTGATGGGACAGGAAATTCTCGAACACGCCTCGCTCTGACCGGACCGCGCCATGCCCATCACCCCCCAAGAAGCCCTGCAGCGCACCATCGAGCACCGCGAGATCTTCCACGACGAGATGGTCGAGCTGATGCGCATGATCATGCGCGGCGAAGTCTCCGACACCATGACCGCGGCCATCCTCACCGGTCTGCGGGTGAAGAAGGAAACCGTGGGCGAGATCGCCGGCGCGGCGACGGTGATGCGCGAATTCGCGCGGCCGGTGCAGTTGGCCGACCGCAGCGGCCTGGTCGACATCGTCGGCACCGGCGGCGACGGCGCGCACACCTTCAACATCTCCACCGCCAGCATGTTCGTGGTCGCCGCGGCCGGGGCCAAGGTGGCCAAGCACGGCAACCGCAGCGTCTCGTCCAAGTCCGGCAGCGCCGACGTGCTCGAAGCGCTGGGTGCGGCGATCGAGCTGCAGCCCGAGCAGGTGGCGCGGTGCATCGAGCGCACCGGCATCGGCTTCATGTTCGCGCCCGTGCATCACCCGGCGATGAAGGTGGTGGCGCCGGTGCGGCGCGAGATGGGCGTGCGCACGCTGTTCAACATCCTCGGCCCGCTGACCAATCCGGCCAATGCGCCCAGCATCCTGATGGGCGTGTTCCATCCCGACCTGGTCGGCATCCAGGTGCGCGTGCTGCAGGAACTGGGCGCCAAGCGCGCGCTGGTGGTGTGGGGACGCGACGGCATGGACGAACTGTCGCTGGGCGCGGGCACCCTGGTCGGCGAGCTGCGCGACGGCGTGGTGCGCGAGTACGAGGTGCACCCGGAGGACTACGGCATCGCCATGGCCGCCAGCCGCAATCTGCGCGTGAATGATGCGGTCGAGTCCAAGGCGATGGTGCTGCAGGCGCTGGAAAACCACGACGGCCTGCCACGCGAGATCGTCGCCCTCAACGCCGGCGCGGCGCTGTACGCGGCGGCCGCCGCCGACAGCATCGCCGAGGGCATCGCGCTCGCGCGCGCCGCGCTGGCCTCCGGCGCCGCGCGCGCCAAGCTGGACGAGTTCGTTGCCGCGACCCGGCAGCTGGCGTCCTGATTCTCGCGCCTCTCTTCGCCAGCGTTCGCCAGCGAGCCCGACCATGAGCGACCCCTTCACCGAACTGCCTGCCCCGCCGTACTACGCGGTGATCTTCAGTTCGCAACGCACCGGCCAGGACGACGCCGGCTACGGCGAGGCCGCAGAGCGCATGGTCGAGCTGGCCGCGCAGCAGCCGGGCTATCTCGGCGTCGAGTCCACGCGCGGCGCCGACGGCTTCGGCATCACCGTCAGCTATTGGGCCGACGAGGCCTCGATCGTGGCCTGGAAGCGCAATCTCGAACACGCCGCCACCCGCGAACGCGGCCGCAAACACTGGTATGGTCGCTACGAACTGCGCGTGGCCAAGGTCGAGCGCGCTTACGGCTGGGCCAGGGGACCGCAGGATGAGTGAGACCGCGTCGCACGCCGGACTGCGTCTGCTGCGCAACGCCGAGGTGTACGCGCCGCGGCCGCTGGGCCGCCAGCACCTGCTGCTGGGCGGCGGCAAGATCCTGTGGATGGGCGCGCAGGCGCCCGAGCTGCCCCAGGCGGTGCTGGCCGACAGCATCGACCTGCAGGGCCGGCGCCTGATTCCGGGCCTGATCGACGGCCACGTCCACGTCACCGGCGGCGGTGGCGAAGCCGGCTTCCGCACGCGCGTGCCGGCGCCGACGCTGTCGCGCTACACCCGCGCCGGCGTGACCAGCGTGGTCGGCCTGCTCGGCACCGACGATCTGGCGCGCAGCACGCGCGAGCTGGTCGCGGCCGTCTACGCGCTGCGCGAGGAGGGTCTGAACGCCTGGGGCTATTGCGGTGGCTACCATCTGCCGCCGGCCACCCTGACCGGCAGCGTGCGCGGCGACGTGGTCTTCATCGAACCCTTGATCGGCGCCGGCGAGGTCGCGATCAGCGATCACCGTTCCAGCCAGCCGACCCTGGACGAACTGCTGCGGCTGGCCTCGGAAGCGCACGTGGCCGGACTGATGAGCGGCAAGGCCGGCATCGTGCATCTGCATCTGGGCGACGGCGCGCGCGGCCTGGAACTGGTGCGCCAGGCGCTGGAGCGCAGCGAACTGCCGGCGCGCGTGTTCAATCCCACCCACGTCAACCGGCGCAAGGCCCTGTTCGAGGAGGCGCTGGAGCTGGCGCGCCGCGGCTGCTGGATCGACCTCACCGCGTTTCCGGTGGAGGAGGGCGAGGATGCCTGGAGCGCCGACGAGGCGCTGCAGCGCTACCTCGACAGCGGCGCGCCGCCGGAGCGGGTGACGGTGAGTTCCGACGCCGGCGGCTGTCTGCCGTGTTTCGACGCGGATGGGCGCGTGTGCGGCATGGACGTGGGCGAATCCGGCGCGCTGCTGGACAGCCTGAACGCCGTGCTGGCGCGCGGCGTCGCGCTGGAGCGTGCGCTGCCGGCCTACACCCTCAACCCCGCGCAATTGCTGCGCCTGGACGGCAAGGGCCGCATCGGGGTCGGCGCCGATGCCGATCTGGTGACCCTGGACGAACGCGGCGCGGCGCATGATGTGTTCATCGGCGGCGTCGCCCACCTGCGCGATGGCGCGATCGTGCGCCATGGGCAGTTCGAAACCCCGGCGCGGCCGACCGGTGCAAGCGCACCGATACCGCCCCAGCACTGATTAGCCCGATCCAGTTTACGTAGAAGCGAGCATTAGATGGCACCCAGCAGAATCCCCGACGGCGAGCAACGGGGTTGGATCGTTCCGATCGGCGGAGCGGAAGACAAAGAGCACGACACCGCCATCCTGCGGCGTTTCCTCAAGCTCAGCGGCGGCTCCTCCGCCGACCTGGTGGTGATCCCCACCGCCAGCCGCCTGGCCGATACCGGCGACCGTTACGAGAAGCTGTTCCTGGAGCTGGGCGCGGCCCAGGTCGAGGTGATGGACTTCGACACCCGCCGCGACTGCCACGAGCCGGGCCGGGTGCAGCGCCTGGAGCGCGCCAGCGGCATCTTCTTCACCGGCGGCAACCAGTTGCGCATCTCGACCATGCTAGGTGGCACGCCGGTGGCGCAAGCGATCCGCGCGCGCAACGCCCAGGGCGTGACCGTGGGCGGCACCAGCGCCGGCGCCAGTATTCTCAGCGAGCACATGATCGCTTACGGTGTGGAAGGCGCGTCGCCGCGCGCCGACAGCGTGCGGCTGGCGCCCGGCCTGGGTCTGACCAACCGCGTGGTGATCGACCAGCATTTCCGCCAGCGCGACCGTCTCGGCCGGCTGGTGGCCTCGCTGGCCTACAACCCGTTCGCGGTCGGCATCGGGCTGGACGAGGATACCGCCGCCTTCATCTCGCCCGACAACACGATCGAGGTCGAGGGCAGCGGCTCGGTGACCGTGGTCGACGCCGACGACCTGCAGTTCTCGTCGATGCACCTGGTCGGCGAAAACGAGCCGGTGTGCCTGCTCGGCCTGGGCGTGCATATTCTCACCAAGGGCGCCACCTTCAATCTCAATACCCGCAAGGCATCCGCCGGTTCGCTGGCACCCCCCAAGACATGAAGTGAGGTTCACATGCGCATACTCGAACGCACCGTCTACGTCGGCCCTTCGCTGTATGCGCATTTTCCGGTCATACGGCTGGAACTGGACCTGCAGGCGCTGGAGCAGTGGCCGACCGCGCGCCTGGGGCCGGCCTTCGTCGACGGCCTGCTGGCGGCGCTGCCGGGGCTGGCCGAACACGGCTGCTCCTACCGCGCGCCCGGCGGCTTCGTCCGCCGCCTGCGCGAGGACGAGGGCACCTGGCTGGGCCACGTGCTCGAACACGTCGCGATCGAACTGCAGAACGTGGCCGGCGAGAACGTCACCTTCGGCAAGACCCGCAGCATCGGCGACAACCGGCCCGGCGTGTACTCGGTGGTCTACGAGTACGCGCAGCGCGAGGAGGGCATCGCCGCCGGCGAGCTCGGACTGAAGCTGCTGTGTTCGCTGCTGCCGGCCGCCCTGCGTCCGGCCGGCAGCGTGCCCGAGGACTGGGAGTGGGAATCGGCGCGCGACGACTTCATCCGCTACGCCCAGCGCCGCGCGCTGGGCCCGTCGACCGCCTCGCTGGTGCGCGCCGCCGAGGCGCGCGGGATTCCGTGGCTGCGCCTGAACACCCAGTCGCTGATCCAGTTCGGCCACGGCAAGTACCAGCAGCGCATCCAGGCCACGGTCACCGGCCGCACCCCGCACATCGCGGTGGAACTGGCCAGCGACAAGGAAGAGACCAACAAGATCCTGGCCTCGCTGGGCCTGCCGGTGCCACGCCAGGAACTGGTGACCGACGCCGCCGGCGCGGTGCGCGCGGCGCGCCGGCTGGGCGGGGCGGTGGTGACCAAGCCCTATAACGGCAACCACGGCCGCGGCATCACCATCAACATTTCCGGCGAGGACGAGATCCGCGCCGGTTTCGAGGCCGCGCGCGAGCATTCGCGCTCGGTGATCGTGGAAACCTACGTCGGCGGCGACGACCATCGCCTGCTGGTGGTCAACGGCGAGCTGATCGCCGCCACCCGGCGCACGCCCGGCCATGTGGTGGGCGACGGCAAGCGCAGCATCGCCGAGCTGGTCGAGGCGGTGAACCAGGACCCGCGCCGCGGCGTCGGCCACGAAAAGGTGCTTACGCGACTGGAACTCGACGCCCAGGCCGTGCTGATGATGGAGCGCGCGGGCTACACCGCCGAATCGGTGCCGGCCGACGACGAGGTCGTCTACCTGCGCTCCACCGCCAACCTCTCCACCGGCGGCACCGCCACCGACGTCACCGACATCATCCATCCCGACAACCGCGACATGGCGGTGCGCGCGGTGCGCGCGATCGGCCTGGACGTGGGCGGCGTCGACTTCATCTCGCCCAACATCGCCGAGAGCTACAAGAACGCCGGCGGCGGCATCTGCGAGATCAACGCCGCGCCGGGCTTCCGCATGCACGTGGCGCCCAGCGAGGGCACGCCGCGCGACGCCGCCGGCCCGGTAATCGACATGCTGTTCTCGCCCGGCACACCGGCGCGGGTGCCGATCGCCGCGGTCACCGGCACCAACGGCAAGACCACCACCGCGCGCATGCTCGCGCACATCGCCAAGATGGCCGGCTACACGCCGGGCCTCACCACCACCGACGGCGTCTACATCGACGGCCAGCGCACGGTCGAGGGCGACATGACCGGTCCGGTGTCGGCGCGCATGGTGCTGTCCGATCCGCAGATCGACCTGGCCGTGCTGGAAACCGCGCGCGGCGGTCTGCTGCGCGCCGGCATGGGCGTGTCCGAGGTCAACGTCGGCGCGGTCATCAACATCCAGTCCGACCACCTGGGCCTGAAGGGCATCGATACCTTGGAGCAGCTGGCCGAGGTCAAGCGCGTGGTGGTGGAGATCGCCAAGGATTGCGCGGTGCTCAACGCCGACGATCCCAACGTGCTGAAGATGTCGGCCTACACCGACGCCAAGGTGATCTGCTACGTCACCATGAACCCGGCCCATGCGCTGGTGCGCGAGCACATCCGCGCCGGCGGCCGCGCCTGCGCGCTGGAGGCCGGCGTCAACGGCCACATGATCACGCTGTACGACAAGGGCAGCCACATTCCGCTGCTGTGGACGCACCTGATCCCCGCGACCATGGAAGGACGCGCGCTGCACAACGTGCAGAACGCGATGGTGGCCGCGGCGATGGCGTTCTCGATGGGCATCAAGCTCGACGCGATCCGCCACGGCCTGCGTACCTTCGACACCACGTTCTTCCAGGCGCCCGGGCGCATGAACGTCTACAACGAGCATCCGTTCAAGGTGCTCATGGACTACGGCCACAACGCGCACGCGGTCGGGGTGATGGCCGACCTGGCCCAGCGCCTGGACGTGGGCGGACGCCGCCTGGTGGTGCTGGCCGGCCCCGGCGACCGCCGCGACGAGGACCTGCACGCCATCGCCGAGGCCGTGGCCGGCAAGTTCGACCACTACGTCTGCCGCCGCGACGACAGCCTGCGCGGCCGCGACGGCGACGAGGTGCCGCGCATCATCGCCAAGGCGCTGCAGGCGCGCGGCGTCGACCGCGCGGCGATCAGCATCATCCCCGACGAGCAGACCGCGATCGATACGGCGCTGCGCATGGCCCAGGCCGGCGACCTGCTGCTGGTGTTCGCCGACGCGCTGGCGCGCTCGTGGAAGCAGATCATCCACTTCCAGCCCGAGGGCGGCGTGGCCGCGGCGACGGCGCGCATCGAGCTGCCGCCGCTGGAGCAGACCCTGGACGAGGCGGTGGTCGCGGCCATGGAAGGCGTGGTCCGCGACGAACGCGGCCTGCGCTTCGAACGCGAAGAGAGCGACTGAGTGACGGCGGAGTCCAAGCCAGCGGCCGCGCTGCCGGAGTACGAGTTCCCGTTCGAGGATTCGCGCCGGCTGACCGGGGCGAATCTGTATTTCGACTCGCCCGGCGTGGTGCTGGAGACGCGCGGCCGGGCCGCCGCTGGCGCGCTGATGCGCTGGCGCGAGAACATCGCCGCCGTCGGCGTGTTCGCAGGCTCGCGCTTCGACCGCGTGGTGGTCCGTGAGCATGCCACCGGGGCCTCGCTGGCGATCGCGGCATTGCCCGATCAGCTCTATGCGGCCACCGAGATCAACGAGTGGGCGTGGTCTTCCGCGGTTGGCTTGCGCGACCAGGAGGCATTGCCGCCGTTTGCGCCGGGCTACGCGCCGCCGTGGAGCCGCGGCATCGCATTGCATACGCTACGCGCTCTACTGTTTGCCGAAATGTCGCCCGATCTCTTTCTCTTGTGGGATCTGGCTCAATCGCATGGATTGCCTGCCTACATCGACGACGAAGCCGTGTCGATTGGCGAGGGCATCGGCAGCCGAACCTGGCCGCTCGAACAACTCCCAGATGCCGGCGAAGTGCCTTGGCCGCAACTGCACGCTATCCCCAAGGCCATCGTTACTGGCTCCAACGGCAAGACCACTAGTGTGCGCGTGCTCTCGGCGATGGCGCGCGCGCAGGGCTGGCATACCGCGCACAGCAGCACCGACGGGCTCTACGTCGGTGGCGAATGCATCGACGGCGGCGACTATTCCGGCCCGGTCGGTGCACGCACGCTATTGCGTCGTCCCGATGTCGAAGCGGCGATCCTGGAAACCGCTCGCGGCGGTTTGCTGCGCCGCGGTCTCACGCCACAAGCCGCGCGTGTGGCCCTGGTTACCAACATCAGCCCCGATCACTTCGGCGAGTACGGCATCCACAATCTCGACGACCTGGCTCAGGTGAAGCTCACCGTCGCGCGCGGCCTGGCCGAGGATGGCCTGCTGGTGCTCAATGCCGAAGACGAGCTGCTGGTGCGGCACGGCGCGGATCTGCCGCACCCGATCGGCTGGTTCGCGCTCGACGCGTCGCACCCGCGCCTGCAGGCGCACCGCGAGCAAGGCGGCGCCACCTGCGCCGCGCGCGACGGCCGCCTGCGCCTGCACTACCAAGGCCGCGACCACGACCTGGGCGAAGTCGCCGCGATGCCGCTGACCCTGGGCGGCCGCGCGCGCTACAACCAGGCCAACCTCAGCGGCGCGGCCCTGGCCGCGGCCGCGCTGGGTGTCGCGCCCGAGCGCATCGCCCAGGTGCTGGCGGGTTTCGGCAACGCTGCGGCCGACAACCCCGGGCGCCTGCAGCGCTGGGTCTACGGCGACAGCGAGGTCTACCTGGACTACGCCCACAACCCCGACGGCCTGGGCAAGCTGCTGGAGGTGGCTGCCCGGCCCGGGCGCCGGCTCGGCCTGTTGCTGGGCCAGGCCGGCAACCGCGAGGACCGCGATATCCGCGAACTGGCGGCGGTCGCGGCCGGATTCGGCCCGGACCGGGTCGTGCTCAAGGACCTGGAGGGCTATATGCGCGGCCGCGCCGCGGGCGAGGTCGCCGCGATCCTGGGCGACGAACTGCGCCGACGCGGGCTGGCCGAGAGCGCTTTGGAGGTCTGTCTGGACGAGGTCGAAGCCGCCACCCGCCTGCTGCGTTGGGCCGGGCCCGGCGACGTCCTTGTACTGCCCGTCCACAACAGCCAGGCCCGCGATGCGGTCGTCGTCTTGCTCGATCGGCTGCAACTGGGACAATGGCGCCCCGGCCGGCCCCTGACGGGCGATGTGGAGATGAAGGAATGACCGATGTCCTGCGCACGATCCTCGCCCGCAAGGTGGAGGAGATCGAACAGCGCAGCCGCGTGCGTTCGCTGGACGACCTGCGCGCGCGCGCGGCCGGGCAGGCGCCGGCGCGCGGTTTCGTCGATGCGATCAAGCGCAAGCACGCCGCCGGCGCGCCTGCGGTGATCGCCGAGGTCAAGAAGGCCAGCCCGTCCAAGGGCCTGATCCGCGCCGACTTCCGTCCGGCCGAGATCGCGCGCAGTTACGAGGCCGGCGGCGCGGCCTGCCTGTCGGTGCTGACCGACGTGGACTTCTTCCAGGGCAGCAACCTGTACCTGGGCGAGGCGCGCTCGGCCTGCCAGCTGCCGGTGCTGCGCAAGGACTTCACCATCGACCCCTACCAGGTGTACGAGGCGCGGGTGATCGGCGCCGATGCCATCTTGCTGATCGTGGCCGCGCTGGAAGACGGCCCGATGATCGAGATGGCCGGCTTGGCGATGGAGCTGGGTATGGACGTGCTGGTGGAAGTGCACGATATCGACGAGCTCGAACGCGCGCTGCAGACCGACTGCGAGTTGATCGGGGTCAACAACCGCAACCTGCGCACCTTCGAGGTCTCGCTGGACACCAGCATCGCCCTGCGCGAGGCGGTGCCGCGCGACCGCACCCTGGTCACCGAGAGCGGTATCGCCACCGGTGCCGACGTGGCCAAGATGCGCGGCGCCGGCATCGAGACCTTCCTGATCGGCGAAAGCTTCATGCGTGAGCCCGATCCCGGCGCGGCGCTGCAGCGGTTGTTCGCGGCATGAGCGCGGCGGGACGCTTCCCGCCCGCGCGCGACGACGCGCCGCTGGTGGTGTTCGACTTCGACCACACCCTCTACGACGGCGATTCCGGCAGCCACCTGTTCGCCTGGCTGATCAAGCGTTCGTGGTGGCGGCCCCTGCTGGCGTTGCTGATCGCGCCGGTGTTCGGCCCGCTGATCGCGTTCCTGCCGACCCGGCGCGTGGGCATTTCCGGCTTCGTCTGGGTGGGGTCGATCGGCATGGGCGGGCGGCGCGAGTTCGACGCGGCCATCGACCGCTACGTGGCTGCGCATACCGACGAGATCCGCCATCGCCTGCTGCCGGTGGCGCTGGACGTGCTGCACCACCACCGCGAGCGCGGCGACCGGGTGGTGATCGCCACCGGCGCCCCGCCGGAGCTGGCGCGCGCGATCCTGGCCTTCGTCGCCCATGAGGACGTGCCGGTGGTCGGCACCCTGGTCGGCCCGCGCCTGGGCGCGGTCGGCGCGCTGCGCCACTGCCACTCGGAAATGAAGATGACCATGCTGCGCCAGGCCGGCTACACCGCGCCGGTGGAGGTCGCCTATTCCGACAGCAGCGCCGATCTGCCGCTGCTCAAGGCCGCGCGCCGGCCGGTGGTGGTCAACCCCAAGGCCCGCCGCATCCCCCTGTTCCGGCGCGTGCTGCCGCCCGGCACGCCGATCCTGAATTGGGGTTGCCCGGGGCGCGGCGGCGACCCGGTGGCGTCGGCGGCCTGAGCGGCGCTGTTGCTGGCTTTGGGGTAGGAGCGGCGTAAGCCGCGACCACGTTCTACCCCGAAGTGGACGGTCGCGGCTCACGCCGCTCCTACCCCAAGGCGGCGTTCGCTAGTCGCCTAACGCCTTCACAAACCGCTGCGAGCCATCGCTGTACCCGCAGTCGCGATAGAACGCGTGCGCCTGCTCGCGCTGCTGATTGCTGGTCACTTCGATGCGCGAGACCCCGGAGCGGCGCGAGATCAGCTCGACTTCGCGCAGCAGGCGCCGGCCGATGCCCTGGCGCTGGCAGGCCGGCGACACCACCAGCGCGGTGATGCGCGCCAGCTCGGTGCCGTGGACCACGGAGTAGAGGGTGTACAGCGAGACCAGGCCGCAGGCGTCGCCGTCGATCTCGGCCAGCAGCAGGTGCTGGCGCGGGTCGTGGCGGACCACGGCGATGCGCTCGGCGGCTTCGTCGCGGTTGCAGGGGTAGCCCAGGTCGCCGAGCAGGCGGGCCACGTCATGGGCATCGCCGAGCTCCGCCGGCCGCACCCGGGGGGCGGTCTCGGCGGAGGTCGCGGCGCGGCCCATCGCTGGCGCGGGGCTCAGCGGGTGCCGTACAGGACGACGGTCTTGCCGCGGGCGTGCAGCTTGCCGTCGGCCTGCAGCTTCTTGAGCACGCGGCCGGCCATTTCGCGCGAGCAGCCGACCAGGCGCGAAAGCTCCTGGCGCGACACGCGCAGCTGGGTGCCCTGCGGGTGGCTCATGGCCTCCGGCTCGCGGGCCAGGTCGTGCAGGGCGCGGACGATGCGGTCGGTCACGTCCAGGAAGGCCAGGCGGCCGGCCTTGCGGCTGGTGTCGAGCAGGCGGCGCGAGATCTGCGCGCCGATCGCGTACAGCAGCTTGGGCGCGTCCAGCGACAGCCGGGTCAGCAGCAGGTCGTAGAGGCGCTCGTGGCCGATTTCGGCCAGCTCGCAGGTGCTGCGCGTGCGCAGGATCACCTCGCGGTGGTCGCTTTCGATGAACAGGCCGAGTTCGCCGACGAACTCGCCCGGGCCGAAATAGCCCAGGACCAGCTCACGGCCGTCCTCTTCCTCGGTGATGATGCTGACCGAGCCGGACACCACGTAGTACAGGGTGCTGGCGGGGTCGCCCGGGCGGAACACGTCGGTCCGCGAGGGGTAGCGGCGACGGTGGCAGTGCGCCAGGAAGCGTTCGATGGTTGCGCCATCCGGCAGCAACGGGCTGTTGGTTCGGCGCAGGGCAGTCAAGGGGGCTACCGGGTTGGCGGACATGGGAGTGTGCTTGGGTTATCGGGTGAGCTTAGGACGAACCGGGGGATTGGGCAAATCGCGTCACCCTGCGGCACTCTACGTCACCCCGGCCCGTTTCGGGCAGTCCTTACAGTAATGTGACGGCCCTCGCGGACCGGGCCGCGTTTCCCCCCGGGGCCGTTTGCCTCATAATGCCGGCCCTCGCCGTCCGACCGGGATTCCCCTACCGTGGTCAAGCCGTTGCCGCGCCTGCGGTTGCAGGGTTTCAACAACCTCACCAAGGCCCTCTCGTTCAACATCTACGATGTTTGCTTCGCCACGTCCGAAGACGAGCGACAGCGCTACATCGAGTACATCGACGAGGCCTACAACGCCGACCGCCTGACCCAGATCCTCACGGATGTGGCGGAGATCATCGGCGCCAACATCCTCAACATCGCGCGCCAGGACTACGATCCGCAGGGCGCGTCGGTGACGATCCTGATCTCGGAAGAGCCGGTGATCGACAAGAAGGATGCGGGCAAGGAGCTGATCTCCGACGCCGTGGTCGCGCACATGGACAAGTCGCACATCACCGTGCACACGTATCCGGAGACTCACCCGGACAACGGCATCGCGACGTTCCGCGCCGACATCGACGTGGCCACCTGCGGCGTGATCTCGCCGCTGAAGGCCTTGAACTACCTGATCGAAAGCTTCGAGTCCGACATCGTCATCATGGACTACCGCGTGCGCGGCTTCACCCGCGACGTGAAGGGCCGCAAGCACTACATCGACCACAAGATCAATTCGATCCAGGACTACCTGGCCAAGAACGTGAAGTCGCGCTACGAGATGCTCGACGTCAACGTCTACCAGGAAAACATCTTCCACACCAAGATGCACCTGAAGGAATTCGACCTCGACACCTATCTGTTCGAGGAGAAGGCCAAGAACCTGTCGTTCAAGGAGCGCATGAAGATCGAAGCGCGCTTGAAGCGGGAGATCGAAGAGCTGTACCACGGCCGCAATCTGGCCGACTGAGCGCAAGCTCGTTAGCGAAAAGGCCGGCGCAAGCCGGCCTTTTTCGTTGCGGCGCCGGCGCAACCGCTTCGGGGTAGGAGCGGCGTGAGCCGCGACCGCGCCACTTCGGCCACGACGTGGTCGCGGCTCACGCCGCTCCTACCCCAAGGCAACGGTTTTTGCTCTGCGTGTGAGCGGCGTGAGCCGCGATCGGACAATCCGCTCCCACAGTGGCCGTCGTCGCCCCCGCAGCTTCCGCAGGGCGCGCGGCTTCCGCAGACCGGCTTACACCCGGTAAGCGACCGCCTTCATCAGCTTCGACGCCGCTGCCATCAGGCTGGGTACCGGCGGCGGCAGCACGCGCGCGCCGGCCGCTTCGGCGTTGGCGGCGTGGCGGGCCTCGTCGTCCTTCATGGTGCGCAGGATCGCGCGGCTGCGCGCGTCGGCCGGCGGCAGCGATTCCAGGTGCTCGTCGATGTGCGCTTCCACCTGGTGTTCGGTCTCGACCACGAAGCCCAGGTTCCAACCGTCGCCGCGCAGCCCGGCCAGCGCGCCTATGGCGTAGCTGCCGGCGTACCACAGCGGGTTGAGCAGGCTGGGGCGGCTGTCCAGTTCGTCCAGGCGCTGCGCGCACCAGGCCAGGTGGTCGGTTTCTTCCTGCGCGGCTTCCAGCAGGTGGGCGCGGGTGGCGGCATCGCGCGCCACCGCGGCCTGGCCGCAGTACAGCGCCTGCGCGCACACCTCGCCGACGTGGTTGATGCGCATCAGCCCGGCCGAATGCCGGCGTTCGGCGTCGTCCAGTTCGATCTGGGCGGTGTCGGCGGCGGGATTGGGGCGTTCGGCGTAAGGGCGGCCGAACACGGTGTCCAGGGCGCGCTGCGCGTCGTCGAGCAAGCGGTCCAGCGGGGTCAACGCACGGGTCGTGGTCATGCGCGCAGTTTACGTCGTCGCGCCGTTAGCCGCCGGTGTAGCCGCGGCGGGCTGCGCCAGTTCGGCCAGGAATTGCAGCGGGTGCTGCACCGGCGCGGTCAGCGCCGCGCCCAGGTGCAAACGGCAGCCGATGTTGGCGCTGAGCAGGCGGGTGGCGCCGCTGGCGGCGAACTCGCGCAGCAGCGGCGCGCGGAAGTCGGCCGCGCGCGCGGCGTCGGTGAGCATCTGGGTGCCGGCCGCGCCGCAGCAACCCTGGCCCGCGCGCAGTTCCACCACCTCCAGCTCCGGCACGCGCGCGAGCAGGCGGCGCAGCGCCGGCACCGAGCCGACCACGTTGCGTTGGGTGCAGGGCAGGTGCAGGGCCACGCGCTCGCGGCGCGCGCGCAGGCGCAGCTGCGGCGCCTGCGCGTCGAGGAAGGCGATCGCGTCCTGGGTGCGGGCCTGGCCGTCCAGCGCGTGCGCGACCGACTCGTGGCAGCCGCTGGCCAGGGTCAGCACGGTGTCTGCGCCCGCATAGGCTGCGCGCGTGGTCTGGCCCAGTGCGGTGGCGCGCACCAGGTCGCCGGCGTGGGCGTGCAGGCTGCCGCAGCAGGTGTCGCGCGTGCTGGTGTCCACCGCGTAGCCGAGGTGGGCGCAGAGGCCGGCGACGGCGGTGCGCAGTTCATTCTCATAGACGTTTGCGACGCAGCCCGCGAACAGCGCCACCCGGCCGCGTGGGGCGGGCGGCGGCGCAGGCGTGGCCGCGGCCGCCCGTGCCGACGGCGGCCGCGGCAGGGCGCGCCACGCCTGGGGTAGGGCCGGATAGGCGAGCCGGTAGAAGCGCAACAGCGCGCCCAGCGCGGCTGGGCGCGCGGCCAAGGCCTCGGCCCAGCGCTGCCGGCGCGAGGGCGCGCGGCGCTCGCGCTGGTGGCCGCGGGCCAGGGTCAGCAGCTCGCCGTAGCGCACCCCGGCCGGGCATACGGCCTCGCAGCTGCGGCAGCCCAAGCAGTGGTCCAGGTGGGCGTCGGCGGGTTCGGTGGGCGGGACCGTGCCCAGGGCCCAGGCCCGGGCCAGGGCGATGCGCCCACGCGGGGACTCGGATTCGATCCGCTCGCGGCCGTAGGTGGGGCAGGCCGTCAGGCAGAGCCCGCATTGCACGCACTGGTCGGCCAGCGCCACCAGCGGGTCGGCAGTAGGCGGGCGGGCGGCGGACATGGCCGGCGATGCTAGCACGCAGGCCCCGGGCGGCTTGCGCCGGCCCGGCGGGGCCGCTATCATTCCGCCTCTTTTGTTCCACCCACAACGCGAGGCGAGCTTTCGCCGGCCCAGCGCCGCCCGAAACGAGCCCGACCAGGTATCCATAGAACTCCGATGAAGACTTTCACCGCCAAGAACGAGACCGTCCAGCGCGACTGGTACGTCGTCGACGCGTCGGGCAAGACGCTCGGCCGCTTGTGCTCCGAACTCGCGCGCCGCCTGCGCGGCAAGCACAAGCCCGTCTACACCCCCCATGTCGATACCGGCGATTACCTCGTGGTGATCAACGCCGAAAAGATCGCCGTCACCGGCAACAAGCTCCAGGACAAGATGTACCACCGGTTCACCGGTTACGTCGGCAACCTGAAGAGCGAGACCCTCGGCCAGGCGCTGGAGCGCCACCCGGAGCGCGTCATCGAGATCGGCGTGAAGGGCATGCTGCCGAAGAATCCGCTCGGCCGCGCCATGTATCGCAAGCTCAAGGTCTACAAGGGCTCCGAGCATCCTCACACCGCCCAGCAGCCGCAGCCGCTGGACATCTAAGGTTACGAACATGGCTATCCAGCAGAACTACGGCACCGGCCGCCGCAAGTCCTCCACCGCGCGAGTGTTCCTGCGCAAGGGCGACGGCAAGATCACCATCAACCAGCGTTCGATCGAAGAGTTCTTCGGTCGCGAGACTGCGCGCATGATCGTGCGCCAGCCGCTCGAGCTGACCCAGTCGGGCGACAAGTTCGACGTCACCGTCACCGTCTCCGGCGGCGGCATCACCGGCCAGGCCGGCGCCATCCGCCTGGGCATCGCCCGCGCGCTGGTCGAGTACGACGAGTCGCTGAAGCCCGAGCTGCGCAAGGCCGGCTTCATGACCCGCGACGCCCGCGAAGTCGAGCGTAAGAAGGTCGGTCTGCACAAGGCGCGTCGCGCCACGCAGTTCTCGAAGCGCTAATCGGTTTTTTGCTACACTCAGTTCCATAGCCCCGTCGCCAAGCGGTAAGGCACCTGACTCTGACTCAGGCATTCGGTGGTTCGAATCCATCCGGGGCTGCCAAACAGACGGAACGTTCCTTCGGGCGCGATCCGGAAACGAAGAACCCGCCGCAAGGCGGGTTTTTTGTTGGCCGCGTTTTGGCGCGTTTGGGCGGCCCGCTTCCGGTTGTGCACAACCGTCGTTGCGGCGAAAGCCGGAACCCATGGCGCTGGGGCGGTTGCGGCTGCTGGTTCCAGGGCAACGTCAACATGGGTTCCGGCTTTCGCCGGAATGACGGATCGGAGAAACGCTGCGCAAGGCCACGGGATTGCGCGATCCTGTACCGCTCGCGCGGCGGTCCCCTCGCCGCGATTCGGTTACAATTGAAACCATTGCGCTGCGGCGCCTGCGATTGAGGTCTCGATGAAGCTGGGTTCCCTGAAGGAAGGCGGCCGCGACGGCACGCTGATCGTCGTCTCGCGCGACCTGACCCGCGCCGTGCGCGCGGCCGGCATCGCCGACACGCTGCAGCGCGCGCTGGAGGATTGGTCCAACATCGCGCCGCGCCTGAACGCCTTGTCCGACGCGCTCAACGCCGGCAGTGCCGACGGCGCCTTCGAGCTGGACCCGGCCGCGCTGGCCGCGCCGCTGCCGCGCGCCTACGAATTCGTCGACGGCAGCGCCTACCTGCCGCACGTGGAGCGCGTGCGCCGCGCGCGCGGCGCCACCGTGCCGGAGAGCTTCTACGTCGATCCGCTGATGTACCAGGCGGTCAGCGCCGGCTTCTACGGCCCGCGCGATCCGGTGCGCGTGGTCAGCGAGGACTACGGCATCGACCTGGAGGCCGAGGTGGTGATCGTCACCGACGACGTGCCGATGGCGGTCACGCCCGAGCAGGCGGCCGGCCACATCCAGCTGATCGGCCTGGTCAACGACGTGTCGCTGCGCAATCTGATTCCGGACGAGCTGGGCAAGGGCTTCGGCTTCCTGCAATCCAAGCCGCGTTCGGCGCTGAGCCCGGTGTTCGTGACCCCGGACGAGTTGGGCGAGGCCTGGCAGGGCAGCAAGGTGCACCGTCCGCTGCTGACCCACATCAATGGCGAGTGGTTCGGCGCGCCGGAAGCCGGCGTGGACATGCAGTTCGATTTCGCCCAGCTGGTGGCGCACGCGGCCAAGACCCGTCCGTTGTCGGCCGGCACCATCGTCGGCTCCGGCACCGTGGCCAACGAGGACACCTCGCTGGGCGCCTCGTGCTTCGCCGAGCGCCGCACCGTCGAGACCCTGACCCTGGGCAAGCCGCAGACGCCGTTCATGAAGTTCGGCGACAGCGTGCGCATCGAGATGCTGGACGCGCAGGGCAACAGCATTTTCGGCGCGATCGAACAGCGCATCGAACGCCAGTCCGCCTGACGGCAGCGCCGCGGCGGACGAGAGGTATCGCCGCCGCGCCCGCCACCGGCTAAGGTGGCGGGCGATCCGGCACGACGGCAGATCCAAGGACAGGCAGTGGGCGAGCAACTCCGGCTGTATTCGTATTGGCGTTCCAGCGCGGCCTATCGCGTCCGCATCGGCCTGAACCTCAAGGGCCTGCCGTACGAGATCGCGCCCGTGCACCTGGTGCGCAACGGCGGCGAGCAGCACAGCGAGAGCTACCGCGAGGTCAATCCGCTGGGCCTGGTGCCGGTGCTGGAGCACGGCCACCGCAAGCTGCGCCAGTCGATCGCGATCCTGGAGTACCTGGACGAGACCTGGCCCGAGCCGGCGCTGCTGCCGGCGGTCGCGCGCGACCGCCAGCGCGTGCGCGCGCTGGCCCAGACCATCGCCTGCGACATCCACCCGCTCAATAACCTGCGCGTGCTGCAGTACTTCGACCGCACCTGGAACGTGCCGCACCCCGAGCGCGAGGACTGGGTCAAGCACTGGGTGGGCGAGGGCTTCCGCGCGATCGAGGCCATGCTGACCGATCACCCCTCCACCGGCCGCTACTGCGAAGGCGACACCCCGACCCTGGCCGACTGCTGCCTGGTGCCGCAGGTCTACAACGCGCGCCGCTTCGGCGTGCCGCTGGACGAGTTCCCGACCATCGTGCGCATCGAGCAGGCCTGCCTGGAGCTGCCCGCGTTCGACGCGGCGCGGCCGGAGAACCAGCCCGATCGTCCGCCGGAGTGAGCGGCCGGCGCTGGAGACTGGGCAGCGGGTCGAAAAAAAGCCGGGCGATTCGCCCGGCTTTTTCGTTGCTGACTTGCCGCCGCGCTCAATGCGCGGCGTTGGCGTCGTACATGTCCGCGTACGGATCGTGCTCGCCGCTGCCGCCCTCGGACAGGCGGAACTTCAGCGCCAGGCCGTCGCGCGAGTCGGCGGCCTTGAGCGCCTCCTCCATCTCGATCTTGCCTTCCTTGTAGAGGCGGAACAGGCACTGGTCGAACGACTCCATGCCTTCTTCCAGCGACTCTTCCATGGCCTGCTTGATCTCGTGCACCTGGCCGCGGCGCATCAGGTCGCGCACGTGCGGGGTGTTGATGAGGATCTCGGCCGCGGGCAGGCGCCGGCCGTCGGTGCCGACCACCAGACGCTGCGAGATCACCGCCTTGAGGTTCAGCGCCAGGTTCATCAGCACGTTCTTGTGCGCCGACTCGTTGAAGAAGTTGAGGATGCGTTCCAGGGTCTGGTCGGCGTTGTTGGAATGCAGCGTGGCCAGGCACAGGTGGCCGGTTTCGGCGAAGGCGATGGCCGCCTCCATCGTGGTGGCGTCGAGGATTTCGCCGATCAGGATCACGTCCGGCGCTTCGCGCATCGCGTTCTTCAGCGCGTTGTGGAAAGCGTGGGTGTCCAGGCCGACTTCGCGCTGGTTCACGATCGACTTCTTATGCTTGTGCAGGTATTCGATCGGGTCCTCGATGGTGAGGATGTGGCCCGAAGTGTTGCTGTTGCGGTGGTCGATCATCGACGCCAGCGTGGTCGACTTGCCCGAACCGGTGGAGCCCACGATCAGCACCAAGCCGCGCGGGGCCATGATGATGTCCTTGAGCACCTGCGGCAGCTGCAGCTCCTCGATGCTGGGGATGATGCTGCGGATGGCGCGGATCACCATGCCGACTTCGCCGCGTTGCTTGAACACGTTGATGCGGAAACGGCCGGCATCGGGCAGCGCCAGGGCCATGTTCAGCTCCAGGTCGCGCTCGAACTGGGGCACCTGGCCCTCGTCCATCAGCGAATAGGCGATTTTCTTGACCATGCCGGGGGGCAGGCCGGTGTTGCCCAGCGGGTACAGCCGTCCCTCGACCTTGATGTAGACCGGCGCCCCGGTGGTCAGGAACATGTCCGACGCGTTCTTTTCCGTCATCAGCTTCAGGAAATAGCCGATGTCCATGCATGCACCCCTTGTTGTCGGCCGCGTACCGTTGCAAGCACGCCGCCGGCTTCCGACAATGGCCGCGCGCACTCCTTACGTCACGGCAACCCCTATGACCGCAAGCTTCGCACACTTCCGTTTCCCGCTGCTGGCCCTAGTTCTCGCTTCGGCACTGAGCGCCTGCGCCTCGCTGCCGCCGCCGACCTCGGAACTGTCGGCGGCCCAGCAGGCGGTCACGCGCGCCGACGGCGCCGATGCCGACCAGTACGCGCCGCAGGATCTGGCCGCCGCGCGCAGCGCGCTGGGCCGCGCCCAGGGCGCGATGTCCAGCGGCCGCGAGGACGAGGCCCGGCGCCTGGCCGTGTCGGCCGCCGCCGATGCCGACCTGGCCTGGGCCAAGAGCCGCGATGCGGTGATCAACGCCGAACTGGCCCAGCGTCGCGCCGAGATCGCCGACCTGCGCCGCCGCCTGCAGAACGGAGACGCCCGATGAAGCTGCGCCAGACCCTGCTGTGCATGCTGCTGGCCGCGGCCCTGGGCGCCGCCCTGCCGGCGCAGGCGGCCGAAGACCCCGAGGTGGCGCGGCTGTCGCGCCGCCTGTCCACGCTCGAGGCCGACCCCTCGCTCAACACCTTCGGCGCCTACGAGCGCCTGCAGGCGCGCCAGGCGATCCAGGCCCTGGCCGAAGCCGGCCGCCGCGACCGCGACGGCGCCTACTACGTGGCCGAGCGCCGGGTGCAGGTGGCCGAGATCGTCGCCCGCAGCCAGGCCGCGCAGCGCGAGGTCGACCGCCTGGACCGCGAGCGCAGCGACCTGCTGGTGGAAGCCAGCCGCCGCGACGCCGAGCGCGCGCGCGCCGAAGCCGAACGCCTGCGCCTGCAGGCGCAGATGCAGGCCGAGGAGGCCGAGCGCCTGCGCGCCCAGGCCGCCGCCGACGCGCTGGCGATCCAGGACGCCGACGCCGCCCTGGCCACCGTCACCGATGCGCAGACCGCCAAGCTCAACGCCGCGCGCGAGCGCGAGGCGGCGCTGGCGCGGCAGGAGGCCGAACTGGTCGGCGGCGGCAAGCTGCCGGCGTCCAGGCGCGAGGCCCGCGGCGAAGTCTTCAGCCTGGGCCGCGATGCCTTCGCTGCCGGCAAGTCCAGCCTGGGCGGTGGCGCCGCCACCCAGGTGCGCACCGTGGCCGCCTACGTCGAGGCGCTGCCGGCCGGCAGCGTGCGGGTCGAGGCCCAGGCCGGCGACGCCAAGCTGGCCCAGCGCCGCGCCGAAGCGGTGCGCGACGCGCTGGTCGCCGGCGGCACGCCCGCGGCCAAGATCGCGGTCAGCGGCAAGGCCGGCAAGGGCGACAAGCTCGACATCGTGCTCGGTCAGAAATAGTTAAAAATCAGTAAGTTGGCGGTATAAGGCGCGCCGTGGCACCGCGACGGCACGCCGGCTGTGCCGCATCGGCGGAAACGCGACGGCCGGCCTTGCCGGACCCGAAAAGGAGGAGTAGGGTCGGATACCCAAGCGGCTCGATTTCCGCTTGGCGAGAGCCAGGCCGATGACGCAAACGACCATCCCGCAGGATCCCGCCACCGCAAGCCAGTCGGTGGCCGGCCTGCATCAGGTCGGCCCCGCGCCCCGCCTGGCGCCCCTCACGGACCCCCCGCGACGCCCTGGTCTTTAGGCCGGGGCGTTTCTATTTGGGGTGCTTGCATTTCTGCTGAAGGAGGCTTTCATGTTCGAAGAACGACCGCAGCCCGAGATCGACGCGCTCATCAAGAGCAACCCCGAGTTCAAGCAGCTCTACCAGCGGCACAAGGAACTCGACAAGAAGGTGATGGACGCCGAGCTGGGCGTGTTGCCCATCGACGATGTCACCCTGTCGCAGATGAAGCGCGAGAAACTGGCGGCGAAAGACCGATTGACCCACCTGTACGACGCGCAACACCACTGAATCTTCTTCAGCGCGGGCGGTGGCGGCCATCCTCGTCGGCCGCCACCGCCCGCGGCTACCGGACCGGCGCCGCGCCGGCGCCCGCGACCGGTTTTTCTCCCGAATCCCATAAGCCCATGCCGATGCCGTCCGCGGCAGGGCGCTGGGTGCGCGAGCGCCGCTAGAATGGGCCCAGTCCCGCCGCGTCCAGCGCGGCCCAGCAGAGTCCGCCTAGCGCATGGCCATTCACCAATCCGTACTCGAACTGATCGGCCAGACCCCGATCGTCAAAGCCCAGCGCCTGGACACCGGCGTGTGCGAGCTGTACCTGAAGCTGGAATCGCAGAACCCCGGCGGCTCGATCAAGGACCGCATCGGCCTGTCGATGATTGAAGCGGCGGAGAAGGCCGGCAAGATCAAGCCCGGCGACACCCTGGTGGAAGGCACCGCCGGCAACACCGGCATCGGCCTGGCCCTGGTCGCGCAGCAGAAGGGCTACAAGCTGCTGCTGGTGGTGCCGGACAAGATGAGCCGCGAGAAGATCTTCAACCTCAAGGCCATGGGCGCGCAGGTGGTGCTGACCCGTTCGGACGTGGCCAAGGGCCATCCGGATTACTACCAGGACCTGGCCGAGCGCATCGCCCGCGAAACCCCCGGCGCCTACTTCATCAACCAGTTCGGCAACCCCGACAACCCGGCCGCGCACGAGTTCGGCACCGGCCCGGAAATCCTCGAGCAGATGGGCGGCCAACTCGACGCGATCGTGTTCGGCTGCGGCAGCTCCGGCACCATGACCGGCCTGTCGCGCGCCTTCGCCAAGCTCTCGCCCGGCACCGAGCTGGTGCTGGCCGATCCGGTGGGTTCGATCCTGGAGGAGTACATCAACCGCGGCACGCTGTCGGACAAGTCCGCCAGCTGGATGGTCGAGGGCATCGGCGAGGACTTCCTGCCGCCGATCTCCGACTTCACCCGGGTCAAGCGGGCCTATGCCATCAGCGACCAGGAAAGCTTCCTGACCGCGCGCGAGCTGCTGGAGAAGGAGGGCATCCTGGGCGGTTCGTCCACCGGCACCCTGCTGGCGGCGGCGCTGAAATACTGCCGCGAGCAGACCCAGCCCAAGCGCGTGCTGGTGTTCGTCTGCGATACCGGCAACAAGTACCTGTCGAAGATGTACAACGACTACTGGATGCTGGACAACGGCTTCATCCAGCGCCAGCAGCACGGCGACCTGCGTGACCTGATCCTGCGCCCGTACTCGCAGCGCGACACCGTGGTGGTGGGGCCCAACGACCTGCTGGTCACCGCCTACCAGCGCATGAAGCTGTACGACGTCTCGCAGCTGCCGGTGATGGACGGCGACAGCATCGTCGGCATCGTCGACGAGAGCGACGTGCTGCTGCACGTGTACGGCGACGAGGCGCGTTTCCGCGATCCGGTGTCCACGGCCATGGTCAGCAAGCTGGACAAGGTGGCGGTGGATTCGCCGATCGAGACCCTGCTGCCGGTGTTCGACCGCGGCCACGTCGCCATCGTGGTCGACGGCGACCGGTTCCTGGGCCTGATCACCCGTATCGACCTGCTCAACTTCCTGCGGCGGCGCGTGCAGTGAGCGCCGCGGCGGCCGAACGCTGGCTGCCGGGCGACCGCCTGCCCGACGCGCGCCTGCGCGACGCCGAGGGCGCGGGCCTGAGCCTGCACGCCGAATGCGCGGGCGCGCCGCTGTGGCTGGCCACGCCCGCCGATCCGGCCGCGGCCGCCGCATTGCCGCCGCCGCCGGCGGGCATGCTGGCGCTGTGCCTGGGCACCAGCGCGCTGACCGCGGCGCCGGGCTGGCGCGCCTACACCGCCGATCCGCGCTGGCTGGCCGCGCTGGGCGCGGGCGTGCTGTGGCTGGCCGACGCCAACCTGCGCCTGCAGGTCGCCCGCGCGCTGCCGGCCGGCGAGCCGCCGCTGCCCGGCGATCCCGCGCCGGCCTTGCTGCCCGCGCAGACCCTGGCCGCGGCGCCGGTGCTGCAGATTCCGGATGTGTTCGAGCGCGACTTCTGCGCCGAGCTGATCCGCCACCTGGACCAGGACTGCGGCGGCGGCGACGCCTCCGGCGTGCTGGTGCTGGAGAACGGCGAGCAGCGCTTCGAGCTGGACCCGTCGGTCAAGCTGCGCCGCGAGAGCTTCCCGCGCGATGCCGCGCTGGACGCGCGCATGCACGAGCGCCTGCTGCGGCGCGCGCTGCCGGAGATCGCGCGGGTGTTCCAGTTCCAGGTCGCCAGGCGCGATCCGTTCAAGCTGCTGGCCTATCCCGAGGGCGCGGGCTACTTCCACGCCCATCGCGACAACGAAACGCCGGACGTGGCTTATCGCCGTTTCGCGCTGTCGGTGAACCTCAACAGCGGCGCCTACGAAGGCGGCGAGTTCCGCTACCCCGAGTTCGGCCCGCACCTGTATTCGCCGCCGGTGGGCTCGGCCCTGGTGTTCTCCTGCTCGCTGCTGCACGAAGTGCGCCCCGTGCGCCGCGGCACCCGCTACGCGATGACCACCTTCCTGTCCTGACCGCACCGCCGCTTTGGGGTAGGAGCGGCGTAAGCCGCGACCGCATACCCCGGCTACGACAAATGCTGCGATGGCCTCCCGTAGGAGCTGCGCAAGCTGCGACGCGAATCCCCACCTACGCCGCAACTCAAGTTCTCTTTTGCTTCCGCTTTAGCTTGTCTTCCCCCTTTGAAAAAGGGGGGGGTGAGGGGGATTTGCTTTTAGCTCCAAGCAACAGCAAAAGCTTCCGTCCGCAAGCGGCCGGGTAACTTTCTTTTGATAAGCGTCAAAAGAAAGTAACCAAAGAAAAACGCTGCCCTTGGACAGAGCTCCCCTGCGAGATCGGAGTAGGCGCGGGGATTTTCCGATCGGGCATCCTGCCCGAGCGGAAAACGGCGCACGTCCTGTGCGCCGCCCTCCGGGTCTTCTATTGGAGCGGCGAGTTCGGTGCCCGAGCGAGGATCAAGAGCATTCGCGCGTTGCGCTCACCCCCTCACCCTAACCCTCTCCCGTAAACGGGAGAGGGGACAGATCCGACGTTGCTGCTTTTAGCCCCTCTCCCGCTCGCGGGAGAGGGGTTGGGGTGAGGGCGCGCGAACCTGCGGTGCTATTCGCGCGCAGCGCTCGACCGCCCTCCTAAGTCCTTGCGGTTCGATCCAGTCGCCGCAGCACGCTCTGCGCATGCTCCGCCGGCAACGCCGAGTCGGCCCAGCGCAATCCTGCCTCGATCTCCAGCGCATGCGCCCGCGCCGCCGCGTCCAATTCGCGCGTGCGTGCATCCGCGTCGTAGGCCTGCTCCGGATCCTTGGCATAGCGCTGCAGCAAGCCGGAGCCGCCGATGCGTTGCGCCCAGTCCTCCGGCACCGTCAGGCCGAAATGCGCCGCCAGCCCTGCGGTCGCGCCGACGGGGTCGGCCAGCACGTCGGCGAAGTCCAGGTGGGTGAGCCGGCCGGCCAGGCCGGGCTGCGTGCTCAGGCGCTGCCAACGCAGCTGTTCGGCCAGCCACAGCCGCGCCAGGCGTGGGCCGTCGCCGTCCGCCGCAGGCAGTTCATCGGTGCCGAATCCGGCCAGCCGCAGCGGCTCGGTCGCCAGAGTGTCCGCGCGCAGGCCCGGGTCGCGCAGCATGGTCGCCAGCCAGCTGCGCAGGTCGATCCAGAGCAGGCAGGCGCGATCCGGGTGGCCGTCCAGCAGTGACGCGGCGAGGGTGGTGACCACGCTGGTGGGCTTGATGACCACGGCACGGGTGTCGGCGAATCCCCTGTTCAGCAAGCGCCGGGTCGGCGCAAGCCAACGCGCCGTGGCCGGATCGGCCGCGCCGTGGGCCAGAGCGAGCAGGGGCAGGGGCTCGCGCAGCCCTAGGACGCCCGGTAGCAAATCCAGCAATTTGCTGACTAAACTGGAGCCACAATGGCCTATATGGAAAATCCAGCGGCTCGGGGGCAGGGCGGCGGCGGGAGCCGGATCGGCCAGCGCGACCTCGATTTCCTCCAGTCCCACCTCCCAGCCGGGGATATCTCGGTGATGCAGGGCGCGCCGGTCCAGAAAGCTGGCGCGGCGGTAATCCGCGGGCTCGAAATGCAGCACCCAGCCGCGCCCTCCGGCCGCGTCGAAAGCGAACAACGGGAAGGCTGCACTGTGACTGAAGTCGGGCGGCAAACGCCGGGTCGAATGCATGGGCGATGGTAGAATTCGCGTTTGCCCATGCTAGCCGAAGCGGAAGGATGCAATGACTGAACGAAACGCGGATGGCGGCGCGCACAAGCCCGGACTCGGCACGATCGCCATCCATGCCGGCCAGTCGCCCGACCCCAGCACCGGCGCGGTGATGACGCCCATCTACGCCACCTCGACCTACGCCCAAAGCAGCCCGGGCGTGCACCAGGGGTTCGAATACTCGCGCAGCCACAATCCCACCCGTTTCGCCTACGAAGGCTGCGTCGCCGGCCTGGAAGGCGGCAGCCGCGGCTACGCCTTCGCTTCGGGCCTGGCCGCCACCTCCACGATCCTGGAACTGCTGGACTCGGGCAGCCATGTGATCGCCATGGACGACGTCTACGGCGGCACCTACCGCTTGTTCGAGCGCGTGCGCCGCCGTTCGGCGGGCTTGGACTTCAGCTGGGTCGACCTCAGCGACGTCGCCGCGTTCGAGGCCGCGATCCGTCCCGAGACCCGCCTGGTCTGGATCGAAACGCCGACCAACCCGCTGCTCAAGCTGGTCGACATCGAACGCATCGCCACCCTCGCGCGCAAGCGCGGCCTGATCGTGGTGGTGGACAACACCTTCAGCTCGCCGATCCTGCAGCGCCCGCTGGAACTGGGCGCGCATCTGGTCATGCATTCGGCCACCAAGTACCTCAACGGCCACTCCGACATCGTCGGCGGCATGGTCGTGGTCGGCGACGATGCCGGCCTGGCCGAGCAGCTGACCTTCCTGCAGAACGCCGTCGGCGGCGTGCAGGGCCCGTTCGACAGCTTCCTGGCCCTGCGCGGCCTGAAGACCCTGCACCTGCGCATGAAGGCGCACTGCGAGAACGCGCAGGCGCTGGCCGAGTGGCTGCAGTCGCACCCGTCGGTGGAGAAAGTGATCTACCCGGGCCTGGCCGCGCACCCGCAGCACGCGCTGGCCAAGCGCCAGATGCACGGCTACGGCGGCATGGTCAGCATCTACGTCAAGGGCGGCCTGGACGGCGCGCGCAGGATGATGGAGCGCTGCAAACTGTTCGCCATCGCCGAGTCCCTGGGCGGCGTGGAAAGCCTGATCAACCATCCGGCACTGATGACCCACGCCTCGATCCCGCCCGACCGCCGCGCCGCGCTGGGCATCGCCGACAACCTGGTGCGCCTGAGCGTGGGCGTGGAGGATGTCGCGGATCTGCGCGCCGAGTTGCAGGACGCCCTGTCCTGATGGCGCCGTCGACCGCAACGCGCGCTGCCCGCGCCGGCGCGCGGGCCGGGAGGGCGCGCCGATGAATCCGCACCTGCGCCATCCCTCGGGCCTGGTGTCGATGTTCGGCAGCCTGCGCCGCAACTGGCAGCTGATCGCGCAGATGACCAAGCGCGACGTGATCAGCCGCTACCGCGGTTCGCTGATCGGCCTGGCCTGGTCGTTCTTCAACCCGCTGCTGATGCTGGCGATCTACACCTTCGTGTTCTCGACCATCTTCAAGGCGCGCTGGGGCGTGGGCCACGAGGACACCCGCGCGGGCTTCGCCGCGATCCTGTTCGTCGGCGTGATTGTCCATGGCCTGCTGGCCGAATGCATCATCAAGGCGCCCAGCCTGATCCTGAGCAACGTCAGCTACGTCAAGCGCGTGGTGTTCCCGCTGGAGGTGCTGCCCTGGGTCGCGATCGGCTCGGCGCTGTTCCACGCGCTGGTGAGCTTCATCGTGTTGATGGTGGCGCAGCTGGCGCTGGGCCACGCCATTCCGTGGACGGCGGTGTTCTTTCCGGTGGTGGTGCTGCCGCTGGTGTTCGTGGCCATGGGCTTCGGCTGGATCCTGGCCGCCACCTCGGTCTATGTGCGCGACATCGCCATGATCACCGGCCTGTTCACCACCGCGCTGATGTTCCTGGCGCCGGTGTTCTATCCGCTGTCGGCGCTGCCCCAGCACGTGCGCCCCTACATCCTGCTGAACCCGCTGACCTTCATCATCGAGCAAAGCCGCGCGGTGCTGATCGCGGGGCAATTGCCGGACTGGCTGGGCCTGGCGGTGTACGCCGCGCTGGCGGTGGTGTTCGCCTGGGCCGGCTACTGGTGGTTCCAGCGCAGCCGCAATGGATTCGCCGATGTCGTCTGAACCCCCCGCCATGAGCGCAAACGAACCGTCGCCCGCGGCCGGTGCGGACGACCGCGAGGTCGCCATCCGGGTCGAGTCGGTGTCCAAGTGCTACCAGGTCTACGCCCGCCCCGAAGACCGGCTCAAGCAGTCGATCGTGCCGCGCCTGCAGCGTCTGGTCGGCCGGCGTCCGCGCGCGTACTTCCGCGAGTTCTGGGCGCTGCGCGACGTGTCGCTGGAGATCCGCCGCGGCGAGACCGTGGGCATCATCGGCCGCAACGGCTCGGGCAAGTCGACCCTGTTGCAGACCATCTGCGGCACGCTGACCCCCACCGCCGGACGCATCGACGTCAACGGCCGGGTGGCCGCGTTGCTGGAACTGGGCGCGGGCTTCAATCCGGAATTCACCGGGCGCGAGAACGTCTACATGAGCGGCGTGGTGCTGGGCCTGACCCAGGAGCAGGTCGCGCAGCGCTTCGACGACATCGTCGCTTTCGCCGACATCGGCGAGTTCATCGAGCAGCCGGTCAAGACCTACTCCAGCGGCATGTACGTGCGCCTGGCGTTCGCGGTCATCGCCCATGCCGACGCCGACATCCTGGTCATCGACGAGGCCTTGTCGGTGGGCGATGTGTTCTTCGGTCAGAAGTGTATGCGTTTCCTGCGCAAGTTCCAGGAAACCGGCACGGTGATCTTCGTCAGCCACGACGCCACCGCGGTGACCGCGCTGTGCGAACGAGCGGTGCTGATGGAGGCCGGGCAGGTGCGCATGAGCGGCGACGCCAAGACCGTGTGCGAGGCTTACCACGCGGCCACCTACGATCAGTCCGTGCGCACGCCGGGCGCGCGCCGCGCGAGCGAGCGCGGCGCGGCCGAGCCGGCGCGCCAGGACGTGCGCACCGAGCGGGTCAACCGCTCGGCGCTGCGCAACGACATCGAGGTGTTCCGCTTCGACGCCGATCGCGCCGGTTTCGGCACGGGCGCGGCGACCATCGCCGATGCGCGTCTGACCGACGCGGACGGCGAGCCCATGCCGTGGATCGTCGGCGGCGAGGTGGTGCGGCTGGAGGTCGAGATCGAGGTCCACCGCGAACTGGCCAGCCCCATCGTCGGCTTCCTGCTCAAGGACCGGCTGGGGCAGCCGCTGTTCGGCGACAACACCTACCTGAGTTACCAGGACCAGCCGGTGCGGGTGGGGGCGGGCGGCGCGCTGTCGGCGCGGTTCGAGTTCGCGATGCCGATCCTGCCACCCGGCCACTACACCTTCGACATCGCCGTCGCCGACGGCACCCACCTGGAACACGAACAGGCCGACTGGGTCCACGACGGCCTGGTGATCGAATCGCACAGTTCGCGCGTGTCCACCGGGCTGGTCGGTATTCCGTTCCGCGAGATCAGCCTGCAGGCCCGGGAGGGCGCGGCATGAGCGCGTCCCCCTCGCACCCCCATTCCCCCGCCAAGCCCGGCCGCCGCGCGCGTCCGGCCCTTCGGAGCGCTTAAGTGCACGTCAGCTCGTACGAACACATGCAGGACCTGGTGGCCCGCCATCTGGACGCGCAGCAACCGCTTTCGGTCGTGGACATCGGTTCCTACGACGTCAACGGTTCCTACCGGACCCTGTTCGGCAACGCCAAGTGGTCCTACACCGGCATCGACCTGGAGGCCGGCCCGGGCGTGGACGTGGTGCTCAGCTCGCCCTACCGCCTGCCGTTCGCCAGCGGCTCGGTAGACCTGGTCATTTCCGGCCAGGCCTTCGAGCACGTGGAGTACTTCTGGATGAGCTGGCTGGAGATGGTGCGGGTGCTCAAGCCCGGCGGCCGCATCTTTCTGATCGCGCCTTCACGCGGTCCCGAACACCGCTACCCGCAAGATTGCTGGCGGTTCTACCCGGACGGTTACCGGGCGCTGGCGAAGTTCGGGGGCTGCGAGCTGCTGGAAGTGACCACGGACTGGACCCTGGATCACCACGACCCCAGCAGCCGCGATTGGGGCGATACCGTGGGCGTGTTCCGCAAGCCGGCGCTGGGGCTGCGCGCACGCGCGTTCCAGGCGGCGATGCGGGCCGCGTTCCGACTGCACAAGAGCGCATGACCATGACCGGATTCCAGCTCAACGCCAGCATGTGCATACGCCCGGCCAAGCTGCCTCCCAGCGCCTGGCAGGGGCATATTCCGTTCGCCGCCTGGCTGGTCGAGGAGCTCAAGCCCTCGATGCTGGTCGAGCTGGGAACCCATAACGGCGCCTCCTACCTGGCGTTCTGCCAGGCGGTGAAGGGCAACGCGCTGGCGACCAACTGCTTCGCCGTCGACACCTGGCAGGGCGACGAGCATGCCGGCCACTACGGCGAGGACGTGTTCGCAACCCTGTTCAATTACCACCAGAAGCACTACGCCGGCTTCTCGCAGCTGCTGCGCATGACCTTCGACGAGGCGTTGGCCTGCTTCGAAGACGGCACCGTCGACCTGCTGCACATCGACGGCCTGCATACTTACGAAGCGGTCAAGCACGACTTCGACACCTGGCTGCCCAAGATGTCCAGGCGCGGCGTGATCCTTTTCCACGACACCCAGGTTCGCGAGCGCAACTTCGGCGTGTGGCGGCTGTGGGACGAGCTGAGCGCGCGCTATCCTTCGTTCGAGTTCCGCCATACCCATGGCCTGGGGGTGTTGCTGGTGGGCGACGATCTGCCCGATTCGGTGCGCCGCCTGGCCGAGCTGGACAAGAGCGAGGCGGGGACCATGGTCAACGCGCTGTTCGAATCGCTGGGCAATGGCGTGCGCAACGCCGAAACCGCCGAGGTGATGAGCGCGGGCGTGATCGAGCGCGATAGCCATATCGGCCACTACCTGCACGTGATCAAGGAACACGAAGCGCGGATCGGCCAACTCGACCAAGGCCTCGCCGACCGCGACGCGCAGCTGGCCGCCCATGGCCGCGAATCGGTCGCGCGCGAGGAGCTGATCGCCCAGCTCAAGGGCGAGCTCGACAGCTACCAGGCCAACGTGCTCAAGCGCGTGGACCGCGCCGACGAGCGCGCCAACGCGCTGCCCGAACTGCAGCAACAGCTCGAATCGCTGCGCAAGAAGCTCGACCGTCAGGGCGCCGAACTGGTGGCGCTGTCGGAAGTGCTCAGCGACAAGGAGCGTGAGCTGCTCGGCACCACTCATATCGCCGACCGTCAGGGTTCGCAGCTGGCGACCTTGAGCGAGCACGTGTCGGACTTGAACGAACGCCTGGAGGCGTTGGCGCGGCAGGGCGCGGAATCGCTGTCCTCGCTGGAACGCCTGCATGCCGAGCTGGACGTGTCGCACCAGCATGAGGCCGAACTGCAGCAGGACCTGCTGCAGCGGCAGGGCGAACTGACCGAAGTCTTCAACTCCTTGAGCTGGCGCCTGACCAAGCCCTTGCGTTGGATGTCGCAGCACCTGCTCGGGAGAGCCCATGGGTAAGTTGAGGTCATGGATCGGCCGGTCGCTGCAAGCGACCTACCGTGGGCTGCCGTTCGATTGGGAGCAGCGGCTGGCGGTCAAGGATTGGTTGTTCCGTAATTTCCGTTTCGTGTTCGGCAAGACCAATGCCTACCAGCGCTGGCAGGACTACGGCGGCGGCCTGCCGCGGCGGCCGGCCGCGCTCGCGGCGCCGGTACCGGCCACTATGCACGCGATCGCGCCGGTGACGGCCGCGGTGCCGACGCCGTCGCCGAAGACCGCCGCGGTGCTGGCGCGCCACGTCGAGGAACTGCGCGCGCATTCGGCGACCGCGCCGGGCCCGGACTACGTGCCGATGCCGGCCGCACTGACCGCGCCGGCGCAACTGGCGGCCAAGGCCATCGCCTTCTACCTGCCGCAGTTCCACCCCATCGCCGAGAACGACGAGTGGTGGGGGCGCGGCTTCACCGAATGGACCAACGTGTCCAAGGCGCTGCCGCAGTTCGTCGGCCACCACCAGCCGCACCTGCCGGGCGAGCTGGGCTACTACGACCTGCGCGTGGTCGACGTGATGCGCCGCCAGGCCGAGCTGGCCAAGCTCTACGGCCTGCACGGCTTCTGCTTCCATCACTACTGGTTCTCCGGCCGCCGCCTGCTGGAGCGCCCGCTCGATCAGCTGATCGCAAACCCGGACATCGACCTGCCGTTCTGCCTGTGCTGGGCCAACGAGAACTGGACCCGGCGCTGGGATGGCCACGACGAGGACATCCTGCTCGGCCAGGACTACTCCCACGACAACGACCTGAACTTCATCCGCGACGCGCTGCCTTACCTGCGCGACGCGCGCTACATCCGCATCGACGGGCGGCCGCTGCTGATCGTGTACCGGCCCTCGCTGCTGCCCGACTGCAAGCAGACCCTGCAGGTGTGGCGCGACTATTGCCGCGAGCAGGGGCTGGGCGAGATCTTCCTGGCGATGGTCCAGTTCGACCTCGACGATCCGGTGCCCATGGGCTTCGACGCGGCCCTGGAATTCCCGCCGCACAAGCTCGGTCGCGGCCTGCGCTCGATCAACCACACCCTGGACATCGTCAATCCCGGTTACACCGGGCACGTGCTCGATTACAACGAACTGGCCGACCGCGGCAAGCACTGGCCAGTGCCGAAGTACCCGCTGTTCAAGGGCGTGGTGCCGCGTTGGGACAACGAGGCGCGCAAGCCGGGCAAGGGCTACAGCTTCGCCCACTCCACGCCGGCGCGTTACCGCGAGTGGCTGGAGCACGCGGTGGCGTACTCGCGCGAGCATCCGGTTTGCGGCGAGAGCGTGGTCTTCATCAACGCCTGGAACGAGTGGGCCGAAGGCGCGCATCTTGAGCCCGACCGCCGCTACGGCTACGGCTACCTGCAGGCCACCCGCGACGCGCTGGCCGGCGATACCGCGCGGCGCAAGGTGCTGGTGGTCTCGCACGACGCGCATCCGCACGGCGCCCAGTACCTGGCGCTGAACCTGGTGCGCGAGCTGGTCCGGGACGTGGGCGTCGAGGTGGAGGTGTTGCTGCAGGGCGGCGGCCGCCTGGAGGGCGATTTCGCCGCGCTGGCCAAAGTGCACAAGCCCTACGAAACAGGCGAGGACGTGGCTGCGCTGGCCACGTCGCTGTACCGCCAGGGCTTCGGCCTGGCCATCGCCAACACCGCCGTGGCCGGACGCGTGGTGCAGCCGCTGCGCGCGGCGGGCATGCGCATCGTCGCGCTGGTGCACGAACTGCCCGGCGTGATCCGCCAGTACGGCCTGGAGGAAGCGGTGCGTGCGATCGCCCGCGACGCCGACCGCATCGTGGTCGCGTCCCAGGCGGTCAGCGACGGACTGGCCGAATTCGTCGACCGCGCCGCGATGCGCGCCGAGCTGGTCACGCGCCCGCAAGGCCTGTTCACCCGCAGCCGTTACCGCGGCCTGGACGACATGGGCGAGGCGCGGCACCGTCTGCGCGCGCGGCTGGATCTGCCCGAGCGAGCCAAGATCGCGCTCACCGTGGGCTATGCCGACCTGCGCAAGGGCGTGGACCTGCTGGCCGAGGCCGCAGTGCTGGCCTGCGCGCGCGATCCAGACCTGCATGTGGTCTGGGTCGGCCACCGCGACGTCGATCTGGAGCGGCGCATCGACGCGATCCTGGAGCGGGGCGGCTGCGCGTCGCGCTTCCATTTCATGGGCCTGGATTTCGATACCGACGACTACTACGCCGGCGCCGACGTCTATGCGCTGGCCTCGCGCGAAGATCCGTTCCCGTCGGTGGTGCTGGAAAGCCTGTCGGTGGGCACTCCGGTGGTCGCTTTCGCCGGAACCGGCGGCGGCGCCGATCTGGTCGCCCACACGGGTGGTCTGGTGGTGCCCGCGTTCGACGTGGATGCCTATGCCGATGCGCTGCTGCGCGTGGCCGGCGACCGCGCCTTGCGCGCGCGCCTGGGCGCTGCGGGCGCCGCGCTGATCGACGCGGAATACTCTTTCCGCGGTTACGCCATGGACCTGCTCGCGCTGGGCGGCAACGGGCTGCCGCGGGTATCGGTGGTGGTGCCGAACTACAATTACGCCCACTACATGGCCGAACGCCTGGCCTCGATCGCCGAGCAGAACCTGCCGGTGTACGAGATCATCGTGCTCGACGACTGCTCCTCCGACGACAGCCTGGCCGAGCTGCAGCGTCTGCGCAGCCGGATCCGGCCGGAGCCGCGGGTGGTGCCGGCCGAGCGCAACAGCGGTTCGGTGTTCCGCCAGTGGCTTAAGGGCGTGGAGCTGGCGCGCGGCGACTACGTCTGGATCGCCGAGGCGGACGACCTGTCCAAGCCCGAGTTCCTGGAGCGGCTGAGCCAGCTGCTGCACAGCCACCCCGACGCGGTGATGGCCTACAGCCAGTCCGAGCAGATCGACGAATACGGCCAGGTGCTGGCGCCGGACTACCTGGGCTACACGGACGAACTGTCGACCACGCGCTGGCTGGAGAACTACGTCGCCAGCGGTGCCGACGAGGTCGGCGCGGGCCTGGCGGTGAAGAACACGGTGCCCAACGTCAGCGCCGCGCTGTTCCGGCGCGAACCGCTGCTGCGGGTGCTGCGCGAGCACATCGACGAGATCGCCGGCTACCGCATCGCCGGCGACTGGCTGGTCTACCTGCGCCTGCTGCAGCACGGCAAGCTGGCGTTCGAGGCCAGCGCCTGCAACCGCCATCGCCGGCACGCCTCCAGCGTGACCTTGGGCTCGGCCGCGCGCCTGCACTACGACGAAGTGGCGCGCGTGCAATCCGCCGCCCGCGCCCTGTTCCCGGTCGACGCGCGCACCCGCGCCGCGGCCGAGGCCTATGCGCGCTCGCTGCGCGCGCACTTCGGCCTGCCCGAGCACGATCTGGAGACCAGCTGAGCCATGAGCGTGCTGGTGATCGGCGGCAACGGGTTCCTCGGTTCCAGCCTGGTCGAAGGGCTGCGCGCCGCCGGTGCCGCGGTGCGCGTGCTCGACGTGAGCGCGCCGCGCGCGGACCTGGATTGGGCCGGCGTGGACTACCGCCATGGCGGCCTGGACGACGCCGGCGTTTTGGCCGAAGCGCTGGCCGGTGTGGATCGCGTCTACCATTTGGCCAGCACCACCGTGCCCGGCAGTTCCAACCGCGACCCCGCCTACGACGTGTCCAGCAACTTGCTCGGCAGCCTGCGCCTGATCCAGGCCATGGCCGACAACGGCGTGCGTCGGATCGTGTTCTTCTCCTCCGGCGGCACCGTCTACGGCAACCCCGAGCGGCTGCCGGTGCACGAAGACCACCCTCTGCGGCCGATCTCGTCCTATGGCGTGGTCAAGGTGGCGATCGAGAATTACCTGCTGATGTATCAGCGTTTAGGTGCATTGGATCCACTGATTCTGCGCCCGTCCAATCCCTACGGCCCGCGCCAGTCCACCTCCGGCATGCAGGGCGCGATCGGCGCCTTCCTGGGCAAGGCCCGGGCCGGAGAGGGGGTGAGCATCTGGGGCGACGGCGGCATCGTGCGCGACTACCTCTACATCGACGACCTGGTCGAGCTGGCCGTGCGCGCGGGCGCCAGCGACGCCTGCGGCATTTACAACGCGGGCAGCGGCTGCGGCCAGTCGTTGAATGAGCTTTGCGCGCTCGTGCGAGAATTGACCGGCCGGCCGTTGCCCGTCGAGTATCTGCCGGGCCGCGATTTCGACGTGTCGGAAATCGTGCTCGACATCCAGGCCGCGCGCAGCCGTTTCGGCTGGGCGCCGCGGGTGCCGCTGCGCGACGGCATCGAGCGGACCTGGCAAGCCCTGCAAGCGCAGTAACGGAACGCCCCTTTCAAGCGGAAACGAAGAGAACCCCATGGATCACAACCGCAGCACCGCGAATTCCACTTCGGCCGGCGAAGCCTGGCTGGGCACCCTGATCCAGAGCCTCAATTCGACCCAGCTCAGCCCTCTGGGCGAGCAGCTGCCGGCGTTTCCGACCGAAGAGCTGCAGCGCAACACCACCGGCCTGTCGTCGGAGGCCGCGCTGCGCCAGGCCTACGCGTTCTACGAGAACGTGACCGATGCCGCTGCGCGCATCGGCCTGCCGCTGGACCGCAACACTCGCGCTCTGGACTTCGGCTTCGGCTGGGGCCGCATCTCGCGCGTGTTCATGCAGCACCTGAGCGTGCACAACATCCATGGCCTGGATGTGGACCCCTGGTTCGTCGACATCACCCGCGACCTGTTCAAGTCCGACCAGTTCCAGGCCTGCGCGCCGTTCCCGCCGTCGGCGCACGCCGACGCGTCCTTCGACCTGATCTACTCCTACTCGGTGTTCTCGCACCTGTCCGAGGCCGCGTGCCAGGCTTGGATGCAGGAGTTCGCGCGTCTGCTCAAGCCCGGCGGCATGGTCGCTTTCACCACGCGCCACGAGACCTTCTTCGACTTCTGCGCGTGGGCCAAGACCCAGGATGCCTCGGTGTCGCCGTACATCGCCGCGCTGGGCCAGCTGTTCCCCGACCTGGATGCGGCCCGTGAAGCCTACCGTCAGGGCCGCATCGTCCACGCGTCGTCGGCCGGTGTCGGCGGCGGCGGTCCGCGCGACGAGAGCTTCTACGGCGAGACCTGGATTCCCGAGCAGTACGCGCGCAGCCAGTTCGGCGACCAGTTCGAATTCGTCGCCGGCTATTTCGACGGCGGCAAGTACGACCAGGCCTGCTTCGCATTGAAGCGCAAGGGCTGATCCGGCCCATTCCCGACCAGGACCGTCCATGTACAACCTCGATCTGATCGGCAAGACCGTCGCCGACTACAACGCCTATGCGGTCGACACGGAGATCGCTCCGAACGACCTGATGAACAACCAGTGGTATTTCGAGGTCGGCCGCAGCGCGGTCGAGGTGATCCTGGCCGGCATGATGGCCAGCTACGTGCACCGTGTGGACCGCGTGCTGGACTTGCCCTGCGGGCACGGTCGCGTGCTGCGCCATCTGGTGCGGATGTTCCCGCATGCGCAGTTCCACGCATGCGATCTGGACACCGATGGCGTGGCCTACTGCGCGCAGCGCTACAACGCGGTGCCGGTGGTGTCCAAGCCGGAGCTGACCGAGGTCGATTTCGGCACCCAGTTCGAACTGATCTGGGTCGGCTCGCTGTTCACCCACGTGGCCGAAGAGCAGACCGAACGCTGGCTGGCGCACCTGGCGCGCTTCCTGGCGCCCAACGGCATCGTGGTGGCGACCATGCATGGCCGCTGGAGCGAGCACGTCAACCGCCGCAGCCCCTACCTGGGCGCCGACCGCTGGCCGCAGGTGATGGCCGGCTACAACGCTCGTGGTTACGGCTACGCCGACTACGTGCAGGCCGAATCCAGCCAATACGTGCCTGGCAACTACGGCATTTCGATGGCCAAACCGCAGGCGATGATGCGCCTGCTGGAACCGATCCAGGGCGTGCGTCTGTTCTCCTACAACGAGCGCGCCTGGGCCGATCACCAGGACGTGATCGTGTACGGCCGCCCGTCCTATGATGAATCCTGGGCCTGAACCCGGCCGGCGGCGCCGCGGCGCCGGCCCCGCACCACCGCCGCGTATCGGCGAACGAATCGAGACATGACGACCATGAACAAGAAGCTTGCATTGGGCCTGGCCGGCGCTTTCGCGATCGCCGCGACCGCCGGCTGCTGGAAGGACAACTCGTCCGACGCGGCCAAGACCGACGCCGCGCCGGCCCCCGCCGCGGCGCCGGCAGCGCCCGAGCCCGCGCCGGCCGCGCCGGCCGCGCCGGCGAAGCCGGCCAAGGTCGATCCGGTCGCCGCCGCGGACCTCAAGGCCGGCCTGGCCGCGATCGCGCCGCGCGTGGTCGCCACCGGCGATGCCTACGAAAAAGTCGCGCCGCGCCAGGACGACCGCTATTCGCTGCATCCGGACACCGGCAAGAACGCCAGCATCGAATTCGACGTCAAGGGCCTGCAGTCGCTGACGCTGTCGCCCTACATCGCCGACTTCAGCACCATCCCCGATTGCGACGGCAATCCCGAAGCCGGCGTGGTGCGCATGCGCTGGAGCCTGGACGGCGGCAGCCCGAACGAGGTCGCGGTGGATCGCGGCTATGCCGCCACCATCGACGTGGACACCAGCAAGGCCTCGCGCCTGAAGGTCGAGGTGGACGAGGCCAACGGCGTGCATTGGTGCGACTGGTTCGGCCTGGGCGTGGCCAACGTCAAGTAACGGCGGCGAACGGCTGCGCGCGCTACGGCGCGGCCGGTGTTTCCGGCGGGTCCGCCCGCCTACGAGTACGTATCAATCGGAGCAGTGGTTATGGCGGTGATCGGCAAGAACGAGTGGATGGCTTCGCAGCCCTGGATCGACCGCGACGGTCCCGATTTCAAGCGCTACCTGGACAAGTATTCGCAGGCCTGCGACTTCGACCTGGAGCAGAAGCTCAAGGATTGGCAGCGCGACGGCATCGTGATCTTCGAGAACATCGTCGACCCGCGCCTGATCGACGCCCTGTTCAGCGACATCGACTACCTGCGCAAGCACCACATGGACTTCGATCTGCTGGCCGAGCTGAAAGGCCAGCAGGGCCACGTGCGCGACTTCAGCGCCGCCGACCTGGAATCGGACGGGGTCAAGTTCAACAGCATCCAGACCATTTCCTACGCCGCGGCCAAGCTCAGCCTGACCCGCGAACTGATGCAGTTCCTGCGCGTGGTCTTCGACGACGCGCCCTGCGCGACCCAGTCGCTGACTTTTTACAAGGGCAGCCAGCAGCCGATCCACATCGACTACCCCTACGTGCGCACCCAGACCAAGCTGGCGCACCTGGCGGCCAGTTGGATTCCGCTGGAGGACATCCATCCCGATGCCGGCCCGCTGGCCTATTACCCGGGCTCGCACCGTCCCGACGTCTCGGACTTCTTCGACTGGGGCCAGGGCTCGATCCTGCTGGAGCCCGACAGCGACAAGAACCCGACCCAGTTCGCCGAGTACCTGTACGCGCGCATGCGCGAAATGCAGGTGCAGCCGCGGGTGTTCCTGCCGCGCAAGGGCGATGCGCTGATCTGGCACGGCAATCTGGCCCACGAGGGCACGGCGATCCGCGATCAGGCGCTGACCCGCATGTCCTACGTCACCCACTACACCTCGCTGGGCGCCTACCCGCCGGCGTTCCTCAAGCCGGGCGCGCCGGAGCAGGGCGTGATCTGCGCCGAAAACGGCGGCTACATCTTCGAGCATTCCTGGCAGCACGACCTGCGCCAGCTGCCCAGCATCGCGCTGCGCGGCTGAACCCGGGCGCCGCCGTCGGCGCCATTCAGATTGGCGCTGCGGCCGGCGGTTCGGCGCAAAGGCCGACGGCCGGCGCAGTTTGCCGCTGACGTCGCATTGACACGTTAATTTTGGCGCTATCCTTGAGCCCAGCCCGCCGAACCGCGCGGGCCAGACTCCGGGGTATACAACCGTGCGACATCTAGTCTTGGCCGTCACCCTGCTGGGCCTCGCCGCCTGCAGCATGGATTCCGCCGATTCCGAACACACCGCCGCCGGCGTCGCCGCGCGCGGCGATGCGCCGTCCGCGGCGCCGCAGCCGCAACGCGCCCGGTCCGGTTCGCAGGCCGCGCGTTTCGTGCCGCAGCCGGCCCGCGCCGGTTACGCCAAGCTCGCCGACACCGGCGTGCTGCTGGGCTACGATCGCCGCGCCGCGATCCGCCGCGAAGGCGCCTACACCTCCTATCCGGTGGCGATCAGCGAAGAGCACGCGATGCGAGCGATCGCCGACGGCCGGATGACCGTGACCACGCCCGATGGCCGCAACCTGCAGCTGAACTACGAGCGCCACGTCGAACATCCCGACGGCAACTGGACCTGGGTCGGCCGTCTCGACGGCGCCGGCGTGGGCAACGAGGCCGTGATCACCTTCGGCGAGAAGGCGGTGTTCGGTGTGATTCCCGAAGGCGACGGCAACAACCTGCGCCTGACCATGGCGCAGGGCCGTTCCTGGTTCGTGTCCACCGACCGCAGCAAGCTGCCGGGCCTGCAGGATGCCGCCGGCGACGAGCCCGACTACCTCGTCGCCCCGTCCCTGGCCGGTGCGATCGCGGCCCGCAAGGCCGGCGGCCCCGCCGCGGCCGGCGCGCAGGCCGAGGGCGCCGTCGCTGCCGCCGGCACCACGGTCGACGTGCTGGTGGGCTACACCAACGGTCTGGCCACCTTCCTGGGCGGCCAGTCGCAGGCGGTCACCCGCCTCAACAACCTGGTCGACATCACCAACCAGGCCTACCTCAACAGCCAGGTGCCGGCCACGCTGCGCCTGGTCGGCAGCCTGCAGGTCAACTACGCCGACGCCACCGACAACGGCGACACCCTGGAGAAGCTGACCGGCTACAAGTCCGGCACCGGCACCATCCCGGTCGACCCGGCCTTCACCACCCTGCGTGCGACCCGCGATCAGGTCGGCGCCGACCTGGTGTCCGTGGTGCGCAAGTTCCGCACCCCCGAGAACGACGGCTGCGGCATCGCCTGGTTGCTCGGCGGCGGCGGCAGCGGCATCGACAACAGCGACGCGCCGTTCGGCTACTCGGTGGTCAGCGACGGTACCGACGTTAACGAGAACGACAACAAGACCTACTTCTGCCGCGAAGAAACCTTCGCCCACGAACTGGGCCACAACATGGGCCAGGCCCACAACCCGGAAGACAGCAGCGGCACCGGCGCGCACTCGTACTCCTACGGCTACCGCGAGGCGACCAACGACGGCTTCTACACCGTCATGGCCTACCGCCTGGCCAGCAGCAACCAGAGCGCGATCCGCTACTTCGGCAATCCCAACGTCAGCTTCCAGGGCCGTCCGACCGGCAGCGCCACCGCCGACAACGTGCGCAGCCTGGTCCAGACCATGCCGCTGATCGCCGCGTTCCGCGCCAACGTGATCCCGACCAACCCGACCCGCGCCGCCAACGACATGGACGGCAACGGCCGTTCCGATCTGGTGTGGTGGAACCAGGGCCTGGGCATCCTGGCGTACTGGAGCATGAACGGCGCGCAGATCGCCAACGGCTACAACCAGGGCCTGGGCGCCACGCTGACGCCGTCGACCATCGGCCGCTCCACCACCAGCGGCCGCGCCGACATCCTGATGCGGCGCACCTCCGACCGGATGATGTTCTCGTTCCAGTCGCAGCCGCAGGGCTTCGTCCAGTACAACGTCGGCAATTACGGCGACGGCTGGGTCGTGGCCGGCCAGGGCGACATCGACGGCGACGGCAAGGACGACATCTTCTGGCGCCATCCGGTGGCGGGCTATTTCGCCTACTGGCTGATGGACGGCCCGGTGTACAAGGGCGGCCAGACCTATACGCCGCCGCCGGAGTACCTGATCGCGGCGATCGCCGACTTCAACGCCGACGGCCGCGTCGACATCGTCTGGAACTCGCCGGGCGCGCGCACCATGTCGATGTGGATCAGCGTGGGCTCGGGCTTCTCGGTGTCGCAGATCGGCCAGTACGGCGCCGACTGGCGTCTGATCGGCGCAGCCGACGTCACCGGCGACGGCAAGGCCGACCTGTTGTGGCGCAACACCACCAACAACTACGTGGCCTACTGGCGCATGGACGGCGCGACCTACATGGGCTCCTACGCGCAGGGCACGCCGACCAACTACGTCTTCGCCACCAGCGGCGACTACAACGGCGACGGCTTCGCCGACCTGATTTGGCAGCGCCCCAGCGACCGCGGCCTGTTCCTGTGGACCAACGCCAGCGGCGCGTTCAACGAGTCGCAGATCGGCCAATACGGCGCGGACTGGACGCTGCAACCCTGAGTGCGGTCCACACGCCGCCCGCGCATCCGCGGCGGCGCGAAACGAAAAAGGCCGCCCTGGGGCGGCCTTTTTCTTGGCGTGCGCGTTGCGGCTTACAGCGCCTTTTCCAGCTCCGGCAGCAACTGGAACAGATCCCCCACCAGGCCGATGTCGGCGATCTCGAAGATCGGCGCGTCGCCGTCCTTGTTGATGGCCACGATGGTGCCGGCGTCCTTGATGCCGGTCAGGTGCTGGATCGCGCCGCTGATGCCCACCGCCACGTACAGCTCGGGGGCGATGATCTTGCCGGTCTGGCCGACCTGCAGCTCGTTGGGCACGTAGCCGGCGTCGACCGCCGCGCGCGAGGCGCCGACCGCCGCGCCGAGCTTGTCGGCGAAGTCGTAGATGATCTTGAAGTTCTCCTGCGAGCCCACGCCGCGGCCGCCGGAGACCACGCGCTTGGCGCTCTGCAGGTCGGGGCGGTCGGACTTGCCGGCGGCCAGGCCGATATAGCGGGTGTGGCTGGGCAGGGCGGCGTCGACCGAGGCGGCTTCGACCGTGGCGCTGCCACCCTTGCCCGCTTCCGGCCAGGACGCGGTGCGCACGGTGGCGACCACGGCGTGATCGGCCGGAGCCTCGACGGTGACGATGGCGTTGCCGGCGTAGATCGGGCGCTTGAAGGTGTGGCTGCCTTCCACGGCCATCACGTCCGAGACCTGGGCCACGCCCAGCAGCGCGGCCACGCAGGGCATCAGGTCCTTGCCGAAGGTGGTCGAGGGGCCGAACACGTGGCTGTAGCCGGCGGCCAGCGCGGCGATCTGAGGCGCCTGCACCTGGGCGATGGCGTTGGTGTTGGCGGCGTTGGCCACGGTCAGCACCTTGGCCACGCCGGCGATCTGCGCGGCCTCGGCGGCCACGGCGGCCGGGTCGGCGGCGAGCACGACCACGTCGATGGACTCGGGCTTGAGCGCCTGCGCGGCGGACACGCACTTGGCGGTGGACGCGTTGAGCTTGCCGTCCAGATGTTCGGCGACGATAAGAACCTTGCTCATCACAGCAGCCCCTTAGCCTTGAGTGCGGCGACCAGTTCGGCCGCGTCCTTGACCATCACGCCCTTGCTGCGCTTCGGCGGCGGGGCGTAATGGGTGGTCTTGAGCGTGTCGCCGACATCCACGCCGAGGTCGGCGAACTGCACGGTCTCCAGCGGCTTGCTCTTGGCCTTCATGATGTCGGGCAGCTTGATGAAGCGCGGTTCGTTCAGGCGCAGGTCGGTGGTGACCACGGCCGGCAGCTCGACTTCCAGCGTTTCCAGGCCGGCGTCGACTTCGCGGGTCACGGTGGCCTTGCCGTCGGCTACTTCGAGCTTGGAGGCGAAGGTGGCCTGCGGCCGGCCCCACAGCGTGGCCAGCATCTGGCCGGTCTGGTTGGCGTCGTCGTCGATGGCCTGCTTGCCCAGGATCACGATGTCCGGCTGTTCCTTCTCGATCAGCTTGAGCAGGGTGCGCGCGGCGGTCAGCGGCTGGATCGGCTGGTCGCTGACCACGTGGATGGCGCGGTTGGCGCCCATGGCCAGGCCGTTGCGCAGGTGCGCCTGGGCGTCGGCCGGGGCGATCGTGGCGACCACGACCTCGGTGGCCACGCCCTTGTCGCGCAGGCGCAGCGCTTCTTCCAGGGCGATTTCGTCGAAGGGATTGGCCGACAGCTTGACGCCATCGGTGACCACGCCGGAGCCATCCGGCTTGACCTGAATGCGGACGTTGTAGTCCACCACGCGCTTATAGCCGACGAGGATCTTCATCGTGCGGGGGTTCCTTGGGAATGCCCTAGTGGGGGTGCGCGGCCCGGGGGCCGAGAACCGCCAATTCTAGCGGAGACCGTCGCGCGGCGCAGGCCGGCACGATACCGGAGACGGCAGGCAGGCGCGGGCTAAATGCCGTCAGTGTGCTGGCAACGTGCTTGGATCCGTGCCTAAGGGCTCAATCCGGTACGGTCAGGGTCTGGCGGCCGTGCCAGCGCTCGCCGGGGCCCAATCGCAGCGGCTGCGCCGCGGCGGCGGCCTCCACGCAGACGAAGCGCTCGTGCTCGCGGGGCCCCAGGTCGGCCAACTCGACGGCCAACGCCGGCCCCGGGTTCCAGACGACGGTGTCGGGGAAGCCCTCGGCGTCGATGCGCAGGCGGCGGCCGTCGTCGTCGAGCGCCAGGCCGCCGGCCGCGCCGGGGTAGAGGCGGTCGAGTTCGCCGGCGAAGGCCAGGGCCGCTTCGGTTTGGGTCGCGCGCGTGCCGCCGCGGGCCGCGTCGTAATAGGCGCGCCCGCCCAGGCCGTGCAGATGGGAGCCTGCCAGCGCATCCACCGCCAGATAGGTGTGCAGGGCAGCGGTGAACGCGAAGGCGTCATCGCCGGTGTTGGCCACGTCCAGGCCGACGCTCAGGGCGCGCGCCTGCAGCGACACCGTCAGTTCGAGCTCGAAGCCGTGCGGCCACAGGGCGCGCGTGGCGTCGTCGTCGCGCAGGCGCCAGCGGCCCTCGCCGGCCGGGGTCCAGGCGCGCACGCGGGCGAAACCGTGGCGCGGGCCGGGGCCGCGGTCGCCGAATTGGGGAAAGATCACCGGCACGCCGCCGCGGATGGCCTGACCGGAGGCGTGGCGGGCGCGCGGGCTCAGGTACAGGCGCTCGTGGCCGGCGCAGACCCAGGACAGCAACTGGCCGCCGTGGGCGCAAACGCGCGCGGTGGCGCCATCCGGGCCCTGCAGTTCGACGATGTCGCTCATGCGATCCGCGCCGTCCTGCGCACAAGCCGGGTGACTGCGGCCTGAGCGGTGGCGCCGGCCGGCCTGGCCCGAAGCCGGCGGTGCGCGGCCCCGATCCGGTACCCTTCACGGCGTAATCCCCATGCGGAGTCGAAATGTTGCACCCGGTCATCCTCAGCGGCGGTAGCGGTACCCGATTGTGGCCGCTTTCGCGACAGAACCAACCCAAGCAGTTCCTGTCGCTGATCGGGGACCACTCGCTGTTCCAGGAAACCGTGCTGCGCGCCAACGCCCTGCCCGACGCGCAGCCGCCGATCACGGTCTGCGCCGACGATCACCGCTTCATGGTCGGCGAGCAGTTGCAGGCCATCGGCGTGCGCAGCGGCGGCATCCTGCTGGAACCGGTGGCGCGCAGCACCGCGCCGGCGATCGCCGCCGCCGCCCTGCACGCGCTGGCCGGCGACCCGGACGCGCTGCTGCTGGTGATGCCGGCCGATCACCTGATCGAGGACGAGGCCGCGTTCCGCGAAGCCGTGTCCGCCGCGCGCCGGCTCGGCGACGAGCACTGGCTGGTCGCGTTCGGCATCCGCCCCGACTACGCCGAAACCGGCTACGGCTACATCCTGCGCGGCGCGGCGCTGGGCGAGGACAGCTACCGCATCGAGCGCTTCGTCGAAAAGCCCGACCTGGCCACCGCGCAGCGCTACCTGGACGAGGGCACCTACGCCTGGAACTCGGGCATGTTCCTGTTCCGCGCGCGCAGCTACCTGGACGAACTGGCGCAACGCGCGCCGGCGATCCACGCCGCCGCGCGCGCGGCCTTCGACGCCGCCCACGCCGACCTGGATTTCCTGCGCCTGGACGCCGATGCCTTCGCCGCCAGTCCCAGCGATTCGATCGACTACGCGGTGATGGAGAAGACCGACCGCGCCGCGGTGGTGCCGGTAAGCTGCGGCTGGAGCGACATCGGTTCCTGGTCGTCGCTGTGGTCGGTGGCGCAGCGCGACGCCGACGGCAACCGCCACGAAGGCGACGTGATCTCGGTCGACACCCGCGACAGCCTGGTGCGCGCCTCCGACCGGCGCATGATCGCCACCCTCGGCGTCGAGGACCTGGTGATCGTGGACACCGCCGACGCGACCCTGGTGGCGCGCAAGGACCGCGTGCAGGACGTCAAGATCATCGTCGATCAGCTCAAGGCCGCCGGCCGCACCGAGCACCTGTTCCACCGCAAGGTCTACCGCCCCTGGGGCAGCTACGACTCCATCGGCGTGGGTCCGCGTTTCCAGGTCAAGAAGATCGTGGTCAAGCCCGGCGCCGCGCTGAGCCTGCAGAAGCACGAGCACCGCGCCGAACACTGGATCGTGGTTTCGGGCGTGGCCGAGGTCACCTGCGACGAACGCGTGTTCGAACTGCGCGAGAACGAGAGCACCTACATCCCGCGCGGCAGCGTGCACCGCCTGCGCAACCGCGGCAGCGAGCCGGTGGAACTGATCGAGGTGCAGTCCGGCGGTTACCTGGGCGAGGACGATATCGTCCGGCTCGAGGATGTGTACGGGCGCAGTTGACCCCAGCTCAGTGGCGCGGCGAATTTGTCCGGTGCGCCACCGTTTTCGCGTCAAACATATGTTCGGCTTGCGCGCTTCTTGCGCGCCCGGCCTACCGTTCATCGCCGATCGCTTGTCAAGCCTCCCGCGCTGGGTTAATCCAAGCGCGGGGGATCCGATACGGGCGAACGCGAATTCGTGCAGATCTGAGCGGTACTGACGAATCCCATCCCTGGTCGGTCATGGACGACAACGCTGCCAGCATAGGGGAAGGCTATGGACGGCCGTCGGCATATCGCCGCTATTCGCGCTTTACTATGGATCCTGCTGCCTTGCGCCCTGTTGGGGTGCGCGACGTCGATACATCGCAGCTCGACGCCTTGGGGTAATCGGGCGCACATCCTCAGCATCGACGCGAAGCAACGCAACGTAATCAGCGCGATGGGTCAGCCCGTCGATGGCAAGACTTATCGCCGCTTTTGTTCGGAGCCACCGCCGGATGTGTTCACGGCCTTGGCTACCAGCCTTTCGGCGGGGGCCGAAGCCACGTTCTCGGCCGACAAAGCCCAGGCGCTGAGCGGGGAGATCAAACACGCCCTGTCGGAAAATGCAGCGACCATCGAGCGCACTCAGACGATCAACATCCTGCGCGAGGCGATGTTCCGCAATTGCGAGCGCTATCTCAGCGGTGCGGTCAGTACCGACGAGTTCATCGTGCAGGCCGCGCGCGATCAGCGTGCGATGGTGCATATCCTGGCGATCGAACAGATCACCGGCGTGGCCCGCGCGCAGTCCACCGCCTTGACCACGCTGGCCAAGGCCACCGACGCGGGCACCACGGAAGAAACCATCAAGCTGCTCGATGGCGCGCGTCAGCGCGAGGCCGATGCCAAGAAGGCCAGCGCGGCCGCGGCCAAGGCAGCATTCGATCAGGCGCCCGAAGGCGAATGCGCGAGCGCGCCGAAAGCCGCCAGCGGAGCCGTCACCGATGCGCAGATCAAGGAAAAGAAGGCCAAATGCGATGCGGCCGATGGTGCGGCTGCTGCGCACAAGGAAGCTGCCGCATATCAGGCAACGTTAGCGACAGCGTTGCAGCGGCAGGGCGAGGCCTTGGTGGCCGCGTGGGGTGCGGCGAGTTCGGCGCATAACAACGCGCCGGCGGCGGGTAGGGAGATCGCGCAGACGGTGCTGGAGATCGTGCGTCAGAGCGATGACTTCAACGAGATCGAGATGACCTGCGTGGTTCGTCTTCGCAACGGCCTGAAGATAGGAGACGGGGACAAGGAGTTCTACGATGCATGCCTGGGCCTGGTTAAACAGCTGGCGCAGACGCAGAGAGCTAAGGCCGAAAGCGAGGAGGCGGAATACAACGCTTTGGTGTCGAAGTTTCAATCGGCCTATCAAAAAGGCATAGCTGATCAAAGCGACATGCTTTGGGCCTACTTTGGGCAGGGTAGTAAGCTCGACGCGGTGAGGTTGGATGCGCTGGCGGCAAAGGCCGGGGTGCCGCTTGCGCACACCGATCGGCTTGATTTCCTAGCTGTCAAAAGCTTGTCCGACATGAGGGTGGTGGTGGCGAAATTGACCACATCAGAGGCAAATCGTCTCGCAGAAGCGACTCGATAATCTTTTGCTAGGGGGCAGCAATGTCCAGGATCATGATTTTCACTGGAAAAAAGGAACAAGTAAGAGCAAAAGAAAATGCTCTTGAGCACGCTGGGGTCGAGTTCAAGGTGTTGCTGCGACGTGGGCCATACGACAAGCTGCAGGCTGAAAAGCTCAACGATAATCCGCAAGATTGGACGGCCACCGATGACGACACCTGCTGCGCTGTCCTGGAGGTTTCCTAGGATGTGGCGCTGATTTTTATGGCCCGCTGCAGCACCGCCACGAACCGGTCGGCGCTGCCTTCGCCGTGCGGGAAGAACAGCGAGGGTTCGCACAACTCCAGCTCCAGCAGGCGCGGCGCGCCGTCGCTGTCGCGGATGAGGTCGACGCGCGCATAGGGCAGCGGTGCGTCCAGGTTCAGCGCGGCCGCGGCGGCTTCCAGCACGCGCTGGGCCAGCGTGCGTTCGTCGTCGCCGGGTTCGCGCGCCACGATCTGCTCCGGCGCGAACAGCGCCTCGGTGGCGCCGTCGTCGGGGCGCAGCAGGGCGCCTTTGCGAATGGCATGGCTGTAGACGCCGTCGAAGTAGAGCAGCGCGGTTTCGCCATCTCGGTCGACCGAGGCCAGGTACGGCTGCAGCAGCACGCTGCGACCGGCGTCGAGCAGGCGCGCGATGTGGTTGGCGGCGGCGAATTCCTGCGCGCGCGAATAACGCTGGGTGTCGCGCGAGCCGGCGCTGACGGTGGGCTTGACCACGTATTCGGCGGCGTCGGCGTGCGTAGCCAGGAAGGCCTGCAGCGCGGGCAACGGTTCCTCGCCTTCGGGTTCGACGAAGGCGCTGGGCACCACCGGTACGCCGCGCGCGGCCAGGTCGGCCAGATAATGCTTGTCGGTGTTCCAGCGCACCACCGCCAGTGGATTGAGCAGGCGCGATTGCGCGTCCACGCGCGCGCACCAGTCCAGGAACTCCGGCAACCGCTGGGTGTAGTCCCAGGGCGAACGCAGCAGTACGGCGTCGTATCGTGACCAGGCCACGGTGGGGTCGTCCCAGGCGCGCACGTCCGCCGACAGCCCGGCGCGTGCGCAGGCGTCGAGCAGCGGCACCATATCGGTGTCGGTTCCGGTGGCGGCGATGGCGGTGGCGAGGGCGAGTCGGCTCATACGCCGAGTCTAGCCGCGGCGCGTGTCGGGAAACGAGCGGGCCATTGCACCAATGGCCGGTGGGGCCCTGCCGCCCGGCACGGTAAACTGTGCCGGTCCCCGACAGGAGTTCCCCCATGGCTCAGGCCATTGCCGCGACGCGCAGCGCCGGCGCCGCGAAGAACAAGGTGTTTCCCAATGCCGACGAGGCCCTGCGCGGCCTGGTCGCCGACGGCCAGACCCTGGCCGTGGGCGGCTTCGGCCTGTGCGGCATCCCCGAGGCGCTGATCGCCGCATTGCGCGACAGCGGCGTCAAGGGCCTGACCGCGATCTCCAACAACGCCGGCGTCGACGGTTTCGGCCTGGGCCTGCTGCTGACCACGCGCCAGATCAAGAAGATGATTTCGTCCTACGTGGGCGAGAACAAGGAGTTCGAGCGCCAGTTCCTGTCCGGCGAACTCGAACTGGAATTCAACCCGCAGGGCACCCTGGCCGAACGCCTGCGTGCTGGCGGCGCGGGCATCCCGGCGTTCTACACCCGCACCGGCTACGGCACCGTAGTGGCCGACGGCAAGGAGACGCGCGAGTTCGACGGCCACCACTACGTGATGGAAACCGCGCTCAAGGCCGACGTGTCGCTGGTCAAGGCCTGGAAGGCCGACAAGGCCGGCAACCTGGTGTTCCGCAAGACCGCGCGCAACTTCAATCCCGCCTGCGCGATGGCCGGCAAGGTCTGCGTGGCCGAGGTCGAGCAAATCGTCGAAGTCGGCCAGATCGATCCCGACCACGTGCACCTGCCAGGCATCTACGTCGACCGCATCGTGCTCAATGCCGCGCCCGAAAAGCGCATCGAACAGCGCACCGTGCGCGCCTGACGCGCTGACGCGCGAACACTTACCAAGGAATTCGACATGGCTTGGACCCGCGATCAAATGGCGCAGCGCGCCGCGCAGGAACTCACCGACGGCGCCTACGTCAACCTCGGCATCGGCCTGCCGACGCTGGTGGCCAACTTCATCCCCGAGGGCATGGACGTGTGGCTGCAGTCCGAGAACGGCCTGCTCGGCATCGGCCCGTTCCCGACCGAGGACGAGGTCGACGCCGACCTCATCAACGCCGGCAAGCAGACCGTGACCGCGCGCGACGGCGCCAGCTATTTCGGCAGCCACGACAGCTTCGCGATGATCCGCGGCGGCCACATCGACCTGGCCATCCTGGGCGCCATGCAGGTCACCGACAAGGGCGACCTGGCCAACTGGATGGTGCCCGGCAAGATGGTCAAGGGCATGGGCGGCGCCATGGACCTGGTGGCCGGCGTCAAGCGCGTGGTGGTGCTGATGGAGCACAGCGCCAAGAACGGCGAGCACAAAATCCTGCCCGAGTGCACCCTGCCGCTGACCGGCCTGGGCGTGGTCAACCGCATCATCACCGAGCTGGCGGTGATGGACGTCACCGCCGACGGCCTGGTGCTGGTGGAAATCGCGCCGGACGTGAGCGAGGACGAACTGCGCGAGAAGACCGGCGTGGCGTTCAAGCGCGCCTGAGCGGCAGCGTCTCAGCAAAAAAAGCCGCCTTCGGGCGGCTTTTTTTGCGCGGTTGTGGCGCGCTGTTACAGATTCTGGTAATTCGGCCCCGAGCCGCCTTCCGGCGTGACCCAGGTGATGATCTCGTAGGGGTCCTTGATGTCGCAGGTCTTGCAGTGCACGCAGTTGGCGGCGTTGATCTGCAGGCGCTTGCCTTCGGCGTCCTCGACGATCTCGTACACGCCGGCCGGGCAGAAGCGGGTGCAGGGGTTGTCGTATTCCTCGGCGCAGCGGGTCACGCAGACCGAGGTGTCGGCCACCTTCAGGTGCGCGGGCTGGTCTTCGTCGTGCTCGGTGGCGGCGAAGTAGACGCCGGCCAGGCGGTCGCGCGGGGCGAGCGTGCGTTCGCTGTAGTCGCGCTTGGGGCTTTCGGCGTCCTTGAGCTTGTCCAGCGAGGACCAGTCGGCCTTGTTCTTCAGCGTCCACGGCGACAGGCCGCCGGTGACGGTTTCCCAGGCGGCGTTGAGCATGCCCCACCACAGGCCGCGCTTGAAGCCGGGCTTGATGTTGCGCACCTTCTTCAGTTCGTCCATCGCCGGCGAGGCGCGCAGCTTGGCGTCGAAGCCTTCCGGCGCGAGCTCGGAGGCGGCCAGGTGCTCGGCGGCGAGCATGCCGCTACGGATCGCCTGGTGGGTGCCCTTGATCTTGGGCACGTTGAGCAGGCCGGCGGTGTCGCCGATCAACAAGGCGCCGGGCATCTCGACCTTGGGCAGCGACTGCCAGCCGCCGGTGACGATGGCGCGCGCGCCGGCCGAGACCAGGTTGCCGCCGTCCAGCAGCGGCTTGACCATGGGGTGGTTCTTCCACTGCTGGAACGCTTCCCAGGGCTTGTACTCGGGGTCGGCGTAGTCCAGGCCGCTGACGTAGCCCAGGGCGATGCGGCCCTTGTCCAGGTGATAGAGGAAGCTGCCGCCGTAGATGCGGCTGTCGGCCGGCCAGCCGAAGCTGTGCACGATCTTGCCGGGCGTGACCCGGTCTTCCGGCACCTGCCACAGTTCCTTGATGCCGATCGAATAGCCCTGCGGATCGCTGTTCGCGTCCAGGCCGAAGCGCTTGATCAGGCGCTTGGTCAGGTGGCCGCGCGCGCCTTCGGCGAACACGGTGACCTTGGCGCGGATGTCGATGCCGGCGGTGTAGCCGGGCTTGTGCGATCCGTCCTTGGCCACGCCCATGTCGCCGATGCGCACGCCCAGCACGCGGCCGTCGGCGTCGTGCAAGGTTTCGGACGCGGCGAAGCCGGGGTAGATCTCCACGCCCAGCGCTTCGGCCTGCGGCGCCAGCCAGGCGCACATGGCGCCCAGGCTTACGATCACGTTGCCTTTGTTGTGCATGCCCGGCGGCAGCGGCAGCTTGCGTCCGCCGGTCTTGGACAGCAGCCAGAACTCGTCCTCGGTCGCGGGCACGCAGATCGGCGGCGGGTTGTCGCGCCAGTTCGGCAGCAGCGCGTCCAGCGGGCCGGTCTCGATGACCGCGCCGGACAGGATGTGCGCGCCGATGGTGCTGGACTTTTCGATCACGCAGACCGAAATGTCGGGGTTGAGCTGCTTCAGGCGGATCGCGAACGACAGGCCGGCCGGACCGGCACCGACGGTGACGACGTCGTACTCCATGACGTCGCGCTCGACCTCGGCGGGGTGGGGGCTGTGTTCGCTCATGCTGGCTCTCCGCTTGCTGAGGCCGAATTGTCGCGGGTTTGCGCCGCCGACTCAAAGCCGGGCGGCGCCGGTATGCTCGGCGACGGCGCCTCAGAGCCCGCGCATGACCTCAACCGCCACCCCGATCACGCCCACCCCCGGCCGCGCGGCCGGCGCGGCACGGCTGTTCCTGGCGGAGGTCGACCCGGCGCACGATCCGCTGTACGAGGCGCAGCTGGGTCTGCTGGACGCGCAGGAGCGCGCGCGGCTGGAACGGCTGCGGCTGCCCGAGGTGCGCCGCGAGGCGCTGGTGGCGCGCTTGCTGGTGCGCCACGCGCTGTCGGCCTGCGTGCCGCGTGCGCCGCAGGACTGGCGCTACGCGCGCGGGCCGTATGGCGCGCCGCGCGCGCTGGACGCCGGGGGCTGGGGTTTCAGCCTGTCGCACTGCGCCGGCCGGGTCGGCTGCCTGGTCGCGCCCGGCGGCCGCGCGGGCTTGGATCTGGAGCGGCGCGGCAGCGACACCTCCGAGCTTTGGCAGGGCCCGAGCCTGGACCCGCGCGAACGTGAGGCGCTGCTGGCGCTGCCGCAGGCGCAGCGCGGCGATGCGTTCCTGCGCCATTGGACACTGAAGGAGGCCTGCGCCAAGGCCGGCGGCCGCGGTCTGCGGCTGCCGCTGCGGCGGTTGGCGTTCGCGTTCGACGGCGAGGGTGGGACGCCGCGTTGGCTGGGCGAGCGAGCGGCCGCGCCGGCGTGGCGGTTCTGGAGTTTTCGCCTGGATGTGGACTATGTGGGCGCGATCGCGCTGCGGCGGCGGCGCGTGGCGGCGGATACGGTTGCGGTCGAGCGGGTGGCGGCGTTGCCGTATGCGGGGGTGGATTTGGGGCGGGTGTTGCGGGTTGGGGAAGCAACGGCAACAGCAACAGCAACAGCAAATCCCCCCTAGCCCCCCTTTTTCAAAGGGGGGAACAGATGCGAAGGGGGCGGATAGCGATAGACATGAGCGATGTGCCGCTCTTTAGCCCCCTTAGAAAAAGGGGGCGGGCGTCCGCGCAGCGGACGACGGGGGATTTGCTTTTGCTGTTGCTTCCCAGCCTCAGCGCCGCGCCGCCGGCCGCGAATGCTCGCTGCGCTCGTGCTCGTTGCCGCTGCTCAGGATCCAGCCGCCCATGTCGCGGGTCAGCGCCGACAGCGCGCCGTCGAAGGCGTTCACCACGTCGGGCACCGCGGTGCTGGTCGCGCGTTGGCGCTGGACGAAGGTGCGCGCGGCGGCGATGCGCTGGTCGCTGCTGTGCAGCAGCTTGGCGCTGACCTCGATGGTGGCCGAAGGCAGTTCCTCGCCGGCGTAGTCGGATTCGAAACGGCGCAGGTCCAGCACCAGCTTATAGTCGGCGGCGATGCCGCTGCCCTGGCGCGCGACCGCGCCGATCCGGCCGGAATCCTCCAGCGCGCGCAGCAGCGCGTCCTGCAGCATCTCGCCCGGCGGCTTGGCCCAGTTGGCGCCCTTGTAGACCTGCAGCTCGTTGGGCGTGGGCCGTACCGCGATGCGCAGGCTGTCGATCATGCGCGCGGCGCTGGGCGGGGTCAGCGACAGCTGCCAGCTCGCCTGCGGCCAGGACGGATCGGCCTGCACGCGCGGGTCCGGCGCGTAGATGGTGGAGCGTTCCTTGGGCTTGTCGCCCAGCAGCGAGCAACCGGCCAGGGCCAGCAGCAGCGCGGCGCCGAGCAGGCGGCGGGGGGCGAGGGGGCGCGTGGTCATTGCGGCTCGAACTCCTTCTGGGCGTCGCGGCCGAGCAGGTAACGGGTCGGGTTGCTTTCCAGGCGGTCGCTGATGCGGCGTAGGTCGCGCACCAGCACGCGCAGCTCGGACAGCGTCGGGCCGAGCTGGGCCAGACCGTCGTTGGCGAAACTGTTGATCGCCGCGCGGTTGTCGTTGAGCAGGTTGTTGGCGCCGTTGGCGGCCGAGTCAAGCCGGCCCAGGGTGCTGTCGAGCTTGGCGATCAGGCCCGGCAGCTTGGCCACCAGTTCGCGGTCCACGCTCTTCACCGCCTGGTCGGTGGTGGCCAGGGTGGCCGACAGCTGTTCGCTGGACTTGCGCGCGTTGACGATCAGCGCGCGCAGGTCCTCGCGCTGGTCGGCGATGGAGCCGGTCATGGCTTCGATGTTGCTGAGCGTGTTCGACACCCGCTTCACGTTCTCGTCGCTGAGCACCTGGTCCAGGCGCGCGACCAGGCGGTTGGCGGTGTCGGCGATGTTCTGCAGCGCCGAGGCCTCGGTCTGGATCACCGGAATCTCGCGCCGGTCGACGTCGGCCAGCGCCGGGCTGCCGGGGCTGCCGCCGGTGAGCTGGATGATCGGGCTGCCGGTGATGCCGGTCATCGACAGCTTGGCGCGGGTGTCGGCCTTGATCGGCGCGTCGGCCTGCAGGCGCAGCTGCGCGATCACCCGGCGCGGGTCGTCCGGCGCCAGCCGCAGCGCCTGCACCGTGCCCAGCGAGATGCCGTTGTATTGCACGCTGCTGCCTTCGGACAGGCCGGTGACCGGCTCGTTGAAGATCACCGCGTACTCGCGCCAGCTCTTCTCCGAGGAGTACTTGGCGGCCCACAGCGCGAACAGCAGCAGGAACAGCGTCACGATGATCGTGAACGCACCGATGAGGACGTAATTGGCCTTGGTTTCCATCAGGCACCTGCAACGGGGAACGCCGGGGGGCGGATCGTGACGGTCATCATGCCAGCATGGGATAGCTGAGCGCGGTGAAGTGAATCAGGTTCAGGCCGAAGTGCGCCAGCATGGCCGCTTGCAGGCCGCCGCGGCGGTAGGCCAGGCCGTAGCCCGCGCCGGCCGCGGTGGCCAGCAGCGCCCAGGCCCAGCCGCCGGCCCAGTGCACCAGGCCGAAGGCGACCGCGGCCACCGCGATCGCGGCGGCATCGCCCCAGCGCCGTTCGCGCCAGCGCCGCATCAGGCCTTCCTGCAGGTAACCGCGGAACAGCGCTTCCTCGGCCAGGGTCACCAGCAACAGGTTGTTCAGCGCCCATAGCGTGCCCCAGGCAGGCCATTTCGGTGCCCAGGCGACCAAGCCCAGCACATAGGCGATGCCCAAACACAGCAGCGCCGCGCCCAGGCCGGCCGGCAGCGCGGCTTTGAACCAGTCGACCGGCGGCCGCGCGCGCTGCGCGCCGCCCCAAACCAGCAGCAGCCAGAACCCGACCAGCGGCTTGTCCAGGTTGAGGTACATGCTGAATTCGATCGCGTCGGCGGTGATGCGCGTGGGCGGCACCGCCAGTGCGTTGTGGAAGCCCGGCGCGACGTGGAAGCCCAGCGCCAGCGCCACCAGCACGAACAGCGCATGCCCGCCTATGCGCGCCGCGCGCGCCCGCGTCGGCGCGATCATCCAGCCGGCCAGGGCCAGCAGCGCCAGCGCGATCAGCGCGCGCGCGTCGAGCTGGCCCAGGGCGAAGCCGGCCGCGCCCGCGGCCGCGAGCAGCGCCAGGCTGGCAGCGCGCAGCTTGGGCCACCACAGCAGCAGCGAGGCCAGCGCGAGCAGGGCCCAGGGCAGGTGGGCGAGAGGCGTGAGGTGGTCGGACAGCAGCGAAGGCAAACGGGGGCGTCCTTGCGGGGTTTCGGTCAGGCGGAACGGGCGTTGCGCTCGCGCGCGACCTGCGCGGCGCGTGCGCGCGGGCCGTGGAAATACTCGTGCGCCCAGGGATGGTCGAGCTGTTCGATCTCGGCCATCGGCGCGCAGGCGATCACTTTCTTGTCGGCCAGCACCGCGATGCGGTCGCAGATCGCGTACAGGGTGTCCAGGTCGTGGGTGATCAGGAACACGGTCAGGCCCAGCGCCTGCTGCAGGGTGCGGATCAAACGGTCGAACGCCGCCGCGCCGATCGGGTCCAGGCCGGCGGTGGGTTCGTCCAGGAACAGCAGCGGCGGGTCCAGCGCCAGCGCGCGCGCCAGGCCGGCACGCTTGCGCATGCCGCCGGACAGCTGCGAGGGCAGCTTGTTGATCGCGTCCGCGGGCAAGCCGGCCAGCTTGACCTTGAGCAGGGCCAGCTCGTAACGCAGCGTGTCGGGCAGGTCGCCGTGATACTCCTTCAGCGGCACCTGCACGTTCTCGCCCACGGTCAGCGACGAGAACAGCGCGCCGTCCTGGAACAGCACGCCGGTGTTGCGCTCGATCTCGCGGCGCCGCGCCGGATCGTCGCTGCGCGCGTCGATGCCGAGCACTTGGATGTCGCCTTCATCGGGCCGGCGCAGGCCCAGGATCGAGCGCATCAGCACCGACTTGCCGGTGCCCGAGCCGCCGACCACGCCGATGATTTCGCCGCGGCGCACGTCCAGGTCCAGGCCGTCGTGCACGGTCTGTTCGCCGAAGCGGTTGACCAGACCGCGCACGCGGATGATCGGCGCGCCGTCGTCGGCAGGCGCGGGATGGGGGGCGTCGTCGGCGCGGGCGTGGCTCAGAACCCGACCTCCATGAACCAGATCGCGGCGAAGGCGTCGATCACGATCACCAGCGAGATCGCCTGGACCACGCTGGAGGTGGTGCGTTCGCCCACCGACTGCGCGGTGCCCTGCACCTGCAGGCCTTCCAGGCAGCCGATCAGGCTGATCAGCAGGGCGAAGATCGGCGCCTTGGACAGGCCCACCAGCACGTGGCGCAGCTCCATGGTGTCGTGCATCCGCGCCAGGTACTGCTGCGGCGGAATATCCAGGTTGTAGGCGCCCACGGTCAGGCCGCCGAGCAGGCCGGCGATCATGGCGATGAAGGTCAGCAGCGGCAGCATCACCAGCAGCGCCAGCACGCGCGGGATCACCAGCAGGTCGATCGGGTCCATGCCCAGGGTGCGGATCGCGTCCACTTCCTCGCGGCTGACCATGGCGCCGATCTGCGCGGTGAACGCGCTGGCGGTGCGGCCGGCCAGCACGATCGCGGTCAGCAGCACGCCGAACTCGCGCAGGAAGGCGATGCTGACCAGTTCGACCACAAAAATGGTGGCGCCGAAGTCGCGCAGGATGGTCGCGCCCAGGAACGCCACCACCGCGCCGACCAGGTAGCACAGCAGCGCGATCAGCGGCACCGCATCCAGGCCCACCTGCTCCATGTGGTGGACGGTGGCGGTGGGGCGGAAGCGGCCGGGCTCCTTGAACAGGCGCAGCATCTTGACCAGGGTTTCGCCGAAGAAGGCGACCAGGGCCAGCACTTCCTTCCAGTTGTCGGTGACCGCGTAGCCCAGGCGCGCCAGCGCCGCGTAGACGCCGTACTCGCGCTTCTTCTTGGGCCGCTCGTCGGCCACGTCCTCGATCGCCACGACCAGGGCGCGGTGCGCTTCGTGGAATTCGAAGGCGTCGAAGTCCAGCTCGCGCCGGCGCGCGAAGCGCATCAGCTGCAGCACGCCCAGCGAGTCCAGCCGCTCCACGCCGGTGGCGTCCACGCTGACCTCGCCCGCGGGCGCGCCGTGCAGCGCGGCGGAGATGGCGTGCGCGTGGTCCAGGGTCCAACGCCCGGAAAGGCGCAACCGCGACGGCGTCTGGGCGTCGGCGGCGATCTGCGGCGCGTGCGTGGACGGTTCGGTCATAGGGCCTCGGGGCGCAGGATACAGGCTAGCCATGGCCAGGTGAGCAAGTTGTGGGCTTGGGGGCGGATAGACCTCGGTGTCATGCCTGGATGCAGCCCTGGGTTTCCGCGTTCGCGGGAACGACGGTGGGTGGGGCGCGGCGAATTCCACAACCGTCATTCCCGCGAACGCGGGAATCCAGTGGCTTCAGCGGCATGCCTCCCATCGCCCTGCTTCGATGAACCAACATCGCCATGCGACGGCAGCGTTGCGCCCACGCCGCCTATCCGGCCGTCCCAAACCGGCCGGCGCATGCGATGCTTTCGCGCATGTCCACGCCCGCCCCTTTGAGCGCGACCAGTTACGCCGCACGCATCGCGTTCGTGGTCGAGCTGGCCGAGCGCCTGCACGCCTACGGCACCACCGCCCAGCGCCTGGAGGGCGCGGTCACCGCGGTGGCGCAACGCCTGCGCCTGGAATGTGAGCCCTGGTCCAACCCCACCGGCCTGATCCTGACCTTCAGCGATCCCCACCGCGCGCCCGGCGAAAGCGACACCACCCGGGTGATCCGGATGCCGCCGGGCGAGAACGACCTGTACAAGCTCAGCGAAACCGACCGCATCGCCGAAGACGTGATGGCCGGCCGCCTGGACCTGGCCGCGGGCCACGCCGCGCTGCAGGCGCTGGACCGGCCGCGCAGCGCGCGCTGGCGGGCGATGCAGGTGATCGCCTTCGGCCTGGCCGCGGCGGCGGTGGGCGCGCTGCTGCGGCTGCCGTGGCTGGACATCGCCGTGGCCGGCGTCAACGGCCTGATGATCGGCCTGCTGATCGAACTGTCCGGCATGCGCCCGCGCCTGAAGGAAGCGGTGGACGCGGTGGCGGCGATGCTCGCCGCGGGCATGGCGGTGCTGGTGGCCAGCTTCGTCGGCCCGCTCAACCAGAACACCGTGATCATCGCCTCGCTGATCGTGCTGCTGCCCGGCATGGCGCTGACCAATGCGGTCAACGAACTCACCAGCCAGCACCTGGTCTCCGGCACCGCGCGCTTCGCCGGCGCGCTGACCACGGTGGTCAAGCTGGCCGTGGGCACCATCATCGCCCTGTACCTGGCCGACCTGCTCGGGCTCAAGCCGCTGATCCAGGCCTCGCGGCCGCAGCCGGCCTGGGTGGAGTGGGTGGGCCTGGCCCTGGCCGCCTACGCCTTCGCGGTGCTGTTCCGCGCCCACCGCAGCGATTACCCCAAGGTGATGGCGGCCGCGGCCGGCGGTTATCTGATTTCGCGCTTCGCCGGCGAGGCCTGGGGCAGCCCGGCCGGCATCTTCCTGGCCGCGCTGTGCCTGACCGCGGCCGGCAATGCCTACGCGCGCTGGGGCAAGCGCCCGGGCGCGATCGTGCGCGTGCCCGGCATCATCATGCTGGTGCCCGGCAGCGTGAGCCTGCGCGGCCTGCTGACCCTGATCCAGCAGCAGGACATGGAGGTCGGCCAGGACGCGGTGCTGGCGGTGATCAACATATTGCTGGCGCTGATCGCCGGCCTGCTGTTCGGCAATTTGTTGCTGCCGGCGCGGCGGAATCTCTGAGCCGAACAGGGCGAAATAATCGGCCGCATATCGGACGGGTCGGCCAGATTTATCCCGTAGATAATCCAGGAAACGCAAACAAAAACGCCGGCTTGCGCCGGCGTTTTCGCAAGCGGGCCTTAACGGCTCACTTGATCAGGAATTCGTCGAGCTTGCGGCCGGCGCCGGTGTAGGCGGCCAGCCAGCGCGGCTGCTTGCCGCGGCCGGTCCAGGTCTCGCCGGTGTTGGCCGGATTGCGGTACTTGGGGGCGACCTTGCCCAGCGGCTTGCGCGCCTTGCGCGCGGCGGCCGGCTTGGCGGCGGCGGACTTGGCCGCACGCGGGGCGGCGCCGTTGCCGAACAGCTCGGCGATGTCGTAGCCCTCGGCCTTGGCCAGCTGGGTCAGCTTCTTGCGCACCGTGGCGATCGGCTTGCGCTTGTTCAGCGTGGTCTTGCGCTTTTTCGCCTGCGCGATCAGCGATTCGAGTTCTTTCGCGGACAGCGAGTTCAGGTCGATCGACATGGAGCCTCCGGAATAATGGGGGTGGATAATCGGCCGGTCCATGGCATGCCCCCGGATAATAATCGGGGGCGCGCGCGGCGTAAATCTCCCTGGGGGTTTTCCCAGGGGGTGCGGGGGTTTGCCGGGGGACTTAGGCCGGCTGGCCCAGGCGCTGGAACAGGCGCTCGCGGTCCAGGTTTTCGGCCTCGGCGGCGCGGCGCTGGCGGTATTCGTAGGTGCCCGCGGCCAGGCCGCGTTCGGACACCACGATCCGGTGCGGCACGCCGATCAATTCCATGTCGGCGAACATCGCGCCCGGGCGCAGGCCGCGGTCGTCGAGCGCGGTTTCCACGCCGGCGGCGTTGAGGTCGCGGTACAGCGCCAGCGCGGCCTCGGCCACGGCGGCGTCGTTCTTGGGGTTGATCACGCAGACCACGGCCGCCCACGGCGCCATCGCCTCGGGCCAGCAGATGCCGGCCTCGTCGTGGTTCTGCTCGATCGCCGCGGCGACGATGCGCGACACGCCGATGCCATAGCAGCCCATGGCCGGGGTGGCGGCCTTGCCGGTTTCGTCCAGCACGGTCAGCTTCATCGCCTCGGCGTACTTGCGGCCCAGCTGGAACACGTGGCCGACCTCGATGCCGCGGGCGATGCCCAGGGTGCCCTGGCCGTCGGGCGAGGGGTCGCCGGCCACGGCGTTGCGGATGTCGGCGACCTCGCCGGGTTCGGCCAGGTCGCGGCCCCAGTTCACGCCAGCCAAGTGGTAACCGTTGTCGTTGGCGCCGACCACGAAGTCGGCCAGGGCCGCCACGCTGCGGTCGGCGATCACGCGAATCGGCTTGGCCGGCGCGACCGGGCCCAGGAAGCCCGGGTTGGCGCCCAGGTGCTCGAGGATTTCGGCCTCGGTGGCCAGGCGGTACTCGCCCAGACCCGCCAGCTTGGACAGCTTGATCTCGTTGACCGTGTGGTCGCCGCGCACCAGGGCCAGGGCGAACTGCGGCTGGCCTTCGCCGTCGGCGCCGACGATGGCCACCGACTTGACCGTGCGCTGCAGGGCGATGCCCAGCAGCGCGGCCACGTCCTCGCAGGTCTTCTGGGTGGGCGTGTCGACGCGGCGCAGGGCCTCGGCGGCGGCCGGGCGCGGGCCGGGCGAGACCGCCTCGGCCAGTTCCACGTTGGCGGCGTAATCGGAGCCGTCGGAGAAGGCGATGGCGTCCTCGCCGGAGTCGGCCAGCACGTGGAACTCGTGCGAAGCGCTGCCGCCGATGGCGCCGGTATCGGCGAATACGGCGCGGAACTTCAGGCCCAGGCGGGTGAAGATGCGGCCGTAGGTGTCGTACATGTTGCGGTATTCGCGGCCCAGGTCCTCGTCGCTGACGTGGAAGGAATAGGCGTCCTTCATCAGGAATTCGCGCGCGCGCATCACGCCGAAGCGCGGGCGGATCTCGTCGCGGAACTTGGTCTGCACCTGGTAGAAATTCACCGGCAGCTGCTTGTAGCTGGCCAGTTCGGTGCGGGCGAAGTCGGTGATGACTTCCTCGGCGGTGGGGCCGTAGCAGTACCAGGCTTCCTTGCGGTCCTGGATCTTCAGCAGCTGGCCGCCGAACTTCTCCCAACGCCCGGTCTCCTCCCACAGTTCCTTGGGCTGCACCGAGGGCATCAGCACCTCGATCGCGCCAGCGGCGTCCATTTCCTCGCGCACCGCGCGCTCGACCTTGCGCAGCACGCGCAGGCCCAGCGGCGACCAGGTGTACAGGCCGGCGGCGAGCTTGCGGATCATGCCGGCCTTGAGCATCAGCTTGTGGCTGACGATTTCGGCTTCGGCGGGGGTTTCCTTGCTGGTATGGAGGTGGAACTGCGACAGACGCATCGGCGGGGGCTGGGCAAGTAGGGAAGCGGCCATTTTGCCGTGCGCGGGGCTTGGGCGCGAATGGGGTGGGGTAAAAACCTGCCTGGCCGAGGCTCAGGGGCCTCTTGAGTGGCTTTGCGTTTTGCTCCCTCCTTTGAAAAAGGGGGAGAGCGTGCGTTTGCGAACCGCAGGTTCGCGCACGGTCGAGCGCCGGCAAGCCCAGCTTGCCGGCTGGGCGGGCTGGGGAGGATTTGCTTTTTTCGCTCGGATGGCGGCGGGGCGCCAAAGAGCAAATCCCCCTCCGATCCCCCTCTCTTTTAAAGGGGGAGGCAGGTTCGGAGAATTGCTTGGGAGCGGCGCGGACGCCGCTCGCGACTGCTCGTTACTGAGCCGCCGGCACCGCCGGCTTGCAATATGCCGCCACCGAGGCCTCGGCCAGCTTGGTCTGCGCGGCGCGCTGCTCGGAGGTGAACACCGCGTCGGCCTTGCCGTCCTTGTCGGCGTCCAGGCCCAGCGGGGTGGTGCCCTGCAGCTGCTTGAGGTTGGTGCGCGCGGTGGTGCAGTCGGCGCTTTCGGCGGTCTTGGCCTGGGTGACCGAGGGCGTGCCGGTCTTGGGCACGATCAGGCGGCTCTTGGCGTTGCCCTGGTTCGGCGGCGGCGAATCGGAGTAGTGGGTGACGCCGTTGGCGTCCTTCCACTGGTACACCTCGCCGGCCAGGGCGGGCAGCGCCAGCGCGCACAGCGCGGCGCCCAGCCACGTCGAACGCAGCGCACGGGCGAGGGCAGGGGGAATGGGGCGGGTCATGGTCGGCTCCGGGCAGGACGGTGCTGGAACGGGTATTGCGGGGGAATGCCGATTGCAGCACCGCGCCGCCGCGCAGGCAAGCGCTACACTTCGGTTATGGAACCCATGCCTACGCCTACGCCCCGACCGCGCGGACGCGGCATCTATTTGCTGCCGAATCTGTTCACCACCGGCGGCCTGTTCGCCGGTTTCTACGCCATCATCGCCGCCACCCAGGGGCGCTACGGCACCGCCTGCGTGGCCATCTTCATCGCCGCCATCCTGGACGGCGTGGACGGCCGCGTCGCGCGCCTGACCAACACCCAGAGCGAGTTCGGCGTGCAGTACGACTCGCTGGCCGACCTGATCAGCTTCGGCCTGGCGCCGGCCCTGGTGATGTTCCACTGGGCGCTGGAGTCGATGAAACACGACGGCCCCATGCCCGGCAAAATCGGCTGGATCGCCGCCTTCCTGTACGCCGCCTGCGCCGCGCTGCGCCTGGCGCGGTTCAATTCCCAGGTGGGCCAGGTCGACAAGCGCTGGTTCATCGGCCTGGCCAGCCCGGCCGCGGCGGGGCTGGTGGCCAGCTTCGTCTGGACCTGCGACGAACTGGGCTGGACCGGCGAGGAGCTGCGCTATTTCGCCCTGGCCGTGACCGTGATCGCCGGCCTGCTGATGGTCAGCCGGCTGCGTTACTTCAGCTTCAAGGGCGGCGGCCCCAAGCACGACCGGGTGCCGTTCCTGGCGATCCTGATCGTGGTGGTGGTGGTGATCGCCATCGCCATCGATCCGCCCAGCGTGTTGCTGCTGATCTTCGCGCCTTATGCGCTGTCCGGGCCGGTGTACGCGCTGTACCGGCGTGCGCGCCGGCTGCCGCCGGCCGACGTGGGGACGTCCCCGTGAGTTTGTGGAGCGCGCAGCAGCGCGAGTGGCTGCAGGCGCTGGGGCATCCGGCGATGGTGCTGGCGGGCGCCGAGCCGGTGCGGGCGGCCGAGCCTGCCCCTGTGTCGCCGCCGCCGCGTGCGTCGGCACCGGTTGCCGCGCCCGCGCGCGCTGCGGCGCCGCCCGCGTCCGCCGCCCAGGACCCGTTGCTGCGCGCGGTGCTGCGCGCGGCCGGCGTGCGCGCCGGCGAGGCGCCCGACAGCCAGGTGCTGGCCCTGTACGACGCGGCCGCCCTGCGCGGTGCGCCCGCGGCCAAGCGCGCGCTGTGGCCGCTGCTGCGCGGCCTGCGCCGGAGCCGCCGCAGGTGAACGCGCTGGCCGCCGACCTCGACCGCGAGGCGCCGGCCGCCGGCCTGCGCCCGATGCGCGAGGCCGACCTGGAGGCGGTGCACGCGATCGAGATCCGCGCCTACGAATTCCCCTGGACCCTGGGCATCTTCCGCGACTGCCTGCGCGCCGATTATCCGTCGTGGGTGCTGTACCGCGGCGAGTGCATCCTGGGCTATTTCCTGATGAGCCTGGCCGCCGGCGAGGCGCACGTGCTCAACGTCTGCGTGACGCCCGACGAACAGGGCCACGGCCACGGCCGTCGCCTGCTGCTGGCGCTGCTGCAGATCGCGCGCGGCCGCGGCGCTGAGCGCGTGTTCCTGGAAGTGCGCCCGTCCAATCCCAACGCGATCGCGCTGTACCACGCCGAGGGTTTCAACGAGATCGGCAGGCGCCCACGCTATTACCCGGCCCGCGATGGGCGCGAGGACGCGCTGGTGATGGCGATGGAGCTGCTGCCGCCCGAGGCGCCGTAACGGGTCGAACGCTTCCTGTAGGTACTGCGCAGGCTGCGGCCGCGAACCCGCAACTACTGCGACGTCCCCACCAGCCTTGGGGTAGGAGCTGCGCAAGCTGCGACCGCGAACCCGCGATTACGACGAACGCTCCGGTCTCTGTGAGATCTGCGCCTTCTGTAGGAGCGGCGTGAGCCGCGATCAGCTCCGAGCTCGCGAAGGAGTGTGGGTGTGCTGCTTTGAAGCAACAGCAACAGCTTCCGTCCGCAAGCGGCCGGGTTACTTTCTTTTGATAAGCGTCAAAAGAAAGTAACCAAAGAAAAACGCTACGCCAGAGCTCCCGTGCGAGAACGGAGTTGGCGCCGGGATTTTTCGATAGGCCATCCCTGGCCTAGCGAAAAACGGCACACATCCTGTGCGCCGCCCTCCGGGTCTTCTGTTGGCGCAGCGAGTTCGGCGCTCGAGCGAGGATCAAGAGCATTCGCGCTTTGCGCTCACCCCCTCACCCTAGCCCTCTCCCGCAAGCGGGGTGAGGGGCGGCGCTTGCGAGCCACTGGCTCGCGCCGCACCGAACGCCCGACCGCTATGCGGTCGGGCCGGGGTGCTGGTTGAAGTCGGCGGTGATGATGCCTGCTTTAGCCCCTCTCCCGCTTGCGGGAGAGGGGTTGGGGTGAGGGCCGCTTTGGGCTCGAAAGCCGGCCAGCCTCAGCCCAGCTTGTCCCGCTGCGCCTGCAAGGCCTCCAGCTGCTGGCGCCAATCGGCCAGGCGCTTGCGCTCCTGTTCGACCACCGCCGCCGGGGCGTTCTGCACGAAGGTTTCGCTGGACAGCTTGCCCTCGCATTTGCCGATCTCGCCCTGCACGCGCTTGAGTTCCTTGTCCAGCCGCGTACGTTCGGCGCCCAGGTCGACCAGGCCTTCCAGCGGCACCAGCAGGGTCAGCTCGCCGACCACGCCGGTGGCGGCGGCCGGGCTCGCGGCGCCCGCGGCCAGCGCTTCCACGCGCTCCAGGCGGGTCAGGAAGCGCAGCTGCGAATCGAAGCGCGCCGCGCGCGAGCGGTCGCTGTCGTTGCCGCCGGACAGCAGCAGGGTCACGGTCTTGCCGGGGGCCACGTTGAGCTCGCTGCGGATCTTGCGCAGCGCGGTCACCATCGCCTTCAGCCACTCCACGTCGGCTTCGGCCGCCGAGTGATCGGCGCCGGTGTCGCCGGCCTGCGGATACGGGCGCAGCATCACCGTGGTTTCGGCGATGCCCAGCTTGGGCGCCACCTGCTGCCACAGCTCCTCGGTCACGAACGGAATCAGCGGGTGCAGCAGCGACAGCAGGCGCTCGAGCACGTACAGCAGGGTGTGGCGGGTGCTGTCGGCGGCGGCCTGGTCCTCGCCCTGCAGCGCCGGCTTGGCCAACTCCACGAACCAGTCGCAGAACTCGTTCCAGGCGAACTCGTACAGCGCCTGCGCGAGCAGGTCGAAGCGATAGGCGGCGAACTGCGTGTGGGCCTCGGCCGCCACCTGCGCCAGGCGCGAGAGGATCCAGCGCTCGGCGTCGGTCTTGGGCTGCGGCGCGCCGCTGTAGCTCGCGCCTTCGGTGTTCATCAACACGAAGCGGGTCGCGTTCCACAGCTTGTTGCAGAAGTTCTTGTAGCCCTCGGCGCGGCCCAGGTCGAACTTGATGTCGCGGCCGGGGCCGGCCAGCGCGGCCATGGTGAAGCGCAGCGCGTCGGCACCGAAGGCCGGAATGCCGTCGGGGAATTCCTTGCGCGTGGCCTTTTCGATCTTCGGCGCGTCCTGCGGCTTCATCAGGCCGGTGGTGCGCTTGCTCACCAGCGCCTCGGCGGTGATGCCGTCGATGATGTCCAGCGGGTCGAGGATATTGCCCTTGGACTTGGACATCTTCTGGCCGTCCTTGTCGCGGACCAGACCGGTGATGTAGACGTCGCGGAAGGGCACGCGACCGACCAGCTCGTCGGTCATCATGATCATGCGTGCGACCCAGAAGAAGATGATGTCGAAGCCGGTGACCAGCACGCTGGTCGGCAGGGCGACATCGAAGCCCAGTTCGCCCATCTGGTCTTCGTTGGGCCAGCCCTGGGTGCTGAACGGGAACATGGCCGAGGAGAACCAGGTTTCCAGCACGTCCGGGTCCTGGACCAGCTCGATGCCGTCCTTGACCTTCTCGTAGTTGTCGCGGCCCAGCTTGGCCAGCAGCAAGGCGTGCGCGGACGCCTCGGCTTCCGCCTCGGTGCGCGCGACCACCTCGCCGATGAGCAGGGTGAAATCCGTCTCGCCCGAACGCACGTTCCAGGCCGGAATGCGGTGGCCCCACCAGAGCTGACGCGAAATGGTCCAGTCCTGGATGTTCTCCAGCCAGTGGCGGTAGGTGTTGATCCAGTTCGACGGCACGAACTTGATCTGGCCCGACTCGACCAGTTCCAAGCCGCGCTGGGCCAGCGTGTCCATCTTCACGAACCACTGGTCGGTCAGGTAGGGCTCGATCACCTGGCCGCTGCGGTCGCCGCGCGGCACCTGCAGGCGGTGCGCCTTGACCTCCACCAGCAACTCGGCCACGTCGAGGTCGGCGACGATCATCTTGCGCGCCTCGAAACGATCCAGGCCGCGGTAAGCCGCCGGAATGTACTTCTCGACGATCGCGGCCATGCCGTGTTCGCTGAACAACGCGAAATCGTCCGCGTACTGCTTCTGCTGCGGCGTGGCGCTGTCGAAGTCGATCTTGGTGAAGTTCGGGTCGGCCGACGACAGCACATGCTTGAGCGCGGTCGGGCCCGCGGCGGTCCAGACCGACGCATCGGGCGCGAAGACGCTGATCGACAGCAGCGAATGGCGCAGGCCCACCGCGTAGTCGTTGAAGTCGTGCGCAGGGGTGACCTTGACCACGCCGGTGCCGAACGCGCGATCGACGTAGTCGTCGGTGATGACCGGGATGCGGCGGCCGGTCAGCGGCAGGTCGACGAACTTGCCGTGCAGCGCCGTATAGCGCTCGTCCTGCGGATGCACCATCACCGCGGTGTCGCCGAGCATGGTTTCCGGCCGGGTGGTGGCGACCACCACGTAGTCGCGGGTCTCGCGCAGGACCTCGTTGCCGTCGGCGTCGCGCTCCACGTATTCGTAGGTGACGCCGTCGGCCAGCGGGTAGCGGATCGACCACATGTGGCCGTTCTCTTCCTCGCTGCTCACTTCCAGGTCGGAGATCGCGGTCTTCAGCACCGGGTCCCAGTTGACCAGGCGCTGGCCGCGGTAGATCAGGCCCTTTTCGTGCAGGCGCACGAAGGCTTCGGTGACCGCATTGGACGCCATCGGGTCCATGGTGAACACGCTGCGCGACCAGTCGCCGCTGGCGCCCAGGCGGCGCATCTGGCGCTCGATGGTGTCGCCGGAGTGCTGCTTCCACTCCCAGACCTTGCCGATGAAGCGGTCGCGGCCGAGCGAGTCGCGGGTGTCGCCCTTGCCTTCGATCGCCAGGTTGCGGCTGACCACCATTTCCGTGGCGATGCCGGCGTGGTCGGTGCCCATCTGCCACAGCGTGCGATAGCCGCGCATGCGGTGGTAGCGGATCAGCGCGTCCTGCAGCGTGTGCTGGAAGGCGTGACCCATGTGCAGGGTGCCGGTGACGTTCGGCGGCGGCAGCAGGATGGTGTAGGCCGGGCCCTCGCCGCGCGGCTGGAATACCCCGCTGTTCTCCCATTGCGCGTACAGGCGGGCTTCGAACTGCTTGGGGTCGTAGCTGGAGACGAGGGACATAGGGCGGGGGCTCGTGATTCGTGATTCGTGGTTCGTGATTTGCAAAAGCTCGCAATTTGCAAAAGCTGATGCCGGGCTTCCGCTTCTGCTCGTCATCCCCGCGAAGACGGGGGTCCAGAGACTTCAGCGTCGTGCCTGGATGAGGCCCTGGATCCCCGCCTTCGCGGGGATGACGGATCGGGGCCATGCCGGCCGCCGTCGTTCCAAAGCCTCGAATCCGACTGCTACATATCGTGCTTCTTCAACTCGAAGCCGCGGGCCTGGTACTGCTTCCAGCGCTCGCGCAGCGGGCCGCGCGCGTCGGCGTCGGCGGGCACCACTTCCAGCACGCGGTCGAACGTGCCCTGCACGGCTTCCGGGCGCAGGTTGATGACCAGCGGGCGCAGCGCGGCGTCGGTGTCCGGCGCGCTGATCAGCACGTCGGCCTCGTCCTCGTCGACGTCGGCGCCGGCGATCTGGTGCGGGATGTAGACGTCCTCGCCCATGTCCCACAGCAGGTCGTCCAGCGCCTCGGCCTGGGCCGCGTCGCGGGCCAGGATCAGCGTGGACAGGCCGGCGTCGCAGGCCTTGCGCGCCAGCTCGCCCACCAGCCGCAGCGGTTCCTCGCGGAAACGCGCGGTGGTGATCAGGTAGAAGTCGGCGCGCGCCACCGGCTGCAGTCCGCGGAGCTCAGGCCGTGCGGTCCAGCAGCCACTGGCTCAGCATGCCGACCGGCCGGCCGGTGGCCAGGCCGCGCTTGCCTTCGTCGTTGGCCACGCCGGCGATGTCCAGGTGCGCCCAGCGCTGGCCTTCGGTGAAGCGCGCCAGGAAGCAGCCGGCGGTGATCGCGCCGGCCCAGCGGCCGCCGATGTTGTAGACGTCGGCGAAGCTGGATTCCAGCTGGGTCTGGTACTCGTCCCACAGCGGCAGGCGCCAGGCGCGGTCGAACACCTGTTCGCCGGCGCCGAGCAGCTCGGCGGCCAGGTCGTCGTCCTTGCTCATCAGGCCCGAGGCGTACTTGCCCAGCGCGACCACGCAGGCGCCGGTCAGGGTGGCCACGTCGAGCAGGGCCTGCGGCTCGAAGCGCTGTGCGTAGGTCAGCGCGTCGCACAGGATCAGGCGGCCTTCGGCGTCGGTGTTGCCCACTTCGATGGTCTTGCCGGACATGCTGGTGAGCACGTCGGAGGGGCGGTAGGCGTCGGCGTCGGGCATGTTCTCCACCGCCGGCACCACCACCACCAGGTTGATCGGCAGCTGCATGCCCACCGCGGACACGAAGGTGCCCATGACCGTGGCCGCGCCGCACATGTCGAACTTCATTTCCTCGATGCCGCCCTGCACCTTGAGGTTGATGCCGCCGGTGTCGAAGGTGATGCCCTTGCCGACCAGCACGTAGGGCTTGGCGTCGCCGCCGTTGTTGTACTTGAGCACGATCAGCTTGGGCGGGTTGGCCGAACCGCGCGCCACCGCCAGCAGCGAGCCCATGCCCAGCGCCTGCATCTGCTCGCGGTCCAGCACTTCGCAGCTGGTGGTGGGGAAACGCGCGGCGAAGGTCTGCGCCTGCTCGGCCAGGTAGGCCGGGTTGCAGATGTTCGGCGGCAGGTTGCCCAACTCGCGGGCGAAGGCCACGCCGGCGGCCACGGCCTGGCCCTGGGCCAGGGCGGCGGCATCGCTGCCGGCGATCGACAGCCGGCGCAGGCCGGGGTCGTCCTTCTTCTTGCCCAGGGTGGCGGTGTAGCGGTAGCAGGCGTGGTCGGCGGCGATGGCGGCCTGGCGGATCGCCCAGGCGGCGTCGCGGCCGGCCACCGGCGCTTCGGACAGGGTGAAGACCGCGTGTTCGACCGGGCCCGACTTGAGCGCGCGGGCGGCGTCGGCCGCGGCCTTGAGGTACTGCGGGACGCCGAACTTGCCGGCCTCGCCCAGGCCCACCACCAGCACGCGCGGCGCGGTCACGCCGGCCAGATCGTGCAGCAGGGTGGTCTTGCCGGTCTTGCCGCTGACGTCGCCACGCTCCAGCAGCGCGCTCAGACGGCCGCCGCTGGCGGCGTCCAGGGCCTGGCCGGCCGCGGTCAGGCTGCGGTCGGCATAGGCGCCGACCACGATGCAATCGGTCTTGACGGCGGCGGGCGCATCGCGGTTCAGGTCGAATTCGAGGGTCATCCAACAGATTCCCGAGTCAAAGTGCAGCGAAAGGAAGTGAGTTCCGTACAATCGGGCGGCTTCCGGGGCTGCGGCCGCGGGCTAGGCGCCCGTTGCCGGCTGTCCCGCGCCGTCGAACGAACCCCCGAGTTTAACGCAAGCCCCGTCACGATGCCGAAGCCCCATGCCCAAGCTTGACCGCTACTTGCTCAGCGAATTCGCCCAGGCGACCTTCGCCACCCTGACGGTGCTGCTGATCGTCAGCATCGGCGGCGCCTTCACCGACGTGCTGGGCGACATCGCCCGCGGCCGGGTGCCGGCGGGGATGATGCTGGCCCAACTGGGCCTGGTCCTGCTGAAGTGGCTGCCGCTGATCCTGCCCTTGTCGCTGATGCTGGGCCTGATGCTGGCCGTGGGCCGGCTGTACCGCGACTCGGAAATGCCGGTCATCGCCTCGATCGGCGTGGGCCCCAAGCGCCTGCTCAAGCCGCTGCTGATGGTGGTGGCGCCGATCGTGCTGGTGGTGGCGGCCTGCTCGCTGTGGCTGGGCCCCTGGGCCGAGCGCCTGTCCAAGCAGATGATCAGCGAGGCCAACCGCAACCTGATCGTGGCCGGCCTGGAGCCGGGCAGCTTCACCGAGCTGCCGGGCGGGCAGGGCGGGGTGATCTACGTGGGCGCCATGTCCAATGACGGCAGCCGCTTCCAGCGCGTGTTCGTCTACCGACAGGGCGAGGACCGGCGCGAGATCACCACCTCCAACGACGGCGTGCTCAACGTCGACGCCGACGGCAACCGCTACCTCACCCTCAATAACGGCTTCCAGGTCGAGGGCCCGCGCGACAACGGCCTGGATTTCCGCATGATGCATTACGCCAGCAACGAGCTGCTGCTGCCGGCCGGCGAGACCAAGTTCGACCCCAAGAATCCGGAACTGATGGGCACCCTGGATCTGCTCGGCGACAACCGCCGCGAGGCCGGCGCGCAGCTGCACTACCGCCTGGCGCCGCCGCTGCTGACCCTGGCCTTCGCCCTGATGGCCATTCCGCTGGCGCGCAGCATGCCGCGCCAGGCGCGCTACGGCCGCATCCTGATGGGCTTCCTGGCGTACGTGATCGGCATCAACCTGATGATCGCCGGCACCGGCTGGCTCGAGGACGGCAAGATCGCGCTCGGCCTGGGCCTGTGGTGGCTGGTGCTGCCGGCCTTGGCGCTGGCGCTGTGGCTGTACTTCGGCGACGGCCGCCTGCGCCGCGCGAGGGCGCTGGCATGATGCCGTTTCCGAAAATCCACGACGTCTACGTCGGCCGCATCGTGCTGGGCACGGTGCTGCTGACCTGGACGGTGATGATCGGCCTGGACGTGATGCTGGGCTTCGTCAGCAGCGAGCTCAGCGACATCGGCAAGGGCAACTACGGCCTGGTCGAAGCGCTGACCTACATGCTCTACACCATCCCGCGCCGCGCCTACACGCTGTTCCCGACCTCGGCGGTGATCGGCGCGCTGATGGCGCTGGGCCAGTTGGCCGCGAGTTCGGAGCTGACCGCGCTGCGCGCGGTGGGCCTGTCGCGCCGGCGCCTCAGTCTGGCGGTGGCCGGCGCGCTGACCGTGCTGACCCTGCTGATGGTGATCAACGGCGAAACCCTGTCGCCCTGGGCGCAGCGCAGCGCCGACGCGCTCAAGGCCTCGGCCAAGTCCAAGAACATGATCGTGGCCCAGTACTCGGGCCTGTGGGCGCGCGAGGGCGATTTCATCCTCAACGCCGGCAGCGGCCAGGACCGCAGCAACGGCCAGGACAGCTGGCTGGAACTGCGCGACGTGTTCTTCTACGAGTTCGCCCAGGACGGACGGCTGAAGTCGGCGGCGATCGCGCACATCGCCGAGCACCGCCCCGGCGGCTGGACGCTGCGCGACGTGACCCGCACCCGCTTCGGCGAGAAGTCGGTGACCCAGGAGCACGTGAAGCAGGAGCGCTGGGAATCCAAGCTCGACGGCGCGGCGCTGATGGCCGGTTCGGAGCGGCCGCGTTACCTGAGTTCGGCGGCGCTGGCGCATGCGGTGGCCTACCGCGAACGCAACGGTCTGGATGCCGGCGAGTTCAAGGAGCACTACTGGGGGCGCTGGTTCTACCCGGTCAACGTGCTGGCGCTGTGCTTGGCCGCGATCCCGTTCGCGTTCGGCGCCCTGCGCAGCGGCGGCATGGGCAAGCGTTTGTTCGTCGGCATCGTGTTCGCGCTGATGTTCTGGCTGCTGCAGACCCAGTTCGTGAAGCTGGCCAGCGTGTACAAGTTCGACTTCCGCCTGGCCTATCTGATGCCTACCGTCATCATGGTCGGCGTCTCCGCCTTCCTGTTCAAAAAGCGCTCGGGCTAACGGGGCCGCTGCCGTCGTACGCGCCGCTCCCCTGGGCTTCCGCCTCTGCTTGTCTTCCCCCTTGTAAAAGGGGGATTGAAGGGGATTTGCTTTTAGGGGCAACAGCAACAGCTTCCGTCCGCAAGCGGCCGGGTCACTTTCTTTTGATAAGCGTCAAAAGAAAGTAACCAAAGAAAAACGCTGCCCCAGAGCTCCCGTGCGAGAGCGGAGTGGGCGCGGGGATTTTTCGATGGCACATCCCTGTGCCAGCGAAAAACGGCGCACCTCCTGTGCGCCGCCCTCCGGGTCTTCTATTGGCATGGCGAGTTCGGTGCCCGAGCGAGGATCAAGAGCATTCGCGCTTTGCGCTCACCCCCCTCACCCTAGCCCTCTCCCGTGAACGGGAGAGGGGGCGCATCCGCCGCCGCTGTTGCTTTAGCCCCTCTCCCGCTTGCGGGAGAGGGGTTGGGGTGAGGGCAGCTCGCAAGCCACTAGCTCGCGCCGTACACCCGATCGCCCCGTCAGCCCCGCTTAGGCTCCCGCACCATCCGCGTCCCGCTAACCCGGTCGTGCCAAGTCAGCCGATCGCGGTCCAGCCACGCCCACCAGAATCCCAGGCCCCCGGCCAGGGTGGACGCCGTGGCCACGACATAGCGCAGCAACAGCGCCTGGAACCCCGGCGCCGCGCCATCGGCGCCGACGATGCGCAAGCGCCACGGCCGCATGCCCAGGGTCTGGCCGCCGCGGCGCCAGCTCAGCAGCGCGTAGGCCCCGGTGATCGCCCAGCAGCACAGCCATAGCAGCCACTGCAGCGCGCTCAGCGGCGCGATGTTCTCGCGCGCGGCGTGGCCGGACAGGATGTAGCCGACGGTGAACGCGGCCGAGACCAGCATCCACAGCGCCAGCACCGGCCAGAAGTCGTAGAGCAGGGCCAGCAGGCGCCAGCCGATCAGGGCGGCAGGGCGGGCGGAAGCGGGTGCGGCGGTGTCGGTCATCGCAAAAGCATAGCGGCCCGGCGGCGCCGACCGTAGCGCGCGCTTGCGCGCGACGCCGCCGCTGGGGGAACCTTCGCGGCGATGAGTTCCGCCAAGCCGCGTAAATCCACCCCCGCCGAGCGCCGCAGCCTGGCGATGTCGCTGCCGCCGCTGCCCGACGCCGACCAGAGCGCTATCGCCGCGTTCCTGGATGCGATCTGGGCCGAGAGCGGGCTGGCCCAGCAGACCCTGGACAGCTACCGCCGCGACCTGGAGGGCCTGGCGCGCTGGCGCGGCGGACGCGACGGCGGCCTGGCCGGCGCCGACCGCGCGACCCTGTTCGACTACCTGGCCTGGCGCGCGCGCGAAGGTTATTCGCCGCGCAGCAACGCGCGCCTATTGTCGGCGCTGCGCGCCTTCTATGCCCTGCGCCTGCGCCGCGGCGAGCGCAGCGACGACCCGACCGCGCTGCTGGAACCGCCGCGGCTGCCGCGCTCGCTGCCCAAGGCGCTGGCCGAAAGCCAGGTCGACGCGTTGCTGGCCGCGCCCGATATCGACAGCCCGCTGGGCCTGCGCGACCGCGCCATGCTGGAACTGATGTACGCCGCCGGCCTGCGCGTGAGCGAACTCGTGCACCTGCCCGCGACCGCCGTCAACCTGCGGCAGGGTGTGCTGCGCGTGACCGGCAAGGGCGGCAAGGAGCGCCTGGTGCCGCTGGGCGAGGAGGCGCAGCACTGGCTGGAGCGCTACCTGGCGCAGTCGCGCCCGGTGCTGGCCGGCAAGCGCGCGCTGGCGCCGTTGTTCCTGGGCACCCAAGGCGAAGCGCCGAGCCGGCAGCAGTTCTGGCAACTGGTGAAGCGCTACGCCGGCGCCGCCGGCATCGACCCTGCCCGCATCAGCCCGCACGGCCTGCGCCACAGCTTCGCGACCCACTTGCTCAATCGCGGCGCCGATTTGCGCGCGCTGCAGATGCTGCTCGGACACAGCTCCCTGTCGACGACGCAGATCTATACCTTGGTCGCCCGCGAGCAGCTGAAGCAGCTGCATGCGAAGCATCATCCGCGCGGGTAGCAGGCCTGATTCGTTGTTCGCGCTGTTGCCTGCGGCGTCGCGTGCCCTCACCCCAACCCCTCTCCCGCAAGCGGGAGAGGGGCTAAAAGCGACAGCGTCGGATCAGTCCCCTCTCCCGCCTGCGGGAGAGGGCTAGGGTGAGGGGGTGAGCGCGCAGCGCGAATGCTCTTGATCTTCGCTCGGGCCCCGAACTCTCTGTCCCAATAGAAGACCCCAAAGGGCGGCGCACAGGATGTGCGCCGTTTTTCGCTGGCACAGGGATGTGCCATCGAAAAATCCCCGCGCCAACTCCGCTCTCGCACGGGAGCTCTGGCGAAGCGTTTTTCCTTGGTTACTTTCTTTTGACGCTTATCAAAAGAAAGTGACCCGGCCGCTTGCGGACGGAAGCTGTTGCTGTTGCTTAAGAGCAAAAGCAAATCCCCCTCAATCCCCCTTTGTCAAAGGGGGAAGACAAGCAAAGGGCGAAGCGGAAGACTGGGCATGCGCCGTCGTTGCGGATTCGCGGTCGCAGCTTGCGCAGCTCCTACAAGGGGTTAGTGTGCCTTGCGTGATGGTTGGGGGCGTGGTCGCGGCCGCTCCCCTGACCGCTGTCGCCTGCTTTAGCCGTCACCCCCAACGTCGCAAAACCGCCAACCCCGTCGCGCTCGTCCGCCCTGGGGGGCGGGCGGCCCGGCGCCCCTGGTGGCCGGCCGTGCGACAATCGCGGAACCCCTTCCTCGCCGTGCGGTCCAAGCCCACGACGACCCGACCCTAGGACCCGATCGATGAAGTACGCCTTGTTCGCCGTGCTCGGAGCGCTCAGCCTGTCGGCCTGCGCCGAGGCCCCCAAGCCCGCCGCCGAGGCCAAGGCCCCCGCCGGCCAGGCCGCCGCGGCCCAGCCCGCGGCCGCCAAGGCCGCCGCCGGCACCCCGGACGCGCGCGCGATCGAAGCGATCCGCGTACTCAATTCGCGCGTCACCGTCGAACGCGTCGGCGCCGCGCCGCTGCCGGGCTTCCGCGAGGCGATCGTCGCCGGCCAGGTGGTCTACGTCAGCGACGACGGCCGCTACCTGTTCCTGCCGGGCCCGGGCGGCGCCCTGTTCGACACCACCGCCAAGAAGAACCTCAGCGAAGTGGCCCTGGCCGGTATGCGCAAGGAGGCCCTCAAGGTCATCCCCGCCAGCGAGCGCATCGTGTTCGCCCCGGCCAATCCGAAGTACACCGTGCAGGTGTTCACCGACGTGGAATGCGGCTACTGCCGCAAGCTGCACAGCGAGATCGCCGAGTACAACCGCCAGGGCATCGCCATCGAATACCTGGCCTTCCCGCGCGCCGGCATCGGCAGCCAGGATTTCAACAAGATGGTGTCGGTGTGGTGCGCGCCGGACCGCCGCAAGGCCCTGACCGACGCCAAGAGCGATCACACGGTGCCGAACAAGAACTGCAAGAACAGCATCACCATGCAGTACGACGTGGGCCAGCGCGTGGGCCTGACCGGCACGCCGATGATCCTGGCCGCCGACGGCACCCAGCTGGGCGGTTACGTGCCGCCGGCCGCGCTGCGCGAGGCCCTGGACAAGCTGGCCACCGACGGCAGCGCCAAGCCGGCCGCCACCGGCCCGGTGGACGCGGTGCCGGCCACCACCGCCGGCGGGGCCTGAGCTTCCGCGGCCCGGCCGCCGGGCCGGGTCCGGCCGTCGCGAATGCCGCCCCCGGGGCGGCATTCGCCGTTTTGGGGCGGCCGAAGCGTCCCAGCCAAGGCAGCGGCGCGGGCGCTTGGATACAATGTCGGGCCCGACGTTGCACGGTTCCCCGGACATGATCGTCCTCGAGGGCCTTTCGGCCCTGTCTCCGTTCCGCCGCGAACGGCTCCAAGCCCGCCTGCAAGCCATCCATCCCGAAGTCCGCCTGATCGACGCCTGGCCGGTGTACTGGGTCCGGCCGGATCAGGGCGCGCAGCCCGACGACGCCACCCTGCGCCGCATCCTGCAGGCCGAACCGGCCGCCGCGGCGCGCGCCGACGGCGCCGTCTCCCGCTACGTGACCCCGCGCTTGGGCACCCTGTCGCCCTGGGCCAGCAAGGCCACCGAGCTGTTGCGCGGCGCCGGCCAGCCGGTGGCGCGCGTGGAACGCGGCACCCGCTACGACCTTGGCGGCTGGCCCGCCGACGCGGCCACCCAGGGCGCGCTGGCCAAGGCCCTGCACGATCCGATGACGCAGTCGCTGCTGGACGCGCGCGAGGACGCCGCGGCGCTGTTCGCCGTGCCCGCGCGCGGCGAACTCGAGCGCATCCCGCTGGCCGAGCTGGAGCAGGCCAACGGCCGCCTGGGCCTGGCCCTGGCCGCCGACGAGATCGCCTACCTGCGCGAGCGTTACGCCGCGCTGGGCCGCGAGCCCTCGGACGTGGAACTGATGATGTTCGCGCAGGCCAACTCCGAGCACTGCCGGCACAAGATCTTCAACGCCTCTTGGACCATCGACGGGCGCGAGCAGAACAGCTCGCTGTTCAAGATGATCAAGCACACCCACGCGCAGACGCCGGAGAACACGCTCTCGGCCTACAGCGACAACGCCGCGGTGGTGGAGGGCTACGCCAGCCGGCGTTTCCGCCCGCAGCCGGGTAGCCAGGCCTACCGCGCCGAGGCCGAAACGCCATCGGCGTTCTGCATCAAGGTCGAAACCCACAACCACCCGACCGCGATCGCGCCGTTCCCCGGTGCCAGCACCGGCAATGGCGGCGAGATCCGCGACGAAGGCGCGACCGGTCGCGGCGGCCGCCCCAAGGCCGGCCTGTGCGGTTTCAGCGTGTCGCATCTGCGCATCCCGACCCTGCCGCAGCCCTGGGAAGGCGCGCGCGCGCTGAACCCGCGCATGGCCCCGGCGCTGGAAATCATGCTCGACGGCCCGATCGGCGCGGCCGCGTTCAACAACGAATTCGGCCGGCCCAACCTGGTCGGCTATTTCCGCAGCTTCGAGCTGTCCGAAGGCGCGTTCGCGCGCGCGTACGACAAGCCGATCATGCTCGCCGGCGGCCTGGGCGCGATCGACCGCCCGCAGGTGGCCAAGCTGGGCCTGAAGCCCGGCTACGCCGTGGTCGTGCTCGGCGGCCCGGCCATGCTGATCGGCCTGGGCGGCGGCGCCGCCAGTTCGGTGGCCTCCGGCGACAGCGCCGAGGACCTGGATTTCGCCAGCGTGCAGCGCGACAACCCGGAAATGGAGCGTCGCTGCCAGGAAGTGATCGACCGCTGCGTCGCCATGGGCGCGGACAATCCCATCGCCAGCGCCCACGACGTCGGCGCCGGCGGCCTGTCCAACGCCATTCCCGAACTGCTGCACGACTCGCAGCTGGGCGGCGTGATCGACCTGGCGCGCGTGCCCAGCGACGATCCTTCGCTGTCGCCGATGCAGCTGTGGTGCAACGAATCGCAAGAGCGCTACGTGCTGGGCCTGCCGGCCGACCGCGTGGCCGATTTCACCGCGATCTGCGAGCGCGAGCGCTGTCCGTTCGCGGTGGTCGGCTATGCCACCGCCGAAGAACATCTGGTGGTGGGCTACGGCGCCACCGTCGAGAGCGTCGCCGAGGCCGGCCACGATTGGCCGATCGATCTTCCAATGGACGTGCTGTTCGGCAAGCCGCCGAAGATGCACCGCGACACCCGCCGCCCGCCGGCCGCGCCGTGGCCGGCGCTGCAGTGGCGCGGGCTGGACCTGCGCCAGGCCGCGCTGCGCGTGCTCGCGCACCCGACCGTGGCGTCCAAGCAGTTCTTGGTCACCATCGGCGACCGCAGCGTGGGCGGCCTGACCGCGCGCGACCAGATGGTCGGTCCCTGGCAGCTGCCGCTGGCCGATTGCGCGATCACCCTGTCGGGTTTCGACGGCTACGTCGGCGAAGCCATGGCGATCGGCGAACGCACGCCGCTGGCGCTGCTGGACGCCGCTGCCGCCGCGCGCATGGCCGTGGGCGAGGCGATCACCAACCTCTGCGCCGCGCCGGTGGAATCCTTGAACCGGATCAAGCTGTCGGCCAACTGGATGGCCGCCGCCGGCCACCCCGGCGAAGACGCGCTGCTGTTCGACGCGGTCAAGGCCGTGGGCCTGGAGCTGTGCCCGGAGCTGGAGCTCAGCATTCCGGTGGGCAAGGACTCGCTGTCGATGCAGGCGCAGTGGCAGGACGGCGGCGCGGCGCACAAGTCGGTCTCGCCGGTGTCGCTGATCGTCAGCGCGTTCGCGCCGGTGGTCGACGTGCGCCGCCAGCTCACGCCGCTGCTGCTGCGCGACGGCGACAGCGAGCTGTGGCTGATCGGCCTGGGCGCGGGCAAGCAGCGCCTGGGCGGTTCGGTGCTGGCGCAGTGCCATCCCGACGCCGGCGCCGACGGTCTGCCGGCCTTCGCCGGCCCGTCCGCCGACGGCGACCGCGACGACCTGGGCGTGCCCGACCTGGATCACCCGCAGCGCCTGCGCGATTTCTTCGAACTGATCCGCGAGGCGCGCGAGGCCGGCCTGCTGCTGGCCTACCACGACCGCAGCGACGGCGGCGCCTTCGCCGCGCTGTGCGAAATGGCGTTCTGCTCGCGCCTGGGCCTGGACATCAGCCTGGACGGTTGGGGCGAGGACCCGTTCCGCACCCTGTTCAACGAGGAACTGGGCGCGATCGTGCAGATCTCGGCCGAGGACCGCGCCGAGTTCGCCGACCTGGTCTCGCGCCACGGCCTGATCGACTGCGCCCAGCGCATCGCCAAGCCGGTGCTCAGCCGCGTCGACGGCCCGAACACCGCGCCGGCGATCCGCGTGCGCGAGGACGGCGAGACCCTGGCCGAGTGGCGCTGGGACGAGCTGTTCGACGCCTGGTGGTCGGTGAGCCATGCGCTGCAGAAGCTGCGCGACAACCCCGAATGCGCCGACGAGGAGCGCGCGATCGCGCGCGACTTCGCCGCGCCGGGTCTGAAGCCCAAACTCAGCTTCGATCCGGCAGAGGACGTGGCCGCGCCCTTCATCAACACCGGCGCGCGACCCAGGGTCGCGATCCTGCGCGAGCAGGGCGTCAACGGCCAGATCGAAATGGCCGCGGCCTTCGACCGCGCCGGCTTCGAAGCCTTTGATGTGCACATGAGCGACCTGATCGCCGGCCGCGTCTCGCTGCAGGACTACAAGGGCTTCGCCGCCTGCGGTGGCTTCAGCTACGGCGACGTGCTCGGCGCGGGCCGCGGCTGGGCCACCAGCGTGCTCGAGCGCAGCGCGCTGCGCGATGCCTTCGCCGCGTTCTTCGCGCGTGAGGACAGCTTCTCGCTGGGCGTATGCAACGGCTGCCAGATGCTGGCCCAGCTCAAGCCCATCATCCCGGGTGCCGAGCATTGGCCGCGCTTCCTGCGCAACCGCAGCGAACAGTTCGAGGCGCGCCTGGGCCTGTTGGAAGTGGGCGAATCGCCTTCGCTGTTCTTCCGCGGCATGGCCGGTTCGCGCATCCCGGTGTCGGTGGCGCACGGCGAAGGCCGGGCCAGCTTCGACAGCAACCTGGATCAGAACGCGGCCGACATCAGCCTGCGTTACGTGGACGGCGACGGCCGCTTGGCCGAACGCTACCCGCTCAACCCCAACGGTTCGCCCGACGGCGTCGCCGGCCTGACCTCGCGCGACGGCCGCGCGACCATCCTGATGCCGCACCCGGAACGCACCCTGCGCAACGCCAACTTCAGCTGGGCGCCGCGCGACTGGGACGGCGACTCGCCGTGGATGCGCATGTTCCGCAATGCGCGGGTGTGGGTGGGCTGATTCCGGCCGCACGCCGCGAGCAACGAGTCAGGGCGTCCGCGAGGGCGCCCTTTCTTTTTTGGACGATCGTCGCGCAGGCGTGCGCCCGGACGTGCGCGCTCTGCGCCCGGACGGGCCCTTAGCCGCGGCAACCCACTCGACAATGCGATCGCCGGTCATCGCGTCGCGCTGACCGCCACCGCTCTGGGGAAGGGGATACGCCGTGCGCTATCGGATCGAAGCGTTGTGGGCTGCTGCACGTAAGCAAACGACCATGTCGGCCGATGGGCGATCGCGAGGGCGGCGTGTGGCCCTGCCGCTCGCGCTCGCGATTGCGGCGATGCCCGCCATGGCGGCCGACTACCGCCAGGAATACGAGAAGCGGGTGAAATCGGCCACCGACATCGTAGCCCTGCAGGTCGACAACGCATCCGGCGAGAAGCTCTCGCTCTACGACGGGCGGCTGCAGTTCCACAACGTCGACATCGACATTCCCGGCAACTCGGCGCTGCCGGTGCGGCTGGCCCGCAGTTGGAAACTGGATCGGCAGGCGCGCAACGGCCCGCGCGCGTTCGACGATTGGGACCTGGACGTGCCCTATCTGTCGGGCATCTTTACCGCCAGCAAGGGCTGGACCATGCAATCGGGCGGACGCTGCGGCAGCGCGGCAGGCCTGCTGGCCAACGCGCCGGCCTACTACGCGCACCTGGTCGAACCCCAGGGCGATTCCGCCCAAGCCCAGGGTGCGTACTACGTCTACTTCGAGCCGCGCCTGTTCTGGCACGGCTACAACCTGCACGTCGACGGCGGCGAGCAGACGCTGCTGGTCAGGCATGCCGGCAATCCGAACGGGCCTTCCGCCGCCCACACCTGGAGCACGCAGGAGGGATGGGCGTTTTCCTGTATCCCCGCCGACAACGGCGAGGGTTTCCTGGGGCTCGACACCAAAGGCAACAAGTACTATTTCGATCACGTAGCCGCGTTGCCGTACGAACCGGTGCATCAGGCCGTGGCCAACCCGTACGCGCCGCCCTGCGAGCTGGGCTGCGATTACCCGCGCTACGTCAGCGCGCCGCTGGGACCGAAGCTCATGCGCAGCCAGGTCCGCCTGCTCGCGACCAAGGTGGAAGACCGCTTCGGCAACTGGGTGGCCTACGACTACGACGGCGCCAAGCTACTACGCATCCGCAGCAACGACGGGCGCCAGATCGACCTGGTCCACGATGCGCGCGGGCGGGTGACCCAGGCCACGGCCAGCGGCAGAACCTGGACCTACGGCTATCAGCAGGTGGCCGCGCCGGCGAGCGACAAGAGCGATCAAGTGCTCAAAAGCGTGACCTTGCCCGACAGCAGCAGCTGGACCTACACCCTGGACCGGCTGGGCTACGCCGAGTCCGTTCCGAAGGCGGACGACGGCTGGCGCACGGACGAGCTCGATTGCGGCCAGCTCGGCCCCGAGCCGGACCTGTTCAACGGCAACGAGGTGTTCGCCGCCAGCGTGGTGACGCCGTCGGGGGCGCGCTACGACTACAAGGCCCGGCCCACCCGTCATCACCTGACCTATGTCACCGAAGCGCCGGTGTTCGGCGGCGTGTGCCTGGGCGGTTCGGCCATTCCGCGCCTGTTCGACGTCGTGTCGGTGTTCGAGCGCACGGTCAGCGGGCCGGGCGTGCCGGCCAGAACCTGGAGCTACGCCTACCAGCAACCCGAACGCAAGTTCCGCTACGAGTGCGACGCGGCCCCCGCGTCCTGCGCCGACCGCAAGACGGTGCTCATCACCGAACCCAGCGGCACCGTGCGCAAGCAGTACTACGGGGTCAAGGAGAACGCGAACACCGGCCTGTTGCTGGGCGAAGAGGTATGGAAGGACGGGGCGCTGTATCGCGTCACCGGGCAGATCTACCAGGAAACGCCGGCAGGGCAGCCGTATCCGGCGTTGCAGGGATTGACGCCCACCGAGCTCGACCTCTATGCCGATGGCGAATGGCCCGGCGGCCGCAACCGGCCGCTCAAACAGGCGTGGATCGATCAGGACGGCGTGCGTTTCACCCGCGACACGGCCTCGTTCGACCGGTTTGCGCGGCCCACGGCGATCAGCCGCTACAGCACGCTGGGCTACTCGGCGGCCGAAACCACCCAGTACGCCGACGATACGGGCCGCTGGATCCTGGGGCAGGTGGTGCGGTCGACGCAGGATGGCGTGGAAACCACGCGCGCGGACTTGGACGCGAACCTGCTGCCCTGGCGCACTTACAACCATGGCCAGTTGCTCGAAACCCTGGCTTACGCAGCCGACGGGACGCTGTTGACCAGCACCGACGCCAAGAACCGCGTCACCTCGTTCTCGCAGTGGAAGCGCGGCTTGCCGCAGCGGATACAGTACCCGCCGACGCCCGAAGCGCCGGCCGGCGCCAGCCAATCGGCGGTGGTCGACGACTCGGGTTGGATCACCTCGACCACCGACGAAAACGGCTACACCACGGCTTACAGCCACGACGCCATGGGACGCTTGGCCACGCTGACCCATCCCGGTGGCGACAGCGTCGCCTGGCTGCCGACCACGCAAAGCTTCACGGTATCGCCTTCCGCACAGCATGGACTGCCGGCCGGACACTGGCTGCAGACGGTCACCACCGGCAATGCGCGCAAGACCACGCACTACGATGCGTTGAGGCGGCCGGTCGTGACGGTGGAGCAGGATTTGAACGATCCGGCGGGCACGACCCGCTGGTCGGCCCAGCGTTACGACGAGATGGGCCGAGTGGAGTTCGCCTCGTACCCGATCAACCCGTATGCGAGCGGTTGGAAAAGCTACGCGGACGCCACGTTGGCCGGCGTGCTCACCCGCTACGACGCCCTGGACCGGCCCGTGCGCAGCGTGCAGACCTCCGAGCTCGGCGATCTGACCACGACGATCGAATACCTGTCCGGTTTGAAGCGCCGCACCGTGAACCCGCGCGGCATCGCCACCGTCGAGGCCTTCCAGGCCTTCGATCAGCCCGGCTACGACAGCGTGATCCGCATCGACGCCGCAGCGGGCACCGCGGATGCGGTGCGCACCGTGATCGACCGCGACAACTACGGCAAGGCCAAGGAGGTGTCGCGTGGCGCTGGTGAATGACAGCTTGCCGGCGGCGCGCCCGGCTACGCCGGCTCTACGGCGCGCGCGACGAATGGCCCCCTTGGGCTGGCTCCTGGCGCTGTTGTTCGCAGCGCCGATGGCGCACGCGGACTGCCCGGTACCGGACTTCAACAACCCCGACTGCGTCATCCAGCCGCCGGCCGAGCGCGACGCCAATCCTTCGGCCATGTCCGTGCCGACCGTGATGCAGCCCGGTCGGTACTACCCGGTGTCGGTGACGTTCCGCAACACCGGCGCGGCCACCTGGACCGCAGGGGATGGCTACAAACTCGGATCGGCCGGGCCGCAGGACAACTGGACCTGGGGCTTGTCGCGGGTGGCGGTGCCCGGCGCGATCGGGCCGCAGCAGGAGGCCACGTTCCACTTCACCGTGCGCGCGCCGGACACACCGGGCCGTTACACCTTCCAGTGGCGCATGCTGATGGAGGGAGTGGAGTGGTTCGGGCCGTCGACTTCGGGCGTGTGGGTCGACGTCTATGCCGGTTCGATTTCCGCCTCGCCTGCGACCTGCACGATTCCGTGGGGCGCCAACGCCTGCTACACCACGGTCAGCTGGAGCTCGAACGCGCCGAACGCGAAGGTCTGGTACTCGCTGCCGGACGGCAGCCTGATGACCCAGTGGGCCAGTGGGCAGAACGGCTCGGCGGTCGGCGGTATCGACACCCGTGGGCTGCGCTTCCACCTCAAGAGCGGCGACCTGACCCTGGCGACCGTGGACGCGAGCGCGGTGCCGACCCACAACAGCGCCCCTTCGGTGGCGCTGACCGGTCCCGGCAATAACCATGTCTACCAGATCGGCAGCGCGGTGGCGTTCACCGCCAATGCCTCCGACTCCGACGACGGCGTGCAGCGGGTCGAGTTCCTGATCGACGGCGTCAAGATGGGCCAGGACACCAGCGCGCCCTACGAGTTGCATTGGACCGGCACCGACGGCGGCCACAGCCTGGTCGCGCGCGCGTTCGACACCCGCGGTTACCACACCGATTCGGCGGCGATGTGGATCGCCGCCAACGGCCTGCCCAACATCGCCCTGACCAGTCCGGTCAACGGCGCCCGCACCACGGAACCGGCGAGCTTCCTGCTCAAGGCGGACGCCTCGGACGTGGACGGCGTGCAGCGGGTGGAGTTCTACGCGAACAACGTGCTGGTCGCCAGCGATACCGTCGCGCCTTACGAGGCGACCTGGTCGGGTGCGGGCGTAGGCACGCATGCGCTGCATGCGGTCGCTTACGACGTCATGGGCGCATCGAAGCGCTCGGCTACGTCCAGCGTCGGCGTGGACCGGTTGGTGACCGGGCCTGCCGGCCTGTCCCGACGATGGGTCTACGACGCGCAGCAAAGGCTGTGCAAGACCATCGATCCGGAAGCCGGCGCGACCGTGATCGAGTACGACGAGGTCGGCAACGTGGCCTGGAGCGCCGCCGGCCTGAACCTGCCCGATCCCTCGTCCTGCAATCGCACCGAGGCGGCCGGCTCCGGCCGCGCGGTCGGGCGCAGCTACGACGGACGCGATCGTCTGCAAGCACTGAGCTTTCCCGACGGGCGTGGCAACCAGACCTGGGAGTACTACGCCGACGGTTTGCCCAAGACGGTGACCACGTCCAACGAAGCGGCGGGGCAGGGTGTCGTCGTCAACACCTACCACTACGACAAGCGCCGCCACTTGACCGCCGAAGCGCAAGCGCAGCCGGGGTGGTACAGCTGGTCCAGCGGCTACGGCTACGAGCCCGACGGCCACTTGCGCTGGCACAGCTATCCCACCGGCGCGGTGATCGACTACGCGCCCAACGCCCTGGGGCAGCCTCGCCAGGTGGTGACCTCGGCGCAGACCTACGCCAGCAACGTGCGCTACTACCCGAACGGCGCGATCTCGCAGTTCACCTACGGTAACGGCATCGTCCACACCATGAGCCAAAACGCGCGCCAGCTGCCGGAACGCAGCGTCAGCGCCGGTGTGCTGGATTTGCGAACCGGCTACGACCACGTAGGCAACGTCGTCGAGATCCGTGATCTGGTCCGCGGCGACACCTACAGCCGTTGGATGGCCTACGACGGCCTCGATCGCCTGATCGCGGCCGGCTCCTGCAGCTTCGGCGGCGACTGCTGGCACCGCTATACCTACGACGCCCTGAACAACCTCAAGACCTGGTCGCTGGGCGGGATCAAGGACCACCGTTACTACTACGACGCGGGCAACCGGCTGACCAATATCCAGAACGCCAGCGGCGCCAGCGTGATCGGCCTGGGCTACGACCCGCAAGGCAACCTGGACAACAAGAACGGCCAGGCCTATGTCTTCGACTACGGCAACCGCTTGCGCCAGGTGACCGGAAAGGAAGCCTATCGCTACGACGCCCTGGGCCGGCGCGTGATGTCGGCCAGCGCCGACTGGGCCACGGTCCGTCGCCTGTCGATGTACAACAAGGCCGGGCAGATGATCTATACCGAGGCGGGAAATCCGCGCAAGTCGCTCGAGCACTATTACCTGGGCGAGTCGCTGCTGGCGATCCGCGAGATCGACTTCAGCCCGGGCGTTCCCGCTGTGGTGCGCTATCAGCATACCGATGCGCTGGGCAGCCCAGTGGCGGTGACCGATGCCGCCGGCGCGGTGGTCGAGCGTACCGATTGGGAACCCTATGGCGCGGCGATCGGCAAGCCGAACTACGACGGCGTCGGCTACACCGGCCACGTCATGGACGGGGCTTCAGGTCTTACGTACATGCAGCAGCGTTACTACGACGAGGACGTAGGCCGCTTCCTGAGCGTGGACCCGGTGACGGTCGACACGGCCACCGGCTTCAACTTCAACCGTTACGGCTACGGCAACAACAACCCCTATCGCTTCACCGACCCCGATGGACGGCAGAGCGAGGAGAACGATAAACATAGCGTTTGCGAGAACGGCGGCGGCTACTGCGGCGAACGGTTCGTCGCTGAGGCCTCCGATGCCATCATGAAACCCTTGATCGCCGGGCACGGCGCGTTCGTGCGCGCCGTGGAAGCTACAGCGGCCGCCATCAACGACAACGTGGGCGTCAAGTTCGAGCTGAGCGGAGGTGCTGTGGTGGCCGGGTCGCTCACTCAGAACCTGTTCACCTCGTGGGAAGGCGATGTTTCGATCGAAAGAGGCGCGGTGGGCGGACTTCAAGGCGGACTGTACCTGGAGAACAAGAATCCGCTGACGCTGGACATGCCGTTCAGCACGCCTTTGGATTTTTCGAGCGGCTTCAGTGTTGGCGCCATCGTGGGCGGTGGCGTGGACGTCGACTTCAAGGGCAGCACCGCCGAGGTCAAATTCAAGGGCGGCCTTTCCTTCGGCGCCAAAGGCAAGCCGTTCTCGATCGGAACCAAGGTGCTCGAGTGGAACAAGAGCCCGAAAACCAAGTAGGGCCGCTGGTCTTAGCTGTAAGCGGCAGGAACGAAGCGCATGATGCAAGAGCCCCGCAATGCGGGGCTTTTTTTTTGCGTAAACGCCTGCGGCCTGTGCTCGATCAGGGCAGGGCCGCCATGCGGCAAACCGGGCTCGCGTTGCTGCGAAACGCCGGACCTTGCGGAAGTTTGCCACCCGATGCGCTCTGGCGTGCACGCGCTGCGCCGAGTCGTGCCCTATCGCGTCGCGGCCGCTTCGACAATGCACACCACGACCGCCGCGCCTGCGGCGGTCGCATCCACTCTGGGGAAAGGGACACGTCATGCGTTATCTGGTCGGTACGTTGCTTGCGCTCGCCTGCGGTGCGGCCTGCGCGGGAAGGGCGCCGTGGGAGGAGTACGACAAGCTGGTCAAGTCGGCGCAGACGCTCAAGTCGGAAGGGCCCACGCTGTTCGGCGACTCGGTGAATCTGTACACCGGCGCGACCAGCTTTGCGGCCACGGACGTGTCGATCCCCGGCAATTTTCCGATCCCGGTGGCTTTGGGGCGGCGTTTCTCGAATGGAACCGATGCACGCAATCGCCCGTTCGGGGACTGGGACTGGGATGTGCCCTATGTCAGCGGCACGTTTAGTAGCGCGGAAGGTTGGGTCCTGGGTCCGTCCCCGCTGAGCTCGACGGCCAATCGTTGCTCGTCGCCGACCAGCGTGGCGACGGCGCGCCCACCGTCGGTGAAGATCCAAAGTTCCACGCCGATACGCGCGCCGGCTGTGGAACCCTGGGAATACTGGAGCGGCTACCGGATGTCGGTGCCCGGCGGCGACCAGGAGTTGCTGCTCGCCACCGCCGAAACCCGGCCGCGCCCTACCGACGGCGGCACCTATCCCTGGGTGACCAACAAGCATTGGCATCTCTCCTGCCTGCCCAGCCTGCAGAGCGGCCAGGCGGGCGAGGGCTTTCTGGCGCGCTCGCCCGACGGCACCCGCTACCGCTTCGACTGGATGGTGGTCCGTCAGTCCGACGACCTGCTCAAGCCGGTGACGGCGGACGGCAAGGTGTTGCAGCGCCCGGTGCCGCGCGACGAAATCCGTCTGTACCCGACCCGCATCGAGGATCGCTTCGGCAACTGGGTCGCCTACCAGTGGAGTGGTGCGCAGTTGCAGTCCATCACTTCCAGCGACGGCCGCCAGCTGTCCTTCACTTGGGAAAGCGCCAATGGCTACGACCGGGTGAGCAAGGTGACGACCGATACCGGACGCGAATGGCGCTATGGCTATTCCGCCTATTCGCAGCTGACTTCGGTGGTCCTGCCGGACAACAGCAGCTGGAGCATCGACTTCCATGCGCTTTGGGGCAGTCCCTACTACAGCAACGACATGGATCCGGCGATTCCCGGCGGACAAACCCATTTGCAGGACAAGGCGCTGACCTGCAGTTGGATGCGAGCCCTGGTGCCGCTGACCCGTAGCGCCTCGATTACCCATCCTTCCGGCGCGCGCGGCGAGTTCGTGTTCCAGACGGTTAGGCACGGCCGGCAGAACGTACCGCTGGATTGCATGTTTCCGCCGGACATGAGCGCGCGCCCCCAGCCCGATTACGAGCCGACCGAAGACGCCTACACCGCGATGGTGCCCGCGCGCTTCGATGTGCTGGCGATTCGCAGCAAAAGCGTGACCGGACCTGGCCTGCCGGGCTACACCTGGACCTACGATTACACGACTCCGGTCGGCAGTTGGGAAGGCACCTGCGGCGGCTGTGCGACCACCAAGACCACCACGGTGGCAAGCCCAGGCGGCGAGCGCACCGTCAACACCTATGGCGTGGTGTTCAACGAAAACGAAGGCCAGTTGCTGCAGGTCGATACCTACGCCGGCAGCGCATTGCTGCGCAGCGCCACGACCACCTACCTCAGCAACGCCGCGGCGCCTCATCAGGCCTTCGCCGACCGCATGGGCCAGAATCCGCAAATCCGCATGGATTCGTTTTCGTCCGAGCGCCAGCGTCCGCAGACGGGCGGCTCCATCCAACAGGACGGCGTGCGCTTCGATACGGCCAACGAAACCTTCGACGAGTTCGCCAAAGTCACCCGTATCGGGCAGTCGAACACCTTGGGCTATACGCGTACCGACTCGACCGAATACTACAACGACAAGTCGCTGTGGGTGGTCGGTCAAACCGCCAAGCAGACCAATGTCAACACCGGCGTGATCGTGTCGCGTACCGACTATCACGCAGCCAGTGCGCTGCCGTTGCGCACCTACGCCAACGAGAAGCTGCAGCAAACCCTGGGCTATCACCCGGATGGCACGCTGGCCACCCTCACCGATGGACGGAACCTGACGGCTACGGTCTCCGACTGGAAGCGCGGTACGCCGCAAACGGTTACTTTCCATGACGGCGCACAGAAGCGCGCCGTGGTGGACGGCAATGGCTGGTTGACCTCGTTGATCGACGAGAACGGCTACGCCACCGGTTACGGTTACGACGCGATGGGGCGGATCAATCGGATCACCCCGCCCGCCGGCGACGAGGTGGCCTGGAATGCGACCAGCGCCGTGTTCGAGCAAGTCGGCACCGACGAGTACGGCTTGGGGGCCGGACATTGGCGCCAGGTGAGCACTACCGGGAACTACCGCAAGACCGTGTTCTTCGATGCGCTCTGGCGCCCGGTCGCCGAGCAGGAAGACGACGCGGCCGACAACGCCGGCACGCTGCGCTGGAGCGCCAAGCGCTACGACCATGACGGACGGGAGGTGTTCGCGTCCTACCCGCGCAACCCGCATGTGGACGGCTGGGTCAACTTTTCCGATGCGGGTTTGAAGGGCAACCATACCGTTTACGACGTGTTGGATCGTCCGATCCGCAACCTGCAGGATGCGCAAGGAGGCCAGTTGACGCGCGTGACCGACTATTTGCCGGGGTTCCGCCGCCTGACCACCGATGCGCGCGGTACCAAGACCGTCGAGAGTTTCCAGGTCTACGGACAACCCAGTTACGACCAGCCGGCGATAGTCGAGGCGGCGGTGGACAGCGCCGACGCGGCGCGGACCACCATCGTGCGCGACGTGCTGGGCAACACCAAGCAGATCGTGCGCGGTCCGGGCGGTTGATCCGGCGTTAGCCAATGGGGCGCGGTCTGCTCAGGCGGATCGCGGCACGCAGAGAACGAACGGCCGGACTCGGCCTCAAGGTCGGTTATGCACAAGTCATACGATGTAAAGCGCGTCCGCGCCGCGCTGGCGAAGGCGTCTGCACGGTGGACAGTCGGGTTGTTGCTGCTGGTCTCGGCACTGCTGCCGGGATTGGCCTGCGCTGCCGGCCCGGATCCGACGTTGAGCTTCAACTACCCTGCGGCGCCGGAGATGACCTTTGCTGCGCCGGCCAGCGTCAAGATTCAGCTCAGCGCGACCGCCGGCTGCGGTCCGATCAACATCTTCGTCAGCGGGCCGGGGCTGGATACCTCGGTCACCAACGGCCAGGTGCTCAACGATCTGCCGCCCGGCCGCTATTTCATCGATGCCTCGTTCGAGATGTGCGACCGCCGCTGGGTCGATCCGGTCAGCGCCGGTCGGGCATTCACCGTGCTCGGCGGCAGCATTACGGCTTCGCCGACCACGTGCACCATCCCCTGGGGCGCGAACGCCTGCTACACCAATGTCAACTGGAGTTCTAACGCGGCCAATGCCACCGTCTGGTATTCGTTGCCGGACGGCAGTCTGATGACCCAGTGGGCGACCGGACAGAACGGCTCGTCCGTCGGCGGTATCGACAGCCGCGGACTACGCTTCCACCTCAAGAGCGGCAGCCTGACTCTGGCCACCGTGGACGTGAGCGCGGTGCCCACTCAGAACAGCCCGCCCGCGGTCAGTCTGACCGGCCCCGGCAACAACTATGTCTACCCGGCCGGCAGCGCCGTCGCGTTCACCGCCAATGCCTCGGATGCCGACGACGGCGTGCAGCGAGTCGAGTTCCTGGTCGACGGCACCAAGATGGGCGAGGACACCAGCGCGCCCTATGAGTTGCACTGGACCGGTCTGGTGGGCGGCCACAGCTTAGTCGCGCGCGCGTTCGACACCCGCGGCTATTACACGGATTCGGCGGCGATGTGGATCGTCGGCAACGGCCCGCCTAGCGTGAGCCTGACCAGCCCCGCCGACGGGACCCAAGCCAGCGTGCCCGCCAGTTTCCTGCTGCAGGCGAACGCATCCGACGCAGACGGCGTGAACCGGGTGGAGTTCTACGCCGACAACCAACTGATCAACACCGACAGCGCCGCGCCCTACGAATACACCTGGTCGGGCGCGAGCGTCGGCCCGCACGCGGTGCATGCGGTCGCGTACGACAGCCGGGGTCTCTCGGCGCGCTCGGCCACGGCCAGCGTGACCGTGAAGCTGCCAGACTCGGGTCCAAGCGGGCTGACGCGGCAGTACGTCTACGACCAGTACCAACAGCTGTGCAAGATTCTCGAGCCCGAAACCGGCGCAACGGTGATGGCCTACGACGCCTCCGGCAACCTGGCCTGGTCGGCCGCCGGATTGAACCTGCCCGATCCGAACAACTGCAACCTGGCCGAAGCCGAACAGTCCGGTCGCCGCGTCGACCGCAGTTACGACAGCCGCAACCGTCTGGCCACGCTGACGTTTCCTGATGGTCGCGGCAATCAGACCTGGGCTTACACGCCCGACGGGCTGCCCTACGAAGTGGTCACCAGCAACGAAGGCCCCGACCTGGGCAAGGTGATCAATAACTACACCTACAACAAGCGCCGCCTGGTCAATGCCGAGGCGCAGACCCTGGTGGGCCGGTACGTGCGCTCGGCCACCTATGGCTACGACGCCAACGGCCACCGTAACCGTTACACCACGCCGGACGGATTGCCCGTCAATTACGCGACCAATGCCCTAGGTCAGCCCACCGCGGTCAGTTCGACCTGGGGCAACCATGCCACAGGTATCAGCTATTACCCCAATGGCGGGATGAAGCGCTACGTCTACGGCAACGGCATCGTGCACACGATGACGCAGGATGCGCGGCAGTTCCCGGCGCGGGTGACCGATGCCGGTGTCTTCGATCACACCTACGCCTACGACGAGAACGGCAATATCGCCGCCATTCGCGACGTGAACGCGGTGCAGGGCTTGTACAGCGGCAATCGCGACATGCTCTACGATCGCCGCGATCGCTTGATTCAGGCGCACCTGCATTGGCTGACCGTGCGCGGCTTCGGCTACGACCCGCTGGACAACATTCGCTACAAGAGCAATTTCAACGGCTCGACCACGGTCACGGACTACTACTGGTACAACGAGAAGAACCATCTGACCAACCTGCGCAACGACCAGGGCGCCACCACCATGGGCCTGGGTTACGACGAGCAGGGCAATCTGAAGAACAAGAACGGGCAGGGGTACGAGTTCGACCTCGGCAATCGCTTGCGCATATCGACGGGCAAAGAGACTTACCGCTACGAGGCCCACGGGCGTCGCGTCACCAGCGAAAGCCTCACGGATACGAGGTACTCGGTGTCGTTCTACAACACCGACGGCCAGTTGCTGCAGCGCGAGGAACACCACAGCGGCGAGGCGGACAACGACAGCTACCCTGAGCTGACCATCCCGCATATCTATTTGAATGGCAGCCTGCTGGCGACCATCGAATGGGATCGCGCCTCCAACAGCGGCAAGCTCAAGTACCAGCACACCGATGCCTTGGGCAGCCCGATCGCGGTGACCGATGCCGCGGCCACGGTGCTCGACCGCACCCATTGGGAGCCGTACGGCGCGGCGATCAACAAGCCCGCTTACAACGGCGTGGGCTATACCGGTCACGTGATGGACGGCGCGACCGGCCTGACCTACATGCAACAGCGCTACTACGATCCTCAGCTCGGCAGGTTCCTGAGCGTGGATCCGGTGACGGCGCTGGAAAAGCCGCTCGCTCACTTCATCCGCTACGCCTACGCCTACAACAATCCGTACAAGTTCACCGACCCGGACGGGCGCGAAGGCGCCGCGCTGCGCCAGATGGAACGCGACATGGACGACTTGGCGAGCGGCAAGATGTCGCGCGCCGAGTTCCACGAGCGATCGGCGGCGCGAGGGGCCGGCGCCGCTGCGGGGTTGACGCTGGTGGCGGGCGGCGCCGGCACCTTGCGCGCAGGTGCCTGGTTGACGATGACCAAAAGCGGTCGGGAAACCCTGTTCGTGGTGCTCAGCATTCTTTCCCGCAACAAGGACGAGTTGAAGACGCTCGGCAAGCGCGTGCACAAGGAATCGATCGTGCAGACGATGAAGGATTCGCGTAGGAACGCGGTAACCGAATCGCAGCAGAGGGGAAAGATCACGCCGCGCGAACCGCCCAAACCGCCGGATCCCAAGACGCCCGATCCGCTCAAATGATGGGGCCGATGCCCGCTGCCGGAGGTCGGCGTTCAGGTGGCGGTGCCGGGCTGGAATGCCGAGCATCGGTACGTGCCCAAGGCCGATCGGCGCGTGCGCGGGGGCGATTGGCGAATCTGGAATATCCGGTGGCGGATGGGGTCGAGTAACCGACCGAAACTGCTAAAGTCCGAGTTCACGCGCAGGAGGGTGACGTGAACGCAGTAGCCACCACCACGGAGGGGCCCGGGCACGATCCGTCGGGCCTCAACCAGGCCGGACCCGGCCAGATCGGGCCCGGCCCGGCCGACGCCGGCCCGCAGGCCGCCGTCGACGCGGCCATCGTCGAGGCCCTGCTGGCCAAGGGCCGGCTCAAGGAAACCGACCTGGGCCGGGCCAAGCGGCTGCAGGAGGAGACCGGCGGCAGCCTGCTGGCGCTGCTGGCGCGGCTGGGCCTGGTGTCCGAGCGCGACCACGCCGAAACCGTGGCGGCGGTGCTGGACCTGCCCCTGGTCAGCGTCAAGGACGCACCGGAATTACCCCCTGAGGGCGTAGTTTTGACGCCCAAGTTCATGAAGCAGTTCGCCGTCTGCCCGGTCCGCGAGAGCGAGCAGGCGGTCGAGGTGCTGATGGCCGACCCGCAGGACGTCTACACCCTGGACGCCCTGCGCCTGGCCGCCGGCCGCGACATCCGCCCCTACGTGGCGCTGCGTTCGGAGATCGGCGACCTGATCGAGCGCTGGCACGGCCAGGGCCGCAGCGCCATGGGCGCGATCGTCGAGACCGCCGAGGGCGAGGGCAGCGGCGACCTGGACGACGTCGAGCACCTGCGCGACCTGGCGTCCGAGGCGCCGGTGATCCGGCTGGTGAACCTGGTGATCCAGCGCGCGGTGGAACTGCGCGCCTCCGACATCCATATCGAACCGTTCGAGAACCGGCTCAAGGTGCGCTACCGCGTCGACGGCGTGCTGGCCGAGGGCGAGAGCCCGCCGGCCAACCTGACCGCGGCGGTGATCAGCCGCATCAAGATCATGGCCAAGCTCAACATCGCCGAGCGCCGCCTGCCGCAGGACGGCCGCATCATGCTGCGCGTGCAGGGCAAGGAGCTGGACCTGCGCGTGAGCACGGTGCCCACCGCGCACGGCGAGTCGGTGGTGATGCGACTGCTGGACCGCGAGACGGTGGTGTTCGACTTCAAGAAGCTGGGCTTCACCGACGCCTTCCTGCCGCAGTTCCAGAAGGTGCTGGACCAGCCGCACGGCATCCTGCTGGTCACCGGCCCGACCGGTTCGGGCAAGACCACCACGCTGTACACGGCGCTGAGCAAGCTCAACACCAGCGACGTGAAGATCATCACGGTCGAGGACCCGGTCGAGTACCAGATCGAGGGCATCAACCAGATCCAGGCCAAGCCGCAGATCGGCCTGGATTTCGCCCACGCCCTGCGCTCGATCGTGCGCCAGGACCCGGACATCATCATGATCGGCGAAATGCGCGATCTGGAGACGTGCAAGATCGCGATCCAGTCGGCGCTGACCGGCCACCTGGTGCTGTCCACGCTGCACACCAACAACGCCGCCGGCGGCATCACCCGCCTGCTCGACATGGGCGTGGAAGACTATCTGCTGACCTCGACCATCAACGGCATCCTGGCCCAGCGCCTGGTGCGCCGGCTCGAGCCCACGCATGCCGAGCGCTATTTGGCCTCGCCGGAGGAGATCGACAAGTTCGGTCTGCGCCGCTACCAGCCGCAGGGCGAGATCTACCTGTACCGTCCGCGCCCGTCGGCGCTGGCGCCCAGCGGTTACCACGGGCGCACCACCATCATGGAATTTCTGGTGATGAACGACGAGCTGCGCCGCGCGGTGATGCGCCACGCCGGCATGGGCGAGATCGAGCAGATCGCGCGCGAGACCGCGGCCATGCGCACCATGTACGAGGACGGCATCGCCAAGGCCTTGGACGGACAGACCACGATCGAAGAAGTGCTGCGAGTGACCGAAGACGCGTGAGAGGGAACCTCGCGCGAAACAACCAGGGGAGGTGGGCGATGAACACGATCAAGACCCTAGCGGCGCGGGCCGCGCTGGCGGCCACGCTGGTGCTGGCCCTGGGCGCGGCGCAGGCGGCCGGCCCGGCCAAGTCGCTGAGCAAGGCGCAGATTCCGGCCGGTTTCGCGGTGGGCAGCGGCAAGCCGCCGCTGAGCCTGCGGGTGGAGCTGGCCGACGGCAAGGCCCGCAGCGCGTCGGTGGCCGCGGCCACGCCGGGCAACGTCACCGCCAGCGGCAGCAGCGACGCCGAGCAGACCATGCTGACCATCCGCCACGACCTGGACGTGGCGCTGAAATTCGACCTGTACGTGTCCTCCGACGGCGAGCGCTTCGAGTACGCCAGCTCCTGCGCGGTCACCCCGGGCATTTCCAGTTTCGAGATGTGGTCGCGGCCGATCCGCGCCTTCGCCCTGGGCAATCCGCGCGTGGTCGATGCCGGCCGCATGGCCTGCGACTGATGGCCGCGATGACCTCCATGACCCGACTTCGCTGCGGAGCCGCGATGAAGCCTGCCTTTTTGAAGCCCACCTTCGCCGCCGTACTGAGCCTGTTCCTGCTGCTGTCCGCGCCCGCCGCCTTCGCCGGCCTGGGCCCCAAGACCATCTCCAGCCAGGAGTTCGATCCCGGCAGCAGTCTGGTGTTCCAGGCCAACGCCGCCGACGTGGCCGCCGCGGTCAAGGCCTTCGTCGCCGACAAGAAGTGGAAGCTGCTGTACGAAGGCGCGGAACTGCCGAAGAAGAACCACGGCTATTTCGCCAACACCTACGCCTTCAGCGGCCGCAGCGCCGACAAGGAGGCCTGGGCCAAGGCCGGCGCGGCCGAACTCAAGCCCGCGGCCTACCTGCAGGCCAAGACCCCGACCAGCGCTTTCAGCTTCGGCGCCGAGCTGTTCGTGGTGGTCTACGAGCAGCCCGAGGGCGGCGCGATCGTGTCCATCGCCGCCTCCACCAGCCAGATCGCCGAGAAGAAGAAGCTGGAAGGCTATATCGGCGAACTCGCCGCGGCCTTGAACGAGAAACTGGACTGATGCCAGCGCGCGTCCGCCCGCGCCTGGCCTACGATTGAGCCATGGCCCTCTATCACTACAAAGCGCTCAACGCCCGCGGCGAAATGCTCGACGGGCAGATGGAAGCGGCCAGCAACGCCGAGGTCGTGCAGCGCCTGCAGGAGCAGGGCCATCTGCCGGTCGAGGCCAAGCTGGCCAGCGAGGGCGGCGGCGCCTCGGTGTGGAGCGGGCTGTTCAAGCCCAAGCCCTTCGCCGGCGCGCGCCTGGTCCAGTTCACCCAGCAGCTGGCGACCCTGCTCGGCGCCGGCCAGCCGCTGGATCGTGCCCTGACCATCCTGCTGGAGCTGCCCGAGGACGAGGCGGCCAAGCGCACCGTGACCGACGTGCGCGACGCGGTGCGCGGCGGCGCTTCGCTGTCGGCGTCGCTGGAGCGCCAGCACGGCACCTTCTCGCGCCTGTACATCAACATGGTCCGCGCCGGCGAGGCCGGCGGCAGCCTGCACGAGACCCTGTCGCGCCTGGCCGACTACCTGGAGCGCAGCCGCGCGCTGCAGGGCCGTGTGATCAACGCCCTGATCTATCCGGCGATCCTGCTGCTGATGGTCAGCGGCAGCCTGCTGTTCCTGCTGGGCTACGTGGTGCCGCAGTTCGCGGTGATGTACGAAAGCCTGGATGCGCCGCTGCCGCTGTTCACCAGCATCGTGCTGGCGGTGGGCCTGTTCGTGCGCGACTGGTGGTTCCTGCTGATCGCGCTGCCGGCGCTGGGGCTGTGGTGGTTCGACCGCAAGCGCCGCGATCCGGGCTTCCGCGAGGCGCTCGACGCCTGGCTGCTCAAGCGCAAGTTCGCCGGCTCGCTGGTGGCCAAGATCGAGACCGCGCGCCTGGCCCGCACCCTGGGCACCCTGGTGCGCAACGGCGTGCCGCTGATGACCGCGCTGGGCATCGGTCGCAACGTGCTCGACAACAGGGTGCTGGCGGCCGACGTCGACGCCGCGGCCGAAGAGGTCAAGAACGGCGTGGCCCTGTCCACCGCGCTAGGCAAGGGCAAGCGCTTCCCGCGCCTGGCCCTGCAGATGATCCAGGTGGGCGAGGAGTCCGGCGCGCTGGACACCATGCTGGTCAAGACCGCCGAGACCTTCGAGCACGAAACCGGGCTGGCCCTGGACCGCATGCTCGCCGCGCTGGTGCCGGTGATCACGGTGGTGCTGGCGGCGGTGGTCGGCACCGTGGTGCTGGCCGTGCTGACCCCGCTCTACGACCTGACCAATGCGATTGGCTGATGATGGCGGTTGGGGGTGGAAAAGTGAGACACCGTTCCCCGTTCAGCCGGCACGGCACGGGGCCGGCCACGGCCGGTTCCGCCGTTTTGAACGCAAGCTGTACCGCCGCCGGCGCCGCTGAGCCGGCGACGGCATCGCGGCACAGAATCGGGATCGACCACGCCGCGGCGGAACCGGCTTCCGCCCGCTGCGGTCGGAGTAAAGGAATCGGGGGCGGCGGTATTGCCTTCTGTGTGCAACCCACTTTCTACGGATGACCGAAATGCGAAATCCCCGTTCCCTGCGCCGCCCGTCCGCCGCCCTGCAGCGCGGCATGAGCCTGATCGAAATCATCATCGTGATCGTGCTGATCGGCCTGGTGGCGACGGTGGTCGGCACCAAGGTGTTCGGCGCCGGCGACCAGGCCAAGTTCAAGCTGGCCAAGTCGCAGGTCGAAGCGCTGGCGATCAAGGTCGAGTCGTTCAAGGACGACACCGGCCGCCTGCCCAATTCGCTGGACGAACTGATCAAGGCGCCGTCCGACGCCAGCGGCTGGCTCGGCCCGTACGTGAAGAAGGAAAGCGACCTCAAGGATCCCTGGGGCCATGCGGTGGAATACCGGGTGCCGGGCGAGGGCCGCGACTTCGACCTGATCGTCCTGGGCAAGGACGGCAAGGTCGGCGGCACCAGCGTCGACGGCGACATCAAGTACGAGTAAATCGCATGAGCTCGACGCGGCATCGCCCTTCCGTCCCCGCGAAGGGGAACGGGGGCAGTGCCGCGCGGCGCGCGGCGCTGCGTCTTGGCGCGGGCGGTCGCAGGGCGCGCGGCTTCAGCCTGCTGGAAATGCTGCTGGTGGTGGCGCTGATCGCCGCACTGGGCGTGCTGGCCGCGTTCGCGGTCAGCGGCGGCCTGTCCGGCATGCAGCTGCGCAGCAGCGCCAAGGAACTGGCCGCGCAGTTGCGCTACGCCCGCACCCAGGCCATCGCCACCGGCCGCAAGCAAACCTTCACCATCGATCCGGCCGCGCATACCTGGAGCGGCGCCGACGGCCGCTCGGGCGAGATTCCGCAGTCCTTGAAAGTGAGCTTCACCGGCGCGCGCCAACTGCAGCCCAATCGCGGCCAGGGCGCGATCGCGTTCTTCAACGACGGCGCCTCCACCGGCGGGCGCATCCAGGTCGCCAGCCAGCGCGCGGCCTGGAACGTGGACGTGGCCTGGCTGACCGGCGAAGTGAAGCTGCGGCGTGTGGAGGCGCGGCGATGAGCGCGGCCGGCCTGCGCCGTCGTGCGCCGCGCGGTCCGCGCGCCGCCGCCGGCTATACCTTGCTCGAAGTCATCATCGCCTTCGCCCTGCTCGCCGCCGCGCTGACCCTGCTGCTGGGCACGCTGTCGGGCGCGAGCCGGCAGGTGCGCATGTCCGGCGAGGCCGGGCGCGCGGCGCTGCACGCGCAGTCGCTGCTGGATCAGGTCGGCGTGGGCCAGCCGCTGGCGCCGGGCCAGGAAAGCGGCGACTTCGAAGATGGCCGCTACCGCTGGACCCTGGGCGTGCGGCCCTGGCGCGATCGCGCGGTGGCCGCGGCGCGGCAGCCGGTGGACGTCAACGGTCCGCAATTGTTCGAAATCACCCTGGCGGTGGAGTGGGGCGAAGGCGGTCCCGGCCAGCGCCTGCTGTTGCGCAGCCTGCGCACCGCGTTGGCCGGCCCCGAGGCGGTGATGCAATGAGCCGCCGCGCCGCCGGTTTCACCATGGTGGAAATGCTGCTGGCCACGGTGCTGCTGGCCGCGGGCCTGGCGCTGGCCTTCGCCACGCTCTCGGCCGCGACCCAGACCGCGACCCGCGGCGAGTCCATCGCCCAGCGCAGCGAGCGCCAGCGCGCGGTCGAGAATTTCCTGCGCAAGCGCCTGACCGGCGCGCGCCCGGTCGCGTTCGGCTTCGACCAGGCCAGCGCGGTCCCGCAGCGTTTCATCGGCGAACCCGAGCGCATGCGCTTCGTCGCCGACCTGCCCGACTACCTGGGCCGCGGCGGCCCCTACCTGCACGACTTCGCGATCGAGTCCGACGGCGAGCGCACGCGCATGACCCTGGCGCTGTCGATGGTGCTGGCCGGGCAGACCGTGGAAGAGGAACAGGAGCGTCCGCCGGAACTGCTGGTGGAACAGCTGAAATCGGCGCGTTTCCGTTACCGCGCGCTGGATGAAACCGGCAAGCTCGGCGACTGGCAGGAGCGCTGGACCAGCGCCGAACTGCTGCCGCTGATGGTGGAAGTGGAACTCACCGACGCCGACGGCCGCGACTGGCCGCCGCTGGTGGTGTCGCTGCCGCTGGCCGCCGGCGTGGCGCGCGGCATCGTGCCGGGGCAGCTGTGAGCGTGCGCGCCGCCATGCGTGATCACCAACGCGGCGCCGCGCTGCTGCTGGTGCTGTGGTTGATCGCCATGCTCACCGCGCTGGTCGGCGCCTTCGCCATGACCGCGCGGGTGGAGAACCTGCAAGGGCGCGTGCTCACGCGCGGCCTGGTCGCGCAGAACGCCGCGCGCGCGGGCATGGAATACGCGCTCACCCGCGTGGGCCAGAGCGATCCGCGCCTGCAGTGGCGCCCGGACGGCACCGCGTACCGCTGGTCCTACGCCGGCGCGCGGGTCGAAGTGAAGCTGATCGACGAGAACGGCAAGGTCGATCTGAACCAGGCCGATGCCAACCTGCTGACCGCGCTGATCCAGAGCGCCGGCGGCATCGAACAGCAGGCCGACGCCGCGCAGCTGGCCTCGGCGATCATGGACTGGCGCGATCCCGATCCGCTGACCCAGATCGCCGGCGGCGCCGAAGACCCCGACTACGCCTCCGCGGGGCTGCCCTACGGCGCCAAGGACGCGGAGTTCGAAAGCGTGGCCGAATTGCAGCAGGTGCTGGGCTTCACCCCGGCCTTGTACGCCAAGCTCGAGCCCTACCTGACCGTCTACAGCGGTCGCGCCCAGCCCGATCCCGCGTTCGCCGCCGGGCCGGTGCTGGATGCGATGGGCCTGAACGGCACCGAATTGGTGGCGCAACGTAACCGCCGCAACAGTAACGGCATGCCAGAAGCCGGCTCCGGCATACCCGGCGAGCTGCCCGGTCTCGTCGGCGAAGGCAGCGGCACCTATAGTATCGACAGCCGCGCGCGGCTCTCCGATGGCCGCGAGTCGGTACTGCGGGTAGTCGTGCGCGCGGGGGGAGGGGCCGTGCCGGGCATGGCCTATACGCCGCTGCGTTGGGAGGAGGGAGCTTCACCACGATGAACTCGCAAGTCGAAAGCCGGCCGGGAAGCTGGTCGACGGATCATCCGTTACGCCGCCTGGGCACCCGTCTGGTGCCGGGCGCGGGCGGATTTTTGTCGTGGTGGGGACGCAATCTCGCGGCCTGGCTGCCGCAACGCGCGCGCCAGGCGCTGGGCATGGACCGCGGCCGCCTGCTGCTGCAGGTGCAGGGCGAAGCGCTGACGCTGCGCCTGCAACGCGGCGCCGAACTGCGCGACCTGGGCGTGCTGCCGGGCCTGGCCGACGCCAGCGGCCCGGACCTGGCCGCGCTGGCCGCGCCCGGCACCACCGCCGCGCGCCCCAGCGACCCGCTGGCGCCGCTGCTGCCCACCGGCCTGGCCGACCTGCCGCGCTGGCTGCTGCTGCCCGCCGCCAGCAGCCTGCGCCGCCGCCTGCAGCTGCCGGCCGCCGCGGCCGAGCGCCTGCGCGACGTGGTCGGCTTCGAGATCGACCGGCAGACCCCGTTCGCCGCCGATGCGGTGGCCTTCGACGCGCGCGTGCTGGGCAAGCGCGAGAGCGACGGCCAGATCGACGCCGAACTGGTCGCGGTGCCGCGCCAGGCCCTGAATCCCCAGCTGGCCGCGGTCGGGCCGCTGGCCGACACCCTGGCCGGCGTGGACGTGGCCGGCGCCGACGGCGCGCCGCTGGGCGTGAACCTGCTCGCGCCGGCGCAGCGCCGCCGCCACAGCGACCCCTTCCGCACCTGGAACCTGGCCCTGGCCGCGATCGCGCTGATCGGCATCGCCGCCACCCTGTGGCAACTGCTGGAAAACCGCCGCGCCGCCGCCGACCAGTTGCAGCAGACGATTTCCTCGCACGCCAAGGAAGCGCGCGAGGTCGCGGCCAAGCGCCAGGAACTGGTCGGTTTGATCGAAGGCCAGGCGTTCCTGGACCGCACCCGCGCCGAGCGCCCGAGCACGGTGGAGCTGATCGACGAACTCAGCAAGCGCCTGCCCGACAGCACCTATCTGGAAAAGCTCGCCATCGAAGACAACAGCCTGCTGGTGATGGGGCTGAGCCGCGAAGCGTCCTCGCTGATCGCGCGCATGCAGGGCACGCCGCTGTGGCGCACGCCGGCGCTGACCGGCGCGGTCCAGCCCGATCCCACCACCGGCCGCGACCGTTTCACCCTGACCGCCGAGATCGGTGCCGTTCAAAGCGGTCCGCCGCGCACGGAGGCCGCTCGTGGCCAGTGACGCGCGCCTGTTCGGCATCGAACGCGACCGCTGGGCGGCGCTGGGCCTGCTGCTGGCCGCGCTGGCGCTGGCCTATGCGGTGCTGATCCACCCCTGGTGGACGGTGCCGATGCTGGAAGCCAACGAACGCGTGGAAACGCTGCGCGAGCGCGAACTGCGCCAGCGCATGCAGCTGCAGCAGAAGACCGTGGTCGAGCAGCGCCTGCAGCAGGTGCGCCAGCAACTGGCCGGCCAGCCGGGCTTCCTGCCCGAAGCCAGCGCCGAACTGGCCAGCGCCGCGCTGGTGCAGCGCCTGGAGAACGTGGTCCAGCAGGCCAGCCCGGGCAACCGCAGCTGCCGCATCGACAACCGCTCGCCGCTGGCCGACGCGCGCCGCGACCGCTACGCGCGCGTGGTGGTGCAGGTGCGCCTGCGCTGCGGCACCAGCGAAACCGCGACGGTGCTGCACACCCTGGAAACCGGTTCGCCGCGGCTGTTCGTCGGCAACCTCAACCTGCTCTCGGCGCGCGGCTACTTCGTGCCGGGCACCGGCCGGCCCTCGTCCGACGGCGGCCTGGACGTGAGCTTCGACCTGTACGGTTACCTGCGCCCCGGCCCCGCCGCCGCGGCGCCCGCGCAGGCGCGCAACGCCGCGCCCAACGTCGACATGCCGGGGGCCGACGATGCGCCTTGACGCCGCCACCCCGCGCACCTGGCTGCTGGCCGCCGTGGCCGGCTGGGCCGTGCTGTCCTGGCTGCTGGCGCTGGCCGGCATGGGCCGGCAGGCGCAGCTGCTCGATCCGGACCCCAGCCTGAGCCAGGCCCTGCCGCAGCTGCGCGCGCCGGCCAAGCCGCGCCTGGGGCCGATCACCCAATACGCCGAAATCGCCAACCGCCCGCTGCTGATGGAAGACCGCCGTCCGCGCGCGTTCTTCGTCCAGGGCAAGGGCGACGAGGCCGCGCAGGCCAACACCTTCGACTACGTGCTGACCAGCGTGCTGATCACCCCGCAGGTGCAGATGGCGATCCTGCAGCCGGCCGACGGCAGCGAGTCGGTGCGGGTCAAGCTGGGCGAAGTGCCCGAATCGCACCCCGCTTGGCGTTTGACCTCGTTGGACCCGCGCAAGGCCGTGTTCGAGGGCCCCGAGGGCCGGCGCGAAATGGACCTGCGCATCTTCAACGGCCAGGGCGGCCAGCCGCCGACGGCGGTGGCGGTGCCGCCGGCCGCCGCGCCGCCGCAGACCACCGGGCCGGGCTCGGTCGCGGCGCAGCCGCCCACGCAGGCGCCGCGCCCGCAGCAACCCGTGCGGCCGCCCAACCAGGCGCCGGTACCGGCGCCGCCGCCGGCGCCTGGCCCGGTCACCAATTCCGTAGGACCCGTCGTCGACACATCGGGCAACCAGCCGATGACCGAGCAGGCGCAAATGGAAGCCATCCGCAAACGGATCGAGGCGCGTCGCGCCCAATTGCGGCAGCAACAGCAACAGCAACCCCCGGCCAAGACGCCGTGAGAGTGAACGCATGAAGCTACGTCACAACCCCATCGCGTCGCGCGCCATCGTCGCCGCTTCCATCGCCAGCCTGCTGGCCGCCTGCGCCAGCGCGCCGGTGCCCAGCGTGCGCCGCGATGCCGACCCGGCCGCGCTGCGCGGCCGCGCCGCCACCGCGGGCACGCCCGCGTCGGACGGCGTGAGCTCGCAGCCCTTGAACGAGGAGCCGCAGGGCCCGAAGCCGCAGATCCGCCGCGGCAACGGCCAGGTCATCAACCGCAGCGCGGCCGCCGAGGCGCCCCCGGGCATCGGCGCCACCAGCGGCACGGCCACCTTCAATTTCGAAGGCGAGTCGCTGCACGCGGTGGTCAAGGCCATCCTCGGCGACATGCTCGGCCAGAACTACGTGATCGCGCCGGGCGTGCAGGGCACCGTGACCCTGGCCACGCCCAAGCCGGTCAGCGCCGCCGGGGCGATGAATCTGCTGGAAATGGTGTTGGGCTGGAACAACGCGCGCCTGGTCTACAGCGGCGGCCGCTACAACATCGTGCCCGCCGACCAGGCCCTGGCCGGCACCGTCGCTCCGCGCACCGGCGCGCCCTCGGCCGCGCGCGGCTTCGAAGTGCGCACCGTGCCGCTGCGCTACATCTCGGCCACCGAGATGGAAAAGATCCTCAAGCCCTATGCGCGGCCCAACGCCATCGTCAACGTCGACGGCGCGCGCAACGTGATCAGCATCGGCGGCAGCCGCGCCGAGCTGGAGAACTACCTGCGCACCATCGAGATCTTCGACGTCGACTGGCTGTCGGGCATGTCGGTGGGCGTGTTCCCGCTGCAGTCGGGCAAGGCGACCAAAGTGGTGGCCGACCTGGAGAAGGTCTTCGGCGAGCAGAGCAAGTCGCCGGTGGCCGGCATGTTCCGCTTCATGCCGCTGGAAGGAGCCAACGCGGTGCTGGTGATCAGCACCCAGGCCGACTACCTGGACGACATCCAGCAGTGGCTGGAGCGCATCGACGGCGCCGGCGGCGACACCCAGCTATTCACCTACGAACTCAAGTACATCAAGGCCAAGGAACTGGCCCAGCGCCTGTCGGAAGTGTTCGGCGGGCGCAGCGGCAGCGGCGGCGACAGCGGCGGCGGGCCGACCAGCCTGATGCCGGGCCTGGACCCGGTGGAGCTGCAGGACGGCGGCAACGGCTCGGTCGCCAATATCGGCGGCAAGGACGGCGGCACCGGCGGTACCGGCGGCAGCGGCGGCGAGATGTCGCTGGGCACGCGTCAGAGCGGTAACGGCAGCGTGACCCTGGAAGTGGACGGCGCGCGCGTGGGCGTGGCCGCGGTGGAAGAGACCAACTCGCTGCTGGTGCGCAGCAGCCCCGGCGCCTGGCGCTCGATCCGCGACGTGATCGACAAGCTCGACGTCATGCCGATGCAGGTGCACATCGAGGCGCAGGTGGCCACGGTGCAGCTGCGCGGCGACCTGGCCTACGGCGTGAACTGGTTCTTCGAGCGCGCGGTCACCGACAACGGCCTGCCCGATGCGGTCGGCCGCACCACCTGGAGCACCCTGGCCGGCAGCATCAAGCCGGTGGACACCACCAACGGCACCGGCGGCCTGGGCTGGACCTTCCTCGGCCGCAACGCCGCGGCGGTGATCAGCGCGCTGGACGCGGTCACCGACGTCAAGCTGCTGCAGTCGCCGTCGGTGCTGGTGCGCAACAACGCCGAGGCCACGCTCAACGTCGGCAGCCGCATTCCGATCTCCTCGGTCACGGTCAATCCGGGTTCGAACAACGACAACACCTACAGCCAGGTGCAGTACCTGGACACCGGCATCATCCTCAAGGTGCGTCCGCGCGTGAGCAAGGACGGCATGGTGTTCCTGGACATCGTGCAGGAAGTGAGCAGTCCGACCGGCAATCCCGACCGCAACGGCAACGTCCGCATCGACACCCGCAAGCTCAAGACCGAGGCGGCGATCCAGAGCGGCGACACGGTGCTGATGGCCGGCCTGATCAGCGACCAGCTCGGCCGCGGTTCCTCGGGTTTTCCGGGCTTGAGCCGGATTCCGGTGATCGGCGGGCTGTTCGGCCGCCAGTCCTCGACCAACGAGCGCCTGGAAACCATCATCCTGCTGACCCCGACCATCGTGCGCAATCCGCAGGAAGCGCGGAACCTGACCGACGAATACGGCCGCCGTTTCCGCGCGCTGGAACCGCTGCAGCCCAGGCCGCCCAAGCGTTGAGGGCGGCCGCGGCTTGACGGAGCTGGCTTGACGAAGCGTCGAGCGATCGCGGATCGTCTGCGCCATGCACGAACTGCCCATCGTCGTGGTCCCGGTCGGCGTCGACGACGACGCGCTCGACGCCTGCCTGGCCGCGCTGGACCTGTGCACGCCGCCGGGCACGCGGGTGTGGCTGGCCGACGACGCCCAGGCCGGGCCGCGCGGCCACGCCATCGTCGAACGCTGGATGGCGCGCACCCCGCTCAAGGCCGACTACACCCGGCGCCAGCGCCCGATCGGCGAAGCCGCGCATCTGGGCGAGGCGCTGGACGTATGCGGCGATGCCGACGTGGCGGTGCTCGCGCCCGACGCCGTGCCCGCGCCCGGCTGGCTGAGCCGGCTCAGCGGCTGCCTGGCCGCCGACCGCGCGATCGCCACCGCCACGCCCTGGAGCAACGCCGGCGAGGCCGCGTCCTGGCCGCGCATCGGCGAGATCGATCCGCTGCCGGCCGATCTGGACCGGCTGGCGCGCGCGGCGCAGGGCATGCCCACGCTGTATCCCGAACTGCCGGCGGCGATCGGCCACGCGGTGCTGCTGCGCGGCAGCGCACGCAAGCGCGCCGGCGGCGTCGACGGCGCCAGCTACGGTTCCTGGTATGCGGCGCTGATCGACCTGTCGCTGCGCCTGTCCGGGTTGGGCTGGCGTAATGTGCTGTGCGACAGCGCCTTCGTCGCGCGCCACGGCGAGGGCGTGCCCGGCGATGGCGACATGGACACCTTGGCGGTGCGCTGGCCGGACTGGCACGCGCGCCTGGCCGGCTTCCTCATGAGCGATCCGCTGCGCGGCTCGCGCGAACGACTGACCGAACTGCTAGCGGGCGTGGGCCCACCGGATCCGCAACGTGACCTCTTCCACTGACACCGACGCTCCCGCCACCGACCCGCGCGACGGCATCGCCGCGGTGGTGGTCAGCTACCAGAGCGCGGCGACCATCGACGACTGCCTGATCCGCCTGCGCGCGGCCGAAGGCGTGGTCGCGATCCGCGTGGTCGACAACCATTCCAGCGACGGCACGCTGGAGATCGTGCAGCGCCACGCCGCCGGCGATGCGCGCGTGCGCTTCATCGACAATCCCGACAACCCCGGCTTCGGCGTGGGCTGCAACCAGGGCGTGGCCGACCTGGGCGCGGTGCGCGCGCCGTGGCTGGCCTTCGTCAACCCCGACTGCCTGCTCGAGCCCGAGGCGCTGGCGCGGCTGCGCGCGCTGGCGCAGCCGCTGGGCGCGGCGCTGCTGGGCGCCGACCTGGTCGACGACGAGGGCGAGCGCGACGGCGCCGCGCGCCGCAACGATCCCGACTTCGCCGCCATGCTCGCCGCTGCGCTGCGTTTCTCCTCGCCGCCGCCGATGAACCTGGAGCCCGACGACACCCAGGCGCTGCAGCGCGTGCAGGCCGTGTCCGGCGCGCTGATGCTGATGCCGCGCGCGCTGTACGCGCATCTGGGCGGCTTCGACGAGGGCTACCGCCTGCACGCCGAAGACCTGGACCTGTGCCGGCGCGCGCGCGAGGCCGGCGCCGCGGTGGCGGTGGCCAACCACGTTCGCGTGCTGCACGTGCGTGGCGTGTCCAGCCGCTCGCGGCCGCTGTTCGTGGAGTGGCACAAGCACCGCGGGCTGTGGCGCTATTTCCGCAAGTTCGAGTACGGCCGTCGCGGCGTGTGGACCCGCATGGGCGTGTTCGCGGCGATCTGGCTGCGGTTTCCGGTGGCGGCGGTGCGGGCTTGGCTGCGTTGAAGGCAAAAGCAAATCCCCCTAACCCCCTCTACAAAGACGGGAGTCAAAAGCGGGACGTCGCTGCTGCTGCTCCCCCCTTTGTAGAGGGGGTTAGGGGGGGATTTGCTCTTGCCCCTCAAACCTCCAGCAAATCCCGCCCTACGATCAACTCTCCCTTGAAGTGCGGCGCCACCGCCTCGCGCCACACCGCATCCGTCAGGGACGCGTCGCCGCCGGGCACGAAGTGCGACAGCACCAAGGTCTTCACCCCGGCCTCGGTCGCCAGCCGGCCGACCTGTTCGGTGGTGGTGTGGCTGTCGAGCAGGTGCTGGCGCAGGCGCTGCGCATTGGGTTCGCTGGCGATCAGCCGCTCCAGCGCGGGCAGGTACATGACCTCGTGCACCAGCACGTCGGCGCCACGCGCCAGTTCCACCAGGGCCGGGCAGGGGCGGGTGTCGCCGGAGAACACGATGGAGCGGTCCGGTCCGTCGAAGCGGTAGGCGAACGCCGGCGCGACCGGCGGGTGCTCGACCAATGCCGCGGTCACACGCACGCGCTCGTCGCGCATCACCTCGCCGCCCTGACGCAGTTCGTGCGCGCGGATCAGCGGCGCCAGCGGCGGGCGGCCCTCGTCGGCGATGCGGGTGCGGATGTCGGCGTCGTTCATGGCCAGGAACTGACGGGTCATGCGCTTGAGCGGCGGCGGCCCCCAGGTGTCGACGGGGCGACGCAGGTCGGCGGCCCAGGCCAGCCACAGCAGGTTGCCGTAGTCGGCGTTGTGATCGGAGTGGTGGTGGCTGAGAAAGACGTGGCGGATCGCGCCCGGCGACACGCCGGCTAGCGCGAGCTGGCGGGCCACGCCGTTGCCGCAGTCGATCACGTAGACCGTGCCGTCGACGACCACCGCATTGGCCGGCGCCGCGCGCAGCGCCTTGGGCGTGGGGCCGCCGGCGGTGCCCAGCAGGATCAGGCGCGTGCGCTTGCGCGCGATCGCGCTGGCGCTGGCCGTGGCCAGTGGCAGGGCGCCCGCCGCCAGCGCGTAGGGCGCGGCGGCGAGCAGGCGGCGGCGGGAGCGGTTGGCGGGAGCGTCCATGCCCGCAGCCTAACGCGGCGCGCTCAGCGGTGCGCGTTGATCTCGTCGCGCAGCGCGCGCGCGGCGCGGGCGGCGGCTTCGGCGTAGTCCGCACCCGAGGATGCGTACAGGATCGCGCGCGAGGAACTCACCATCAGGCCGGTGCCGTCGGCGGTCTTGGCGTTGCCCACCACCGCGGCCGCGTCGCCGCCCTGCGCGCCCACGCCGGGCACCAGGAAGGGCACGTCGCCGACGATGGCGCGCACTTCGCGCAGCTGCTGCGGCCAGGTCGCGCCGACCACCAGCGCGCAATTGCCGTGGCCGTTCCATTCGCGCGCGACCTTCTCGGCCACGTGCTGGTACAGCGGACGTCCGTCGATGCTCAGGTCCTGCAGGTCGCCGGCGCCGCGGTTGGAGGTGCGGCACAGCACCACCACGCCGCGGTCGGCGCGGTCCAGGAACGGCTGCACCGAATCGCGGCCCAGATAGGGATTGGCGGTGACCGCATCGGCGCCGTAGCGATCGAAGGCCTCGGCCGCGTAATGCTGGGCGGTGCTGCCGATGTCGCCGCGCTTGCTGTCCAGGATCACCGGCACGCCCGGATGGGCGACGTGGAGGTGGGCGATCAGACGCATCAGCGCGTCTTCGGCGCCCAGGGCGGCGAAGTGGGCGATCTGCGGCTTGAATGCACAGGCGTATTCTGCGGTGGCGTCGGCGATGTCGCGGCAGAAGGCGAATACGGCGTCGGCGTCATCGGCGAACCGGGCCGGGAACTTGGCCGGCTCGGGGTCCAGGCCGACGCAGACCAGGGAGTCGGCGGATTGCCAGCGTGCGCGGAGTTGTTGGATGAAGCTCATGGCGCCTCGCTTGTTTTTGCTGGTTGATCCCACGCTTTCAGCCCGTCATTCCTGGGCTTTCGCTCGTCATTCCCGCGAAGGCGGGAATCCAGAGTGCGTCGTTGTCGCCCCGGCCATCGGGCATAGCCCGATGGCGCTCAGCGCCGCGCGAGCCAGTGGCTCGCAAGCAGCGGCGCTTCGCCCCCGCCTTCGCGGGGATGACGTACTGGCAAAGCCGGCCGCGCATGCGCGGCCGGGCCAGTACGTCACTTCAACGCCTTGAACCGCAACCGATGCGGCTTGGCCGCCTCGTCGCCCATGCGGCGCTTCTTGTCTTCCTCGTACTCGCGGTAGTTGCCCTGGAAGAACTCCACGTGCGAGTCGCCTTCGAAGGCGAGGATATGGGTGGCGATGCGGTCCAGGAACCAGCGGTCGTGCGAGATCACGAAGGTGTTGCCCGGGAACTCCAGCAACGCGTCTTCCAGCGCACGCAGGGTTTCGATGTCCAGGTCGTTGGACGGTTCGTCCAGCAGCAGCACGTTGCCGCCCTGCAGCAGGGTCTTGGCCATGTGCAGGCGGCCGCGTTCGCCGCCCGACAGCGAGCCGACCATCTTCTGCTGGTCCTGGCCCTTGAAGTTGAAGCGGCCGATGTAGGCGCGCGACTGGATCTCGATGCCGTTGATGTTGAGGATGTCCAGGCCGCCGGAGACTTCCTGGAACACGTTGTGGTTGCCTTCCAGTTTGTCGCGGCTCTGGTCCACGTAGGCCAGCTTCACGGTCGAGCCCATGTCGATCTCGCCCGCGTCCGGCTTTTCCTGGCCGGTGATCATCTTGAACAGGGTCGACTTGCCGGCGCCGTTGGGGCCGATGATGCCCACGATCGCGCCCGGCGGCACCGAGAACGACAGGTTTTCGATCAGCAGGCGGTCGCCGAACTTCTTGCTGACGTTCTTGAACTCGATGACCTTGTTGCCCAGGCGCTCGCCCGGCGGGATGAAGATCTCGTTGGTTTCCTGGCGCTTCTGGTAATCCACCGCCTGCAGCTCTTCGATGCGGGCCAGGCGCGCCTTGCCCTTGGAGCGGCCGCCCTTGGCGTTCTGCCGCGCCCATTCCAGTTCCTTCTGGATGGCCTTCTGGCGCGACTTCTCCTGGTTCTCTTCCTGCTTCAGGCGCTCGTCCTTCTGCACCAGCCACTCGGTGTAGTTGCCCTTCCACGGAATGCCGCGGCCGCGGTCGAGTTCGAGGATCCACTCGGCGGCGTTGTCGAGGAAGTAGCGGTCGTGGGTCACGGCCACCACGGTGCCGGTGTAGCGGGCCAGGAACTGCTCCAGCCATTCCACCGACTCGGCGTCGAGGTGGTTGGTGGGTTCGTCGAGCAGCAGCATGTCGGGCTTCTGCAGCAGCAGGCGGCACAGCGCCACGCGGCGCTTCTCGCCGCCGGACAGGTTGCCGATCTTCGCGTCCCACGGCGGCAGGCGCAGCGCGTCGGCGGCCACTTCCAGCTGGTTTTCCAGGGTGTGGGCGTCGCCGGCGGCCAGGATCGCCTCCAGGCGCTCCTGTTCCTTGGCCAGGGCGTCGAAGTCGGCGCCTTCCTCGGCGTAGGCGGCGTACACCGCTTCCAGCGCGGCCTGGGCGTTGATCACGTCGCCCACGCCTTCCTCGACCGCTTCGCGCACGGTCTTTTCCGGATCCAGCTGCGGTTCCTGCGGCAGGTAGCCGACCTTGATGCCGGGCTGCGGGCGCGCTTCGCCGACGAAGTCGGTGTCCACGCCGGCCATGATCTTGAGCACGGTGGACTTGCCGGCGCCGTTGAGGCCGAGCAGGCCGATCTTGGCGCCGGGGAAGAAGGACAGCGAGATGTCCTTGATGATCTGGCGCTTCGGCGGCACGACCTTGCTGACGCCGTTCATGGTGTAGATGTATTGCATGCGGATTCCGAAGCGTGGACGCGCCGAGCCGGGCCGGGGATGGCCGTGGAGGCGGGGCGGGAAGCGCCAATTATCCCGCAGGGCCGCGCGGGGTGCCAGCGCGGGGCCGGCGGGCGGCTGAATCGGGGGTGGGGAGCGCGACGGCCAGGGCCCCGGCATGTGCTTTTTGGCCGTCGTTCCCGCGAAGGCGGGAATCCAGAGACTTCGGAGCCATGCCTGGATGAGGCCCTGGGTTCCCGCCTGCGCGGGAACGACGATGGTTAAGTTCGCGTCGAACTCCGAGCCGTCATCCCCGCGAAGGCGGGGATCCAGAGACTTCAGAGCCATGCCTGATGAAGCCCTGGGTTCCCGCCTGCGCGGGAACGACGATGGGTCAGTTCGCGGCGAACTCCGAGCCGTCATCCCCGCGAAGGCGGGGATCCAGGGACTTCAGCGTCATGCCTGGGTGCAGCCCTGGGTTCCCGCCTTCGCGGGAACGACGGTAGGACCCTTACAGCCAGATCACGAACGCCACCGCCGCCAGCACCAGCGCGTACTTGAGCGCGTAATACAGGGTCTTGTTGCGCTCGCGCAGGCCCTTGGCCTTCAGGCGCAGGGCGTAGAAATACTTGAACAGGCGGTTGATGCCGCCGGTCTTGTCGCCTTCCATGTTCGGCGAGGCGCCGGCGGCGATGAAGTGCTTGGCCACGAAGCGGTTGATGCCGCGCGCCCAGGCGAAGCGCATCGGCCGCTCGATGTCGCAGAACAGGATGATGCGGTTGGCCTGCGAGGCGTTCTGCGCCCAGTGGATGTAGGTCTCGTCGAACATGGTCCATTCGCCGTCGCGCCAGCTGTAGCGCTGGCCGTCCACGTCGATGAAGCAGGCGTCGTCGTTGGGGGTATCCAGGCCCAGGTGCAGGCGCAGGGAGCCGGCGAAGGGGTCGCGGTGCGGGCGCAGTTCGCCGCCCGGCGGCAGCTCGGCGAACATCGCCGCCTTCACCGCCGGGATCTGCCGCAACAATTCGGTGGTGCGCGGGCACAGCTCGGCGGCCGAGGGGTGGGCCTCGTCGTACCACTTCAGGTAGAAGCGCTTCCAGCCGCGGCGGAAGAACGAGTTGAAGCCCACGTCGTTGTAGCCGTCGGCGGCCTTGATGTGCTGCAGCTCGCGCAGGTGCAGGGCTTCCTCGCGGATCTCGCGCCAGCGCGCGCGCAGCGGTTCCAGCTCGGGGAAGTGGCGGTCGGGCTCGATGAAGGGGCTGGTGGGCACCCGCGAGCAGGCGTACATCAGCACGTTGATCGGCGCCATGAAGGTCGAATGGTCCAGCAGCTGCCGGCCCAGACGGTGGCGTACCTTGCCGCGCAGGTGCACGTAGACCGCGCTGGCCAGGAACAGGAAGACGAAGACCCATTTCACGGTCGGGGCATCCAAAACGTAGGGCGTAGGAGGGGAGGGGCGGACTCCGCCGCCGGGCGCGGCCGCCGGGGCCGGCATCGGCGGTTGGCCGCCATACCCCGCTAGGCTAACATTTCGCGTCTCCCGTCAAGCCTGCCCGCGGGTTAACGCTGGCCGCGGCCTGACGCGGTGTCCTCCCCCTCCCGTCACGCTCCACCTTCCCCGAGGCCGCGTTAATGTTCCCAAGCCAGACCCGTATCGCCGGATTCGACGACGAACTCGCCCAGGCCATCGCCGACGAGGCGCGCCGGCAGGAAGACCACGTCGAGCTGATCGCCTCGGAAAACTACGCCAGCCCGCGCGTGCTCGAAGCCCAGGGCAGCGTGCTGACCAACAAGTACGCCGAAGGCTATCCGGGCAAGCGCTATTACGGCGGCTGCGAGTACGTCGACATCGCCGAGCAGCTGGCGATCGACCGGGTCAAGCAGCTCTATGGCGCCGACTACGCCAACGTGCAGCCGCATTCGGGCTCGCAGGCCAACCAGGCCGTGTATTTCGCCCTGCTCGAACCGGGCGACACCATCCTGGGCATGAGCCTGGCCCACGGCGGCCACCTCACCCACGGCGCCAAGGTCAACGCCAGCGGCAAGCTGTTCAACGCCGTGCAGTACGGCGTGAACGACCAGGGCCTGATCGATTACGACGAAGTCGAGCGCCTGGCCCTGGAGCACAAGCCGAAGATGGTGGTGGCCGGTTTCAGCGCCTATTCGCAGGTCGTGGATTGGGCGCGCTTCCGCGCCATCGCCGACAAGATCGGCGCCTACCTGTTCGTGGACATGGCCCACGTCGCCGGCCTGATCGCCGCCGGCGCCTACCCCAGCCCGCTGGCGCACGCGCACGTGGTCACTTCCACCACCCACAAGACCCTGCGCGGCCCGCGCGGCGGCATCATCGTGGCCAAGGACCCGTCCGAGGACCTGGTCAAGAAGCTGCAGAGCATCGTTTTCCCCGGCATCCAGGGCGGTCCGCTGATGCACGTGATCGCGGCCAAGGCGGTGGCGTTCAAGGAAGCGCTGCAGCCGGAGTTCAAGGCCTACCAGGAGCAGGTGGTCAAGAACGCCCAGGCCATGGCCAAGACCATCATCGCGCGCGGCTACAAGATCGTCTCCGGCGGCACCCAGAACCACCTGATGCTGGTGGACATGATCGGCAAGGGCATCACCGGCAAGGACGCGGAAGCCGCGCTGGGCCGCGCCCACATCACGGTCAACAAGAACGCCGTGCCCAACGATCCGCAGAAGCCGTTCGTGACCTCCGGCCTGCGCATCGGCACCCCGGCGGTGACCACCCGCGGCTACAAGGAAGCCGACTGCGTGGCCCTGGCCGAGTGGATCTGCGACGTGCTCGACAACCCCAAGGACGAGAACGTCATCGCCGGCGTGCGCGAGAACGTGACCAAGCAGTGCGCGCAGTTCCCGGTGTATGGCTGAAGCGGGATTGCGGCTGACGGCCGCCGGCTGGCTTGCATGCCTGGGCATGCAGGCCGCGATGATGATCGGTGCCGCCATGCTTTCCCCTCGCAACCATGACCGTGCCGCCGTCGCCGGACGGCCCGGCCGGAACCGTGGTCTGGGCGCGGCGTTGTGCCTGACCTGGCTGCTGGCCACGACGGCCGCCTGGGCCCAGGAGGGGGCGCCGACGCGCCCGCCGATGGTGCAGGTGGTGCGCGAGCCCATGCCGCCGGATGCGCCGCTGCCGCCGGCTCCACCCAGCCCTAACGCCGCCACGCCTGCGATCGCGTTCGCCGACGACGGCGAGTTGTACGTGTGCGGTCGCGGCAGCGCGGTGCATTACGCGGCCGAGTACCGCGCGTTCGAGGCGCGGCATCGCCCGCGCGGCGTCGATGAAAGCAAGCAGTACGTAGCCGCGCGCGAGTCGCATATTCCGACGCCGGAAGTTCCGCCGGAGCGGCTGCGCCCCGGCTACGTGATGCTGCGGGTCGCGGTGACGGCGGAGGGCAAGGTCGGCGACGTCCTGGTCGCCTGCAGCACCGACGTCTACTTCAACGATGCGGCCGCAGCCGCAGTAAGATCAGCGACGTTCGTCCCCGCCACCTCGCGCGGCGTCGCCGTGGCGAGCGTGGAGTCCGTCGAATACTGGTATCCGCGGTTCTGAGCGCATGAGCACCGCGAAGGCCGAACCACCGCTGCCGTCCAGCCAAGGCTAATCCTTTGCACTGTCCCTTCTGCCAGCACCAGGACACCCGCGTGATCGACTCGCGCGTGTCTGACGACGGCGCCACCATCCGCCGCCGCCGCGTTTGCGAGGCCTGCGGCGAGCGCTTCAGCACGCTGGAGACCATCGAGCTCAAGCTGCCGGTCATCATCAAGGGCGACGGCCGCCGCGAGGCCTTCGACGCGCGCAAGCTGCGCGCCGGCTTCGACCGCGCGCTGCAGAAGCGGCCGGTGTCGGAAGAGCAGATCGAGGCCGCCGTGCGCGCGGTGGTCCACCACCTGCGCATGACCGCCGAGCGCGAGCTGCCCTCGCGCCGGGTCGGTGAGTTCGTGATGGCCGAGCTGCGCAAGCTCGACCACGTGGGTTATGTGCGCTTCGCCTCGGTGTACCGCTCGTTCGAGGACGTGGCCGATTTCCGCGAGGAACTCGACCGCCTGGAGCGCGACATTCCCGGCGACGGCCAGCTGCCGTTGCTGGGCGAGGACGAGCCGCGTCCGGACAAGAAGAAGCGCTGACAGGGAGAGCCGGACGATGGCGGTGCGTAAGTTCCGTTTCGTGCGCGAAGACTTGCGCCGCAGCCATACGCGCTACGCCCGCTCCGGCGCGCTCCTGCTGGCCCTGGGCGCGGTCGCGCTGGGCCTGCTGGGCGCTTTGAGGCAGCCGCCGGTGCTGGCGACCCTGCTCGGCCTGGCGGTCGCGCTGGCGCTGGTCGCCCTGTACGAGCGCAGGATCGAGGCGCGTTACTGGGCCCTGCACGAAAGCGCCGGCCTGTGGTTCGGCGACGGCCGGCTGCACTGGGGCGATGCGCGCCATGAAGTCAGCGAAGCACTGGCCGATTTCGTCCGCGTGCGCATCTACACCCTGCGCGGCCGGGTGCACCGGCTGATCGGCGAGCACCGCGACGGCATGGATCGCGAGTACCGCGCCCTGGACAACATGGATGCGTTCCTGGCCGAGTTCCGCCGCCACGCGCCGCACGCGCAGTTCGGGCCCGTCCACAATCAATGGCTATGACCGGATTCACCGCCACCGACCACGCCCACATGGCCCGCGCGCTGCGCCTGGCCGAGCGCGGCGCCTACACGACCAAGCCCAATCCCATGGTCGGCTGCGTGATCGCGCATGGCGACGAGGTGGTGGGCGAGGGTTGGCACGAGCGTGCGGGCGAGCCGCATGCCGAGGTTCACGCCCTGCGCGCGGCCGGCGAACGCGCGCGCGGCGCGACCGCCTATGTGACCCTGGAGCCTTGCGCGCACACCGGCCGCACCGGGCCGTGCAGCCAGGCCTTGATCGCCGGCGGCGTGGCGCGCGTGGTCGCGGCCATGCGCGATCCGTTCCCGCAGGTGGACGGCGCCGGTTTCGCCCAGTTGCAGGCGGCCGGCATCGCCGTGTCCAGCGGATTGATGGAAGCGCAGGCGCGCGCGCTAAATCGCGGCTTCCTGTCGCGGGTCGAGCGCGGCCGGCCCTGGCTGCGGGTCAAGCTGGCGACCAGCATCGACGGCCGCAGCGCCTTGGCCAGCGGCGAGTCCAAGTGGATCAGCGGCGAAGCCTCGCGCCTGGACGTGCAGCGCTGGCGCGCGCGCGCCGGCGCCATCGTCACCGGCGCCGGCACGGTGCTGGCCGACGACCCTTCGTTGACCGTGCGCCTGGGCGACGACACCCCGTTCGTGGCGCCGCTGCGCGTGGTGCTGGACCCTGGGCTGGCCACGGTCGCGCGCGGCCGCGTGCGCGAGGGCGACGCGCCCACCCTGTACCTGCATGCGCCCGACGCCAAGCCGCCGCGCGGCCTGGACGCGCAGCACGCGGCGGTGAGCCTGCGCGAGGGCCGTTTCGACCTGGGCGCGGTGCTGCGCCTGCTGGCCGAGCGCGGCGTCAACGAGATCCAGCTCGAAGCCGGCGCCACCCTGGCCGGCGCCTTCCTGGCCGAAGGCCTAGTCGACGAGGTGCTGCTGTACGTGGCGCCGGTGCTGCTGGGCGGCGACGCGCGGCCGCTGTTCGACGGCCTGCAGATCGAGGCCATGACCCAGAAGCTGGCGCTGGACATCGTCGAGTCGCGGCGCATCGGCGAAGACGTGCGTTTGCTGTTGCGGCCGGGAACCAAGAGCTAGGAGATGGCAGGTAGGAGGTAGTGGTGAGCGGTAACAACGGCAACAGCGACGGCGATCGTCGACGGGGCATCGCGGCGGGCGACGTCCCGCTTTCGCTATCTCCCGACTCCTCCCCGCTAACGCCTGCTCCCTTCAAGGATCACTTCTCTGGCGTGGCCGACGCCTACGCGGCGGCGCGCCCGGAGTACCCCGATGCGCTGTTCGATGCCCTGATCGCGGTGGCGCCGGCGAGCGCGACGGTGTGGGAGCCCGGTTGCGGCAGCGGCCAGGCCACGCGCGGCCTGGCCGCGCGCTACGCGCGCGTGCACGCCAGCGACCCCAGCGCCTCGCAGGTCGCCCAGCACTGGGCCCAACACGGCGCCGCCAACGTCGAGTTGGCGGTGGAGCCGGGCGAACGCACGGCGCTGGCCGACGCCAGCGTCGGCCTGGTCGCGGTGGCCCAGGCGCTGCACTGGTTCGAGCGCGAGACCTTCTTCGCCGAATGCGCGCGGGTGCTGACGCCGGGCGGCGTGCTCGCGGCCTGGGGCTACCAGGACTTCCTGCCGCCGGAGGGCATGCTCGAGCCGGTGGCCGCGTTCCGCGCCCAAATCGAGGCCTACTGGCCGCCCGAGCGCGCCCAGATCGACGCCGCCTACGCCGGCTACGCCTGGCCGTTCCCGGCGCTGCCGGCGCCGCCGCTGTGGCTGGAGGCGCAATGGACCCTGCCGCGTTTCCTGGGCTACCTGGCCAGCATGTCGGCCACCGCGCGCTGCCGCGCGGCCACCGGCGAGGATCCGGTGGCGCGGCATGCGCCGGCGTTGGCCCAGGCCTGGGGCGAGGCGGGGGATGAGCGGACGATCCAGTGGCCGCTGTTTTTGCATTTGCGGCGGAAGGCCTAAAGGCAAATCCCCCTCAATCCCCCTTTTTCAAAGGGGGAAGCTGTAGCCCCCCCCCTTTGAAAAAGGGGGGCTAGGGGGATTTGCTTTCAGGCGCAGCCGATTCGCCCCACCCCGCAGAACACTCCATCCGCCCCGGCTCTCCCCGCCCCAGTGCTAAAATCCCCGTGCCGGTTCGCCGGCATCACATAACGTCTTCAGGGCGGGGCGAAACTCCCCACCGGCGGTAGGCGCAGTCCCTGCGCGAGCCCGCGAGCGCCTGCGGCACCCGCCGCAGGGTCAGCAGATCCGGTCCGACGCCGGAGCCGACGGTCACAGTCCGGATGAAAGAAGACGGCTTGCGCGTGGCGCCTTGCGCCGCGCGTTCGCTCCGTTGCCTTGCGGCGTTTTTCGCTCACCATCATGCGGGAAACGTTCCATGTCCAAGCTTCAGCACGCGCGCACCCCGCGGGGGATGCGCTGATGTTCACCGGCATCATCGAAGGCGTCGGCGCGCTCGCCGGCCGCCAGGCCCTGGGCGGAGACGTGCGTTTGCGCGTGACCACCGGCAGCCTGGATTTCGTCGCGCCGCGCCTGGGCGAGAGCATCGCCGTCAACGGCGTGTGCCTGACCGTCATCGCCTTTGGGCAGGACTGGTTCGAGGCCGACGCGTCCACCGAAACCCTGTCCCTGACCACCCTGGGCGGCCTGCGCGAGGGCGCGGTGCTGAACCTGGAGCGCGCCATGCGCCCCAGCGACCGTTTGGGCGGCCATCTGGTCAGCGGCCACGTCGACGGCGTGGGTCAGGTGTTGTCGGTGCACGAGGACGCGCGCGCGCAGCGCTGGCGCTTCCGCGCGCCGGCGCCGCTGCTGCGCTACATCGCCAAGAAGGGCTCGATCTGCGTCGACGGCGTCAGCCTGACCGTGAACGAGGCCGACCACGAAGGCTTCGAGGTCGCGCTGATCCCGCACACCGTCGCCCACACCGCCTTCGCCGCCACCGCGGTGGGCGATGCGGTGAATCTGGAGATCGACCTGGTGGCGCGCTACGTCGAACGCCTGCTCGGCGCACGGGAGGCGCAGGCATGAGTTTCGCCAGCATTCCCGAACTGCTCGAGGAAATCCGCGCCGGCCGCATGGTGGTCATCGTCGACGACGAGGACCGCGAGAACGAAGGCGATCTGATCATGGCCGCCGAACTGGTGCGGCCCAGCGACATCAACTTCATGGTCACCCACGCGCGCGGACTGGTCTGCCTGTCGCTGATGCGCGAGCGCTGCCTGCAGCTGGGCCTGGGCCCGATGGTGCGCGACAACACTTCGCAGCACCACACCAACTTCACCGTCAGCATCGAAGCCGCCGAGGGCGTGACCACCGGCATTTCCGCCTACGACCGCGCCCACACCGTGCGCACCGCGGTGCGGCCGGACGCCAAGCCCGCCGATCTGTCGCAGCCTGGCCACATCTTCCCGCTGATGTCGCAGCCCGGCGGCGTGCTCAACCGCGCCGGCCACACCGAGGCGGCCAGCGACCTGGCCCTGCTCGCGGGCCTGGAACCGGCCGGCGTGCTGGTGGAGATTCTCAACCCCGACGGCAGCATGGCGCGGCGCCCGCAGCTGGAAGCCTTCGCCGCCGAGCACGGGCTCAAGATCGGTTCGATCGAAGACCTGATCCGCTACCGCCTGGCCACCGAGCACACGGTCGAGCGCGTGGACGAGCGCGAGATCGACACCGAGTACGGCCCGTTCCGCCTGATCAGCTACCGCGACCGGCTCAGCCACGCCTTGCATTTCGCCCTGTTGCGCGGCCGGCCCGAGCGCGACACGCCGACCCTGGTGCGCGTGCACATGCCCAACCCGCTGGCCGACGTGCTGCGCTGGCGCCGCCCGGACTTCGGCCCGGCGGTGGGCGACGTGCTGGCCGCGATCGCGCGCGAGGAGCGCGGCGCGCTGGTGCTGCTGGGCGGCGACGCCCCCGACGCCGAGGCCCTGCTGGCGCGCGTGCGCGAGCGCGCGGGCGCGCACGAGGAGCCGGCGGCCGCGCCGGCCCCCAGCCGCGGCCACGCCCTGGCCGAATGGCGCCGCAACGGCGCCGGCGGCCAGATACTGGCCGATCTGGGCCTGGGCAAGCTGCGCGTACTGGGCACCCCGCGCCGGCAGATCGGCCTGGCCGGCTTCGGCCTGGAAGTGGTGGAGTACGTGGAACCGCGCCACTGACCGCTTTGCTTTTGAGCCCCTCTCCCGCTGTGCGGGAGAGGGGTTGGGGTGAGGGCCGCCCGCCCGCAACCCGGCCTCCCACCCAAGCGGGTTAAACTGCCCGCCCTTTCCGAAGACCGCCCCATGTCCCACTACGAAGGCGACCTGCGCAGCCCCGCCGGCGCGCGTTACGCGATCATCGCCAGCCGCTGGAACCCGCGTATCACCGATACGCTGGTGGCCGGCGCGCGCCGCACCTTCGCCGAGCACGGCGTGGCCGAGGACGCGATCGACGTGGTCCGCGTGCCCGGTGCCTGGGAACTGCCCGTGGTCGCCGCGCGCCTGGCCGCCTCCGGCGCGCACGCCGCGGTGGTGGCGCTGGGCTGCGTGGTGCGCGGCGACACCCGCCACTACGAGCAGGTCGCCGACGATTGCGCCGACGGCCTGATGCGCGTGGCCCTGGACTACGGCCTGCCGGTCGCCAACGGTGTGCTCGCGGTGGAACGCCACGAGGACGCCGAGGCCCGCGCCGGCGGCAGCCACGGCAACAAGGGCGAGGAAGCCGCATTGGCGGCGCTGGAAATGGCCCACCTGCTGGCGCAGGCGCCGTTCGCAACCAAGGAGTCCCGATGAACCGCCGCCGTCACGATGGCATAGACCCGGTCGCGCGTTCGCGCGCCCGCCGCCGCGCGCTGCAGGCGGTCTACGCCTGGCAGCTGTCGGGCACGCGCGTGGACGAGGTGATCGCCCAGTTCGCCCACGAACAGGCGCATGAAGTGGCCGACCTGGTCTATTTCGAAGACCTGGTGCGCGGCGTCGACAAGCACTGCGACGAACTCGACGCGGCGCTGGCGCCGTTCCTGGATCGCGACATCGACCAGGTCGACCCGATCGAGCGCGCGGTGCTGCGCATCGCCGCCTACGAGCTGCGCCGCCGCCCCGACGTGCCTTACCGCGTGGTGCTCAACGAGGCCATCGAAACGGTCAAGCGCTTCGGCGCCGAGCACGGCCACACCTACGTCAACGGCGTGCTGGACCACGCCGCCGCGGCCTGGCGCCCGGTGGAAGTGCAGGCGCCGCGCGCCAAGTAGCGCGCGGCAGCAGCTGCCATGGCGGCCGCCGAGTTCGACCTGATCGAGCGCATCCGCCGGCGCGTGCCCGCGCGCGCCGACGTGGTGCTGGGCATCGGCGACGACGCCGCCCTGCTGCGCGTGCCGGCCGGCCGCGAGCTGGTGGTGGCGATGGACACGCTCAACGCGGGCGTGCATTTCCCCGACGGAACCGCGCCGGCCGACATCGGCTGGAAGGCGCTGGCGGTGAACCTGTCGGACCTGGCGGCGATGGCCGCCGAGCCGGCCTGGTGCACCTTGTCCCTGTCGTTGCCGCAGGCCGATCCGGCCTGGCTGGACGCATTCCTCGACGGCTACTTGGCTCTGGCCGCGCAGCACGGCGTGGCCCTGGTCGGCGGCGACACCACGCGTGGCCCCTTGTCGATATGCGTGACCGCGCACGGCATGGTCGAACCCGGCCGCGCGCTGCGCCGCGACCGCGCACGCGAAGGCGATACGGTCTGGGTCAGCGGCACGTTGGGCGATGCCGCCGGTGCGTTGGCGCAGTGGCGCGCGGGCGGGGCGATCGATGCCGCGCTGCGCGCGCGTCTGGATCGGCCGACGCCGCGGCTGGCGCTGCGCGCGGCGTTGCGCCATGCGCATGCGGGCATCGATGTGTCGGACGGTTTGCTGGCCGATCTGGGCCATGTCTGCGCCGCCAGCGGCGTGGGCGCCGAAGTGATGCTGTCCGCGTTGCCGACCTCGGCGGCGCTGGCGGCCGCGTTCGCGCCGGATGCGCAGCATGCGCTGCAGGCCAGCGGGGGCGATGACTACGAACTGTGTTTCACCGCGCCGCCTGAGGCGCGCGATGCGTTGCGGCAGGCCGCTGCCGAGGCAGGCGTGGCCATCAGCGAAATCGGCCGAGTGATCGCGGGCGAGGGAGTGCGTGCGCTGCACGACGACGGGCGTGAGTGGGTAGCTGCGCAAGGCGGCTACGATCATTTTCGCGGCTAGGCGAAAAGCAAATCCCCCTCAATCTCCCTTTTCCAAAGGGGGAAGACAAGCAGGGCGCTGATGCTCGTACCGTTCCACCTTCGTGTAGTTCCCCCCCTTTGAAGAAGGGGAAGGGGGGATTTGCTCTTGGCCTCAATCCGGCAACAACTTCCCCGGATTCAATATCCCCTCCGGATCGAACACCGCCTTCAGCTGTCGCATCAGGCTCAGCGTAGGCGCGCTCACCGCCTGCGGCATGAAATCGCGCTTGGCCAGGCCGATCCCATGCTCGCCCGACAGCGTGCCGCCCAAGTCCAGCGCCAGCGCGAACACCCGCGCCATCGCCGCCTGCGCGCGTTCGCTCTGCGCCGCGTCGGCGGGGTCGTAGAGCAGGTTCACGTGCAGGTTGCCGTTGCCGGCATGGCCGAAGCAGACGATGGGCAGGGCGAACTCCTGCGCCAGCGCCTGCACGCCGTCGACCAGTGGCGGGATGCGCGACACCGGCACCACCACGTCTTCGTTGATCTTGCCCGGCGCCAGCGTGCGCAAGGCCGGCGACAGCGCCTTGCGCGCGGCCCACAGGCGCTCGCGCGCGGCCTCGTCGGCCGCCTCGTCCAGCGCCAATAGACCGTCGCCGGTGGCCGCGCGCGCCAATGCTTCGACCGCGTAAGGCAAGGTCGCGGCATCGCCGTCGGCTTCGATCATCAACAGCGCGCCGGCATCGGCGGGCAGGTCGGCACCGCCCACCTCGCGCGCCAGGCGCACGCATGGGGCGTCCATGAATTCCAGCATCGACGGCGTCACCGGCTGCGCCATCAGCCGCGCCACCGCGCGCGCCGCCGCCGACACGTCGCGGTAGACCGCGCGCAACGCGCGGCGCTGCTGCGGCGCCGGCGTCAGGCGCAGGCTGGCTTCGACGATCAGGGCCAGCGTGCCCTCGCTGCCCACCAGCAGGCGGTGCAGGTCGTAGCCGGTGGAGCCCTTGGTGGTGGCGGTGCCGCAGACGATGAGCTCGCCTGCGCCGGTCACCGCGGTCAGCGCCAGCACGTTGTCGCGGCTGGCGCCGTACTTCACCGCGCGCGGGCCGCCGGCGTTGCAGGCCAGGTTGCCGCCCACGGTGCTGAAGGCTGCGCTGGTGGGATCGGGCGGCCAGAACAGGCCGTGTGGCGCCAGCGCGGTTTGCAGTTCGCCGTTGAGCACGCCGGGTTCGACGACAGCGCAGCGGTCGCCTGAGCGGATATCGAGGATGCGGTTCATGCGTTCGAACGAGACCACCACGCCCGCGGCCACCGGTACCGAGGCGCCGGTGGTGTTGGTGCCGCGCCCGCGCGCGACCACCGGCACCCGATGCGCGCGGCAGGCGCGCACCAGCGCCTGCGCCTGCTCGCGCGTGCTTGGTAGCGCCACCGCGTCGGGCAGGGCCTCGCGGCGCGAGTTGTCGTAGGCATAGGCCAGGCGCTCGCCGGGATCGGTGCGCCAGCCCTCGCCCAGCAGCGCGGCCAGCTCCTGCGCCAGGCCCGGCGGCAGCGCGCTCATCGCGCCGGCTCAGGCGTGCGCCGCGCGCGCAGCAGCGCCCAGGGCGCGGCCAGCGCCAGCAGCGGCAGCCACACCCACAGCGCTTCCGACCACAGCACGCGCAGGCCGCGCAGGCTGAAGAAACCGGCGCCGATCGGCGACACCGCGATCGGCCGCCACGGCGCGAACCAGCGCGCGTCCGACCACGGCCACAGCAGGGCCACGCCCAGACCGCCGTTGGTGCAGGCATCGAGCAGGGGATGCGAGAGCGTGCACAAGGCCAGCCATAACGCCGCCCACAACGGCGGCGCGCGCAACCAATGGCTGGCGAGCGCGCCCAAGGCGCCTACCGCCAGCGCGAACACGATGGAATGACTGGTGCCGCGGTGGCCGAACGCGTCGGCGTAGGCGATGCCCAGCTTGAACGCGACCACGTCAGCGTCGGGCAGCATGGCCGCGAGCACGCCGGCGGCGAGCAGGCGGCCGCTCACTTTGCGCGGTCCCAGGGCCCAACCCAGGGCCAGCGGTACGGCGGCGTGGGCGATCACGGTGGGCATGCGTGGCTCAGACCTCGTCGGCGCGAAAGGCGTCGCGCAGCCAATGCAGCTGCGGCGACTCGGGATCGCCGTCGGCTTCGATCACGTCGAAACGGCAGGGCGCGTCGGCATAGGCGCGGTGCGTGGCGAGGAAACCTTGCGCGGCGCGCACCAGCTTGCGCCGCTTGCCGGCATCGACCGAGGCCGCCCCGCCGCCGTAGGCGTGGCTGCGGCGGTAGCGCACTTCCACGAACACCACGCAGGCCTCGCGCCCGCCCGGGTCCAGCATCACCAGGTCGAGTTCGCCGTAGCGGAACAGCGCGTTGGCGGCGATGTCGCGCAGGCCTTGCGCCAGCAAGTAGGCGCGCGCCGCCGCTTCCACCATCGCGCCGCGGCTGCGCCGGTCGGTGGGCGCGGCCATGGCCGCTTACTGCCGGGCCGCGTCGCTCAGCGAAACCGCGACGCCGCTGCTGAACACCGACCACGAGGGCGTGCGCAGCACGTTGCCGAAGCCGTCCACGCGCAGGGTGCCGGTGGCGCCGTCGACCTCGCCGTCGGTGGAGGTGGCCAGGCGTTCCAGGTAGGCCGACAGCAGCCAAGCGTCGTAGCCGAAGGCGAACAGGCGCGCGGCCGGGCCGCGCGCGGTGGGCAGGGTCTGGCCGGCCGACGAGGCCGCGGGCAGGCCGCGCACGCCGCGCGTGGTCCAGGTTTCGGACGGGAACACGATGCCGTCCAGCACGCGGTCCTGCTCCGGCTTGCCGGTGCCCGACAACACGTACGAGGTCGCCACGCGCGGCTTGCCGCCCAGGCCGGCCAGGGCCAGCTTGGGCATCAGCGTGCGCGCCGAGGCGCCCTTGACCGCCAGGAACAGCGCGTCCACGCCGCCGTCCTTGTTCGCGAACGGGGCGAAATCGGCGGTGCCTTCGCCGACCACGTCGGTGACCGTGGCGCCGCGCTCGTTCAAGCGCGCGCGCAGCGACGCCACCGCGCGGTTCTGGCCGTCGTCGCCGCCGCCCACCACCAGCACCCGGCGCGCGCCGCGGCCGAGCAGGTAGTCGGCCGCGGCCAGGCCTTCGTCTTCCGGCGACAGCGAGAAGCTGGCGGTGCCCGAGGGCGGCGCGACCGTGCCGCGGTTCAGCGCCAGCACCGACACCGGCAGCGCGCCCTTGCCGAACAGCGCGCTGACCTCGTCGCGGCCCAGCGGGCCGACCACGAAATCGTTGCCTTCGGCGGCGGCCTTGTCGTACGCGGCCAGGGTGCCGCCGGCGGTGCCCTGGGTGTCGTAGAACACGACCTCGGGACGGCGGCGGTTTTCGGCGTAGTAGCCGGCCAGGAAGCCGTCGCGCACCGGCGAGGCGGCGGTGGCCAGGCTGCCCGACAGCGGCAGCAGCACCGCGATCTTGCTCGGCGGGCGGTAGCCGTCGTGGTCGGCCGGCGGACGCTTGGGATCGAAGCGCCAGCCTTCGCCGCGGTCGAACGGACGCGGCAAGGCCAGGCCGCGGCGCAGCAGCGCGCGGCCGGCGTAGTTGTAGAGCGGGTCGCCGGCGGGCAGGGCGGCGGTTTCGCGCGCCAGGCTGTCGTTGTCCAGCTGCGCCAGCAGGCGCTCGATCTGGCTGTCGTTCTCGCTGCGCGCGGCGCCGCTGAGGGCCGCGCCGTTGCGCGCCAGCTCGCCGGCCTGCACGAACAGCGGATGGCTGACGGTGCGCGCGGCCACCGGCTTGCTGCCCTGCGTGGTCACCGTGCCGCAACCGGCCAGGGCCGCGGCCAGCGCGAGCGCGCTCAGCGCGGTGCGGGCCAGTCGGGCGCGGGAGGGGCGGGCGGTGGCGATCTGGTGCTGGCGCATCGGGCTGCATCCGCCGCTACGCGGCGTTCCTTGGGGGACCGGTTAGGATTCTACCCGGCCCCGACACGGAAGCACGATGCAAAGCCCCGGTACCCTTCACGTGGTCGCGACCCCGATCGGCAACCTCGGCGACCTGTCCGCACGCGCGCTAGAGACCCTGCGCACGGTCGACGCGGTCTGCGCCGAGGACACCCGCCACACCCGCCAACTGCTGTCGCACTTCGGCCTGGAACGGCCGCTGCTGGCCCTGCACCAGCACAACGAGGACGCGCAGGCCGCGCAACTGGTCGCGCGCCTGCAGGCCGGCGAGTCGCTGGCCCTGGTCTCCGACGCCGGCACGCCGCTGGTCAGCGACCCGGGTTACCGCCTGGTGCGCGCCGCGCGCGCGGCCGGCATCCGGGTATCGCCGGTGCCCGGCGCCTGCGCCGCGATCGCCGCGCTCAGCGTGGCCGGTCTGGCTTCGGACCGGTTCGCGTTCGAAGGCTTCCTGCCGGCCAAGACCGCCGCGCGCCGCGACCGCCTGAGCGCGCTGGTCGCCGAGCCGCGCACCCTGCTGTTCTACGAATCCGCGCACCGCATCGAAGAGACCCTGGACGACCTAGTCGTGGCCTTCGGCGGCGAGCGCCCCGCGGCGATCGCGCGCGAGCTGACCAAGCTGTTCGAAACCGTGCTCGACGGCCCGTTGGCGCAGTTGCGCGAACGCGTGGCCGCCGACCCCAACCAGCGCAAGGGCGAGTTCGTGGTGATCGTGCAAGGCGCCGGCGACGACGCCGATGCGCAGGTCGCCGAGGGCAAGCGCCTGTACGCCAAGTTGGTCGACTACCTCAAGCCCTCGCAGGCGGCGAAGCTGGCAGCCGAACTCAGCGGCGCGCCGCGCAAGGCGCTGTACGGCGGGGAATAGGCGGCCCGGTGCACGCCGGGGCCCGCGTGGATCCAATGGTCAGCGGCGCAGGCGGCGTTTGCTGAACCGCCGTTGGCGCGCGCACGACGGAACAATGCGACAATGCGTGCGGCGGAGTCGGCCAAGCAGTCGCGTCATCGGATCGCAAGATCCGGTGCCGAGGAAAGTCCGGGCTCCACAGGGCACGGTGCCAGGTAACGCCTGGGCGGCGCGAGCCGACGGAAAGTGCAACAGAGAGCAAACCGCCGAACGGCGTCGCAAGACGTGCGTGGTAAGGGTGAAACGGTGCGGTAAGAGCGCACCGCGAGTCCGGTAACGGACCGGCACGGCAAACCCCACCGGGAGCAAGGCCAAATAGGGAGACTTTGCCGCGGCCCGCGGTGTCTCCGGGTAGGCTGCTTGAGCGTAGCGGCGACGCTGCGCCTAGAGGAATGACTGCTCACGACAGAACCCGGCTTATGGTCGGCTCCGCCGCTTCTTTGATGCCTTGGGCATCAAAGAAGCCCCAAAGTTTGCTTTAGCAAACTTTGGGCCCCAGGCCTCTTTTTCCAAATCCCCGCCGCTTCGCGGCGCCCCCTTTACTAAAGGGGGCTCTCCACATCGTGGCTGCGCCGCGGTCATGTGGCTCTGAGTTTTGAGCTTTTGCTTTTGGCCCCCTCTCCCGCTTGCGGGAGAGGGTTGGGGTGAGGGCGCGCGGGGCTTCGCGGTTGCGTCGCGGCTAGGGTGTGCTGGTGTCGTCCGCATTGGTCGGCGTCACGTCGGTCGCGAATCGCAGGCGGTTGCCGTCGGGGTCGGCGACGAGCATTTCGCGGGTGTCCCAGGGAGTGTTTTCGGGCGGTTCCGCGATGGCTACGCTGTTGGCCACGAACGCGCGGTGGCACTCGTCCACGTCGGGCACCACGAAGTACACCGCGCCGCCCACTGCGCAGTCGTCGCGGTGTTCGCTGAGGAAAATGGTCTGGCCGGCGCGGGTGAGCTGCACGAACAGCGGGAAGCCGGGTTCGAACTGGTGCTGCCAATCCAGGTTGAAGCCCAGGCGTTCGTAGAAGGGCAGGCTGATGCTCGCGCTGAGCATGCGAAGTTGCGGAATGACGGTCTGGGCCAAGGCGGTGCGGTCCTGTCGATGCAGCTCTGCGCCGGATGCTCGCCCGCGGCGTGGTGCGCGCCAAGTGCCGGCCCGCTTCAGCGTGCCTGTTCAGGATTGCGGTCTGGCGGCCGATGCGGCCCGTTCCGGCGGCCAAGCCGGCCGCCGACCGTCCCAATTCCAATGCTGCTGCGCAGCATGTGCGTCGCTCGCTCGCCCCAGGACTGCGACCCCGATCAAAGTAATCGCTCTAATCTCAAAATATGAGACGAAACAAAGGTTAGTGGATAAGTCTTGAATAAGACTCTGAAGATTGCCGCAAGCCATTGATGCGCCTAGCGAAATTCCGTCCCGAAAGTTGTTGACAAGCCTGTGGGCGGTGCTAAGGTGGGCATCCGAGGGAAAACCGGGTTTTTTGTGGTTTTTTCGGAGGCCTTGGCTCCCGGTAGGGGGCCAGAACGCAGGTAGTCCGCCGCGAGGCGGGCCTAACCGGTGACCCGTCCGGTAGAGAGGGGCGCCGACAAGGTGGGCAATGTTCCAGGGCGAAACCGCCATCACGATCGACGACAAGGGCCGGCTGGCGGTGCCCACCGCCTACCGTGAGCTCGTCGCGCGCGAATGCGGCAACCGCCTGGTCATCACCTACAACCCGTTCGAGGCCGGCAGCCTGTACCTCTATCCGCTGGCGGTCTGGGAGCGCGTGCGCGACCAGGTCAACGCCCTGCCCAAGGCCAAGAAGGTCAACCGCAACATCCAGCTCAAGCTGGTCGGCGCGGCCTCTTTCGTCGAACTCGACGGCAACGGCCGCATCAGCGTGCCGGCCAGCCATCGCGCCGCCGTGGGCATAGAGAAGAAGGCGGTGCTGCTGGGCATGGGCGACAAATTCGAGTTGTGGAGCGAGCAGGCGCACCACGCCCAGATCCGCCAGACCATCGGCGATGAGGATCTGAGCGACGAGCTGCTCGATCTGCAGCTGTGACGGGCGGTGGCATGGAGCGCCCGGGAGCGCGGTCCGGCCACCTCCCCGTGATGTATCGGCAGGTCCTGGACGGCCTGCAGGTCAACGGGAGTGGGACGTACCTGGACGGGACGTTCGGCCGCGGCGGGCATGCGCGCGGCGTACTCGATCAACTCGGCGCCGGAGGCCGGCTGCTGCTGATGGATAAGGACCCCGAAGCGATCGCCGTGGCCGAACGCGAGTTCGGCGCCGATCCGCGCGTGTCCATTTTCCGCGGCAGCTTCGCCCATATCGCCGACTGGGACGCGGCCGCGGCCGGCCTGGACGGCGTGCTGCTGGACCTGGGCGTGTCCTCGCCGCAGCTGGACGTGGCCGAGCGCGGCTTCAGCTTCGGCAAGGACGGTCCCCTGGACATGCGCATGGACCCGGACAGCGGCCAGAGCGCGGCGCAGTGGCTGGCGCAGGCCTCCGAGCGCGAGATCGCCGACGTGCTGTGGACCTACGGCGAGGAGCGCATGAGCCGCAAGATCGCGCGCACCCTCGTCGCTCGCCGCGCCGAGCAGCCGATCCTGCGCACCGCCCAGCTGGCCGAGCTGATCGCCTCGGTGATGCCGCGCGGCGACAAGATCCACCCGGCCACGCGCAGCTTCCAGGCCATCCGCATCCATATCAACCGCGAGCTGGCCGACCTGGAGACCGGGCTGGACGGCGCGCTGGCGCGCCTGAACGTCGGCGGCCGCCTGGCCGTGATCAGCTTCCATTCGCTGGAAGACCGCATCGTCAAGCAGTTCATCGCGCGTCACAGCAAGGCGCCGCCGAGCAACCGCCGCCTGCCGGTGGAGGTCGCTTTCACCCCGAGCCTGCGTGCCATCGACGGCGCGCAGAAGGCGCTGGACGAGGAAACCGCCGGCAACCCGCGCGCGCGCAGCGCGGTGCTGCGCGTGGCCGAGAAGCTGGAGGCCGCGGCATGACCTGGCGCCTGCTGCTGACCGTGCTGGTGGTGGCCAACGTGGCCTCGGCCCTGGCCGTGGTCTATGCGCGCCATCAGCACCGCCAGTACTTCGTCCAGCTCAACAAGCTCGACCGCGAGCGCGACGATCTCAATATCGAGTTCGGCCGCCTGCAGCTGGAACAGGCGACCTGGGCCGAGAGCAACCGCATCGACCAGGTCGCGCGCGACCGCCTGGGCATGAAGTTCCCCGAGGGCGCCGAAACCGTGGTGATCAAGCCATGAGCCGCCGCGACGATTCGCGCCGCGACGAGCGCCGCAGCGGGCCGCTGGAGCGCCTGCTGGGCGAGCGCGGCAAGGCCGGCCCGGCGCGCGGCGGCGATCGCGGCGCCGGCAAGCCGCGCGGCCGCGCGCGCTTCGACCTGCGCAACCGCCTGATCCTGGTCGGCGGCGCGCTGGGCCTGTGCGCCATGGCCCTGGTCGGGCGCGCGTTCTACCTGCAGGTGCTGGGCAACGATTTCTACCGCCAGCAGGGCGACGCGCGCGCGCTGCGCGAGATTCCGATCCCGACCTCGCGCGGCATGATCACCGACCGCAACGGCGAGCCGTTGGCGGTGTCCACGCCGGTGGAATCGATCTGGGGCAATCCCAAGGAACTGCTGAAGAACCCGGCGCGCCTGCCCGAGCTGGCCAAGGCCCTGGGCGTGCCGGTGGATCACCTGACCCGCAAGCTCAGCCAGCGTTCGGGCAAGGAGTTCCTGTACCTCAAGCGCCGGATCAATCCGGACGAGGCGCACCGCATCCTGGCGCTGAAGATTCCCGGCGTGTTCTCGCAGCGCGAGTTCCGCCGCTTCTACCCGCAGGGCGAGGCGCTGGCGCACGTGTTGGGCTTCACCAATGTCGACGACCGTGGCCAGGAAGGGCTGGAGCTGGCCTTCGACGACTGGCTGCGCGGCAAGCCCGGCGCCAAGCGCGTGATCCGCGACGGCGCCGGCCGCATCATCGAGAACGTGGACCTGGTCAAGTCGGCCGAGCCCGGTCAGGACCTGACCCTGACCATCGACCGCCGCATCCAATACCTGACCTACCGCGAACTGCGCCGCGCGCTGCTGGAAACCGGCGCGAGTAGCGGTTCGGCGGTGGTGCTGGACGTGGACACGGGCGAGGTGCTGGCGATGGCCAACCTGCCCACCTACAACCCCAATCTGCTGGGCGCTGGCAATCCCGAAACCCACCGCAACCGCGCGCTGACCGACGTGGTCGAGCCCGGCTCGACGATGAAGCCGATCACCGTGGCCGCGGCGCTGAAGACCGGCCGGGTCACGCCCAACACCATCGTCGACACCACGCCGGGCTGGATGCCCAACGGCCGCTACCGCATCACCGACACGCACAACTACGGCGTGCTCAACGTCACCGGCGTGATCACCAAGAGCTCCAACGTGGGCGCGGCCAAGCTCGCGCTGCCGTTGCCGAACGATTACTACTACCAGTTCGTCAAGAGCTTCGGTTACGGCAGCAAGCCCGAGAGCGGCTTCCCCGGCGAATCGGCCGGCGTGGTGCTGTCGCCGGATCGCTGGAGCGGCACCACCAAGGCGACCATGTCCTACGGCTACGGCCTGTCGGCCACGCCGCTGCAGATCGCGATGGCCTACGCGGCCATGGCCAACGGCGGCAGGCTGATCGCGCCGACCTTCGTGCGCGGCCAGCGCAACGAGCCGCGCCAGGTGCTGGAGCCGGAAATCGCGGGCGAGGTCATGCGCATGATGCAGACCGTGACCGAGCCGGGCGGCACCGCCAAGGGCGTGGCGATCCTGGGCTACCACGTGGCCGGCAAGACCGGCACCGCACGCAAGTTCAGCGCCACCGGCGGCTATTCCAACAAGTACATCTCGCTGTTCGCCGGCGTGGTGCCGGTGAAGAACCCGCGCTTCTCGATGGCGGTGGTGGTCAGCGAACCCGATCCGGCGATGCGCGGCTATTACGGCGGCCTGGTCTCCGGCCCGGTGTTCCGCAACGTCATGGAAGGCGCGCTGCGCCTGATGGACGTGGCGCCGGACGACATCGACACCTGGCTGGCGGCGCAGGCCGCGGCCGAGGCCAAGCGGCTCAAGGCCAACGGCGGCAAGCCCAACGGGCCGGTGCTGCCGGTGGACGTGGATTCGGCGGAAACGCCGGAGGAACTGCCCGCCGATCTGCCGCCGGTCGCGGCCGGCGCGATGCTGCCCACGGGAGGCGCGCGATGAGCGCCTCCCGCCGCATGCGCCTGGCCGAACTGCTGCCCGACGTGGCCGCGGTGCCGGCCGAGCTCGACATCACCGGGCTGACCCTGGACAGCCGCGCGGTGCGTCCCGGTCATGCCTTCGTCGCCATCGCCGGCTTCGGCGCGCACGGGCTGAAGTTCGTCGCCCAGGCGCGCGCCGCCGGCGCCACCGCGGTGCTGTTCGAACCGCCCGCGCCCGAGGACCTGCCCGCGCCGGACGACGCCATCGCCGTGCCCGGCCTGCGCGCACGCCTGGGCGAACTTGGCGATCGTTTCCATGGCCGCGTCAGCGAGGCCATGACCATGGTCGGCGTGACCGGCACCAACGGCAAAACCTCGACCGTGCAACTGCTGGCTCAGGCCTGGACGCTGCGCGGCCTGCGCTGCGGCACCATCGGCACGCTGGGCGCGGGCCTGTACGGCCAGGTCGTGCCGACCGGTTTCACCACGCCGTTGGTGCTGCAACTGCACCAGCTGCTGGCCGACATGCACGACGCCGGCGCGCGCGCGGTGGCGATGGAAGTCAGCTCGCACGCGCTGGACCAGGGCCGCGTGGACGGCGTGCATTTCGACGTGGGCGTGTTCACCAACCTCACCCGCGATCATCTGGATTACCACGGCGACATGGCCAGCTACGGCGCGGCCAAGGCGCGTTTGTTCGATTGGCCGGGGCTGCGGGCCGCGGCGATCAATCTGGACGACGACTACGGCCGTCAGCTGCACGCGGCGCTGCCGGCGACGGTGCGCGCGGTGGGTCTGAGTTCGCGCGGCGCCGACGGCGCCACGTTGTCGGCGCGCGAACTGCGCCTGGACAACCGCGGCATCGGCTTCGAACTGGTCGCCGATGGTGGCGCCTGGCCGGTGACGTCGCCGCTGCTGGGCCGCTTCAACGTCGACAACCTGCTGGCCGTGGCCGGCGCGCTGTATGCGCTGGGCGACGCGCCCGAGCGCATCGCCGACACCCTGAGCCGGCTGCAGCCCATCCACGGCCGCATGAACCGCCTGGGCGGCGAGAGCGGCAGGCCGCTGGTGGTGATCGATTACGCCCACACCCCCGACGCGCTGGAGCAGGCGCTGGCCTCGCTGCGCGGCCACGCGCGCGCGCGCCTGGTCTGCGTGTTCGGCTGCGGCGGCGAGCGCGACCGCGGCAAGCGCCCGCAGATGGCGGCCATCGCCGAAGCCGGCGCCGACCTGGTGGTGGTGACCGACGACAACCCGCGGCGCGAGAACGGCGACGCGATCGTGGCCGACATCGTCGCCGGCTTCGCCCATCCCGAGCGCGCGATCGTGCTGCGCGACCGCGCCGCGGCGATCGCGCGCGCGGTGGCCGAGGCCGGCGCGGACGACATCGTGCTGGTGGCCGGCAAGGGCCACGAGCCTTACCAGGAAATCGACGGCGTGCAGCACCCCTTCGACGACACCGACGTCGCGCGCGCGGCGCTGGAGGCCAGGCGATGAAGCCTATCCGCCTGAGCGAGATCGCGCGCATGACCGGCGGCCGCCTGCACGGCGAGGACGCGCAAGTCGCGGCCGTGGTCACCGACACCCGCGCCTTGGGCGAGGCGGGCGCCGCGCTGTTCGTGGCGCTCAAGGGCGCGCGTTTCGACGGGCACGATCACGTCGCCGCCGCGGCCGCCGCCGGCGTGGCCGGCGCTCTGGTCGCGCGCGCGGTGGACGCGCCGCTGCCGCAGGTGGTGGTGGCCGACACCGAACGCGCGCTGGCCGATTTCGCCGCCGCCGTGCAGCGCCAGCGCCGCGACACCATCACCCTGGCCATCACCGGCAGCAGCGGCAAGACCAGCGTCAAGAACCTGACCCAGGCGATCCTGGAGCGGGCCGGTCGCGCTTACGCCACGCCGGGCAACCGCAACAACGAGATCGGCATGCCGCTGGCGGTGCTGGCCGCGCCCGAGGACGCGCAGTACGCGATCTACGAGATGGGCACCGGCGCGCCGGGCGACATCGCCTATCTGACCGCGATCGCGCCGGCGCAGGTGGCCCTGGTCAACAACGTGGCGCCGGCGCACCTGGAGCGCATGGGCAGCCTGCTGGCCATCGCCGACACCAAGGCCGCGGTCTACGACAGCCTGCCGCCGGACGGCGTGGCGGCGATCAATGCCGACGATGCGTTCGCACCGTATTTTGCCGAGCGCGCGCACGGGCGCCGCCTGATCCGCTTCGGCCTGGACGCCAGCGCCGACGTCGGCGCGCGCGACATCCGCCTGGACGAAGAGGGCTCGCGGTTCGTGCTGACCACGCCGCAGGGCGAGGCCGCGATCGCGCTGGCCATTCCCGGCCGCCACAACGTGCGCAACGCCCTGGCCGCCGCGTCGCTGGCGCTGGGCGCGGGCGTGGCGCTGGGGGTCATCGCCGCCGGCCTCAACGCCGCGCGTCCGGTGTCCGGGCGCCTGGTCACCCACCGCCTGCGCAGCGGCGCGGTGCTGGTGGACGACAGCTACAACGCCAATCCGGGTTCGCTGGCCGCGGCCATCGACACCCTGGCCGACGCCACCGCGCACGGCCGCAAGGGCGAGGGCTGGCTGGTGCTGGGCGACATGCGCGAACTCGGCCCCGACGGCGCGGCGATGCACGCCGAAGCCGGGCGCCGGGCCAAGGACGCCGGGCTCAAGCGCCTGTACGCCCTGGGTGCGCTCAGCGCCTACGCCGCTCAGGCCTTCGGCGAGGGCGCCACGCATTACGACAGCCACGACGCCCTGGCGCAGGCGCTGCGCGCGCAGTTGCGCGACGGCGTGCGCGCGCTGGTGAAGGGCTCGCGCGGCAGCGCGATGGACAAGATCGTGACCGCGCTGCTGGCCAGCGACGCGTCGCCGCAAGGGGAGGAGACGACGCATGTTGCTTGAACTGACGCGCTGGCTGGAGCAACTGCAGAGCCTGTTCGGCCTGTTCGGTTACCTCACCTTCCGCGGCATCCTCAGCGCGCTGACCGCGCTGGGCCTGTCGCTGTGGTGGGGCCCGGCGGTGATCCGCAAGCTGGCCCAGTACAAGGGCGGCCAGCCGATCCGCAAGGACGGCCCGCAGAGCCACTTCTCCAAGGCCGGCACGCCGACCATGGGCGGCGCGCTGATCCTGATGACGGTGCTGGCCTCGGTGCTGCTGTGGGGCGACCTGCGCAACCGTTACGTGTGGCTGGTGATCGCGGTGATGCTGGCCTTCGGCGCGATCGGCTGGTACGACGACTGGATCAAGATCGTGCACCGCGATCCCAACGGCCTGAAGTCGCGCTGGAAGTACCTGCTGCAGTCGATCTTCGGCCTGGCCGCCGGCGTGTTCCTGTACTACACCGCCGACGCCCCGGCCGCGACCACGTTCTATATCCCGATGTTCAAGACGATCGCCCTGCCGCTGGTGGGCGTGACCTTCATCGCCATCGCCTATTTCTGGATCGTGGGCTTTTCCAACGCGGTCAACCTGACCGACGGCCTGGACGGCCTGGCGATCATGCCCACGGTGCTGGTGGCCTGCGCGCTGGGCGTGTTCGCCTACGCCTCGGGCAATGCGGTGTTCTCCAACTACCTGCAGATTCCGCAGGTGCCGGGCGCGGGCGAGCTGGTGATCATCTGCGCGGCCATCGCCGGCGCCGGATTGGGCTTTTTGTGGTTCAACACCTATCCGGCCATGGTCTTCATGGGCGACATCGGCGCGCTGGCGCTGGGCGCGGTGCTGGGCACCATCGCCGTGATCGTGCGCCAGGAGCTGGTGCTGGTGGTCATGGGCGGCGTGTTCGTGATCGAGACCCTGTCGGTGATGATCCAGGTGGCCTCGTTCAAGCTCACCGGCAAGCGCGTGTTCCGGATGGCGCCGATCCATCACCACTTCGAGCTCAAGGGTTGGCCGGAGCCGCGCGTGATCGTGCGCTTCTGGATCATCTCGGTGGTGCTGGTGCTGGTCGGCCTGGCGACCTTGAAGGTGCGCTGATGACCGACGCCGCCCGCCAAGCGACGCGACTGGACGCCATCCACGGGCGCTACGACCCGTGGCTGCTGGCGGTGTCGTGCGCGCTGGCCTGCGTCGGCGTGGTCATGGTCGGCTCGTCCTCGATCGGCGTGGCCGAGAGCCTGGAGGTGGCGCCGTTCTACTTCCTGACCAAGCACGCCATGTTCCTGGCGGTGGGCCTGGTCGCGGCGGCGTGGCTGATGCGCACCGAGCTCAAGACCATCGAACAGCACAGCCAGCTGCTGCTGCTGGTGTGCGTGGTGCTGCTGCTGGCGGTGTTCGTGCCCGGCCTGGGCAAGAGCGTCAACGGCGCGCGCCGCTGGCTCAACTTCGGCGTGATGGGCTTCCAGGCGGTGGAAGCGGTCAAGCTGTTCTATATCGTCTGGCTGGCCAGCTACCTCAAGCGTTTCAGCGAGGACATCTCCGCGACCTGGATCGCGATGCTCAAGCCCATCGGCGTGGCCGTGGTGCTGGTGGGGCTGTTGCTGATGCAGCCGGACTTCGGTTCGTCCTCGCTGATCCTGGCCATCACCGCCGGCATGCTGGTGCTGGGCGGGGTCAACATGCCGCGCATGTTCGGCCCGGTGCTGGTGGGCCTGCCGGTGCTGGCCATCGTCGCCATCGCCGAGCCTTACCGGGTGACCCGACTGACCTCGTTCCTGGATCCGTGGTCGGACCCGTTCAACACCGGCTACCAGCTGACCAATGCCTTGATGGCGGTGGGCCGCGGCGAATGGCTGGGCGTGGGCCTGGGCGCGTCGGTGCAGAAGCTGTCCTACCTGCCCGAGGCGCATACCGACTTCATCCTGGCGGTGATCGCCGAGGAGTTCGGCTTCCTGGGCGTGTGCATCGTGATCGGCCTGTACGCGCTGCTGGCCGGGCGCGCGTTCTGGCTGGGCCTGAAGTGCGTGGAAATGCGCCGCCACTTCTCCGGCTACGTCGCCTTTGGCATCGCCCTGTGGATGAGCCTGCAGAGCTTCGTTTCCATCGGCGTGAACCTGGGCCTGCTGCCGACCAAGGGCCTGACCCTGCCGATGATTTCCTCCGGCGGCTCCAGCGTGATCCTGACCTGCGCCGCGTTGGGCGTGCTGCTGCGCGTGTCCTACGAGCTCGACCGCGCCCAGCGCCAGGTCGCGCGCCTGCGCAGCGAAGCCGGGCAGCCCTCGACGGGCGTGCCGGCCACGGCCAATCCGCTGCCTTCGGGCGTGGCCGCCGACCCGGTGCGCGGCACCAGCCGCCTGCGCCAGCGCATCGAACCTAGCCTGGGGAGGACGGCATGAGCCAGCACGGCGCCGACTCCGACACGCGCCCGGTGATGATCCTGGCCGGCGGCACGGGCGGGCATATCTTCCCGGGTCTGGCCGTGGCCCAGGCGCTGCGCGAACGCGGCGCGCCGGTGCAGTGGCTGGGCGCCGAGGGCGGCATGGAAACCCGGCTGGTGCCGCCGCAGGGCATCGCCATCGACACCATCGCCGTGCGCGGCATCCGCGGCAAGGGCGCGGCCACGCTGCTGGCGGCGCCGTTCAAGCTGCTGGGCGCGGTGCGCGCGGCGGCGCGGGTACTGCGCGCGCGCAGGCCGCGCGCGGTGATCAGCTTCGGCGGTTACGCCGCGGGCCCGGGCGGCATCGCCGCGCGACTGGCCGGCATCCCGCTGGTCGTGCACGAACAGAACCGCGCGCCGGGCATGACCAACCGCGTGCTCGCGCGTTTCGCGCGCGCGGTGCTGACCGGCTTCCCGGACACCTTCGAAGGCCGCGACGAGCAGGTGGTCGGCAATCCGGTGCGCGCGCCGATCGCGGTGTTGCCGCCGCCGGAGCAGCGTTTCGCCGACCGCAGCGGCGCGCTGCGCCTGCTGGTGCTGGGTGGCAGTCAGGGCGCGCGCGCGCTCAATGCCGCCGTGCCCAAGGCCGTGGCCGGGCTGCGCGGCCGGCTCAACTGCGAAGTGCGCCACCAGTGCGGCGAGAAGCTGCGCGAGGACGCCGAGCGCGCCTACGCCGAGGCCGGCGTGAGCGCCTCGGTCGAACCCTTCATCGCCGACATGGCCGCCGCCTACGCCTGGGCCGATCTGGTGATCTGCCGCGCTGGCGCGCTGACCCTGGCCGAGCTGTGCGCGGCCGGCGTGGGCAGCGTGCTGGTGCCGTTCCCGCAGGCGGTGGACGACCACCAGACCAAGAACGCGCAGTTCCTGGTCGACCGCGGCGCGGCGCAGCTGCTGCCGCAGAGCGGCGACCTGGCCGAGCGCCTGTCGGCCACCATCGAGATTTTGGGCGAACGCGAAGGCCTGCTGCAGATGGCCAAGGCGGCGCGCGCGCTGGCCCGGCCGGATGCGGCCGAGCGCGTCGCCGCCATCGTCCTGGACATCACCACCACTATGAGGAAGCCGGCATGAGCACGGCATTGCGCCGCCGGCTGCAACACACGGGCGACCTGGCCAAGGCGTTCCCGCGCGTGCATTTCGTCGGCATCGGCGGCACCGGCATGAGCGGCATCGCCGAGGTCATGTGCACCCTGGGCTACCAGGTCTCCGGTTCGGACATGGCCGACAACGCGGTCACCCGCCGGCTGGCCTCGCTGGGCATCGCGGTGCACCGCGGCCACGCCGCGGCCAACGTGCTGGGCAGCGACTGCGTGGTGGTGTCGTCGGCGATCAAGCGCGACAACCCCGAGCTGATGGAAGCGCGCGCGCAGCGCATTCCGGTGGTGCCGCGCGCGGAGATGCTGGCCGAGCTGATGCGCTTCCGCCGCGGCATCGCTGTGGCCGGCACCCACGGCAAGACCACCACCACCTCGCTGGCCGCCAGCGTGCTGGGCGAGGGCGGCATCGACCCGACCTTCGTCATCGGCGGGCAGTTGCTCGCCGCCGGCGCCAACGCGCGCCTGGGCGGCGGCCAGTGGCTGGTGGCCGAGGCCGACGAGAGCGACGGCAGCTTCCTGCGCCTGAATCCGCAGATCGCCATCGTCACCAACATCGACGCCGACCATCTGGAAAACTACGGCGGCGACTTCGCCAAGGTCCAGGCGGCGTTCGAGGAATTCCTGCACCGGCTGCCGTTCTACGGCCTGGCGGTGCTGTGCATCGACGATCCCAAGGTCGCCGCGCTGGCCGCCGAAACGCCGCGCCACGTGATGACTTACGGTTTCGACGCCGCCGCCGACGTGCGCGCCGAGGACGTGGAGCAGCACGGCGGCCACATGCGCTTCACCTTGTGCTTGCCCGACGCCACCCGCACCGCGGTGACCCTGGCGTTGCCGGGCCGGCACAACGTACAGAACGCGCTGGCCGCGGCCGCGGTGGGCTGGCAGCTGGGCGTGCAGCCTGAGGCGATCGCGCGCGCGCTGCAGAACTTCGCCGGCATCGGCCGCCGTTTCAACCTGCTCGCGCAGCTGCGCACCGCCAAGGGCGCGACCGTGCAGCTGGTCGACGACTACGGCCACCACCCCAAGGAGCTGGAAGCCGTGTTCGCCGCCGCCCGCGGCGGCTGGCCGGACAAGCGCCTGGTGGTGGCGTTCCAGCCGCACCGCTACAGCCGCACACGCGATCTGTTCGACGAATTCGCCGCGGTGCTGTCGTCGGTGGACGCGCTGGTGCTGACCGAGGTCTACCCGGCCGGCGAGGCGCCGATCGCCGGTGCCGACGCCAAGTCGCTGGCGCGCGCGATCCGCGCGCGCGGCCGCATCGATCCGGTGGTGGTCGGCGGCGCCGGCGAACTGTCGGGCGTGCTGCCCGACGTGCTCAACGACGGCGACCTGCTGCTGATGATGGGGGCCGGCGACATCGGCCACGCCGCGCAGCAGATCGCCAGCCAAGGTTTCCAGGGAGAACCCAAGTGAGTCTGCAGTTCGCTCCGCTCCGCGTCACCGATCCGGCCGTGTTCGGCCGCGTCGCCGTGCTCATGGGCGGCACCAGCGCCGAGCGCGAGGTGTCGCTGGATTCCGGCCGCGGCGTGCTCGAGGCGCTGCGCTCGCGCGGCGTGGAAGCCTTCGCGGTGGACGGCATTCCCGCGCTGATCGAGGCGATCCAGTCCGGCCGCGTCGACCGCGTGTTCAACATCCTGCACGGCAACAAGGGCGGCGGCGAAGACGGCGTGCTGCAGGGCGTGCTGGAGGCCCTGGGCGTGCCCTACACCGGCTCGGACGTGCTCGGCTCGGCCCTGGCCATGGACAAGATCCGGACCAAGCAGGTGTGGCTGGCCGAAGGCCTGCCCACGCCGCGCTACCAGCGCATCGCCAAGGGCGAGGACGTGCACGCCGCGGCGCAGAAGATCGGCCTGCCGGTGATCATCAAGCCCTCCAGCGAAGGCTCCAGCGTGGGCGTGTCGCGGGTGCTCAAGGACGCCGACATCGACGAGGCCGTGGACCTGGCCGCGCGCTATCCCGGCGAAATGCTGATGGAGCAGATGGTGATCGGCGACGAGCTGACCGTGGCCGTGCTGATCAACGGCGAGGGCTACACCGCGCTGCCGTCGATCCGGATCGTGCCCAAGGGCGAGTGGTACGACTATCACGCCAAGTACATCGCCGACGACACCCAGTACCTGTGCCCCGGTCTGGAAGGCGAGGACGAGGCGCGCATCCGCGATTTCGCCATGCGCGCCTTCGTCGCCGCCGGCTGCAAGGGCTGGGGCCGCGTGGACGTGATGCGCGACCGCGACAGCGGCCAGCTGTACCTGATCGAGGTCAACACCGCGCCGGGCATGACCAGCCACTCGCTGGTACCCAAGGCCGCGCGCCAGGTCGGCATCGAGTACGACGAGCTGTGCTGGCGCGTGCTGGAAGCGACCGTGCAAGGAGGCGCGACGGCGTGAACGCCATGCTGCGCCTCATCGGTTGGCTGCTCGCGCTGGCGCTGGTCGCGCTGCCGGTGGTCGCCGTGCTCAACGGCTGGATCGGCGCCGGCCAGTGGCCGCTGCGCAAGCTGCGCGTGACCGGGCAGTTCGATCGGGTCGACGAGGCGCTGCTGCGGCGCACGCTGCTGCCTTACGCCCAGCGTGGCTTCTTCGCCGTGGACCTGGCCACGGCCCAGGACGCGGTGGCCAAACTGCCCTGGGTCGAGCACGCCGAGGTGCGCAAGCGCTGGCCGGACGTGCTGGAAGTGCGCGTGGTCGAGCACCGCCCGATCGCGCGCTGGGGCGCCGACCGCCTGCTGTCCGAGCAGGGCCGGCTGTTCCCGGCCAAGGGCATCGAAGTGCCCAAGGGCCTGCCGCAGTTCGCCGGCCCCGACGCGCGGGTGGGCGAGGTGGTGGCGATGTACAACGAATCGCGCGCGATGTTCGCGCCGATCGGAATGGAAGTGCAGCGGGTGGAGATCGACCAGCGCGGCAGTTGCACGCTGGGCCTGGTCAACGGCGCCGCGCCGGGCGGCACCGAGGTGGTGGTGGGCCGCGAGCAGGCGCGCGCGCGGCTGGGCCGGTTCGTGCGGCTGATGCCGCGCCTGCTGGCGCAGCGGGTGCAGATCCTGGCCCGCGCCGACCTTCGTTACACCAATGGATTCGCGCTGTCCTGGGCGCCGGCGACGGCACCCGCGGCGGCGACGCAACAGCAGCAGGAACAGTCATGAATCGCAAAGGCGACAAATCGCTGATCGTCGGTCTCGACATCGGCACCTCGAAGGTGGTGGCCCTGGTAGGCGAGTACTCGCCGGGCAACCCGATCGAGGTCATCGGCATCGGCTCGCACGAATCGCGCGGGCTCAAGCGCGGCGTGGTCGTCGATATCGAGTCGACTGTGCAATCGATCCAGCGCGCGATCGAGGAGGCCGAGCTGATGGCCGGCTGCGAGATCCGCTCGGTCTACGCCTCGATCTCGGGCAACCACGTGCAGTGCCGCAACTCGCAGGGCATCGCCCCGATCCGCGACGGCGAGGTCACCTACGGCGACCTGGACCGGGTGCTGGAAGCGGCCAAGGCGGTGGCGATCCCGGCCGACCAGAAGATCCTGCACGCGATCCCGCGCGACTACGTGCTGGACGATTCGCAGGAAGGCATCCGCAATCCGGTCGGCATGACCGGCGTGCGCCTGGAGGTGCACGCGCACCTGGTGGTGTGCGCGCAGTCGGCCGCGGCCAACATCAGCAAGTGCGTGCAGCGCTGCGGCCTGCAGGTGGACGACCTGATCCTGAGCGTGCTGGCCTCCAGCACCGCGGTGCTGACCAGCGACGAGCGCGAACTGGGCGTGGTGCTGGTGGACATCGGCGCCGGCACCACCGACATCGCGGTGTTCGTGCAGGGTGCGATCGCGCACAGCGCCAGCCTGCCGATCGCCGGCGACAAGGTCACCGAAGACATCGCCCACATGCTGCGCACACCCACGCCCGAGGCCGAGCAGATCAAGGTGCGCTACGCCTGCGCGCTGGCGCAGATGGCCACCGCCGAAGAATCGATCCAGGTGCCCAGCGTCGGCGACCGGCCGCCGCGGCGCATGCCGCGCCACTCGCTGGCGCAGGCGGTGCAGGCGCGCTACGAGGAGATCTTCGAAATGATCCAGGCCGAGCTGCGCCGTTCCGGTTTCGAGCAGCACGTGCGCGCCGGCATGGTCCTGACCGGCGGCGCGGCCAAGATGGAAGGCGTGGTCGAGCTGGCCGAGGAAATGCTGCAGATGCCGGTACGTGTGGGCATACCGCAGCACGTGACCGGCCTGGGCGAAGTGGTCGGCAACCCGGTCCACGCCACCGGCGTGGGCCTGTTGCTGATGGGCAGCCAGATCGAACACCCGCGGCGCAGTTCGGTGATCCCCACCGGCCGCGCCGGCAGCTTCTTCAACAAGCTCAAGAACTGGTACCGCGGCGAGTTCTGACCGGCGACGGCGGAAGCGGCGGTGCATGCGGAATCGAGCCGGACCCAGCGGCGCCGATTCCCGCTGCGGGCAAGGGCCCGCAGCGTGCGGAAGGCGAGGCGAGGCGAACGAAATTTCAAGCGGTAACCACAGCTCCATCACTAGCAACACATAACGAGGACGAGGACATGGCACATTTCGAACTGGTTGAAAAAATGGCCCCGAACGCGGTGATCAAGGTCGTGGGCGTGGGCGGCGGCGGCGGCAACGCCGTGGCGCACATGGTCAGCGGCAACGTCGACGGCGTGGAGTTCATCACCGCCAACACCGACGCGCAGGCGATCAAGAACTGCGGCGCCAAGCTGCAGTTGCAGTTGGGCAGCAACGTCACCAAGGGCCTGGGCGCGGGCGCCAATCCGGAAGTCGGCCGCCAGGCTGCGCTGGAAGACCGCGAGCGCATCATGGACGCGCTGACCGGCGCCGACATGGTGTTCATCACCGCCGGCATGGGCGGCGGCACCGGCACCGGCGCCGCACCGGTGGTGGCGCAGCTGGCCAAGGAGATGGGCATCCTGACCGTGGCCGTGGTCACCAAGCCGTTCCCGTTCGAGGGCCGCCGCCGCATGCAGGTCGCGCTCAAGGGCATCGAGGAGCTGAGCCACCACTGCGACTCGCTGATCACGATCCCGAACGAGAAGCTGATCACCGTGCTGGGCCGCAACGCGACCATGATCCAGGCCTTCCGCGCGGCCAACGACGTGCTGCTGGGCGCGGTCCAGGGCATCGCCGATCTGATCGTGCGTCCGGGCCTGATCAATGTCGACTTCGCCGACGTGCGCACCGTCATGTCCGAAATGGGCCTGGCGATGATGGGCACCGGTTCGGCGCGCGGCGACGATCGCGCCCAGGCCGCGGCCGAGTCGGCGATCCAGAACCCGCTGCTGGACGACGTCAACCTGTCCGGCGCCAACGGCATCCTGGTCAACATCACCGCCGGTCCGGACTTCACCATGGCCGAGTTCGACGAGGTCGGCCGCACCATCGAGAACTTCGCTTCCGAAGACGCCACCGTGGTCATCGGCACCGTGCTCGACCCGGACATGCAGGACGAGGTCAAGGTCACCGTGGTCGCCACCGGCCTCAACCGCGTGGCCGCCAAGCAGTCCGTGCGCGGCCACGGCCACGCCTACGAGCGCGAAGCCCAGCGTTCGCCGATCCAGCTGGTGCGCAACGCCACCACCGGCCAGCCGGAGTTCTCGGCCATGGACGAGATGCCGTCGGCGCCGATGCCTAGCTTCGGCGGCAGCCTGCGCGGCAGCTCGCGACCGGTCGAGACCCAGTCGCCGGCCGTGGCCGATTTCGGCAGCGACAGCAGCTATCTGGATATTCCGGCGTTCCTGCGCCGGCAGGCCGACTGAGGCTAGGAGTTAGCGAATAGGAGTTAGGGGGTAGAAGAAGCTTCTGCACCTGCTCCCGTCGTATCCCCGGGCCGGACTCGTCCCCTGGCCCCGGGGCGTTATGCCGCCGCGCGCGCTGGCGCGCGGCGTTTGGACCGGCCGGCCCCGTCCCTAGGCGGGGTCGGCCGGCCGGTTTCTCCGCGGCTCCGTACGGGCCGGAGAAGCCAGAGGACAGCAGCGGGCGCCCACGGCCGCGGCCGCGCCTGTCCCCTGGTTTCTGGCCGCCCTGGCGGCGGATAGGACACTGCGTCCTTTCCGTTCAGGTTCAGGATCCTGCGTGCTAACCTTGCGCGGTTTCGACCCCGTCCCGATAGTGTGGGAACCGGCATCGAAACCGACCCTCCGCCGCTTCCCCCATCGAGCAGGCACGCTTTCCGTCCATGTTGCGTCAGCGCACTCTCAAGAACGTGATCCGCGCCACCGGCGTGGGCCTGCACAGCGGCGAGAAGGTCTTTCTCACCCTGCGCCCGGCCCCGGTGGACACCGGCATCGTGTTCCGTCGCGTCGACCTGGACCCGGTGGTGGAGATTCCGGCCGCCGCGCAGCTGGTCACCGAGACCGTGCTGTGCACCGGCCTGACCCAGGGCGCGGGCAAGGTCATGACCGTCGAGCACCTGCTGTCGGCGCTGGCCGGCCTGGGCGTCGACAATATCTATGTGGAGCTGTCCGCGGCCGAAGTGCCGATCATGGACGGCTCCGCCGGCCCCTTCGTGTTCCTGCTGCAGTCGGCGGGCATCGCCGAGCAGGAGGCGCCCAAGCGCTTCATCCGGATCAAGCGTCCGGTGGAAGTGCGCCAGGGCGACAAGGTCGCCCGCTTCGAACCCTACGACGGCTTCCGCCTGGGCTTCACCGTGGTCTTCGACCATCCGGCGATCCCGGCCTCGCAGTCGCGCGCGGAAGTGGAGTTCTCCACCGAGAACTACATCCGCGAGGTCAGCCGCGCCCGCACCTTCGGTTTCATGCGCGACCTGGAGTACATGCGCGAGCGCAACCTGGGCCTGGGCGGCTCGATGGACAACGCCATCGTGCTGGACGAGTTCCGCGTGCTCAACGACGACGGCCTGCGTTACGCCGACGAATTCGTGCGCCACAAGATCCTCGATGCGGTCGGCGATCTGTACCTGGCCGGCCACCCGATCATCGGCGCCTACGAGGGCTACAAGTCCGGTCACGCCCTCAACAACCAGTTGGTGCGCGCCCTGCTGGCCGAGCGTTCGGCCTGGGAAGAAGTGACCTATACCAGCGCCGACGCGCCGCCTGTCGCCTACGGCGAACCCGCGCTCGCCTGAGTGCAAACCCCCATGCCGGCGCAAGGCCGGTTCAGGAATGACCCCAACGTGCCAGGGGTCACAGACGTGAATGATGGGTGACGGTTTAACGGAAATTTAACGATATCTTTCCGTTTCCTTAGTAACTATTTAACAAATTCAAGGGTTTAGGCCGTTAGCATGCCCCGACCCGGCCCCTCGCCGGCGGCGAGCACGGATCGTGCCAGCGCCTGCAACGGGGGTCAGGCGGTCTCATCCGGACTCGAAGGATCGGGTTCCTTGAGCGAGGCCAGGGCGTCCGCCAGCGCTTTCTGCGCGGCCGCCGACATGGGTAAGGCTTTCCGGCTGGGCTGCGCAGGTGCGGTCGCCGGTGCTGTCGTTTTGACGATCAGTTCAGCTGCATCCAGCCCGACGGAACGGGCCGCGTCGAGCAGTTCCGGAGCCGCGAGCCGCAGCTTGGCCCGCCACACCGGAGCGTCGACGACAAATACGAGCTTGCCGTGTTCGAAATTCGCCAGCCGCGCGTGCGCGGCCAGCGAAGGCGGCAGGAGGGGGCGTAACCGTCGGTCCAGACCGTCCAGCCAAAGCGCTCGACGGATCGGGTTTCCCGCCGGCTCGGCGAGCAGCGCTTCCAGCGCGTCGCGAGGAGTCGAGGGGGGGCGCGAGGGCGGTTTGGGCTTGGAATCAGACATAGAGCAGATGACCTACCAATCCATCGTAAACAAATCGCGGAGCAAGCTGGGCATGTTGTTCCAGCATGCCGGCCATTTAGGCGCGCAGCGCCCCGCGGTCGCCGTGGCCCTGCTGTTGGGCACCGGCGTGGCGATCGGCGCAGGCGCCGGTATCGCCGACAACGCCATGCTGCGCGCCCAGGTGCGCGACCAGCAGGTCCAGATCGAAGCCGGCCGTCGCGACGCCCAGCGCGAGATCAACGCCCTGGCCGCCCGCATGGGCGAGCTGCAGGCCGAGGCCAACCGCCTCAACGCCCTGGGCGAGCGTCTGACCCGCATCGGCCAGCTGCAGGACGGCGAGTTCGATTTCGACAAGCCGGTCGGCCAAGGTGGCGCGGGCCCGGTCCGCGACATGCCCAAGGCCGAATTATCGGCGGGGATGGGGCGCCTGGACTTACAGTTCAAGGCCTCCGGCGAGCAGCTCTCGGTGCTGGAGTCGCTGCTGTTCAACCGTCAGCTGGACATGAACGCGGTGCCCTCGCGCGCGCCGATCGCCAACAGCTACATCACCTCCGGTTTCGGCGGCCGCGCCGATCCGTTCAACGGCGGCAGCGCCTTCCACAAGGGCATCGATTTCGAGGCCGACGTGGGCGATCCGGTGCTGGCCGTGGCCGACGGCGTGGTCAGCTACTCGGGCGTGCGCTCGGGCTACGGCAACGTGGTCGAGGTCGATCATGGCAACGGCTACGTGACCCGTTACGCGCACAATTCGCGCCTGCTGCTGAAGGTGGGCGAGTTGGTCCGCGCCGGCCAGGAAGTGGCCAAGGCCGGCTCCACCGGCCGCTCCACCGGCGCGCACGTGCATTTCGAGGTGTGGGAGAACGGCCGGGTCGTGAATCCGGTCAAGTTCTTGAACCAGCAGTCGCCCTTGCGGGGCTGATTGCGGCGGGGCGCTTGACGGCGTAACCGGCCTCCAGCGACGGCGCCTGCGGGCGCCGTCCGCATTTGCGGCCCGGCGCATGAATCCGGGGCCTGGTCCCCCTTGCAAGCGCTCGGGCCCGGCCCAAGCTAGAATGAGCGTTGGCTTAAGACCAGGCTCGTGCGATCGGGGCGCCAGGCGCCCCGATTCCGTCTCTGGACTTTCTTCCTCCGGACTTCCTTAAAACTGGGAACTCGCGGGCGCGGCAGCGTTCTTAAACGCTTCGGCCTTCGGATACCCGTTCCGCTTCTCGGACCCGTTCATGCTCAACAGCCTGCTTACCCGCGTTTTCGGCAGCCGCAACGATCGCCTGCTGCGCCAACTGCAACGCTCCGTCGTCAAGATCAACGCGCTGGAAGCGGAGATGGAGAAGCTCTCCGACGCGCAGCTGCAGGCCAAGACGCCCGAATTCCAGCAGCGCATCGCCGACGGCGAGTCGCTGGACAAGCTGCTGCCGGAGGCCTTCGCGGTCTGCCGCGAAGCGTCCAAGCGCGTGCTGGGCATGCGCCACTACGACGTGCAGCTGATCGGCGGCATGGTGCTGCATCTGGGCAAGATCGCCGAAATGCGCACCGGCGAAGGCAAGACCCTGGTCGGCACCCTGCCGGTCTACCTCAACGCCCTGGAAGGCAAGGGCGTGCACGTGGTCACGGTGAACGACTACCTGGCCCGCCGCGACTCGGCCTGGATGGGCCGCCTGTACAACTGGCTGGGCCTGAGCGTGGGCGTGGTCTACCCGGGCATGCCGCACGGCGACAAGCACGCCGCCTACGCCAGCGACATCACCTACGGCACCAACAACGAATTCGGCTTCGACTACCTGCGCGACAACATGGCGCTGTCGAAGGACGACCGCTTCCAGCGCGGCCTGCATTACGCGATCGTCGACGAGGTCGACTCGATCCTGATCGACGAGGCGCGCACGCCGCTGATCATCTCCGGCCCGGCCGACGAGTCGCCGGAGCTGTACATCAAGGTCAACCGCATCGTTCCGTCGCTGATCCGCCAGGAGAAGGAAGACGGCGAGGGCGATTACTGGGTGGACGAGAAGGGCAAGCAGGTGCACCTGTCCGAAGCCGGGCAGGAACACGCCGAAGACCTGCTGCGCCGCGCCGGCATCCTGCAGGGCGAGGAAGACAGCCTGTACGGCGCCGGCAACCTCAGCGTGGTGCATCACCTCAACGCGGCGCTGCGCGCGCACGCGATCTACCAGCGCGACGTGGACTACATCGTGCGCGACGGCGAAGTGGTCATCGTCGACGAGTTCACCGGCCGCACCCTGGCCGGCCGCCGCTGGTCCGACGGCCTGCACCAGGCGGTGGAGGCGAAGGAAGGCGTGCCGGTGCAGCGCGAGAACCAGACGCTGGCCTCGATCACCTTCCAGAACCTGTTCCGCATGTACAAGAAGCTGGCCGGCATGACCGGTACGGCGGACACCGAAGCCTACGAGTTCCAGAGCATCTACGGCCTGGAAGTGATCGTGATCCCGACCCACCGGCCGATGGTGCGCAAGGACCATCCGGACCAGGTGTTCCTCAACCGCAACGGCAAGTACCGCGCGGTGCTCAACGAGATCAAGGACGCGCACGGCCGCGGCCAGCCGGTGCTGGTGGGCACCACCTCGATCGAAGTGTCGGAAATGCTGAGCCAGCAGCTCAAGGCCGCCGGCGTGGCGCACGAGGTGCTCAACGCCAAGCAGCACGAGCGCGAGGCCAACATCGTCGCCCAGGCCGGCCGCCCCGGCGCGATCACCATCGCCACCAACATGGCCGGCCGCGGCACCGACATCGTGCTCGGCGGTTCGCTGGAGAACGAGCTCAGCGAGCTGGCCGCGCAGAACGGCGGCCAGCCGGTGGACGAGGTGACCCACGCGCGCCTGAAGGCCGAGTGGCAGCGCCGCCACGACGCGGTCAAGGCCGCCGGCGGCCTGCACATCGTCGGCACCGAGCGCCACGAGTCGCGCCGCATCGACAACCAGCTGCGCGGCCGCGCCGGCCGCCAGGGCGACCCGGGTTCCTCGCGCTTCTACCTGTCGCTGGAAGACAACCTGATGCGCATCTTCGCTGCCGACTGGGTGCAGCGGGTGATGGCGCGCATGGGTCTGAAGGAAGACGACATCATCGAAAGCCCGCTGGTGACCAAACAGATCGCCAACGCGCAGCGCAAGGTCGAGGCGCACAACTTCGACATCCGCAAGAACCTGCTCGACTTCGACGACGTCAACAACGACCAGCGCAAGGTGATCTACGGCCAGCGCGACGAGCTGCTGGAAGCCGAGAGCGTGCAGGAGAACGTGGACGGCATCCGCGACGACGTGGTCGCCGAGCTGGTGGTGCGCTACGTGCCGCAGAACTCGGTCGACGAGCAGTGGGACCTGCCGGGCCTGGAAGCGGCCGTGGCCGAGGAATTCGGCGTGCAGGTGGGCCTGGTCGATTTCGCCCGCCAGCACGACGAACTCGACGCCGACGGCGTGGCCGCGCGCGTGATCGAGGCGGTCAACCGCCACTTCGAGGAGCGCGAGGTCCAACTGGGCGGCGAGACCATGCGCATGCTGGAAAAGCACATCATGCTCAACGTGCTCGACCAGAACTGGAAGGAGCACCTGGCGCGCATGGACTACCTGCGTCAGGGCATCCACCTGCGCGGCTACGCGCAGAAGCAGCCCAAGCAGGAATACAAGAAGGAAGCCTTCGAGCTGTTCTCGGACATGCTGGAGAAGGTCAAGCGCGAAGTGATCACCCTGCTGGCGCGCGTGCGCATCCGCAGCGAGGAAGAGATCGCGGCGCTGGAGGCGCAGGAGCGCGCGCAGGCCGAGGCCCAGGCGCGGCAGATGCAGTTCCAGCACGCCAGCGCCGGCGGCTTCGGCGCCGACGAGGAGGCCGCGCAGGTCTCCGAGGAAGCCTTCGCCAATGTCGGCCGCAACGATCCCTGCCCCTGCGGCAGCGGCAAGAAGTACAAGCACTGCCATGGGCAGCTGGCCTGAAGCCGGCACCGAAGATTCGGCTCTTGCTCGTCATCCCCGCGAAAGCGGGGATCCAGGGACTTCGGCGTCATGTGGCGGTAACGCCCGCCATCCCCGTCCGCGCGGGGATGGCAGGCCGGACGATCGGCTAGTGTCATCCCAGCCCCGCCAGATCCACGTCGTCGCCGCGGTCGTGCGCGACGCGCGCGGCCGGGTGCTGCTGACCCGGCGCACCGAGGGCCGCGACCTGGCCGGGCTATGGGAATTCCCCGGCGGCAAGCGCGAGGCCGGCGAGACCGCCGAAGCGGCGCTGCAACGCGAACTGCACGAAGAGCTGGGCATCGACTGCGAGGTCGGCGCCGCGGTGATCGACGTGCCGCAGATCTACCCCGACAAGCGCCTGCGCCTGGACGTGCGCGAACTGCGCCAGTGGCGCGGCAGCGTGCGCGGCCGCGAAGGCCAGGCCCTGGCCTGGGTGCCGCCGGCCAAGCTCAGCGCCTACGCGATGCCGCCGGCCGACCGGCCGGTGGTGGCGGCGCTGCTGCAGCCCGACCGCTATCTGGTCACGCCCGATCCGGCCACGACCACCGACGCCGACTGGCTGGCCGCGCTGGACCGCGCCCTGGCCGCCGGCGTGCGCCGGGTGCAGCTGCGCGCGCCGGCCACGCCCGCGGCGCGTTGGAAGCCGCTGGCCGCCGCCGCCGCGCTGCGCTGCCGGCGCGCGCGCGCGCAGGCGCTGCTCAGCGGCGACGCCGCGCTCGCGGCCGAGCTTGGCATCGGCCTGCACCTGCGCGCCGCGCAGCTGCGCGAGCACGCGCAGCGACCGCTGCCGGCCGGCCAGGCGCTGGCCGCGTCCTGCCACGACGCCGAAGAGCTGCGCGCAGCCCAGGCCCTGGGCTGCGATTTCGCCGTGGTCGGCGCGGTCCAGGCCACGCCCAGCCACCCCGGCCAAGCCGGCATCGGCTGGGACGGCTTCGCCGCCCTGCGCGAGACCGTCTCGCTGCCGATCTACGCCATCGGCGGCCTGGGCCCCGAAGACCTGGCCCAGGCCCGCGCCCACGGCGCCCAGGGCATCGCCGCCATCCGCGCGCTGTGGCCCGCGCAAGCCACGACCGCCCCTGTGGGAGCGGCGTAAGCCGCCATTGCCCAGCCGCGATGTTGCTGCGCATTTCCCTGTAGGAGCGGCGCAAGCCGCGACTGCGGTCCCGAAGATTGCCGCGAATCCGCCCGTTGCCTGCGGGCAAGCGTCTTTACGCGCTGGAGGTCTTTCGGCGACCCCAGGACACGCAATGCTTCGCCAAATGGCGGTCGCGGCTTGCGCCGCTCCTACAGCGGGATGTCGGGCGGCGTCGGTGGGTGGGGATTCATCGCGGCTTACGCCGCTCCCACAGACAGCGCCGCGCTCAGCCGCCGGCCAGGGCCCGATAGCGCCGGTCCAGATCGGCCACGTGCCGGTCCAGCGCCTCCAGCGGCCCGTCGTTGACGACCACGTCGTCGGCGATGGCCAGGCGCTGCGCGCGCGTGGCCTGGGCCGCGATCATGCGTTCGGCCAGATCGGCCTCGACCCGGTCGCGCGCCATCACCCGCGCGCGCTGCACCGCGGTGGGCACGTCGACGACCAGGATCCGGTGCAGCCACGGATAGGCCTCGCGGCCGCCGCCTTCGGCCAACAGCGGAATCGCGGCGATGGCGTAGGCGCCGGGCGCCGATTCGCATTGCCAGCGCAAGGCCTCGCGCACGCGCGGGTGGACGATGGCTTCCAGGCGGCGGCGCGCGGTCTCGTCGGCGAACACGCGCCGGCGCATGGCCGCGCGGTCCAGGCCGCCATCGGCGTCCAACACGTCCGCGCCGAATGCAGAGACCACCTCGCGCAGGCCGTCCGAACCGGGTGCCACCGCGGCGCGCGCGGCCAGGTCGGCGTCGGCGACCCGCACGCCCAAGGCTTCGAAACGGCGGGTGACTTCGCTCTTGCCCGAGGCCACGCCGCCGGTCACGCCGACGCAGAACGCGGCCATGGCACTCAGCGCAATCCGGCGTACTGCGTGTACGCGCCCAGGATCAGCTCGCCCCAGAAGAACACGATCCAGCCGGCGATGGCCAGATAGGGACCGAACGGAATCGTGGTCGCGCGGTCCTTGCCGCGCGCGGCCAGCCAGATCGAGCCCAGGATGGCGCCGACCAGCGAGGACAGCAGCACCGTGGGCAGGATGCCCTTGAGCCCGACCCAGGCGCCGATCGCGGCCAGCAACTTGAAGTCGCCGTGGCCCATGCCTTCCTTGCCGGTGAGCTGTTTGAACACCCACCACACCGACCACAGGCTCAGATAACCGGCCATCGCGCCGAGCAAGGCCGGTTTGGTCGGGAAATACAGGTTGTCGGAACTGGCCACCAGACCCAGCCACATCAAGGGCAAGGTCAGTTGGTCCGGCAGCAGCTTGGTGCGGAAGTCGATGCCCGACAGCGCGATCAGGAAGGTGCTGAACACGATCGCGCCGAAGCCCTGCCAGCCGAAGCCGAAGCGCCAGACGCAGGCCAGCACCGCCAGCATGGTGATCAGTTCCACCAGCGGGTACTGCGGCGAGATCGGGGTCTTGCAGCTGCGGCAACGGCCGCGCAGGAACAGGTAGCTGAAGACCGGGATGTTCTCGTACCAGCTCAGCTGGTGCTTGCAGTGCGGGCAGTGCGAGCGCTCGACCACGATGCCCGGCGGCGGCGGGTCGTAGATTTCCGGCAGCTCCAGGATCTCGCGCGCATCGCGCTTCCACTGCCATTCCAGCCGCTTGGGCAGGCGCAGGATGACCACGTTGAGGAAACTGCCGACCAACAGCCCGAGGCCGGCCGCGAGGGGATACCCGAGGCCGGGGTTCTGATCCAGGAATGCCATGCGCGAAGGATAAGCCTAAGCGGTCAGATCGTCGCGGCCAGCTTGAAGATCGGCAGGTACATGCCGATGACCATGCTGCCCACCACCACGCCCAGCACCACCATGATCAGCGGTTCGAGCAGGCTGGACAGCGCGTCGACGGCATTGTTGACCTCTTCCTCGTAGAACTCGGCCACCTTGAACAGCATGGTGTCCAGCGCGCCGGCCTCTTCGCCGATCGCGGTCATCTGGATGACCATGTGCGGGAACAGGTTGACCTGCTTCATCGACATGTTGAGCTGGTAGCCCACGGCCACGTCGTCGCGGATGCGGCGCACGGCCTGCTCGTAGACCACGTTGCCGGTGGCGCCGGCCACCGTGTCCAGCGCCTCCACCAGCGGTACGCCGGCCTTGAAGGTCACCGCCAGGGTGCGCGAGAAGCGGGCGATGGCCGAGTTGTGCAGGATCTGGCCGACCACCGGAATCTTCAGCATCATCCGGTCGAGGAAATGGGCGAAGGCCGGCGAGCGGTTCTTGGCCATGATGAAGCCTATGATCGTGCCCACCACCAGGAACAGTACCAGCCACCACCATTTGATCATGAAATCGCTGGCCGCGATGATCATCAGCGTGAAGGCGGGGAGTTCGGCGCCGAAGCTTTCGAACGTTTTCTGGAACTGCGGCACCACGAAGATCAACAAGATCGCCGAGACCAGGATCGCCACCGCTATGACCGTGGCGGGATAGAACAGCGCCTTCTTGATCTTGCCCTTCAGGCTTTCGATGTTTTCCTTGTAGCTGGCCACGGTGTCCAGCACCGTTTCCAGCACACCGGCCGATTCGCCGGCCTTGACCAGGTTGCGGTAGAGCTCGTCGAACTGCACCGGGTGCTTGCTCAGCGCCTCGTGCATGGACGAGCCGCTTTCCAGGTCGGAGCGGATCGTGTTGATCAGATTCTTCATCTTCTGATTCTTCTGGCCGCCGGCCATGATCTCCAGCGAGGTCACGATCGGCACGCCGGACTTCATCATGGTCGCGATCTGGCGGCTGAAGATGGCGATGTCGCGCGGGGTGATGCGCTTGCCGGCGCCGCCGAACAGCGGCTTGCCCTTGGGCTTGACCGTGCCGGGGGTGATGCCCTGGCGGCGCAGCTCGGCGCGCAGCATGTTGGCGTTCTTGGCCGCCTGCTCGCCCTTCATGACGACGCCGCGCTTGTCCTTGCCCTCCCAGACGAAGAGTTCGAGCGGGTTGGGGCGGCGGGCGGGGGCCTGCTTGGTCGCGGAGCGGGTCGCGGACATGGTTTAGTCCTTGGTAACGCGGTTGATTTCGGAAAGGCTGGTGACGCCGTTGCGCACCTTCATCAGCGCCGACTGGCGCAGGTCGCGGATGCCGGAACGCTGCGCGGCGGCGGCGATCTGTATGGCGTTGCCGCCTTCCAGCACGATCGCCTGGATCTCTTCGGTCATGGGCATGACCTGGTAGATGCCGGTACGGCCCTTGTAGCCTTCGGTGCAGTCCGGGCAGCCGCCGGCCTCGTAGACCTTCAGGCCGCCGACGATCTCGTCGTGGCTGAAGCCCTCGGCCAGCAGCGCGTGCTCGGGCAGGTGGACCTCGCGCTTGCAGTCGTGCAGGCGGCGGGCCAGACGCTGGGCGATGACCAGGGTCACCGAGGAGGTGATGTTGTACGGCGCCACGCCCATGTTCATCAGGCGCGCGATGGTCTGCGGCGCGTCGTTGGTGTGCAGGGTGGACAGCACCATGTGGCCGGTCTGGGCGGCCTTGATCGCGATCTCGGCGGTCTCGAGGTCGCGGATTTCGCCGACCATGATCACGTCCGGGTCCTGGCGCAGGAAGCTGCGCAGCGCGGCGGCGAAGGTCATGCCGCGCTTGACGTTCATCTGCACCTGGTTGATGCCCGGCACGCGGATTTCGACCGGGTCCTCGACGGTGGAGATGTTGCGCATGTCGTCGTTGAGGATGTTCAGCGCGGTGTACAGCGACACCGTCTTGCCCGAGCCGGTCGGGCCGGTCACCAGGACCATGCCGTAGGGCTTGACCACGGCGCCGACGAACAGGTCTTTCTGGTCTTCCTCGTAGCCGAGCTTGTCGATGCCCAGCTTGGCGGCGCTGCCGTCGAGGATACGCAGCACGATCTTCTCGCCGAACAGGGTCGGCAGAGTGCTGACGCGGAAGTCGATCTGCTTGGTCTTGGACAGGTTGAGCTTGATGCGGCCGTCCTGCGGCACGCGCTTCTCGGCGATGTCCAGCTGCGCCATGACCTTCAGGCGCGCGGCGATGCGCGGAGTCAGCTTGACCGGCACCTTGGCGACCTGCTTGAGGATGCCGTCGATGCGCAGGCGCACGCGGTATTCGGTTTCGTAGGGCTCGAAGTGGATGTCCGAGGCGCCGCGGCGGATCGCGTCCACCAGCACCTTGTTGACGAACTTCACCACCGGGGTATCGTCGCCCTTGGCGTCCACGCCGCTGTCGCCGGCGGCCGTGAGGTCGTCGTCGCCGCCGCCGACGTCCAGGGTTTCCAGGCCTTCTTCGGTGACGCCGTCGCCCAACGCGTCGGCCGACTCCAGCCACTGGTCCAGGCTGCGCCGGATGGTGTCGTCGTCGACCAGGATGGCCTCGATCACCAGGTTGGTCTGGAACTTGATCTCGTCCAGGGCGCGGGTGTTGGTCGGATCGGACAGGCCCACGAACAGCTTGTTGCCGCGTTTGAACAGCGGCAGCACGTTGTGCTTGCGGATCAGTTCCTCGTTGACCAGCTTCACCGCCGACTGCGAGGCGTCCAGCGCGCTGGCGTCGAAGATCGGCACGCCGAACTCGATGGAGTTGGCGGCCGCCAGCTGGCTGGCGCTGACCAGGCGCTTTTCCGCCAGGTAGGTCGCGATCGGCTTGCGTTCGCTGGTGGCGCCGGTCATGGCCTCGCGGGCCGCGGATTCCTCCAGGGCACCATCCAGCACCAAGCGCCGGGCAATGCCGGTGATTCCCACCAAGTTGGCGGTCGCGACGCTAGACATCGCAGTCCTCGGTTTTTCCCCAGGCCGACTTTACCCCAATCCTTGGGTCACGCGAGCGGACAACGGTCGCCTTTTCGCTCCTCCAAAGGCCGTTATGACGCCAATTTCGGGCTTACGCAATCTTGGACCGCATCGATTACCAACGGTTCAATGGGTCTGAATGCGGCCACGCAGCTGGGCGATCAGGGCCTGGCCGGCGCGGTCGTAGGGGCGGGTGCGCGCCTGTATTTGCCGCAGCACGCGCTCGGCGTCCTGGCGACGTCCGTTGGCCAGATAGGCTTGGACCAGCACGTCGGCGACCTCGAGCGGCGCCTGGGTGGTCCAGGCACCTTCGGCCTGGGCCTGGGCTCCGGCCCAGTCCTGGGAGCGGGCCAGGACCAGGGCCGCGATCAGGTGCAGTTGTCGCCTGGGATGGGCGGCCGGGTCCTGCGTCGGGGCGGCGCGCAACAAACCCAGTACCAGTGCGGACACCTGCGGCGAGGCGACCCCGGGGCAGCGATCGCCCGCGGAGGCTTGGGCGAGCAAGTCGACGACCAGCACCTCGTCCAGGGTTACCTTGGCCTGGGCATCGGTCAGCGCCCGCGTCAATTCGGACGGATCGGCTGGGCGTCCCGCCAGGCAGGCGATGGACACTGCGTCGATCCGCGCCAGCAGGCGCGTGCGGGGCTGGGCGCTGCGCTGCAGGCGGTGCATCTGGGCCAGCGCCGCGTCCGTACGGCCTTCGGCCAAGTCGATGAAAGCCTGGGTCTGGCGCGCTCGCAGCGACTCGGGGTGGTGGATGAGGGCGTTGGCGACGATGGCCGGTTTGCTGCGCCAGGTCTGCACGCGGCCGTAGGTTTGTAGGGCCAGTACCAAGCAGGCGGCGGTGGCGAACCAGGCCAGCGGCGCGAGCCGCAGGCCCGCTGCGCCACGTCGCGGCCACAGCGCCAGTGTCCCGACCAGGGCCAACGCCAGACCGAATGCGGGCAGATAGTTGCGATGTTCGTAGTACATCTCCAGCGGCAGCACGCTGGATTCGACGCTATGAGCGAGCAGGAAGAAGAACCAGCCCGCGAAAAGGCTGGGTGCGCGTCGGCGCAATTCGACCACGAGTGCGCTCAAGGCCAGCAGGCCGGCGATGGCCAGGGCGGTCGTCGCCGGAGCGAATAGGCCCACGGAGATAACGAAATCGTCGCGGAACAGGCTCATATGCTCGCCGCGCGGCCACAACAGCGAGCCGGCATAGTCCATTAGCACGCGCGTCTGGGTCAGCAGGCGTTGGTCCGGCGAGAATCCCCAGTCCGAATAACCCCGCAGCAGCGTCTGCGGCGCCGCCGCGAACGCCAGCAGCGCCACCACGAACGGCAAGGCCAGGAACAGGCCGAAGAACAGGCGTATCGCAAGGGGGCGCTTGCCGGGGAAGTAGGCCAGCTCGAATGCCAGGCACAACAGTGGGGCGACGATCGCGTTCTGCTTGCTGAGTACGCCGGCAACGACCAGCAAAGGAAAGGCGGCGAACAACAGCGCTATGGCGGTCCGGTCCCGCGCTCGCGAAGTCAGTCGGGTCCGGGCGAGGAAGTAGGCCAGCACGGCGCCCAGTGCGAACAGCGCGCTGAGTTGCGCCATGCGCTGCACCGCATATAGCACGGTGCTGACCTGGATGGGGTGCAACAGCCATAGCGCAACGGCGATCGCCGCCAATGCGCGCGCTTGCGGCGCCAGACGTGGGTCCTGAGCGAGCGTCCGGCTCAGCAGGCGGAACCCGAGCGCGGCGCAGGCCGCATGCAGCAACAGGTTGCCGGCCTTGTACGACAGCGGCCCCGGGCCGCCGGCTGCGACGGTCGCCAGGAAGCTCAGCATCGACAGCGGTCGCGCTTCGATCAGGCCGCCTTGGCCCAGCACGACCGTCCGCCAATCGGCCTGGCCGTTGTACCAGGCCCTGAGCACGGCCAGATTCGCCGGATCATCGAACAGGAAAGGCCCCTGCAGCCCGGGCGCGTACAGCACAAAGGCTGCCAGCGTCGCAGCGACCAGCAGCCACCTGGCGAAGTCCCAACGTGAGTCGGGGAGCGGCATCGGGACTCGTGCGGCGGACATGGCGATCGTTCGGCCGCACTCCGTTCAGAGCGCGCTGCGTACCATCGCCAGTTCGCGGCGCTGCTTGGAGTCGTAGGGTTTGATCGTCGCATCCAGCGTTTCGATCATGCGCTGCGCCTGTTCGCGCTTGCCCTGCTTGGCCTGGGACCAAGCCAGCAACAGCCCCACCTGGATGTCATGGCCGCTGGGCTCCCACAGCGACGCCGCCAGGGCTTCGGATTTGGCGAAGTCGCGGTCCATGGCATACAGGTCGGCCGCCATATAGCGTGTGCGCCACTTCGGCATCGCCGAATCGGCCTGGTTCGGCGTGGCGTCGGTCAGCTGCAGCAAGTTCGCGGCCAGGCGGCTGTTACTGATCCGTCCGCAGCCGCGGCTCTGCGTGGTGTCGGCGAGGAATTGCAGCGACGACATTTCGAAGATGGTGATCTGCGGCTGCAATGCAGGAACCAGACGGTCCAGATCGGCCGGGTCGGCATCGGAGTTTTTTAGGCAGCTGCCGGTGATCAGGTTGATCTGCGCGAGCAACCGGTTGCGCGGATCGGGGCTGCGCAGCAGATGTTGCATGATCAACTGGTGGGTGGCGTAGTCCTGGGCCTGCAGGGCCAGCACCGCGCGGTCGAAGTTGGCGCGCAGCGACTGCGGATGGAAACGCAGGCCCTGGGCGACCACGGTTTCGATTTTCTGCCACACCATTACCCTGCCGAAGGTGGCGAAGGCCAAAACGAGGCCGAAAGTGCCGGCGGCCAGTAGTCCCAGTTGCCGGGTCGACAGCACATTGGTCCGCAAGCGGGCGCCGACCTGGGCGAACAGGGCGACCAAAGCGAGCATGACCCCGGCCGAAGGCAGGTAGTTGCGGTGCTCGTAGTACATCTCCAGCGGCAGGAAGCCGGACTCCACGGCGTGGCCGGCCAGGAACAGGAACCAGCCGGCGAACACCGTAGGGGCGCGTTTGCGCACCGCAATGGCCGCCGCGCTGATCGCCAGCAGGGCCAGGATCGCCGCCAGGGTGCTCGGCGGCGCCATCAAGCCGGTCGATACCGCGAAATCGTCGGTGTACAGGCCCATGGCTGGGCTGCGCGGTATCAACAGCATCGCCAGGTAGTCGCATAGCGCGCGCGGTTGGGTCAGCAGGCGCTCGCCCAGGGTAAAGCCCCACTCCGCATAACCGCCCAGCAGCTTGTCCGGCGCGAACGCGAGCAAGCCTGCAGCCAGGACCGCCGGCAGGCCCAGGCTCAGCCCGAAGAAAGGCCAGAGCACGGCGCGCGAGGCAGACTGCCCACGGAAATAAGCCAACTCCAGCACCAGGCACAGCAGCGGCGCGATGGCGGCGTTCTGCTTGCTGAGCAGGCCCGCGACGACGATCAGCGGAAACAGCAGGAACAACAGCATGGCGGTGCGGCGCGTAGCGCCTTGGGCGAGCTGCCGGCGCGCGATCAGGTAGGTCCAGACCGCGGCCAGCACGAACAGCGTGCTCAGCTGCGCCGCGCGCTGTACCGCATACAGCACGGTGCTGACCTGCAGCGGGTGCAGCAGCCAGAACGCAGCGGCGACGATCGCCAGCGCGTTGGCATGCATAGCCAGGCGCGGGTCCTCGGTCAGTGCGCGGCGGGCGACCGCCCACACCAGCACGCCACAGGCCAGGTGCACCGCGAGGTTGCCCAGCTTGAACGAGAACGGATCGACGCCGCCCAGCCAGGTCGTGAGCAGGAAGCTCGCCATCGCAACCGGGCGGGCCAGCAGCAGCGATCCGTTGCCCAGCACCACCTCCTGCCAGGTCGCCTTGCCCTTCGCCCAGGCGAACAACGCAGTGAAGTTCCAGCCATCGTCGAACAGGAACGGGCCGGACAGGCCCTGCCAATAGATCGCCGCAGTCAACAGCAGTAGCAGAATCAGCGGCAATTTTTGGCGCATTCGTATTCCTACGGGCGGTTACTTGGGGTGCAAAAAGCAAAATGCGCATGGCCCCGGCAGGGGCGCATGCGCACTAAGGATGTCTGAAATTACGGGGTCCTGCACTCGGCCGGAAGCTGCGACTCGTTCGCCTGTCCGGTAGCGCTGCAAGTCCACTCGATCCGGCCCGTGTTCGAGCCACTGCTGGGCAGCAGGGTAAACGTAGTCACCGGGCCGCCGGTGCTGCGGGTCACCATACGCACCGAGCCGCCGTTCTGGACCTGGATCGACTGGCAGTAATCGCTGCCGGTGAACGTGAAGCCGGTGTTGGTGGTGGTGATCAGCGACAAGCCTTCGGCCGAATGTGCGGTTTCGCCGACGGCGAGCTTGGCGGCGGCCGCGACGTTGAGGCACTCGGCGTTCTTGGTGCGGATCGAGTAGTCCTGATAGGCCGGCAGGGCAATGGCGATCAGGATGCCGAGGATCGCAATGACGATCATCAGTTCGATCAGGGTAAAACCGTTTTGTCTGTTCATGGTCGGTCCCTCAGCAGGACACAAGAGTCGCGAGCCGAATGGCGTTGCGGACCGACAGGGGGGTGGTCCTGAAACTGTTGCGGGCATTGCAACAGGCCTTTCAGAAGAAACCCCGGCGAACCGGGGTTTCTCGATGTTGCGTTACTACCGTGAAACCAATTACGGGGCGCGGCACTCGCCCGGCAGCTGCGACTGGTTGGCCATACCGGTGGCCGAGCAGGTCCAGTCGATGCGGCCGCTGTTGCTGGCGGTGCTGGGGGCCAGGGTGAAGGTGGTGGCCGGGCCGCCGGTGCTGCGGGTCACGGCGGTGATGGTGCCGCCGTTGGCGATGGCGACCGAGTTGCAGTAGTCGCTGGCGGTGAAGTTGTAGCCGGTGTTGGCCTGGGTCACGACGCCCAGCGAACCACGGTCCTGAGCGGTTTCGGACACGGCCAGCTTGGCGGCCGCGGCGACGTTCAGGCATTCGGAGTTCTTGGTGCGGATCGAGTAGTCCTGGTAGGCCGGCAGAGCGATGGCGATCAGGATGCCGAGGATCGCGATCACGATCATCAGTTCGATCAGGGTGAAGCCTTGCTGGTTGTTCTTCATGGTGTTTCCCCTAGGAGTGGTGAACTTCACGTGCCTTTTGGCCCGGCTTTGCGGTCCGTCGGCTTGCCGTGCGGAACTGCACGTGCGCTAAAAGCATACGCATAAGCCATGCCAATAGCGGCCATCGGGGGGTTGAAATTCCAAACTGGTTCGGCGGTCACGCTAAATAGGGGCAACCCTCAAAAGCGGCCTGACGTTTTTTGTCAGGCGCGCCCGGTTGGGCTGACGTTTTGCGTCACATCGTGTATCCGGGTACCTTCGAATCGTTCCAAGTAGGCCGCCGCGAGCTGGTCCGGCAGGGGTAGGGCTGGGTCGGTCAAGCGCGACGGCGGTCCCAGCTCCGCAGTGGGCGAGGCGCCCAGCGCGGGTCGAGCTTGCATACTAAGGTGTCGCATGTGCGCCGGAGAGTGGGCGCGGTGGCGATGACAGGGCCGTTGTTTTGGGGGCAGGGGTGATCCGCGAAATACTGATGATTCTGTTCGTGAGCTGCTCGACCATCGGCAGCCAGTTGTTGATCAAGCGCGCCTTGCTGCAGCTGGCCGCGCGCAGTCCCGATTTGAAAGGCCTGGACTGGCTGATGTCTGCGATGCTGTCGCCGGGCGTATTGGCTGCGATCGCCGTCCAGGGCATGGGCTTCACCATCTGGGTCGTCGTGGTCAGTCGGGTCAAGCTCGGCATGGCCTTCGCCATTTCCGGCGCCACCATGTACATCCTGATGGCCACCGCGGGTTGGCTGGTCTACGGCGAGCGGCTGACCCCGACGCAGTGGGTCGGCGTGGCCTTGGTGTCGGCCGGGGTGCTGTTGCTGGCGTCGGTAGGGCAGAGTTCCTGAGCGCCGCACCCGTGTCGGAACCGCTGCATTCCTTCGTCGTCCCCGCCTACGGCCGCTCGCCGCACTTGCGCGCTTGCCTGGAGTCGCTGCGCGCGCAGACGCAGGCCTCGCGTTTGCACATCGCCAGTTCCACGCCCTACGACGGCCTGTCCGAACTGGCGCGCGAGTTCGGCGCCGACCTGGCGGTGCACGGCCCCAACGGCGGCATCGGCCGCGACTGGAACCAGGCCCTGGCCCAGGCCGCCACGCCCTGGGTCACCGTCGCCCACCAGGACGATATCTATCTGCCCGATTTCACCCGCCGCACCTTGGCGGCGGCGCAGGCGCGGCCGGATGCTGCGCTGCTGTTCACCGGCTATGCCGAGCTGCTGGGCGACAGCGAGGTCACCCGCGCCGGCACCGCGATGCTGCGGATCAAGCGCCTGCTGCTGGAGCTGGCGTTCCTGGGGCGCGAGGCGATCGCGGCGCCCGGGGCCAAGCTGCGTGCGCTGCGTTTCGGCTGTCCGATCCCTTGCCCGTCAGTGACCCTGGCGCGCGGCGCCGCGGCGCCGCGCTTCCGCGAGGATCTGCGCGTGAACCTGGATTGGGACGCCTGGGTGCGGCGCGCGCGGGAGCCGGGCGCGTTCGTGTACATTCGCGAGCAGCTGATGCTGCACCGTATCCATCCCGGCAGCGAGACCAGCGCAGGCGTGCGCGAGGGCGTGCGCGCGGCGGAGGACCAGATGATGTTCGATTCCCTGTGGCCGCGGCCGATCGCGCGCGTGCTGGCGCGCGCCTACCGCCTGTCCTACGCCGGCGCCGCCTGATGCAGCCCTACGCCGACCCCGTCGCTTCCATCGGCCTCACGCCGCAGGCGCAAGCCGAGCCGCCGCGCATCGCCGTGGTGGTGCCCTGCTATCGCGTGCGCGAGCACATCCTGGGCGTGATCGAGGACGTGCCGGCGATGGTCTGGCGCATCTACGTGGTGGACGACGCCTGCCCGGACCGCTCGGGGCAGTACGTGGAAGAGCACTGCCGCGATCCGCGCGTGCAGGTGATCTACAACGAGGTCAACCGCGGCGTGGGCGGCGCGGTCATGGCCGGCTACGCGCGCGCGGCCGCCGACGGCGCCGACGTGGTGGTGAAGATGGACGGCGACGGCCAGATGGAAGGCGCGGCGCTGCCGCAGCTGGTCGGCCCGATCCTGCGCGGCGACGCCGACTACACCAAGGGCAACCGCTTCTACGACCTGGCCCAGATCGGCCGCATGCCCAAGCTGCGCATCTTCGGCAACGCCATGCTGTCGTTCATGACCAAGATCTCGTCCGGCTACTGGGACCTGTTCGATCCCACCAACGGCTACACCGCGATCCACGCCAAGCTGGTGGCCAAGCTGCCGCTGCGCAAGATCAGCCCGCGCTATTTCTTCGAGACCGACATGCTGTTCCGGCTCAACATCGTGCGCGCGGTGGTGGTGGACGTGCCGATGGACGCGCGCTACGGCGCCGAGACCAGCAACCTGCGCATCTCCAAGATCCTGTTCGATTTCCTGTTCAAGCACCTGCGCAACACCTGCAAGCGCGTGTTCTACAACTACTTCCTGCGCGACCTGTCGCTGGCGTCGATCGAGTTGGCCTTCGGTGCCCTGTTCGTCACCGTCGGTTTCGCGATGGGGTTGGGTTTCTGGATCGAGTCGTTCCGCAGCGGCGTGCCGACCAGCGCCGGCAGCGTCATGCTGGCGGCTTTGCAGATCATCGTCGGTATCCAATTGCTGCTGGGGTTCCTGGCTTACGACATTTCCGCGGTGCCCAAACGGGCCGTACACCCCCTGTTGCGCGACGAATGAATCCGATGACGACGATGGAGCGGCGATGAGGATCGGTCCTGTGCTGCGGGCCTGCATGCCGGCGCGGCTTGAGCGCGCGGCGGCCAATGCCTACCGCGCGATCTTCGTAGACCTGGACCGAGTGGCCGACGCGCTGGCCGGCGCCTTGCCGGCGGACGCGAGCGTGCTGGACATCGGCGGCGGCGACGGCGAACTGCTGAATAGGTTGTTCGCGCGCCGGCCCGACCTGCGCGTGACCATGGTGGACGTGGCGGCCAGCGTGGGTCGGTTTCTACGGCCGGACGCCGCCGAGCGCGTAACCAGGATTCCGGCGACCACGATTCAGGATCATCTGTCGGGCTTGTCGCGCAAGTACGACGCGGCGATCGTGGTCGACGTCATGCATCACGTCGCCTTGGACCAGCGCGAGGATTTCCTGCGTGCGGTCATGGACGCGCTGCGTCCGAGCGCGCCCTTGCTGATCAAGGACGTTGAGCCGGGTCACTACCGCGCCACCCTGGGCTACCTGGCCGACAAGTACATCAGCGGCGATCGCGGCGTGGTGCTGGTGGCGTCGGCGCAGTTGGCCGAACTGCTGCGCCGCGTATCGCCCGATACGGACGCGACCGAAATCGGTTTGCTGGCCCGCGACCGCCCCAACTACCTGATGCGCGTCAGCGTCCCCTGAACCGAGCCCACATGCAGCCACTGAGCTATACCGCGCTGGAACGCGTGAAGGTGCCCAGGCCCCGCGACCGCCTGAGCCAGATCGAAGCGCATGCGCACGGCAAGCGCGTCTTCGATCTGGGCGCGCTGGACGAAACCGCCTACGGCGCCAAGCAGGACAAGGGCCTGTGGCTGCATTCGCGCCTGTGCGCGGTCGCGCGCGAGGTGATCGGCATCGACAACTCGGCCTTGGTGCCGCAAGGGGGTTTGGCCACGCGCCCCAATGGCCGGATCGTCCAGGCCGACATCTTCGCCCTGGGCGACAGCGTGGCGCGCTACGGCCAGCCGGACCTGATCGTGGCGGGCGAGCTGATCGAACACCTGCCCGATACCCTGGGCTTCCTGCGCAGCCTGAAAGCCTGCCCGGAACTGCAAGGGGTGGAGTTCGTGTTCTCGACCCCCAATGCCTGCAGCTGGCACAACATCGCCATCGGCCTGGCCGGGCGCGAGTCCACCCACCCCGACCATCTGCAGATCTATTCCTATAAGACACTGCGGACCTTGTTCGACCGCGCCGGTATCGAGCTGCATTCGCTGTCGCCCTATGGCGCGCGTTTCGACGAAATGATCGAGCGCAGCGGCGCGGCAGGTCGGCTGGCGGTGCGCGGATTCCAGGCGGGCGTCAACCTGCTGGAATGGGCGACGCCGATGCTGAGCGCCGGATGGGTCGGCGTGGCGCGGATTTGATGCGGATCTAAACGATGCGAATCTGAGCGGCCAGGCCGCTCAGTCGATGCCCAGCTTCTTGAGCTTGTAGCGCAGCGCGCGGAAGGTGATGCCCAGCGCGGCCGCGGTGCGGGTCTTGTTGTAGCGGTTTTCCTGCAGCGCCTGCTGGATGGCGGCGCGTTCGATCTCTTCAATGTACGAGGGCAGGGCGCTGGTGGAGGTGTCGCGCGGGTTCATGGTGCGCGGGTCCACGGCGGCCGCGGCGGCCGGCGCGGCCGCCGGCGGCGCGCCCGGAGCGGGCGGCGGGGCCTGGGTGGACAGGCGCGGCAGGCGCAGGTCGGCGGCGTTGAGCACCTCGCCTTCGGCCAGGGCCAGGGCGCGCTCCAGGATGTTCTCCAGCTCGCGCACGTTGCCCGGGAAGGCGTAGGCGCGCAGGGCCTCCAGCGCGTCCTCGCCCAGGCGCGGCACCACCCGGCCCTGGGCGCCGGCCAGGCGTTCGAGCACCTTGCTGGCCAGGCCGGGCAGATCGTCCAGGCGTTCGCGCAGCGGCGGCACGCGCAGTTCGATCACATTGATGCGGTAGTACAGGTCCTGGCGGAAGCGACCGTCGGCGACCAGCGCGGCCAGGTCTTTATGCGTGGCCGAGAGGATGCGCACGTCCACCACCACTTCGGCCTGCGCGCCGACCGGGCGGATCGATTTTTCCTGGATCGCGCGCAGCAGCTTGACCTGCATGGGCAGCGGCAGTTCGGCCACTTCGTCGAGGAACAGGGTGCCGCCGTCGGCGGCCTGGAACAGGCCGGGCTTGTCGGCGTGGGCGCCGGTGAAGCTGCCCTTCTTGTGGCCGAAGAATTCGCTTTCCATCAGCTCGGCCGGGATCGCGCCGCAGTTGACCGGCACGAACGGGCCGCTGGCGCGGCCGCCTTCGGCGTGAATGGTGCGCGCGACCAGTTCCTTGCCCACGCCGGACTCGCCGGCGATGTAGACCGGCGCCTGGCTGCGCGCGACCTTGCCGATGGTCTGGCGCAGCCTGGCCATGGCCGGCGATTCGCCGTACAGGCGCGAGGCGACCGCGTCGGCGGACGTGCGCCGGCCCTCGTTGAGTTCCAGCGCGTGGCGGACCAGGTCGCGCAGCACGGTCAGCTCGACCGGCTTGGCGACGAAATCGAAGGCGCCGGCCTTGAGCGCTTCCACCGCGGCCTCGACGTTGCCGAAGGCGGTGATCATGGCCACCGGCGTGTCGGGGTGCTTCTGGCTGATCTCGGCCACCAGCTCCAGGCCGGAGCCGTCGGGCAGGCGCATGTCGGTGAGGCACAGGTCGTAGCGGTTGCGCGCGAGCTGGCTGCGCGCCTCCGACACGCTCGAAGCGGTGTCGCAGCGCAAGCCCATGCGGCCCAACGTCATGACCAACAACTCGCGAATGTCGCGCTCGTCGTCGATTACCAGTGCACTACGGGTTTCAGCCATTGCGTCCTCCGCCCGACACGATAGCTTATGGGGCCTGTCACGGCCAAGCCGGGAGCGTGCGCCAGGTCACGCTGGCAGCATCGCATTGGCACCGGCGAGCTGGATGCGGAAGCAGCCGCCGCCGCCGGGCATGGGCACGTAGTCCAGCGAGGCCTGGTTGGCGCGGCACAGCTCGCGGGCGATGTACAGGCCCAGGCCGGTGCCGTGGCTGGACGTGGTGAAGAACGGGCGGAACAGCCGCGCGGCCACCGCTTCGGGGATGCCGGGGCCGCGGTCGAGCACGTCGATCACCGGCACGGCGTTGGCGTCGGGATACACGTGCACGGTCACCCGCGCCGGCAGGCCGGGCATGCGGCCGTAGGTCAGGGCGTTGTGCACCAGCACGGTCAGGGCCTGGTGCAGCTGGCGCGGGTCCACCAGCGCGGCCAGCCGCGGCTGGGTGCCGGTGGCGCGCAGGCTGTCCTGCTCGATCGGGTGGCTGGTGTTGTATTCGTCGACGAACTGGCGGGTGAACCCAACCAGGTCCACGTGCTCGGGCTTGGCCGGCTCGCGCCGGGCCATGCCCAGCACGTTCTCGACGATGCCGTTCATGCGCGTGCCCTGCTGGCGCACGATCTCGAGCAGGCGGCGGTCGGCCACGGCGATGTCGCGCGATTCCTCCAGCAGCTGCACCGCGTAGCTGATCGCGGCCAGCGGGTTGCGGATCTCGTGGGCCAGGCTGGCCGAGAAGCGGCCCAGCGCGGCCAGGGTGATGGATTCGGCGCGGCGCGAGACCAGGGAGGTGTCGTCCAGGAAGATCAGGGTCTGGTCGCTGCCGGCCAGCAGGCGGGTGAAGCGCGGCACCACCTCGGGCTGGTCGCCGGCCATCTGCAGCGGGCTTTCGTCGGGCACGCCGTCGGCGCGCCAGCGGCCCAGCCGGCGCGCCAGTTCGGGCGCGGCGATGGACAGGTTGCGGTGGGCCTGGTCGGAGTGCTCGCCGGCCTCGCCCAGCAGCAGCATCGCCGCCTCGTTGGCCAGGCGCAGGCGGCCTTCGCCGTCCACCAGCAGCACGCCGGTGCGCATGCGCCGGATGATGAGCTCGTTGATTTCGGCGTAGTTGGCGGCCTCGGCGCCGCGGCGCTCGGCCAGGGCCGCGCTGGCGCGCATCTCGCGCCCGAGCAGGCTGGTCAGGGTGGCGATGGCCATGAAGCCCAGGGCGAACATCGCCGGTTCGCCCAGCACCCGGTTGCTGCCGCCGGCGAAGAACTCGCTGTAGACGTACTCGCCCAGGATCAGCGCCACCGCCACGCCGGCCATGCCCAGGCCGTAGCGCATGCGCAGCAGCAGCGCGGCGGCGCCGACGTTGAACACCAGCATCAGGGCGATGCCGGTGCCGGCCGCGGGCAGGGCGTGCAGGGCCAGGATGCCGGCGGCCAGGTCGACCACGATGCCGATCAGGGCCTGGGTGTGCAGCTCGCCGCGGCGCCCGGACACGAACAGCAGCATGGCCGCCAGCATATAGCCCAGGACCACGCCGCGGGCCAGCAGCGGCAGGGTCGGGGCGCTGATCAGCACCTGCGCCGGGCCGAACACCAGCAGGGCCAGCAGGGCGGCCTCGAGCAGGCGGTACAGGGTGAAGAAGTACAGCTCGCGTCGCAGCGCGTGGTCGGCGTCGGAGGCGGCGACGGGGGCGAGACCGGAGGGCAAGCGGCAGTCCCTGGGCGGACGGGAGTGGCCGCGAGTATGCGCGAAAGCGCCGCCAGCGCCCATGCGCGGCGGGCTCTGGCCGCGGCCGGACGACCTATCCGGCCGCGCCGGCGGGCTTTGCCGGGTCTGGCCGCGGCCGTTGCGGCGGCGGCCGGGGGACGGGCGGTTTTGCTCGCTCCGCCGCGATGGGCGACAATGCGGCCCCCTCGCGCCCGGCCCGCTTCGGCGGTCCGCTGCTCGCGCGGGACGTCTTTCACTCCCCTCGGTGACGCATGAATTTCCACGAATACCAGGCAAAGCAGCTCTTTGCCGACTACGGCATTGCGGTGCCGGCCGGGCGCGTCGCGCGCACGCCGGAAGAGGCTGTCGACGCAGCCAAGGCCATCGGTGGCGACTTCTGGGTGGTCAAGGCCCAGATTCACGCCGGCGGCCGCGGCAAGGCCGGCGGCGTGAAGCTGTCCAAGACCTTCGACGAGGTCCGCGACTACGCCAAGGGCATGCTCGGCACCAAGATGGCCACCTACCAGACCGCCGGCGTCGAGCTGCCGGTCGACAGCGTGCTGATCACCCAGGCCACCGACATCGCCAAGGAACTGTACCTGTCGGTGCTGGTGGACCGCGGCAGCAAGGCCATCACCTTCATCGCCTCGGCCGAAGGCGGCATGGACATCGAGCAGGTCGCGCACGAGAAGCCCGAAGCGATCAAGACGCTGCACGTGAACTATGTGCAGGGCCTGCAGCCCTACCAGACCCGCGACCTGGGCTTCGCCCTGGGCCTGAACGCCAAGCAGGTCGGCCAGCTGAGCAAGATCATGCTGGGCCTGTACAAGCTGTTCAACGACAAGGACCTGGCCCTGGTCGAACTGAACCCGCTGGCGATCCTCACCGACGGCAACCTGGCCGTGCTCGACGGCAAGATCAACTCCGACGACAACGCCACCTTCCGTCACCCGGAACTGGCCGCGATGCGCGACATCCGCCAGGAAGACGAGACCGAGGTCAAGGCCAGCCAGCACGACCTCAACTACGTGACCATGGACGGCAACATCGGCTGCATGGTCAACGGCGCCGGTCTGGCCATGGCCACCATGGACGTGATCTCGCTCAACGGCGGTTCGCCGGCCAACTTCCTCGACGTCGGCGGCGGCGCCACCAAGGAGCGCGTGACCGAGGCCTTCAAGCTCATCCTCAGCTCGGACAAGGTCAAGGCCATCTTCGTCAACATCTTCGGCGGCATCGTCCGCTGCGACATGATCGCCGAGGGCATCATCGCCGCGGTCAAGGAAGTGGACGTCAAGGTTCCGGTGATCGTGCGTCTCGAGGGCACCAACGTCGAGGCCGGTAAGGAACTGCTGAAGAACTCGGGTCTGGCCATTACCCCGGCCGACGACATCAACGATGGCGCGAAGAAGGCGGTTGCCGCCGTCGCCGGTAAGTAAGGGGCCGATGACATGTCCGTTTTGATCAACAAGAACACCAAGGTCATCGTGCAGGGCTTCACCGGCTCGCAGGGCACCTTCCACGCCGAACAGATGCTCGAGTACGGCACTAAGGTCGTCGGCGGCGTCACCCCGGGCAAGGGCGGCACCCAGCACCTGGGCCTGCCGGTCTTCAACACCGTGGCCGACGCGGTCGCCCAGACCGGCGCCGACGCTTCGGTGATCTACGTGCCGCCGCCGTTCGCGGCCGACGCGATCCTGGAAGCGGCCGACGCCGGCATCAAGGTCATCGTCTGCATCACCGAAGGCATCCCGGTGCTGGACATGCTGCGGGTCAAGAACACGCTCAACGGCTATCCGGACACCGTTCTGGTCGGTCCGAACTGCCCCGGCGTGATTACCCCGGGCGAGTGCAAGATCGGCATCATGCCGGGCCACATCCACATGCCGGGCAAGATCGGCATCGTCTCGCGTTCGGGCACGCTGACCTATGAAGCGGTCAAGCAGACCACCGACGTGGGCCTGGGCCAGTCGACCTGCATCGGCATCGGCGGCGACCCCATCAACGGCACCAACTTCATCGACGCGCTGAAGCTGTTCCAGAACGATCCGCAGACCGAGGGCATCATCATGGTCGGCGAAATCGGCGGTTCGGCTGAGGAAGAAGCGGCCGAGTTCATCGCCCAGCACGTGACCAAGCCCGTGGTCGGCTTCATCGCCGGCGCCTCGGCGCCCAAGGGCAAGCGCATGGGCCACGCCGGCGCGATCGCCTCGGGCGGTTCGGGCACGGCCGAAGGCAAGTTCGCGGCGATGGAAAAGGCCGGCGTCACCACGGTCAAGTCGCCCGGCGACCTGGGCGCGGCGATCGCCAAGCGTCTGGCCAAGTAAGGCCGGCTGGAGTGGTTGTGAGGAAGCCGCCTTCGGGCGGCTTCTTCGTTTTTGTGGATTCGGTGACGGGGCTTTCGCCGTCCGCTGTATTTGCGCGTGCCCTCACCCCAACCCCTCTCCCGCAGGCGGGAGAGGGGCTAGATGCACGGTCGTTGCCGGATGTCGCTGGCTAAGCCTTTCCGAAACTCCTACACGCCAGCGGGGTAAAGCCCCTCTCCCGCTTGCGGGAGAGGGGGTGGGGTGAGGGCCGCTTTCCCGACAGTCGTCCGGATCCCCAAGCGCAAAACTGCCGCTTCTCCCGAAGGAGTGCGCAGGATGCGATCAGGCCAAAAACGCGGCTTCGCCCGCCATCTGCGGCGCGGCATGACCGACGCCGAATCCCGCTTGTGGTTCCACCTGCGCAATCGCGCCCTGGATGGGCGCAAGTTCCGCCGCCAAGTCCCCATCGGCCCCTATGTGGTCGATTTCGTCTGCGTGCAGGCGCGCCTGGCGCTGGAGCTGGACGGCGGCCAGTACGTCGGCTTTACCAAAGACCCGGCCCGGACCGCCTTCTTGCGCAAACAGGGGTACCGCGTGCTGAGATTCTGGAACAATGACGTCCTGCAGCGGACCGACGCCGTGCTGGAACAAGTTCTGACGGCGCTGGCCCCGGACCCCGACCCCACGTTCGACCCGACCTAGCGCCCATGCCCCAGACCCTCCGCATCGCCCTGGCCCAATTCGATTTCCCCGTCGGCGCCGTCGAGCGCAACGCCGAGCGCATCGCGGCGATGATCGTGCAGGCGCGCGACGAACATGGCGCCGACGTGGTGCTGTTCCCGGAACTGGCGATCAGCGGCTATCCGCCCGAGGACCTGTTGCTGCGGCCCAGCTTCCTGGCCGATTGCGAGGCCGCGCTGCTGCGCGTGGCCAGCGCCGCGCACGGCATCGTCGCCGTGGTTGGCTGGCCGCAGGCGGCCGGGGCGGTGGTCTACAACGCCGCCAGCGTGTTGCGCGACGGCCGGGTCGAGGCTACCTACCGCAAGCGCGAGCTGCCCAACTACGCGGTGTTCGACGAGCGCCGCTATTTCGACGTGGACCCCGACGGCGGCGACTGCGTGTTCGACCTAAAGGGCGTGCCCGTGGGCGTGGTGATCTGCGAGGACCTGTGGTTCGCCGAGCCGCTGGCGGCCACCGCCGCGGCCGGTGCCGAGCTGGTGCTGGTGCCCAACGCCTCGCCGTTCCAGCGCGACAAGCACGCCCAGCGCGACGCCCTGATCGCCCAGCGCGTGCGCGAGAGCGGCTGCGCGCTGGCCTACCTCAACGTGGTCGGCGGCCAGGACGCGCTGGTGTTCGACGGCGCCTCGGTGCTGGCCGACGGCGACGGCCGCGTGCACAACGCGGCGCGCGCGTTCGAGGACCATTGGCTGGTGGCCGACTACGAGCCGGCCGCGCGCCGATTCGCGCCGGTGCAGTGGCCGGAGGAAAGCGACGACGGCCGCGATTCGCTGGCCTGGCGCGCGGTGGTGCGCGGCACCCGCGATTACTGCCGCAAGAACGGTTTCGACTCGGTCTGGCTGGGCCTGTCCGGCGGCATCGATTCCTCGCTGGTGCTGGCCATCGCGGTGGACGCGCTGGGCGCCGACAACGTCACCGCCGTGCGCATGCCCTCGCGCTACACCGCCGGCCTGTCCAACGACCTGGCCGCCGAGCAGTGCGCGGCGCAGGGCGTGCGCCTGCTGGCGCTGCCGATCGAGAAACCGTTCCAGGGCTACCTGGACGCGCTGGCCGAGGCCTTCGCCGGCAAGCCGGTGGACGTGACCGAGGAGAACCTGCAGTCGCGCACCCGCGGCGCGCTGCTGATGGCGCTGAGCAACAAGTTCGGCGGCCTGCTGCTGACCACCGGCAACAAGAGCGAGTACGCGGTGGGCTACGCCACCATCTACGGCGACATGTGCGGCGGCTACGCCCCGATCAAGGACCTGTACAAGACCGAGATCTACTCGCTGGCGCGCTGGCGCAACGCGGTGGCCGGCGCGCCGTTGATTCCGCCGGGCGTGATCGACCGCCCGCCCTCGGCCGAACTGCGCGACAACCAGAAGGACCAGGACTCGCTGCCGCCCTACGACGTGCTCGATGCGATCCTGCTGCGCCATGTCGACCAGGAGCAGTCGCGCGACGAGATCGTCGCAGCCGGCTTCGCCGCCGACACGGTGGACCACGTGCTGCGCCTGGTGCGCATCAGCGAATGGAAGCGCCACCAGGCCGCGCCCGGCCCCAAGGTGTCGCAGCGCGCGTTCGGCCGCGAGCGCCGTTACCCGATCAGCAACGGCTACCGCGGCTGAGCCCGCGTTCCCTCACACCTCCACAAGGAAACCGCCGCATGTCCCGAGAGATCATCCAAACCGACAAAGCCCCGGCCGCGATCGGCCCGTACTCGCAGGCCGTGCGCGTGGGCGCCACCGTCTACCTGTCCGGCCAGATCGCCCTGGACCCGGCCAGCGGCCTGGTGGTCGAAGGCGACATCGAGGCGCAGGCGCACCGCGCCTTCAGCAACCTGCAGGCGGTGTGCGAAGCCGCCGGCGGCTCGCTGTCGCAGGTGGTGCGGCTGGGCCTGTACCTGACCGACCTGGGCGCCTTCGGCAAGGTCAACGCGGTGATGGGCGAGTACTTCAACCCACCGTATCCGGCGCGTTCAACCGTGGAAGTGTCGGCGCTGCCGCGCGGCGTGGCCTTCGAGGTCGATGCGGTGATGGTGCTGGATTGAAGTGCGCGGCGCGGCGACGGCCGCGCCCACGCGCAATCGGTGGCGGTGCGACGGTGCGGTTCGCTATAGGCTCACCGCACCCTAGGGTCGTCGCTTTCGTTTACGGCGCCAGCCGCTTGCGCGCCAGTTCGTCCAGCAAGCGCTCGCGTGCCTGGCTGGGCGTGCTGCCGGTCAGGCGCTTGAAGGCGCGGCGGAATTCGCGCGGGTCCTTGTAGCCGATCGCCGCGGCCACGCTGGCGATCGGGCGTTCGCGCTCGCGCAGCAGGGCGTAGGCCTGGTCGATGCGTAAGCGGTCGTGCAGGGCGTTGTAGCGCGTGCCCTCGGCGGTGAGCTGGCGGCGCAGGGTGCGCTCGCTCACGTGCAGCTGCGCGGCGATGTCGGCCAGCTTGGGGTCGCCGGCCAGTTGCGCGCGCAGCAGCCGTTCCACCGCCGCGGTGGTCTCGCCCGGTGCCTGCGTGGCCGGCATCTGCGCGCGCAGCAGCGCCACCACCTGTTGCGCGGCGATCGGGTTGTGGGTGCTCAGCGGGTGGTGCAGCCAGCGCGCGTCCATGACCAGCCGGTCCTGCGGTTGTTCGAACGCGACCGGGCACTGGAACACCTGCGCGTAGAGCTCGGCGTAGTCGGGCGCCGGATAACTGAATTCCAGCCGTAACGGCCGCAGTTCCGAGCCCACCAGCCCGCGCGCCAGCGCCAGGCAGCTGGAGAAGAACTCCTCGCAGACGAAACGGTGGATGGCCGGATTGGGCAGCACCATCTCGCCGGCCAGGGCCAGCTCGCCGGGCGCGGCCGCGCTTTCGACGAAGCGCATCAGGCTGCCGACCACCGGGGTGAAGCGCAGCCCCAGCGCCACCGCCTCGCCGAAGGTCGCGGCGGTGGTCATGGCCAGGCCGAGCAGGCCGAAGTTGCCCACGTTCTGCTGCGCGCCCAGCTCCAGGCCGATCGACGGCGGCAGCACCCGCAGCGCGCGCTCGACCACGATCGCGGTCTGGCGGTCGGGCAGGCGCACGCCGGGGTCGTCGATCTGGGCCCGGGTCAGGCCGGTGCCGGTCAGCCAGCCGGCGCTGGACACGCCCTGTTCCTCGGCGCTGCGGAACAGGCCCCACAGCAGGTTGGGCGACATCAGGGCGATGTCGGTGCGGGGCGCTTCCTGTACGCGTGGTTGGGGCATCGTGCTCGCAACTTGGCCGGTAATCCCCCCTTAGTGTGCCGCAACCGCCCTCTGATGCACGCGGGCCCTGTTCAAGACTTCGGTCACAGGCGGTGCGCGTGGGGACGCAGCCCGCCGCGGCGCGCTGCCGGCGCGCCGTTCCAGCACTTTGAGGAGCGGGAGACTCGATGATCCGATCAGCCCTGGCCTGCGCGCTCGTGTTCGCCCTGGCCGCCTGCGGCCGCGACGCCGGTCCGCAGCACGTGCCCACCGCCCAGGTCGCCGCCGGCGATCCGGCCTTCGCCGACACCCTGCGCACGCGTCTGCTCGACGCCAAGTCCGGCGACGTGATCGAGGTGCCGCCGGGACGCTACAGCTTCGACCGCAGCCTGAGCCTGCGCGTGGACGGGGTGACCATCCGCGGCGCCGGGCCGGACAAGTCGGTGCTCAGCTTCAAGGGCCAGAAGGCCGGCGCCGAGGGCCTGCTGGTCAACGCCAGCGACTTCACCATCGAGAACATCGCCATCGAGGACAGCAAGGGCGACGGGCTCAAGGTCAATGAAGGCGAGCGCATCACCATCCGCAACGTGCGCGTGGAATGGACCGGCGGGCCCAGCACCAAGAACGGCGCCTACGGCCTGTACCCGGTCAAGACCCGCAACGTGCTGATCGAGAACGCGGTGGCCATCGGCGCCTCCGACGCCGGCATCTACGTGGGCCAGTCGCGCGACGTGATCGTGCGCAACAGCCGCGCCGAGTTCAACGTGGCCGGCATCGAGATCGAGAACACCGTCAACGCCGACGTCTACGGCAATACCGCCACCAACAACACCGGCGGCATCCTGGTGTTCAACATGCCGGCGCTGTCGCAGCAGGGCGGCGCGATCCGGGTGTACAAGAACAAGGTCTACAAGAACAACACCGCCAACTTCGGCGCCAAGGGCACGCCGGTGGCCAGCGTGCCGGCCGGCAGCGGCGTGGTGGTGAACTCCAACGACGACGTCGAGATCTTCGATAACGACATCAGCGACAACGCCACCACCAACATCATCATCTCCAGCGTCTATTCCACCGGCTACAAGGACGAGCAGGCGGCGCAGGATTTCGATCCCTATCCCGAGCGCATCTACGTCTACGGCAACCGCTTGTCCGGCGGCGGCGACGCGCCCGACGGCCTGGACCTGAAGGCGCTGAAGGTCGCCAGCTACGGCCTCGGCGGCCGCCTGCCCGACGTGCTCTGGGACGGCTACCGCAACCCCAAGGCGCCGCCGCCGGGCGATCCGCAGCTGTGCCTGCACGACGTGTCCGGCGTGCTCAACGCCGACGGCCCGGGTGGTTACAAGAACCCCAGCAAGGACACCGCCGCCTACGCCTGCACGCTGCCCAAGCTGCCGGCGATCGACCTCAAGCGCGGCTGAACCGATGCCGGGAGTGGGTAAGCGCAGTGCGTCATGGGGTTTGGCATTGCTCGCGCTGATGCTGGCCGCGTGCGAGCGCGCGCCGCCGCCGTCAGCGGGCGGCGCGGCCGCGCCAGCCGCGGTCGCCTGGCCGGCGCAGGTGCGCTTTCACGATCAAGGCCAACCGCCGCTGCTCAGCGACTGGGGCCTGATGCAGGTGGCGGACGGGCGGCTGCGCTTGAACGCCGGCGTGCTGCCCTACGGCCTCAACAGCGCACTGTTCACCGACTACGCGCACAAGCTGCGTACGGTGTGGATGCCCAAGGGCAGCGCCGCGCGGTACGACGCGCAGAACGCGTTCGACTTCCCGGTCGGCACGGTGCTGAGCAAGACCTTCTACTACCCGCGCGCCGTGGGAGCGGACGGCGACGTGGTCGCGCGCAGCGACGACCAAGCCGACTTCGCCGAGGGCGCGCTCGATCTCAAGCGCGTGCGCCTGATCGAAACCCGATTGCTGGTGCGCCGCGCCGAAGGCTGGATCGCGCTGCCCTACGTCTGGAACGCCGAGCAGACCCAGGCGCGGCTGATGCGCGGCGGCGAGCTGATCTCGCTGACCCTGCGCGACGGCCAGGGCCGCGACGAAGCGGCGACCTATCAGGTGCCCGACCAGAACCAGTGCGGCGGTTGCCACGGCACCGACATCAAGAGCAAGGCGCTGCAGCCCATCGGGCCGAAAGCGCGCCACCTCAATCGCGACTACGCGTATGCCGACGGCCGCGCCCACCAGTTCGCGCGCTGGCAGCAGGCCGGCTATCTGCAAGGCGCGCCGGCCGCGGCGGATGCGCCGCACGCGGCCGACTGGCGCGACGCCGCGCGCGCCAGCCTGGACGCGCGCGCGCGCGCCTACCTGGACATCAACTGCGGCCATTGCCACAGCCCCAAGGGACCGGGCAATACCTCCGGCCTGTGGCTGGACGCGGCCACGCAGGAACCGCTGCGCCTGGGCCGCTGCAAGCTGCCGATCGCCGCGGGCAAGGGCACCGGCGACCGCCGGCACGACATCGTGCCCGGCGATCCGGAGGCCTCGATACTGGTGTACCGCATGGACAGCGTGGACCCGTCGGCGATGATGCCGGAGGTGGGCCGCAGCGTCGTGCACAGCGAAGGCGTGGCGCTGATCCGCGAATGGATCGCGGCGCAGCAGGGAGATTGCGGCTGAGCCGGCAACGGCGCGCCGCGTGGGGAGGGCGACGGGCGTTCGGGGGAACGCGTTGCCTGCATCGAAACCGGGCGTTCAAGGAGTACCCGTAATGCTCTTGCGTAAACACAAGCTGGTCACCGCCATCGCCGCGCTCTGCGGCGGCGCCGCGCTCACGCTGGCCCTGCCGGCTCTGGCGCAGACCGCCGAGGCGCCGCGCGCCGAGGCCAAGGACCTGGATGCCATCACCGTCACCGCGCAGAGCCGCGAGCAGGAGCTGCAGGACGTGCCCATCGCCTTGCAGGTGGTGAGCGACCAGCTCATCGACGACGTCGCCGCCAAGGACCTGGGCGACCTCGACAGCTTCGTGCCGGGCCTGGTGGTCAACAGCCAGCAGCCGACCCAGCCCAGCTTCGAGTTGCGCGGCATCAGCACCGACGACTTCGGCATCGGCACCGACCCGGCCGTGGGCATCTACGTCGACGGCGTCTACGCCGGCCGCGGCGGCGGCGTGCTGCTGCCCTTCACCGACGTGGAGCGTATCGAAATCCTCAAGGGCCCGCAGGGCACGCTGTTCGGCCGCAACACCGCCGCCGGCGCGGTGTCGATCATCACCCGCAAGCCCGGCAACGACACCGAGGCCGCCGCGCGCCTGCGCCTGGGCAACGAGGGCCGCGTCTACGCCGATGCCATGGTCAACCTGCCCACCGGCGAGGACGCCGCGCTGCGCATCAACGCGCTGTTCAACCACAGCGACGGCTGGATCCAGGACGCCAACAACGGCCGCGACCTCAACCCGGAGAACAACTGGGCCACGCGCGCCGCGTTCCGGCTCGGTCTGGGCGAGCGCACCACCGCCACCCTGAGCTGGGACCACGAGAACCTGGACCAGCTCGGCCAGGCCACCACCGGCATCGTGCCGCTGCCGCCGCGCCCGGGCCTGCCGACCCTGCCGGTGGACGAGTTGGGCTACCTGGACCCGCGCAAGGTGCCCACCGCCTCCGACGCCGAAGGCAACGAGGAATCGCGCCGCTTCGACGGCGTGACCCTGATCGTCGATCACGCCTTCGACTGGGGCTCGCTGACCGCGACCACTTCCTGGCGCGACTACGACTCGGTCAACCGGGTCGAAGAGGACGGCACCGACCGCAACTACCTCTACGTCGACTCGACCAACACCGAGAGCAACGAGAGCGTCTACCAGGAATTCAAGTTCGCCGGCAGCACCGACCGCATCGACTGGGTCGCCGGCGCCAGCTACTTCAAGGAAGAGGCCGATCAGACCAGCGAGGTCAACGCGCTGACCGATTCGGTGGACACCATCGTGCGCAACCTGGGCATGGCGCCCACGCCCACCGGCTATCTGTTCGGCTACGTCGACCAGCAGCTGGCGGCGTTCGGCATCCCGATCCGCCTGCGCGGCCACCGCTGGAACGAGAAGTTCGTCAACACCCTGGAAACCCAGTCCTACGCGGTGTTCGGCGACGTGATCTGGCACGCCACCGACAAGCTCAACCTGACCTTCGGCCTGCGCTACACCCGCGACGAGAAGGACTTCACCTGGCTCAACAACCCGCGCTCGGCGCCGACCCTGGACGCGGCGCTGGATCAGCTCGAGGCGATGGGCTTCTTCGCCCTGGCCGGCATCCCGCGCGACACCTTCGTCTTCGACGTGGCCTTCATCGATCCGCCGGCCATGCTCAACAAGGGCGTGACCAACCGCGCCAAGCGCTCCTGGAGCGACGTGAGTCCGCGTTTCGTCGCCGACTACCACTTCAACGACAACACCATGGGCTACGCCTCGCTGGCCAAGGGCTACAAGGCCGGCGGTTTCAACTCGCTGCAGATCGGCAGCCGCTTCGACAACGAAGACGTGTGGAACCTGGAGTTCGGCCTCAAGCAGTCCTTCCCCGAGCACCGCCTGCAGTACAACCTGTCGGCCTACTACTACGTCTACGACAACCGCCAGGCGGTGGTGCTGGACATGAGCACCACCATTCCGCGCTTCGTGGTCGATACCTCGGACATGGAAGCCTACGGCGTGGACTTCGACGCGCGCTGGCAGGTCACCGACGGGCTGGGCCTGGACTTCAACGCCGCCTTCATCGACGCCACCTACAAGAACTACCAGTCCACCAACGGCGTGGACCTGAGCGGCAAGCCCACCGGCGTGCCGCACTGGTTCCTGGCCGGCGGCATGAACTACCAGTGGAACCTGCAGGAACACGGCGACCTGCGTTTCTCGCTGCGCCACGCCTACCGCAGCAAGCAGCGCTGCAACGCCGAGTCGCAGGCGCAGAGCACCTGCGGCCCGAGCCCGGCGCTGCAGCTGGGCGAATCGCGCAACCGCACCGACCTGCGTCTGGCCTGGACCGCGCCCAACGGCCACTGGGGCCTGGCGCTGTTCGGCAACAACGTCTTCGACAATCAGTACATCAATTCCTTGGGCACCTACGGCAAGACCGTGCTCGGCACCGTCGGCGCGCGCGTCACCGATCCGCGCACCTACGGCGTGGAGTTCAACGCCAAGTTCTAGGCCGGGCGAAGCCCCGTATCTCGACGGCCAAGGCTGGGGCCCGCTACGGCGGGCCTTCTTTTTTCGTGCCCACACGCACGCCGCGCCGCTGCGGTTCGCCAGTTCGCACGCGCGGCCTTATCCTTGGCGCCATGCCCAAACGCCACGGCGGCGCCTCCGTCGATCTCCAACTGCAGCCGCTGTCGAGCCTGCCCGGGGTCGGCCCGCGCGTGGCCGAAAAGCTGGCCGCGCGCGGCCTGACCACGCTGCAGGACCTGTGGCTGCAGCTGCCGCGCCAATACGAGGACCGCACCAGCCTGACCCCGATCCGCGCGCTGCAGCCGGGCGTGGCGGCGCAGTTCGAGGGCCGGGTCGAAGCGGTGGAGCGCGGTTTCCGCTACCGGCCGGTGCTGCGCGTGGCCATCGGCGACGACAGCCGCAGCACCCTGGTGCTGCGCTTTTTCCATTTCCGCGCGGCCCAGGTCGCCCAGTTCCGGGTCGGCGCGCGCGTGCGCTGCTACGGCACGCCCAAGCCGGGGCAGCTGGGGCTGGAGATCGTGCACCCCAGCTACCGCGTGCTCGACGACGAGGACGCGGCCGCGCTGGGCGACCGCCTGGACCCGGTGTATCCGGCGGTGGAGGGCATCGGCCCGGTGTCGCTGCGGCGATTGATCGGCCTGGCCCTGGACCGCCTGCCCGACGAGGACGCGCTGGAACTGCTGCCGGCCGAACTGCGCCAGCGCCTGAGCCTGCCTTCCTTGCGCGAGGCGCTGCTGACCGTGCACCGCCCGCCGCAGGACGCCGACGTGGCCGCGCTGATCGCCGGCGTGCATCCGGCCCAGCGCCGGCTGGCGCTGGAGGAGCTGCTGGCCCATCACCTGAGCCTGCGCCGCCAGCGCATCGCCCAGCAGGCCCACCGCGCGCCCGCGCTGAAGGGCCTGGCCCTGGCCGAGCGCCTGCGCAAGGCGCTGCCGTTCGCGCTCACCGGCGCGCAGAAGCGCGTGTTCGACGAGATCCGCGCCGACCTGGCCAAGCCCTCGCCGATGCTGCGCCTGGTGCAGGGCGACGTGGGCAGCGGCAAGACCGTGGTCGCGGCGATGGCGGCGATGATCGCGGTGCACGCCGGCAAGCAGGCCGCGCTGATGGCGCCGACCGAGCTGCTGGCCGAGCAGCACTTGAACAACCTGCGCGCCTGGCTGGAACCGCTGGGCGTGCGCGTGGCCTGGCTGGCCGGCAAGGTCACCGGCAAGGCGCGCGCCAGCGTGCTGCAGGACGTGGCCTCGGGACAGGCCCAGGTCGTGGTCGGCACCCATGCGCTAATGCAGGAGGGCGTGGCCTTCCGCGACCTGGCCCTGGCCATCGTCGACGAGCAGCACCGCTTCGGCGTGCACCAGCGCCTGGCCTTGCGCGACAAGGGCGCCGGCGGCGCGGTCGGCGCCGACGCGATCGTGCCGCACCAGCTGGTGATGACCGCCACGCCGATCCCGCGCACCCTGGCCATGGCCGCCTACGCCGACCTGGACGTGTCGGCGATCGACGAGCTGCCGCCCGGGCGCACGCCGGTGCAGACCGTGGCGCTGAGCGACGAGCGCCGGCCCGACCTGGTCCAGCGCATCCGCAACGCCTGCGCCGAGGGCCGGCAGGCCTATTGGGTCTGCACCCTGATCGACGACTCCGACGAGGTCGAGGCGCAGGCCGCGCAAAGCACCTTCGAGGACCTGTCGCGGCAGCTGGCGCCGCTGCGCGTGGGCCTGGTGCACGGGCGCATGAAGGCCAAGGACAAGCAGGCGACCATGCGCGCGTTCAAGGACGGCGAACTGGACCTGCTGGTCGCCACCACCGTCATCGAAGTCGGCGTGGACGTGCCCAACGCCTCGCTGATGATCATCGAGAACGCCGAGCGCCTGGGCCTGGCCCAACTGCACCAGCTGCGCGGCCGGGTCGGCCGTGGCCAGGCTGCGTCCAGCTGCGTGCTGCTGTACCGCCCGCCCTTGTCGACGCTGGCACGACAGCGGCTGGAGACCATGCGCCAGACCCACGACGGTTTCGTGATCGCCGAGAAGGACCTGGAACTGCGCGGCCCCGGCGAGTTGCTGGGCACGCGCCAGACCGGCCTGGCCGGCTTCCGCGTGGCCGACCTGGTCCGCGACGCCGACCTGCTGCCGCAGGTGCAGGCCCTGGGCGAGCGCCTGCTGGCGCAGGCGCCGGACACGGCGCAGCGGATCGTGGCGCGTTGGGTGGGCGGGGCGGCGAGGTATGCGTCGGCTTGAGAGAGAGCCAGAGCAAATCCCCCCTAACCCCCTTTTGCAAAGGGGGGAACCCAAAGCTGGCGCGGCCTTTCGCCGCTCCCCCCTTTGCAAAAGGGGCTAGGGGGATTTGCCGTTGCCGTTGCTTCGCTTAGCTCCCAGTCCCAGAGCAATCCCCCTCCTTCCCCATCCGTACCGGCATGTACGGATCAGGAATTCTCAAAATCGCGAATTTGGCCGCTTTTGATCGATACAAAAGCGCCGCGACTTGATCGATAATCGCCGCGACCCCACCGGAAACCGGCCATGCCCGCCGCCCGTTCCAGCGCCGCCACCCGCCTCGCGCCGGCCGCCATCGACGCCCCAATGCGCCGCCGCGGCCAAGCCGCGCTAGCGGCGCAGCCGTCGGACCTGACATGCTTGTCGGTTATGACGGTAGATCCCGAGTGCGCGCGGCTGCGCGATCTGATCGCCGCCGATGTCGGCGGCACCCATGCACGGGTCGGACATGTGCGCGTCGGCGACGACGGCGCGCTGTCGGTGGTGCGTTTTCGCCAGTACGCCTGCGCCCAGGCGCCTAGTCTGGCGGCGATCCTGCGCGACTTCGCTGCCGAGGCGCAGCTGTCGTCCGAGCATGCGGTGGTCGCCATCGCCGGGCGCCTGGACGGCGACCGCCTGGTCAACAGCAATCTGCCCTGGCCGGTGTCGCTGGAACGCACCCGGGTCGAAGCCGGGCGCGAGCGCCTGGCGCTGATCAACGATTTCGAAGCGGTGGCCTACGCGGTGCCGCGCATCGACGCTTCAGGCATGACCCAGGTCTGCGGCGGCGACGCCGTCACCGACGGACCGGCGCTGGTGCTGGGGCCGGGCACCGGCTTCGGCGCCGCGCTGTACGTGCCCGGCACCCCGGCGCGCGTGCTAGCCAGCGAAGCCGGCCATGCCGCGCTGGCCGCGGGCACGCCGCGCGAGCTGGACCTGCTGCGCCTGCTGCTGCGGCGCTGGCCGCACGTGGACAACGAACGCGTGCTGTCCGGCCCCGGCCTGGTCCACACCTACCAGGCGCTGTGCGAGCTGGACGCGGTGGCGCCGCGCCTGGACACGCCGGCGGCGATCACCGCCGCCGCGCAGCGCGGCGACGATGCGCAGGCGGCGGAAACCGTGGCGATCTTCTGCGCCATGCTCGGCAGCCTGGCCGGCGACCTGGCGGTGACCTTCGGCGCGCAGTCGGTGTACCTGGCCGGCGGCATTCCCGCGCAGATCGTGCCCTTGCTGCTGGCCAGCGATTTCGCCGCGCGATTCGTCAACAAGGGCGTGTTCGCCGAACTGATGGCGCGCACGCCGGTGCGGCTGGTCGAGCACGGCCAGCTCGGCCTGCTCGGCGCGGCGGCCTGCTATCTGGAGCGTTACGCCGCCGCCTGAGCCCGCGCTGCGCGCTCGCCGATGCAATCGCTGTTCGCTTCGTCCCTTTCGCTATCGAGAGACCACGTCATGAGCAGCCGCCGCCACTTCCTCCAGTCCTCGCTGTTGGCCGCCGGCGCGCTGGCCGCGCCGCGCGCGGCGCTGTCCGCCGCCGGCAGCGGCGCCAAAGTGGTCTCGACCTGGGATTTCGGCGTGGGCGCCAACGCCGCGGCCTGGCCGGTGCTCGCGCGCGGCGGTAGCGCCTTGGACGCGGTGGAAGCCGGCGCGCGCTGGGCCGAGGCCGACCTGTGCAATCCCACGGTCGGCCGCTGCGGCAACCCCGACCGCGACGGCGTGCTGACCCTGGACGCCAGCATCATGGACGGCGACGGCCGCTGCGGCGCGGTGGCGGCATTGGAGGACATCCTGCACCCGGTCTCGGTGGCGCGCGCGGTGATGGAAAAGACCCCGCACGTGATGCTGGTGGGCGAGGGCGCGCAGCGCTTCGCCGCGGCCCAGGGCTTCCCCAAGCAGCCGCTGCTCACCGATGAGGCGCGCAAGGCCTGGCGCGAATGGCTCAAGACCAGCGAGTACCAACCGCAGATCAACGCCGAGCGCCGCCAGCGCCCGGGCGACGCCAGCAACCACGACACCCTGGGCATTCTGGCGATCGGCGCCGACGGCAAGCTCGCCGGCGCCTGCACCACCAGCGGCATGGCCTGGAAGCTGCACGGCCGGGTCGGCGACAGCCCCATCGTCGGCGCCGGCCTGTACGTGGACAACGAGGCCGGCGCGGCCACCGCCTCGGGCGTCGGCGAGGAGATGGTGCGCAACGCCGCCAGCTTCCTGGTGGTGGAACTGATGCGCCAGGGCCGCTCGCCGGGCCAGGCCTGCCGCGAGGCGATCGAGCGCGTGGTGCGCAAGCGCCCCGAAGCGAGCAAGCAGCTGCAGGTGTGCTTTCTGGCCTTGAACAAGCACGGCGAAGTCGGCGCCTACGCGCTCCATCAGGGCTTCGTCTATGCGGTGCACGACGGCGGCGCCGGCCCGCACGAACGCCTGCACGAGTCGGCCTCGGTCTACGCCACGGAACACAAATGAGCGGCCTGCTGCTGGAGGTCGCGGCCAATTCGCTGGCCTCGGCGCTGGCCGCGCAGGACGGCGGCGCCGACCGCATCGAGCTGTGCGAGAACCTGGGCGAGGGCGGCTGCACGCCGTCCTACGCCAGCATCGCGCTGGCGCGCGAACGCCTGCGCATTCCGTTGTACGTGCTGATCCGCGCGCGCGCCGGCGATTTTCTCTACGACGCGCTGGAGCGCGAGTTGATGCGGCGCGATATCGAGAACTGCGCGCGGCTGGGCTGCGACGGCGTGGTAATCGGCGCGCTGGACGCGGACGGCGAGGTCGACCGCGCCGCCTGCGCGGAGTGGATCGCGGCCGCCGGCGGCATGGGCCTTACCTTCCACCGCGCCCTCGACGCCGCGCGCGATCCGGCGCGCGCGCTGGAGGATGCCATCGCCCTGGGCTGCGAACGCGTGCTGACCTCCGGCGCCGCGGCCGGCGCTCCCGCGGGTGCACCGGCCATCGCAGCGCTCGTGCGTCAGGGGGGCGGGCGCATCGCGGTGATGGCGGGGGCGGGCATCGAGCCCGGCAACGTGGCGGCCTTGGTCGCGGCAACCGGCGTGCGCGAAGTCCACGCCTCGGCCAAAGCCCTGCAGCGCTCGCGCATGCGGTACCGCAACCCGGCCCTGGCCGGCTTGGAACCGGATTGGATCGCCAGCGATCGCGAGCGGGTGGTCGAGTTGCGCCGTGCTTTGGATGCCTGCGGCGCCTGAGCGCGGTGGCCGCCGCGCACCGACGCGAAAACCGTCCCAATTCCGCTGTCCGCACGCTGCAGCGCTAAGTCCGCACCGGCCAAGGAATTGCACCTGCGAAGTTAAGGATTTGTTGCAGCGCAGAATGCAATTCGGCAAAGCCTGTGATGAATTTAGATCGATCCAGCTTCGGGGGAAAAGGACGGTCGCCCCCCACCGTCCTTTTTTACGGTCGATTTTTTAGATCGTGACAAAAAGTTGGAGATCGCTGTCCGCGTGTCCCGCTGCAGTTCACTTTTCGAGATCGCCGTGATGACCCACTCCACGCTACACCGCAACGCGTTGGCCAGCGCCCTCGCGCTCGCTCTGTTCGCCCCGCTGGCCGCGCTGGCCCAGGACGCGCCGCAGGGGGCGGCGCAGGATCAGGTAACCGAAGTCGAAAAGATCACCGTCACCGGTTCGCGTATCAAGCGCACCGACATCGAAGGTCCGGCGCCGGTCACGGTGATGACCGCCGAACAGATCAAGGCCGAAGGCTTCGTCACCGTGCACGACGCCCTGAGCACGCTCAACGAGGCCATCGGCACCGTCGAAGCCGACGTGCAGTGGGGCTCGCACACGCCCAACGCCAGCCCGCTGAACCTGCGCAACATGGGACCCAACCGCAGCCTGCTGCTGGTCAACGGCCGCCGCGTCGCCGACTACCCGCTGCCGTATGGCGGCCAGAGCAACTTCGCCAACTACTCCAATATTCCCGCCGCCGCGGTCGAGCGCATCGAAGTGCTGACCGGCGGCGCCTCGGCGATCTACGGTTCCGACGCCATCGCCGGTGTCATCAACGTGATCCTGAAGAAGAACTACAGCGGCGACGAAGTGCGCATCCGCGGCGGCACCTCCACCGAGGGCGGCCGCGACACCTGGGACCTGTCCTGGGCCGGCGGCAAGACCGGCGAGCGCTGGAGCGTGAGCTACGCGCTGCAGTGGACCAAGCGCGATCCGCTGTTCGGCCGCGACCGCCCCGAAATGGACGACTCCGACGACGCCGCGCCGAGCTCCTGGAACACCGAGCAGCGCAAGGTCGGCTTCCGTCCGTTCACCGGCCTGGCCCTGCTCGACGCCGGCAACGGCAACCGCCGCCTGGCGCCGCCGGCCGGCGCCTGCGAACAGTTCCGTGGCGAGTACTACCGCGCCGACCGACTGGTCTACAACTACAATACCAACACCGTCAGCAACACCGGCCAGCTGTGCGGCAAGAGCGCCGACTTCGCCGACTGGCTGCTGCGCAGCGGCAGCGAAGACTGGTCGGCCTATGCCCACGGCACCTGGGACTTCGGCGACGGCCTGCAAGGCTGGGTCAACGTCGCCCTGTACGACTCCAAGGCGCAGTGGGGCACCTCGCCGCCGTCGCTGCAGCTCACCGACGGCCTGGATGGCGGCGCCTTCATCGACGCCAACACCGGCCGCCGCCTGATCGGCGTGCGCAGCTTCACCCCGTTCGAGGTCGGCGGCATGGACAACATGCGCAACCTCAACAAGGAACAGTCCTGGGACCTGAGCGCGGGCCTGAGCGGCACCGTGTTCGGCGGCCGCTTCAACTGGGACGCCTCGGTTGGCCGTTCGCGCTACACCGTGCACGAGCGCATCGCCACCGTCGATTGGGACCAGGCCGAGAACTTCTTCCTGGGCCCGCAGATCGGCGTGCAGGACGGCCTGCCGGTGTACAACTTCAACGAAGCGCGCTGGTGGTCGCCGGTGACGCCGGAGCAGTACCGCCAGTTCGGCGTGAACTCGATCAACAACGCCGCGTCCTGGGTCAACCAGGCCCAGGCCTCGCTCAGCGGCGACCTGTTCGAAGGCTGGGCCGGCCCGATCGGCTTCGCCGCGGTGCTGGAAGCGGCCAAGCAGGGCTATCAGCTCGACCCCGATCCGCGCGGCAACCAGGACTACTGGGTGCAGAACATCGATCGCGGCGGCGGCGAGCGCACGCGCTATTCGGCCGGCGTCGAATTCAAGGTGCCGCTACTGGAATCGGTGACCCTGACCGCCGCCGCGCGGCGCGACCATTACGGCAGCTACGAAGCCTTCGACAGCGCCGCGCGCCTGGCGATCGGCTCGCAGGCCGAGACCACCTGGAACGCCGGCATCGAATGGCGTCCGCTGTCCAACCTGCTGCTGCGCGGCAGCTACGCCACCAGCTTCCACGCGCCGGACATGCACTTCCTGCTGGCCCAGCCCAGCACCTCGGACGTGGGCATGAGCGATCCGCTGCGCTGCATCCAGACCGGCGCCTACCTGACCAACGACTGCGGCAGCGGCAACACCGACGTGTTCTACGCCTTCGGCGCCAACCGCCGCGGCACGCCCGACCTCAAGTCCGAACTGGGCGAGTCGTGGACGGTGGGTTTCGTCTGGGACCCGCTGGACAATCTGTCGTTGTCGGCCGACTACTGGTCGATCGACCTGGACGACGAAATCCGCGACCTGCCGCTGAGCACCATCCTCAACGACGAAGCGGGCTGCCGCACCGGCAAGACCGTCGATCCGTCGGTGCCGTGGTCCAATCCCAGCGGTGCGGAGTACTGCTCGACCATCCTGGCGCGCGTGAACCGCGACGCCAACGGCCGCCTGGTGTCGGTGGAGACCGGCCCGATCAACATCGCCCAGCGCAGCGTCGCCGGCGTCGATGCGTCGTTGCGCTACCGCCTGGAGACCGCGCGTTGGGGCAATTTCCAGTTCGGCCTGAACTACACCAACCTGGTGTCGATGAAGGAGCAGGTCTACGCGACCGACCCGAACCCGGAACGCCGCGACCGCGACGTGCGCAGCAAGATCCGCGGCAGCGTGAGCTGGCAGGGCGAGCTGTGGAACTGGACCGTGTACGGCGACCGCATCGGCTCGGTGCCGGGCGTGCGCTACCACTGGGGTACCGACCGTCTGGACAACCCCGGCGGCTGCCGTCCGTTCCCGGACGGTTACGTGCCCAGCGATGCGCTGGACAGCAACTGCACCGTGCCGGCCGGCAGCAGCAACCCCAACGCCGGCAAGAGCACGCAGCGCTACTACGGCCGCGTTGGCCCGGCGATCACCTGGAACTTCAACGTCGGCTACAAGGTGACCGACCGCGCCAAGATCAACTTCTACGTCAACAACGTGTTCAACAGCACCGGCTGGAACCACAAGGACCCGTACAAGCTCGACTACGAGTTCTACAACAGCCGTCTGTTCAGCCCGATCGGCCGCGAAGTTTCGCTGGAATACGTGTTCAACTTCGATTGATTCTCTCCCGCCCCTCCCCCGGGCCCTGGGCCCGGCCGCAAGGCCGGGCTCCTTTTATCCTCGGCGGCGGCATCGGCTTTCCGGTGCCGCCACTCCCCGGCCGCTGCAGCTCCCGCCTATGGCCGTAGGCACGAATCCGGACCGCGTCGGAATGCGCTTTCGCCTCGCCACGCTGCTGTTGCCGCTGCTGCTCGCGCCGGGCTGGGCCCGCGCGCAGGCGCCGGCTGCGCAGCCGGCGGCAGCGACAGCGTCCGCATCGGTGATCCCGCAGCCGCGACGGTGGCAACCCGGCGAAGGCGTGTTCGCTCTGGACAGCGGCGTGTCCGTCCTTGCGCCGCGCGATGCGCGCAGCCGCGAGATCGCCGAATTCCTGCGCCGCTCGCTGGCCGACGATCACGGCCTGTGGCTGACCGCGGGCGATGCGCGCACGGGCCGCGTCATCGAGCTGCGCCTGGACGCCGCCATCGGCGGCGACGAGGCCTACCGCATCGAGATCGCGCCGCAGCGCGTGACCCTATCGGCCGCACAGCCGCGCGGCCTGTTCTGGGCGGTGCAGAGCCTGCGCCAGCTGCTGCCGCCGGGCCGCGCCGCACGCATCGAGCTGGCGGCCGCGCGCATCGACGATGCGCCGCGTTACGGCTACCGCGGGCACATGCTCGACGTGGGCCGCCATTTCATGCCGGTCGACTTCATCAAGAAGCAGCTCGACCTGCTGTCGTATTACAAGATCAACACCTTCCGCTGGCACCTGACCGAAGACCAGGGCTGGCGCATCGAGATCAAGCGCTACCCCAAGCTGACCCAGGTCGGCGCCTGGCGCACCGAGGCCGACGGCCGCCGCTACGGCGGCTACTACTCGCAGACGCAGATCCGCGAAGTGGTGGAGTACGCGCGCCAGCGCAACATCATGGTGATCCCCGAGATCGAGATGCCCGGGCATGCCTCGGCGGCGCTGGCCGCCTACCCGGAGCTGTCCTGCCGCAAGCAGCCGATCGAGGTGCCGACCAGCTGGGGCGTGTTCGAGGACATCTACTGCGCCGGCGACGAATCGACCTTCGAGTTCCTGCAGCACGTGCTCGACGAAGTCGTCGCGCTGTTCCCCGCGCCCTATGTGCACATCGGCGGCGACGAGGCGCCCAAGGCGCGTTGGCAGGAAAGCGCCTCCTCGCAGCAGCGCATGCGCGCCGAGGGCCTCAAGAACGAGGACGAACTGCAGGCCTGGTTCGTGCGCCGCATCCAGCGCTACCTGGCCGGCAAGGGCAAGACCCTGATCGGCTGGGACGAGATCCTGGACGGCGGGTTGGGCCGCGACGCCATCGTCGAAGTGTGGCGCGGCGAAGAACCGGCCGCGCGCGCGCTGCGCAACGGCAACCGCATCGTAGTGGCCAGCCCGTTCTATCTGGACCGCGCCAACAGCGATCTGAGCCTGGAAAAGCTCTACCGCACCGACTTCGCCGCCGGCCCCGGGTTCGCCGAGCATGCCGCGCAGGTGCTGGGCGCCGAGGCGCCGCTGTGGACCGAGCGGGTCACGCCGCGCAATGCCGAAACCTTGCTGTACCCACGCCTGCTCGCCTTCGCGGAGAACACCTGGAGCGGCAGCGGCGACTACGCCGGCTTCCAGCACCGCCTGGGCGAGCACTACCGCCGGCTCGATGCGTGGCAGGTGAGCTACGGGCCGGAGTCGGCGGACGTAGCGAGCTACCGCGTGGAGCGCGATCCGGTCAAACGGCTGTGGCGCGTGCACGCGCAGCGCGGCTTCGACGACCTGCGCATCCATTACACCACCGACGGCAACGAACCCAGCGCGACCTCGCCCTGGTTCGCCGACACCCTGGAATTGATTCCGCCGGGCACGCTCAAGCTCACCGCGTTCCGCCACGGCCGCGCTTATGCGCACAGCCGCGCCTACACCCTGGTCTCGCACCTGGGTCTGGACCGTGCGGTGAGTTACTCGCTGCCCGCGCACCCGCGTTACCGCGGCAATGCCGACACCGCCACGCTCAGCGACGGCGTGCTGGCCGGCGACGACCACGCCGACGGCCGCTGGACCGCCTGGAACGGCGGCGACGCGGACGTGAGCGTAGACCTGGGCGCGCCCACGCGGGTGAGCGCGCTGTCGGCGCGCTTCCTGCAGCAAGCCGGCAGCTGGATTTTGCCTCCGCGCGCCCTGCAGCTGTCCACGTCCGACGACGGCAAGCATTGGACACCGCGCGCCGAGCTGGCGCTGGACGTGGACGCGGCCGACCTGCGTCAGCGCATCCTCACGCCGCGTCTGGCGCTGCCGCAGCCGCTGCGCGCCCGCTACCTGCGCCTGCACATCCAAAGCTACGGCGCTCTGCCCACCGGCCATCCCGGCGCGGGCAGCCCGTCCTTCTACTTCGTCGACGAACTGGTGATCGAATGACACCGCAGCCCCACGCCCGACCCGCTTCTTCGCCGCGCCTGCGCTGGTTCGGCTACGCCCTGGCCCTGGTCGGCGTGGCCGCCCACGCCGCGCCCGCGCGCGAGGACCTGGCCGTCACGGTCAACACCTACATCGGCACCAAGGACGACGGCAACACCTATCCGGGCGCGTCGGCGCCGTTCGGCCTGATCCAGATCTCGCCGATCGGCGATCACTATTCGGGCTGGCGCTACGACGAAACCAAGATCCGCGGCTTCGGCCACTCCTTCCTGTCCGGCGCCGGTTGCTGGGAGCAGGGCGGGCAGCTGTCGGTGCTGCCGGTCACCGGCGCGATCGCGCCGGGCGGCGCCTTCGACACCGCCAAGGCCGAGAGCTTCGACCAGCGCAAGTACGCCGCCGCCTACACCCACGAGGGCGAGATCGGCCAGGCCGGCTACTACAAGGTGCGGCTGACCGATTACGGCGGCATCGACTTCGAAGCCACCGCGCTGACCCGCGCCGCGGCCGAGCGCTACACCTTCGGTGTGGATGCGGACACCGGCCATGTGCTGGTCAACACGGGCCAGGCCAATAACCGCCACACCGTGGTCGGCAGCGCCTTGCGCGTGGTGGACGAGCGCACCGTCGAAGGCCGCATCACCACCAAGAGCTTTTGCGGCGGCCAGAACTACACCACCTGGTTCGTGCTGCGCTTCGACCGCCCGTTCCAGAGCCACGGCACCTGGGACGAGGAGGGCGGCCACCCCGGCGGCCGCAGCGCCATGCAGGGCGATACCCGCCCGGCCGGTGCGTGGTTCAGCTTCGATCTCAAGCGCGGCCGCGCGGTGACCGCGCTCAGCGCGATCTCGCACGTGGACCAGCAGGGCGCCTGGAACAACCTGCGCACAGAGGCCATGAGCGGCGGCAAGGAACTTGGCTTCGACGCCATGCGCACGCGCGCGCAGGACGCCTGGCGCAAGGAGCTGCAGACCGTGCGCGTGCAGGGCGGCAGCGGCGACGACCGCACCGTGTTCTACACCGCGCTCTACCATTCCCTGCTGCAGCCGCTGACCGGCAGCGACGCCGACGGCCGCTACCGCGGTTACGACGACAAGATCCACCAAGCCCAGGGCTGGACCTACTACGAGTATTTCTCGCTGTGGGACACCTACCGCTCGCAGAACCAGCTGCTGGCGATGCTGCGGCCGCAACGCGCGCGCGACATCGCCCAATCGGTGCTGAAGATCCGCGAGCAGGGCGGCTGGCTGCCGCGCTGGGGCTATGCCAGCTTCGAGACCAATGTGATGACCGGCGACCCGGTCACGCCGTTCCTGGTCGACCTGTGGAAGTTCGGCGCGCTCGAAGGCCGTGAGCGCGAGGCCTGGATCGCGCTGCGCGAAAACGCGTTCGGGGTGCCGCCGTTCGGTTCGCGCAGCAGCGGCCGCGCCGGCAATCCGAGTTATCTGCAGCGCGGTTTCGTCCAGTACGACCGTGCGTTCCCGGTCAAGAGCATGGACATCGATCCGCATCATGGCGGTTCGGCCACGCTGGAGTACGCGCTGGCCGACTGCTCGCTGGCCGGCTTCGCCCAGGCCATCGGCGAGGACGCCGACGCGCGCACCTTGCGCGCGCGCGGCGGCAACTGGCGCAACGTGTGGGACGCGCAGGCCAAGGACGCGGAGCTGGGTTTCACCGGTTTCCCGCGCCCGCGCCTGGACGACGGCAGCTGGTACACCGGCCCCGACGGCCGCTACAACCCGCGCTCGCATCACGGCTTCCACGAAGGCACCGCCTGGCAGTACCAGTGGCTGGTGCAGCAGGACGTGCCGGGCCTGGCCGCGGCCATGGGCGGCGAGGCCGAGGCGCTGCGCCGGCTGGACGCGTTCTTCGCCTACGACGCGCTGCTGGCCGACCCGGCCCACGCCGCGCGCAAGCAGTGGGTGGTGGGCCCGTACAGCTATTACAGCCAGTACCGCTACAACCCCAACAACGAACCCGACCTGCACGCGCCCTGGCTGTACGCGCTGCTGGGCCAGCCGTGGAAGACCTCGGCGGTGCTGCGCTCGGCGCAGACCCTGTTCACCAACGCGCCCAACGGCGTCACCGGCAACGACGACCTGGGCACCATGTCGGCCTGGTACCTGTACTCGGCGATCGGCATGTATCCGCTGATGCCCGGCAGCGGCGAGCTGGTGCTGCACGCGCCGCGCTTCGAACGGGTGGAGCTGGACCTGGGCCGCGGCAAGACCCTGCGCATCGAGGCGCCCGGCGCCGACGGTCGCGTACTGCAGTACCCGCAGTCCGTGCGTTTCGATGGCGCGGCCGTTGACCGGGTCTGGCTGGATTGGTCGCGCCTGCGCGACGGCGGCACCCTGCGTTTCGAACTCGGCGCGACCCCGTCGGCCTGGGCCGCCGCCGCCTCGGCGCGTCCGGCCGCGGCCTGCACCGCTCCTGGCGGGGGCGCGCCTTGAGCGCGATCCCGGCCCTGAATAGCCGCCGCCCGGCGGCCGCCGCCGGCCGCGGGTCGGCGCGGGTGCGCGTTGCCGCCCGCACCGGCCAACTTGGATCGATTCACTTGGTGAATAATCGGCCGACACTCCGAGTCCAAGGAAGCCGGATCGATGACGACCCACAAGTCCGGCACCGGCCGGTCCAGCCGCAAGCAAGTCACCGTGACCGACATCGCCCAGGCCTGCGGCGTGTCGCGGGCGACGGTATCGCTGGTGCTGCGCGGCAGCCCGCTGGTGCATGCCGATACGCGCGCCCGGGTGGAAGCCGAGCTCAAGCGCCAGCGCTACGTCTACAACCGCGCCGCGGCGAATCTGCGCCGGCAGACCTCCAGTTCGGTCGCGCTGGTGATCAACGATCTGTCCAACCCCTTCTTCGCCGAATTCGCCGCGGGCGTGGACGAAGCCTTGGGCGAGGAGGGCTTCGTCACCTTGCTCGGCAGCACCGGCGAATCGCCGCAGCGCCAGCTGGCGGTGCTGGGTTCGCTGGTCGAGCACGGCCCGGCCGGCATCATCCTCTCGCCGGCCGAGCACAGCGACGGTGCGGCCTTGCAGCGCCTGCTGGGCGCGCACACGCCGGCGCTGGTGTTCAACCGCGCCTTGCCCGGCGTGGACTGGGACTTCCTGGCCCTGGACAACGAGCACGGCGCGCGCCTGGCCACCGAGCATCTGCTGTCGCTGGGGCACCGCCGCATCGCCTTCTTCGGCGGCCATGCCGATTCCAGCTCCTGCCAGCAGCGCCGGCAGGGCTACACCGACGCCTTGCGCGCGGCGGGCATCGAGCCCTCGCCGGAGTGGCTGGTGGAATGCAGCCCGACCCGCGTGGATGCGGCGGCGCGCACCGGCGAACTGTTCGAGCATGCGCGCGAGGCCGGCGCGGCGGTTTGCTACAACGACACCGTCGCCCTTGGCCTGATGCTGGGCCTGAGCGCGCGCGGCATCCGGCCCGGCGCGGACTTCGCCCTGACCGGTTTCGACGACATCACCGAAGCGGCGCTGTCGACGCCGTCGTTGACCACGCTGGCGGCGCAGCCGCGCGCGTGCGGACGCCAGGCCGCCGAGCTGCTGCTGCAGCGCGTGCGCGATCCCGGTGCGCTGCCGCGGCGGGTGATCGCACCGGTGAAGCTGGTGGTGCGCGGCAGCAGCGGAGCCGCGGCCATGTGAGTTCCTCCCCACAGCGCCGTCCGCACGGCGCCCCCATCGAGCAGTCGACTCCATGAGTACGCAAGTCCGTACCGCGCCGGCGCCTGCCGCGCACGCCGCACGCAACCGCGCGGCCCTGGTCGCGATGACCGCGATCTTCTTCATGTGGGGCTTCATCACCGAGCTCAATGGGGTGCTGATTCCGCACCTGCAATCGGTGTTCCAGCTCACCCACGCCCGCTCGATGCTGCTGGACTCGGCCTTCTTCGGCGCCTACTTCGTGATGGCGATACCGGCCGGGCGGGTGGTGGCCAAGGTTGGTTACAAGCTCGGCATCGTGATCGGCCTGCTGATCGCCGGCGCCGGTGCGTTGCTGGTGCTGCCGGCGGCGCAGGCGGCCTCGTTCGAACTGTTCCTGCCGGCCTTGTTCATCCTGGCCACCGGCATCGTGCTGCTGCAGGTCTCGGCCAATCCCTACGTGAGCCTGCTCGGCGCGCCCGAGCGCGCCGCCAGCCGGCTCAACTTCGCCCAGGCGGTGAACTCGCTGGGCCACACCATCGGGCCCTACGTGGCCGGCCTGCTGATTTTCAGCGCGACCCTGCTCAGCGCCGAACAGCTGGCCAAGCTGCCGGCTGCCGAGCGCGTGCAGACGGTGCAGCCGCTGTACATCGGCGTGGCCGCGGCGCTGATCGTGCTGGCGCTGGCGGTGTACTTCTTCCGCATGCCGGCGCTGACCGAATCCACCGAGCAGGCCGACACGCGCAAGCACGGCTACGCCGAAGTGCTGCGCCTGCCGCACCTGCGCTGGGGCGTGCTGGCGATCTTCTTCTACGTGGGCGTGGAGGTCACTGTCGCCCACTTCATGGTCAAGTACGTCTCGCGCCCGGACATCGGCGCGATGAGCGAGGCCAACGCCGCGCTGTATCTGTCCTACTACCACGGCGCGGCCATGATCGGCCGCTTCCTGGGCGCGGCGCTGCTGATGAGCGCCAACCCGCGGCGCCTGCTGCCGCTGTACGCGGCGATCAATATCGTGCTGCTGCTGGTCACCATGAACACCTTGGGCGGCGTGGCGATGTGGTCGGTGGTGCTGGTGGGCCTGTTCAACTCGATCATGTTCCCGACCATCTTCACCCTGGCGATCGAGCGCCTGGGGCCGATGACCGAAAAGGCCTCCAGCCTGCTGGTCATGGCCATCGTCGGCGGCGCGGTGATTCCGCCGTTGCAGGGCGCCTTCGTCGATCTGTTCCAGGGCGCGCTGGGCGACGAGACCCGCGCGCTGCAATACGCCTTCTTCGTCTCCGCGCTCTGCTACGCCTACATCGTCTGGTACGGCCTGCGCGGCTCGCGTTTGCAAGGCGCTACGCACACCGCACAGGGGCAGGATTGAACCGCATGCGCACTATCGTTTGTTTCGGCGAGGCCCTGATCGATTTCCTCGCCCAGCCCGCGGCGGCGGCGGACGCGCCGCGCGCGTTCCTGCAGTACGCCGGCGGCGCGCCGGCCAACGTGGCCGCGGCCGCCGCGCGCCTGGGCGCGCCGACCCAGTTCGTGGGCATGCTGGGCCGCGACATGTTCGGCGACTTCCTGCTCGACAGCCTGCAGGCCTGCGGCGTGGACACGCGCCATGTGGTGCGCACCGATGCGGCCAAGACCGCGCTGGCCTTCGTCGCCCTGGACGGCCACGGCGAGCGCAGCTTCAGCTTCTACCGCCCGCCGGCGGCGGACCTGCTGTTCCGCACCGGGGATTACGCGGCCGAGTGCTTCGCCCAGGCCGGCGCCTTCCACGTCTGCTCCAACAGCCTGACCGAGGACGAGATCGCCGCCGCCACCCTGCACGGCATGCGCCTGGCGCGCGAGGCCGGCGCCCTGGTCAGCCTGGACCTCAACCTGCGGCCGATGCTGTGGCCCCAAGGCGTGCAGCCGCGGCCGCGGCTGTGGCAGGCGCTGGCCGCGGCCGACGTGGTCAAGCTGGCGCGCAACGAGCTGGACTACCTGGCCGAGCCCTATGGCGGCGGCGAGGCCGGCGAGCGCGCGGTGCGCGAGCGCCTGTTTGCCGGCGCGGCGCGCTGGCTGGTGGTCACCGACGGCGGCGCGCCCATGCGCTGGTACAGCCACGAGGCCGAAGGCGAGCTGCGCGGTTTCCGGGTCAAGGCGGTGGACACCACCGCCGCCGGCGACGCCTTCGTCGGCGGCCTGCTGTTCCGCCTGTGCGAACTGGGCGTGGACGCGGCGCGGCTGCCGGCCCTGCTGTCCGACCGCGCCGCGCTGGAAGACGCGCTGCGTTTCGCCGCCGCGGTCGGCGCGCTGGCGGTGACCCGACACGGCGCCTTCGCGGCAATGCCCACGCACGCACAGGTGCAGCAACTGCTCAAGGAACAGTACGAACATGCAGCCTGACAGCACGCCGCCGGCCGGCACTCACGACCCGTCCGCCCCGGAATTCCGCTCCGAGCATTTCCTGCGCGCGCACATCGCGCGCACCATGGCCTTCTACCACCCGCGCTGCATCGACCCGTCCGGCGGCTTCTTCCATTACTACAAGGACGACGGCGGCGTTTACGACGCTTCGCACCGGCACCTGGTCAGCAGCACCCGCTTCGTCTTCAACTACGCCATGGCCGCGCGCGAGTTCGGCGACGACGAGGCGCTGCGCACCCAGTACCTGCAGGCCGCGCGCCACGGCTTGCGCTACCTGCGCGAACGCCACCGCAATGCCGACACCGGCGGCTACGCCTGGACCCTGCGCGACGGCCAGGTCGAGGACGAGACCTACCATTGCTACGGCGTGGCCTTCGTGCTGCTGGCGTACTCCACCGCGCTCAAGGCCGGCATCGAGGAGGCGCGCGCCTGGATGGACGAGACCTGGCAGTTGCTCGAGCGCCACTACTGGGAACCGCAACACCGCCTGTACCGCGACGAGGCCGATGCGCACTGGCATTTCAGCGGCTACCGCGGCCAGAACGCCAACATGCACATGTGCGAGGCCATGCTGGCCGCGTTCGAGGCCAGCGGCGAGCGCCGCTACCTGCAGCGCGCGCTCGACCTGGCCGAACGCATGACCTGCGACCAGGCCGCGCGCGCCGGCGGCCTGGTCTGGGAGCACTACGACGCCGATTGGAAGGTCGACTGGACCTACCACCTCGACGACCCCAAGCACCTGTTCCGTCCCTGGGGTTTCCAGCCCGGCCACCAGACCGAGTGGGCCAAGCTGCTGCTGATTCTCGACCGTCACGTGGACGAGGACTGGCTGGTGCCGACCGCACGCCACCTGTTCGATGTGTCGCTCGCGAATTCGTGGGATGCGCAGCGCGGCGGCATGTACTACGGTTTTGCCTACGAAGGCTTGCGTCACGCGGGCGAGGGCAGGGCGGCGGTCGAGGGCGACGCCTACATCTGCGACGACGACAAGTATTTTTGGGTGCAGGCGGAGTCGTTGGCGGCGGCGGCCTTGCTTGCCGCACGCACCGGCGAGCGCCGCTATTGGGATTGGTACCAGCGCCTGTGGGCCTATTCCTGGGCGCATATGGTCGATCACCACTACGGCGCCTGGTTCCGCATCCTCGACGCCGACAACCGCAAGTACAGCGACGAGAAGAGCCCGGCCGGCAAGACCGATTACCACACCATGGGCGCCTGCTACGAGGTGCTGAACGTGTTGCGCGGGAGCTGAGGCGCGATGCGGCCGGCGGCATTCCTGCATCGGTGGCGGCGCGGACTCGCGTTCGCGGCGGCGGTTTTGTTCGCCGCCACCGCGCAGGCCGCGGCGCCGGGCGTGCGCGATCTGGGCGGAGCCTGGGAATTCCGGCTGCTGCCGCAGGATCTGCAGGCGCGCGAGCACGCGGACGCGACCCAGTGGCGCGCCGCGCGCGTTCCCGGCCACGTCCACACCGACCTGCTCGCGCAGGGGCTGATACCGGACCCCTACGTGGGCGCGCCGGAAGCGCAGCTGCAATGGATCGGCCTGGGCGCCTGGGAGTACCGCAGCCGCTTCGATCTGGACCCGGCGACCTTGCGCCGCGCCCACGCCGAACTGGTGTTCGAGGGCCTGGACACCTACGCCGACGTGAGCCTCAACGGCGAGCCGCTGCTGGCGGCCGACAACGCGTTCCGCACCTGGCGCCTGCCGGTGACCGGCAAGCTGCGTGCGCGCGGCAACGAACTGCGCGTGCTGCTGCATTCGCCGATCCGGCGACTGCTGCCTCAGGTGCAGGCCATGCCGCACAAGATCGCCGGCAACTATCCCTCGCCCTACGGCGACGAACCCAAGGACGCGATGACCGGCAACTTCGCGCGCAAGCCCGGTTACCACTACGGCTGGGACTGGGGCCCGCGCTACGTGACCGCCGGCATCTGGCGCGCGGTGCGGCTGGAAAGCTGGGACGGCCTGCGCATCGACGAACTGCATCTGCGCCAGCTGCGCGTGGACGCCGACGCGGCCGAACTCAGCGCGCAGCTGCAGGTGCGCGCCGATGCCGCCGGCCCTGCGACCTTGGAAGTAGATTGGCTGGACCCCGACGGCCGGCGCGCGCGTAGCTTGCGCCAGAAGATCACGCTGCGGGCGGGCGAGCAGACGCTGAGCCTGCCCTTGCGCATCGAACGGCCGCGGCGCTGGTACCCGTACGGCTACGGCGAACAGGCGCTGTACACCTTCCGCGCGCGCCTGCGCGGCGAGGGCGGTCAACAGGCCCAGGTGCAGCAGCGCACCGGCCTGCGCCGGGTCGAACTGCGCCGCCCGCGCGATGCGGCGGGGCAGGGCTTCGCCTTCGCGGTCAACGGCATCGAAATCTTCGCCAAGGGCGCCAACGCGATTCCCTTCGACATGTTTCCGGCACGCGTGTCCACGCAGCGCCTGCGCAAGACCCTGGAAGACGCGCGCGCGGCCAACATGAACATGCTGCGCAACTGGGGCGGCGGCTACTACGAGAGCGACGCCTTCTTCGACCTGGCCGACGAGCTGGGCCTGATGGTGTGGCAGGACTTTATGTACGGCGGCGGCATGCAGCCGGGCTACGACGCGGGCTTCCGCGCCAACGCCGTGGCCGAGGCGCGCGATCAGGTGCGGCGCCTGCGCCGCCATCCCAGCATCGTGCTGTGGTGCGGCAACAACGAAGAGGAGACCGCCTGGAAGGACTGGGGCCACCGGCGCACCCTGACCCAGGCCGATCCCGCGTTCGCGCAAGAAGTGTGGGACGGCTACGTGCAGCTGTTCGGCCGCGACCTGCGCGACGTGGTGGCGCGCGAGTCGGGCGAGGTGCCGTACTGGTCCAGCTCGCCCAGCAACGACCTGGACGAGAAGGCCAACGACTCGGCCAAGGGCGACAAGCACTACTGGGACGTGTGGGCCGGCTCCAAGCCGATCGCCGCCTACCTGGGCGAGTCGCCGCGCTTCATGTCCGAGTTCGGCCTGCAGGCCTGGCCGGTGCTGCGCACGGTGGACACGTTCGCGAGCAAGGCCGAGCAGGGCCTAGCCACGCCGGTGGTGCGCGCGCACCAGAAGTTCCTGGCCGGCGCCGGCAACGAGCGCCTGCTGCTGTACATCCGCGCCGGTTACGGCGAGCCGCGCGATTTCGCCGACTTCGTCTACCTCAGCCAGGTCATGCAGGCCGAGGGCATCGAGCTGGCCGCACTGCACCACCGCGCCAGCCGGCCGCACACCATGGGCTCGCTGTACTGGCAGCTCAACGACGTCTGGCCAGGCGCGTCCTGGTCCAGCATCGACTACTACGGCCGCTGGAAGGCGCTGCAGTTCCACGCCCGGCGCTTCTTCGCTCCGGTGGCGGCGTCGGCGCTGCGCAAGGACGGCCGCACCGCGCTGAACCTGCTGTCGGACCGCACCCAGGCAAAGCCCGCGCAATGGACGCTGCGGGTCATCGATTTCGACGGCCGCGAACACTGGCGCGACCAGGGCCAGGTCACGCTGGCGCCGCTGGCGGCCACCGCCGCCGGCGCCTGGAGCGATGCCGAGCTGCTGCGCGGCGCCGACCCGCGCCGCACCGCCGCGGTGTTCGAACTGCAGGTCGCGGGCGAGCCGGTCTCGCGCCGCGTGGTCTATTTCGACGAGGCCAAGTCCCTGGCCCTGGCCGACCCGCAGCTGCGCACGCAGTGGCGCCGCGACGGCGACGCCGCGGTACTGACGCTGCAGGCCGGCGCGCTGACGCGCGCGCTGTGGATCGAGTTCGACGGCCTGGACGCCCAGTTGTCCGACAACGCCCTGACCCTGCTGCCCGGCGAGAGCGTGCAACTGCGCGTGCGCGCCGATGCCGACCTGGAACGCCTGCGCCGCAGCCTGCGCCTGCGCTGGCTCGGCGCGCCCTGATGGCGCTAGCGAACCCCGCAGCGCCCGCCGCTCCCGGCGCGGCGCCCCCACGACCCTTGGTGACCCTGATGAAACTACGCACGCTCGCCTGCCTCATCGCCGCCGCCCTGATCGCCGGTTGCGCCCAGCCCGCCGCCGACAGCGCTGCAACGCCGTCGACGCCCGCGCCCACCGCCACCGTCGCGCCCGCCGCCACCGTCGACGAGGCCGAAGCCGCGCGCCTGGCCGAACAGGTCAAGCAGGAAACCCGGCATGCCTGGCAGGGCTACAAGCGCTACGCCTGGGGCCGCGACGCGCTCAAGCCGCTGAGCAAGAGCGGTCACGACTGGTACGCGCATTCGCTGCTGATGACCCCCGTGGATGCGTTGGACACCCTGGTGCTGATGGGCCTGAAGACCGAGGCGGACGAGGCGCGCGAGCTGATCGCGACCCAGCTCGGTTTCGACCACGACATGTACGTGCAGAACTTCGAAGTCACCATCCGCCTGCTCGGTGGCCTGCTGTCGGCTTACCAGATGACGGGCGATGAGCGCCTGCTGAAGCTCGCCGACGACCTGGGCAGGCGCCTGCTGCCGGTGTTCGATTCGCCCACCGGCCTGCCGTACACCCACGTCAACCTGCGCACCGGCAAGACCCGCGGCAAGGTCAGCAACCCGGCCGAGACCGGCACCTTGCTGATCGAGTTCGGCATGCTGTCCAAGTTCACCGGCAATCCGGTCTACTACGACAAGGCCAAGCGCGCGCTGGTCGAAACCTACAATCGCCGCGATCCCAAGACCGGCCTGGTCGGCTCCTGGATCGATGTGGAAAGCGGCCGCTGGACCGACACCGGCTCGCACATCGGCGGCGGCATCGATTCCTACTACGAGTACTTGTACAAGTGCTGGCGTCTGTTCGGCGACGCCGAGTGCAAGGCCATGTGGGACCAGAGCATCGTCGCCGTCAACCAGCACCTGGCCGACGAAGTGCGCGAGCGCGAGCTGTGGTACGGCCATGCCGACATGACCACCGGCAAGCGCACCGCCACCCGCTACGGCGCGCTGGACGCGTTCATGCCGGCGCTGCTGGCCCTGGGCGGCGACCTGGACCGCGCGCGCCGGCTGCAGGATTCGGGCCTGAAGATGTGGCGCCTGCACGGCATCGAGCCGGAGTCGCTGGACTACGCCAAGATGCAGGTGGCCTCGCCGGGCTATGCGCTGCGGCCGGAGATCGTCGAGTCGGCCTATTACCTGCACGTGCTCACCGGCGAGCCGCAGTACCGGGCCATGGGCCGCGAGTTCTTCGAGGACTTCGTCCGCCACTGCCGCACCGAGGCCGGCTACGCCGCGCTCAAGGACGTGACCAGCAAGCAGCAGGACGACTCGATGGAGAGCTTCCTCTTCGCCGAGACCTTCAAGTACTACTACCTGCTGTTCGCGCCGGCGCAGACGCTGGACTTCAAGACGGTGACCTTCAACACCGAGGCGCATCCGCTGCATCTGCCGGCGGCCAAGCCGCAGTGAGGCTGCGCGCGGCGCTGGCGCTGTGCGCGCTGTGGCTGGCGGCCTGCGCCGCTCCGCAGCGCGACGCGCTGCCGGCGCCGCATCCGCGCGCGATCGTCTTCTACTACAACTGGTACGGCAGCCCCGAACACGACGGCGCGCGCCTGCATTGGGCGCATCCGGTGCTCAAGCTGCGGCCGCAGGACCCGGATTCGCCCGAGATCCCCGGCGGCGGCGACATCGCCGCCGATTTCTATCCGGCACTGGGCGAGTACAGCAGCGCCGATCCGGCCGTGGCCGAGCGGCATATGGCGATGATCGCGCAGGCCGGCATCGGCGTGGTCGCGGTGACCTGGCTGGGTCGTGAGGACCCGAGCTACCGCAGCCTGCGGGCCTTGTTCGACGCCGCGGCGCGGCATGGCTTGCGCATCTGCTTCCAGATCGAACCGGCGTCGCGGCCGACGCTGGCGGCCGCGCGCGCGCAGTTGCTCGCCGCGGTCGACGATTTCGGCCGCCACCCGGCGTTCTACCGCGACCCGGGCACGGGCCGGCCGCTGTTCTTCGTCTACGACTCCTACCAGTTGCCCGCATCGGACTGGGCCAGGTTGTTGCGCGCGGGCGGCGCCGAGTCGATCCGCGGCGGCGCCTACGACGCCGATGTGATCGGCCTGTGGGTGCAGGCCGGCGAGGGCCCGTACTTCCTCGCCTCGGGCTTCGATGGCGTCTACACCTACTTCGCCAGCCGCGGCTTCACGTGGGGTTCCACGCCCGAGCATTGGCCGCAGCTGCAGCGCTGGGCCGACGAGCACGGCCTGCGCTTCATTCCCTCGGTGGGGCCGGGCTACAGCGACCGCCGGGTGCGGCCCTGGAACCGCGCCAACGAGCGCGGTCGGCAGGACGGCGCCTACTACGACGCGATGTTCGCCGCGGCCGCCGACAGCGGCGCGCAGTGGGTCTCGATCACCTCGTTCAACGAATGGCATGAGGGCACGCAGCTGGAGCCTGCGGCGCCCAGAGACGGTGCCGGCCGCTATTCCGACTACGCCCCGCTGCCGCCCGACCACTACCTGCGCCGTACCCGCTACTGGCTCTCGCGTTTCCCAACGGCACCAGCGCCCTGACATCCCACCTTGGGGTAGGAGCGGCGTAAGCCGCGACCGCGTATCCACAACTACGACGAATGCCGCGACTGCCCCTTGTAGGAGCTGCGCAAGCTGCGACCGCGAATCCACACCTACGCCGCAACCTCGTCTCCCCTGCTTCCGCCTTTGCTTGTCGTCCCCCTTTGACAAAGGGGGATTGAGGGGGATTTGCTCTTTAACTCTTGCCTTCAAGCAACAGCAACAGCTTCCGTCCGCAAGCGGCCGGGTCACTTTCTTTTGATAAGCGTCAAAAGAAAGTAACCAAAGAAAAACGCTGCCCCAGAGCTCCCGTGCGAGATCGGAGTGGGCGCGGGGATTTTCCGATCGGGCCTCCTGCCCGAGCGGAGAACGGCGCACGTCCTGTGCGCCGCCCTCTGGGTCTTCTATTTGCGTGGCGAGTTCGGGGCCCGATCAAGAGCATTCGCGCTTTGCGCTCACCCCCTCACCCTAGCCCTCTCCCGCAAGCGGGAGAGGGGACAGAGCCGCCGCTGTTGCTTTAGCCCCTCTCCCGCTTGCGGGAGAGGGGTTGGGGTGAGGGCACGCGCCCCCACACACCACGGCGGCAATCCGGCCAAAGCCCGCCTCCCAGCCCCGCCCGCCACACAAACCGTCAAAACTCTGGCTATAGTGTCCCGCCGCCAGGAGCGCACCCCCCGGATGCCGGGAGCCCCTCACAACGCGGCTACGCAGTGGTTCGGCCCCGCCTACGAGCGGCTGCACCCCTTGCTGCAAGCGCTGCACCGCAGCGGCGGCACCCTGAGCGGCGACGTCGCGATCGCCACCGGTAGCGGCCTGGCCGGGCGCCTGGGCAGGCGCCTGGCGCGCCGCCTGGGCATCCCTGTCGACACGCCGCGGCGCGGGTTCCAGGTCCGCATCGTCCACGACGGCCAGGCCATGCACTGGCGCCGGCGCTTCGACGACGGCAGCGAACTGGTGTCGGTGTTCCGCCCGGTCGGGCGCTACCCGGACGGCTACTGGCGCGAGGACACCGGCCCGGTTCGACTGCACCTGGGCGTGGATCTGGACGGCGGCGGCTGGCGCTGGCGGCTGCGCTCGGTCGCGCTGCGCGGCCTGCCGCTGCCGCGTTTCCTGTTCCCGCGCACCGACGCCTACAAACGTATCGAGGACGGCGAGCGTTACCGCTTCGCCGTCGCCTTCTCGCTGTTTCCCTTCGGCGAACTGCTGCGCTACGAAGGCGCGCTGCACGCCATCCCGGCCGCATCGGCCGTCCCTGTAGAAAGAGTGGTTACATGACCGACCGCATTCCCCTGCTGATCGACACCGACCCGGGCGTGGACGACGCGCTCGCCCTGCTGATGGCCTTCAACGACCCGCGCCACGAGCTGGTCGGCCTGACCATCGCCGCCGGCAACGTCGGCCTGGAACATACCGTGCGCAACGCGCTCAAGCTGTGCGAAGTCTGCGGCGTGGACGCGCCGGTCTACGCCGGCGCCGCCGCGCCGCTGCTGCACCCCTCGCCGGACGCCGGCTACGTGCACGGCCGCGACGGCTTCGGCGACGTGGGTTACGACGCACCCGCGCGCGCAGTCGAGGCCGAGCACGCCGCGCTGGCGATCCTGCGCCTGTCGCACGAGCACGCGGGCAAGCTGCTGCTGGTGGCGCTGGGCCCGCTGACCAACATCGCCCTGGCGCTGAAGCTGGACCCGACCCTGCCCGAGCGCGTGGCCCGGTTCGTGGTCATGGGCGGCGCGGTCACCTGCCGCGGCAATATCACCCCGGCCGCCGAGTTCAACATCTACTTCGATCCCGAGGCCGCGCACATCGTGTTCGAGGCCTTCCCGCACATCGACCTGGCCGACTGGGAGGCGGTGATCGCGCACGGCTTCCTGCACGACGAGGTCGAGCGCTGGCTGCAGGCCGACAGCGCGCGCGCGCGTTTCTACCAACGCATCTCCGAGAAAACCCGGCTGTGGTCGGCCGACCGCCGCGGCGACCACTGGCATGCCGCCGACGCCCTGGCCATGGCCTACGCCCTGGACCCGGACGGCGCGACGGAAGTGCTGGACCGCGCCCTGGCGATCGAGCTGGACGGCCGCCATGGCCGCGGCGCGACCATCGTGGACTGGCGCGGCGAGGGCGGCGAGGCGGCCCGGGTGTCGATCCTGATGCGCTACGACCAGGCCCGTTTCGAGGGGCTGATCCAGGCGGCGCTGGCGGCGATTTGAGGCGAGGGTGGGGTGAGGCGCGACTCAGGACGCTCTCGCCCTGACCCCCTCCGTCATTCCGGCGAAAGCCGGAACCCATTTTGATCTTGGCCTCCCGCCGGGCCGCGCTTCCCCGGAGCCCTTAGCAGCAAATGGGTTCCGGCTTTCGCCGGAATGACGGTAAAGGGGGGATCGCCGGGTCCTGGCAGGGCAGCGCGCCGCTGGGGCCAGGCAGGCCGGACTTGCACCCGGTCCAGGATGGCCGCTATACTGCGCGACTTTCCCGCACACCTTAAGGTTGAGTGCCATGAAGGCAGGCATCCATCCCCAATACCGTGAAGTCGTGTTCCAGGACGTCACCACCGACTTCCAGATCGTTACCCGTTCGACCCTGTCGAGCAAGGAAACGATCACGCTCGACGGCAACGAGTATCCGCTGATCAAGGTCGATATCAGCTCGGCCTCGCACCCGTTCTACACGGGCAAGCACAAGATCATGGACACCAGCGGCCGCGTCGACAAGTTCCGCAAGCGCTACGCGCAGAAGTAATCGCGCGCTGCGGGCATCCGCCCGCGCCGCCAGCCGACGGCCGCCTCCGGGCGGCCGTTCGCGTTCCCGGCCCGCGGCCGCCCCTTACCGGGCGGCCGTTCGCATTTGCGTTCCCCCGTCGCCTCCGAACCGCCCGCCGCGGCCGCAGCACCGGCCGGGCGTCGTCGTGCCCGTGCAACGGCGCGGTCCATCGCCACGACCAAAGTCAGAGCCGGTGCTCCACGCCGGTGTGCGATAATTCACGAACGCGGCACGCCCGCGAATTCCTGTCCCCACCTCGCGCCGCGGCCATCCCTGCGGCGCGCAGACATGAGGAGCTGTTTGTGTCCGATACCGCATCCCAGAAGGGCCCCGATCAGGTGACCCTGACCGCCGGCGACAAGAACGTGACCTTGCCGGTGCAGCACCCGGTGCTCGGCGCTTCCTGCGTCGACATCGCCAAGCTGCCGAAAGAAACCGGGATGTTCACCTACGACCCGGGCTTCACCGCCACCGCCAGCTGCAAGTCGGCGATCACCTACATCGACGGCGACGCCGGCGTGCTGCTGTACCGCGGCTACCCGATCGAGCAGCTGGCCGAGAAGTCGAACTTCCTCGAAGTCGCCTACCTGCTGATGAACGGCGAACTGCCGACCGCCGGCGAGTTCAGCAAGTTCGAGCACGAAGTCACGCATCACACGATGATGCACGAGGCTTTCCGCACCTTCCTGTACGGCTTCCGCCACGACGCCCATCCGATGGCGATGCTGGTGGGCATGCTGGGCTCGATGGCCAGCTTCTATCACAACGAACTGGACCTGGAAGATCCGGAGCAGCGCCGTCTGGCCGCGATCCGCCTGATCGCCAAGGTGCCGACCATCGCCGCGGCGTGCCACCGCTATTCGATCGGCTGGCCGATCCGCTATCCGAAGAACAGCCTGGACTACACCACGCGCTTCCTGCACATGCTGTTCGAAGTGCCGAGCGAGCCGCTGGAGCTCAATCCGGTCGCGGCCAAGGCCATGGACCTGTTGTTCATCCTGCACGCCGACCACGAGCAGAACGCCTCGACCTCGACCGTGCGTCTGGTCGGTTCCACCGGCGCCAACCCCTACGTCAGCGTCGCCTCCGGCGTCGCCGCGCTGTGGGGCCCGGCGCACGGCGGCGCCAACGAAGCCGTGCTCAAGATGCTCAACGAGATCGGCCGGCCGGAGAACGTCAAGTCGGCGGTCGACAAGGCCAAGGACAAGGAATCGGGCTTCCGCCTGATGGGCTTCGGCCACCGCGTCTACAAGAACTACGACCCGCGCGCGGCGCTGGTGCGCAAGATGACCCACGACGTGCTGGGTTCGCTGGGCGTGAACGATCCGCTGCTGGAAGTGGCGATGAAGCTGGAAGAGGCGGCGCTGCAGGACGAGTACTTCGTGCAGCGCAAGCTCTACCCGAACGTCGACTTCTACTCGGGCATCATCTACAAGGCGCTGGGCATTCCGGTGGAGATGTTCACGGTCATGTTCGCGATCGCGCGCACGGCCGGCTGGGTGTCGCATTGGCTGGAGCAGCAGAACGATCCGGAGAACAAGATCGGCCGTCCGCGCCAGATCTACACCGGTCACGGCGTGCGCGACTACGTGGCCAGCGACAAGCGCTGATCGCCAGCGCCGCACCGCACGAAACGCCCCGCCATCCGCGGGGCGTTTTCGTTTTGCGCACTGTGGCTTGGGTAGGAGCGGCATACGCCGCGACCGCGAATCCGCACCTGCGACGAGCGCCACGCTTGACCCCTGTAGTAGCTGCGCAAGCTGCGACCGCGAATCCACAGTTGCGACCAAGCCCTCGGTCGGCGTGGAGTCTGCGCTGGCGCCTTGGGTAGGAGCGGCGTGAGCCGCGATCCGCTCCGAACTCGCGAAGGTGTGTGGTGTGCTGGTTTAAGCGACAGCAACAGCTTCCGTCCGCAAGCGGCCGGGTTACTTTCTTTCGATAAGCGTCAAAAGAAAGTAACCAAAGAAAAGCGCTTCGCCAGAGCTCCCCTGCGAGATCGATGCGCGCGCCGGGATTTTCGATGGCACATCACATCCCTGTGCCAGCGAAAAACGGCGCACCTCCTGTGCGCCGCCCCCCGCCTTCGCGGGGGCAGGCTCTCCGGGCCTGCTGTTGGGACGGAGAGTTCGGCGCCCGAGCGGGGATCAAGAGCATTCGCTGCGCTCACCCCCTCACCCTAGCCCTCTCCCGTAAACGGGAGAGGGGACTGATCCGACGAAAAACGGCGCACCTCCTGTGCGCCGCCCCCCGCCTTCGCGGGGGCAGGCTCTCCGGATCTTCTATTGGTACGGCGAGTTCGGTGCCCGAGCGGGGATCAAGAGCATTCGCTGCGCTCACCCCCTCACCCTAGCCCTCTCCCGTAAACGGGAGAGAGGACTGATCCGACGCTGCTGCTTTAGCCCCTCTCCCGCTTGCGGGGTGAGGGGCAGCGCTTGCGAGCCACTGGCTCGCGCTGCACTGAACGCCCGGCCGCTATGCGGTCGGGCCGGGGTGCGGGTTGGGGTGAGGGCAGCCGCAGCAACAAATCGCGGTGCGAGCTGCGAACCTACTCGCCCACCTCATACCCGGCGATCTCTTCCTCGGCCAGCATCTGCCGCAGCTGCGATGCGGAAGCCCGCTTCATCGGCTTCTCGTCCACGCTGGACAGCGGCGCCTGGCGCAGCACGTCCAGCGGCAGCACGGTGAGGTCGAAGGCCAGGTCTTCGGCGCTGAACACCCAGACCGGGAAGTCGTCGCTGCGTTCGCGGTCCAGGCGCAGGCGGCGGCTGCGGGCTTCGGCGGGGATGCCGTGCTGGTCGAGATGGCGCGCGGCGGCGTCGGGGTCGTCGCTGTACAGGTGCAGGGCCACGGGCGTGCGGGTGTCGGCGGTGCCCTCCAGCACCGGGCCGACCAGGCGCGGCTCGAATTCGGCGAAGAACTCCATCGCCCGCAGCGCGGCCTCGCGGCGCTGGCGCAGGCCGTCGATGCTGTCGCGCTGGAACAGGCGCTGGTACTCGCGCAGCGCGTCCTCGATCTCGCGGTTGCGCGGCAGCGACGCATCGTCGTGGATGCCCAGGCGTTCGGCGGCCTTGAGCTTGGCCTGGTGATAGTCGCGGATGCCGCTTTCGGCCATGAGCCGCGCGGCTTCGTGGGCGAGCCGGCGGCGGCGTTCGCGGGTGCGGGTTTCGGCGTGCTGGTGGGCGTGCTGACGGGCGTGATGCGACATGACGACCTCCGCGGCGGGCCCAGCGACGGCGCCGACGCGCCGCGGCCGGCGCGGGAGCCGGCCAGGCAACGCTAGCACGAGGGCGTGGCGGGGATCATCACGTGGGGCGAATGGCCGCGATGCTGCGGCAGTACGGGCGCCCGGCTCCCCGAGTTCGCGGGGATGACGGTTGCGGCGGCGTGGCCGCCGCAACCGGTCGCATGCGGATCAGAAGATGTCGAAGGACTCTTCCGACGGCGCCGCTTCGTCGGTGCCGTAGTCGATGTAGGACTGCATCTTGTCCAGGTCCTCGGCCTTGACCCATTCGACGATGCCGCCGACGCCGTCGGGGATCAGGCTGCCGTTGGCGCCCACCGAGACCTTGACCATGCCTTCCGGCGGCTCGTTCGGCGCCACCGGCTTGTCCTTCAGCGCCGCGCGCATGAAGTCGATCCAGATCGGCAGCGCGGCCTTGCCGCCGTACTCGCGGTAACCCAGCGACTTGTAGTTGTCGCGGCCGACCCAGACCGTGGTCACGTAGGGGCCGCCGAAGCCGGAGAACCAGGCGTCGCGGTGGTCGTTGGTGGAGCCGGTCTTGCCGCCCACGTCCTCGCGGCCCAGCACCTTGGCCGCGGTGCCGGTGCCGCGCAGGACCACGTCGCGCAGCATGGACACGATCTGGTAGGCGATGCGGTCGTCGATCGCGCGCGGCGCGACCACCAGGTCGGCCGGCGGCGGCGTGGCGGGCTTGACCGCTTCGGCCGGCTTCTTGGGCTCGGGTTTGGCCGGGCCGCCGCTGGGGCCGAAGTTGAAGCCGTCGACCACCGCGCCCGCGCTATGGCCGGCGCCGGACGAGGTGGCGCCGCGGCCCACGCATTCGCGGCAGGCCGTGGCGGGCTTTTCCTTGAACACCACCGCGCCGGCGCGGTCCTTGATCTCGTCGATGAACCAGGGGGTGATGCGGAAGCCGCCGTTGGCGAAGGTGGCGTAGCCGCGCGCGACCGACAGCGGGGTCAGCGAGGCAGTGCCCAGCGACATCGACAGATTGGGCGGCAGCTGTTCGATGTCGAAGCCGAAGTTGGCGATGTACTTGCGTGCGAAGTCCACGCCCATCGCGTCGAGCAGGCGCACCGAGACCAGGTTGCGCGACTGCACCATGGCCTCGCGCACGCGCATGGGGCCGGCGAAGTTGCCGCCGTCGTTCTGCGGGCGCCAGATGTGGCCGCGGCGGTCGCGGAACACCACCGGCGCGTCGAGCACGATCGAGGCCGGGTTGTAGCCGCGCTCGAACGAGGCCGCGTAGACGAAGGGCTTGAAGCTGGAGCCCGGCTGGCGGCGCGCCTGGGTGGCGCGGTTGAACTTGGCGCCGGCGAAGCTGAAACCGCCGGACAGGGCGCGCAGGGCGCCATTGGTGGGCTCCAGCGAGACCAGCGCGGCCTGCGCCTGCGGCAGCTGCTCCAGGCGGTAACCCAGGTCGGCCACCGGGGCCGGCGGCGGCGCCGGCTTGCCCGCTTCGACCTTGGGCGCCGGCGGCTCGATCTTCTCCACCCGCACCAGGTCGCCGCGCTTGAGCAGGCTGGACGGGCTGCGGCCGCCCCAGCCCTGGTTGCCGGCCAGGGCGATCTCGCTGCCGTCGGCCAGAGCCAAGCGCGCGCCGGCGCCGTCGGTGGCGAGCACGATGGCCGGCAGCAGGCCGGCCTGGGCCGGGGTCGAGCGCAGGCGCTGCTTGGCGGTGGCGGCGTCCTCGTTCGGGGCCAGGTCGAAGTGTTCCTCTACGCCGTGCCAGCCGTGGCGGCGGTCGTAGACCTTGAGGCCGTCGCGCACCGCCTTGTCGGCCGCGGCCTGCAGGGTCGGGTCGATGGTGGTGGTCACGTGGTAGCCCTTGGTCAGGGCCTCGGCGCCGTAGCGCTCGACCATCTGCTGGCGGACCATTTCGGCCACGTAGGGCGCATAGACCTCGATCGGGCGCTCGTGCGGGCTGGCGTGCATGGGCACGGCCTTGGCCGCGGCGGCCTCGGCGGCGCCGATGAAGCGCTGCTCGACCATGCGGTCCAGGATGTAGTCGCGACGGATCTTGGCGCGGTCGGGGTTGCTCAGCGGGTTGCCGCTGGAGGGGAACTTGGGGATGCCGGCCAGCGAGGCCATCTCGTCCAGGCTCAACTCGCTCATCTTCTTGCCGTAGTAGAACTCGGCCGCGGCGCCCACGCCGTAGGCGCGATTGCCGAAGAAGCTCTTGTTCAAGTACAGCTCGAAAATCTCGTCCTTGCTCAGCTCGCGCTCCATGCGCATGGCCAGCAGCATCTCGCCGAGCTTGCGCTTGTAGCTGTATTCGGCGCTCAAGAAGTACTGGCGCGCGACCTGCTGGGTGATGGTGGAACCGCCCGGCACGCGCTTGTCGTCGGTGGTGGCCAGCAGCCAGACCGCGCGCGCTATGCCCTTGTAGTCCACGCCGTGGTGCTTGTAGAAGCGCGCGTCCTCGATCGCGATGAAGGCCTGCTTGAGCCGCAGCGGCACGTCCTCGATCGCCACCGGGTAGCGCCGGGTCTCGCCGAACATGGCCATCAGGCGGCCGTCGGCGGCGTAGACGTACATGGGTTCCTGCAGCTCGATCGTGCGCAGGGTCTCCACGTCCGGCAGCTTGGGGGCGATCAGGTAGTACAGGGTGCCGGCGGTCACGACCCCGAGCAGGGCCAGGCCGGCGAACGCGTAGAGCGCCCAGCGCAGGAAACGGCGGAGACGGGGCATCGAAGCGGGTTCCGGTTTGCGGGTAGTAGTGGCCGTGGAGTATAGAGGAGCCGGGGGGAGGGACCGCCCCGGGGGGCTGCGGCCGGTAGGTTCCGCTAAGGCCGTTACGCAAAAAAGGCGGTCTAGGTTGGCATTCCTGAAAGAAATGGTTGCCAGCCTGTGAAAAGTCCGTTATCTAAGGCGGGGCCACACGAAGTGCGCGTAAGCGCTTGTGGCATGGGGAGAAAACAGTGGGCGTCATCACAAAAAGCCAGCCGGCCCTCGTCGGCGTGGATATCAGTTCGACCGCAGTCAAGCTGTTGCAGCTCTCCCGGGCCGGCAACCGCTACCGGGTCGAGCATTACGCTGTAGAGCCGCTGCCGCCGAATGCCGTCGTCGAGAAGAACATCGTCGAGGTCGAGGCGGTGGGCGAGGCGATCAAGCGTGCCGTCGCCCGTTCCGGGACCAAGGCCAAGCATGCCGCTGCCGCGGTGGCCGGGTCGTCGGTGATCACCAAGGTCATCCCGATGCCGGGCGACCTGGACGGCGAGGAACTCGAATCCCAGGTCGAATTGGAGGCGGTCAACTACGTCCCCTATCCGATCGAGGAGGTGAATCACGACTTCGAGGTGCTGGGCCCGATGCCCAACTCCCCGGAGATGATCCAGGTGCTGCTGGCCGCCTCGCGTTCCGAGAACGTGGAAGTGCGGGCCTCGGCCCTGGAGATCGGCGGGCTGACCCCGCGGGTGATGGACGTGGAGGCCTTCGCGGTCGAGAACGCCTTCGCCCTGATCGCCGACCATCTCAATACGCCGCGAGACGGCATCGTCGCCCTGATCGACTCGGGCGCGACCATGACCACCCTCAACGTGCTGCGCAACGGCCGTAGCCTCTACAGCCGCGAGCAGGTCTTCGGCGGCAAGCAGCTCACCGACGAGGTGATGCGCCGCTACGGCCTGAGCTACGAGGAGGCGGGTCTGGCCAAGCGCCAGGGCGGCTTGCCGGAAAGCTACTCGGCCGAAGTGCTGGAACCCTTCAAGGAAGCCATGGTGCAGCAGGTCAGCCGCCTGTTGCAGTTCTTCTACGCAGGCAGCGAATTCAACCGCGTCGACCAGATCGTGCTCGCCGGCGGCTGCGCCTCCATCCCCGGCATCGCCGAGATGGTCGAGGAGCAGTTGGGCGTGAACACCATCATCGCCAATCCGCTGGCGCACATGACGCTCGGTCCGCGCGTGCAGGCGCACGCGCTGGCGCAGGACGCGCCGGCGCTGATGATCGCCTGCGGCCTCGCCCTGAGGAGCTTCGACTGATGGCACGGATCAATCTCCTCCCGTGGCGCGCAGAACGCCGTAAGCAGCGGCAGAAAGAGTTCGCCACCATGCTCGGCCTGTCGGCCCTGGGCGCGGTGGTGCTGTCGTTCCTGATCGTGAGCTTCTACAACGGCCAGATCGATGGCCAGAACACCCGCAACGCCTTCCTCAAGGACCGCATCGCCGAGGTCGAGAAGCAGATCACCGAGATCGAGGAGCTGGACAAGAAGAAGGCCAAGCTCCTGGCGCGCAAGGAAGTGATCGAGCAACTGCAGTCCAACCGTTCGCAGATGGTGCACCTGTTCGATTCGCTGGTGCGCACCATTCCCGACGGCGCGGTGCTGACCACGATCAAGCAGGATTCCGACACCCTGACCCTGGAAGGCCGCGCGCAGTCCAACGCCCGCGTCAGTACCTACATGCGCAACCTCGAGGGCTCGGGCTGGATGACCAATCCGGACCTGTCGATCATCGAGGCCAAGGGCACCGACAAGGGCCTGCCCTACGAGTTCAAGCTCAGCGTGAAGCTGGCCAACCCGAACGCGCCCAAGGACGAGGACGGCGACGGCCAGCCCGACGCTCCGGCCGCGGGCGACGCCGCCACCGCCGAGGCCGCAGCCGCGGCGCCGGCCGGTGCCCCGGCTGCCGCTAGCGCACCGGCCGCCGCCGCTCCGGCTCCGGCCGCGATCGCTCCGGCCGCCGGCACCGCTCCGGCCGCTGCCCCCGCCGTCGCGCCCGCCGCTCCGGCGGCGGCGCCCGCCCCGCAGGGCGGCACCAACGCCAACGGCGTGCCGACCCCGGCGCAGGAGCCGGCTCAGCAGCCGGCTGCCGCAGGCAACAACAAGGGGGCCGAATCGTGAGCCAGAAGAAGATGTCGCTCAAGGACCTCGACTTCAACAACATGGGGTCGTGGCCGCAGCAGGCCAAAATCGGCTTCTGCGTGATCGTCGGCCTGGTCATCGTGGGCCTGGCCTGGTACCTGTTCGTCAGTGACAAGCGGCAGATGCTGGAAGGACTGGAGCGCACGGAAGCCGAGCTGCGCACCGAGTTCGAGACCAAGCAGGGCCGCGCCGCCAACCTGGAACCGCTGAAGCAGCAGCTGGCGCAGATGGAACAGCAACTGCAGCAGATGCTGCGTCAGCTGCCCAGCAAGACCGAGATGCCCGACCTGATCGTCGACATCTCGCAGACCGCGCTGGCCACCGGCATCAGCAACGAGCTGTTCCAGCCCGGTCCGGAGCAGCCCAAGGACTTCTACGCAGAGAAGCCCATCGCCCTGCGCATGGTCGGCACCTACCACCAGTTCGGCGGTTTCGTCAGCGGCGTGGCCTCGCTGCCGCGCGTGGTCATCATGACCATGCACGACATCTCGCTGCGCCCGCGCGGCGCCGCGGCCGGCGACAAGACCGCGGTGATCACGCCCAACAGCCCGCTGGAGCTGGCCGGCACGGTCAAGACCTACCGTTACCTGGACGAAGAAGAAGTGTCGGCGCAGGAAAAGGCAGCCAACGGCGGCGGCGACGCCCAGAACACCGCTCCCGCCGCGCCCGCGGGCGACAAGAAGGAGGGCGGCTGAGATGCGCAAGGCATACCTCAATAGCGCAGGCCGCACGCTGACCGCCGCGGTCCTGCTGCTGGCGATCACCGGCTGCGGACGCAGCATCACCTCCACGCCCGGCGACGCGCCGAACCTGGAGAAGTGGGTGGCGGAAGTGAAGGCGCGTCCGGCGCCGCCGCTGGACCCGCTGCCGGTGATGCAGCAGTTCGAGACCTTCGAGTACGCGGCGCAGGCGCTGCGCGATCCCTTCAGCAACGCGTTCACCGATCAGGGCGGCAGCGGTCCGCGCCCGGATTCGACGCGGCGCAAGCAGACCCTGGAACAGTTCCCGCTCGACAGCCTGGACATGGTCGGCACGCTCGGCCGCGGTCCCGGCGTGGTCGCACTGGTGATGGCGCCCGACAAGGTGACCTACCGGGTGCGGCCGGGCGCGTACATGGGGCAGAACGACGGTCGGGTGACCAGCGTGTCCGAAGACCGGATCGAGTTGGTGGAACTGGTGCCAGATGGCGCGGGTGGTTGGCTGGAACGGCCGGCTACCGTGGCGTTAGAAGACAATTGATTGGGGGATAGCACGATGACCGTTTTCAACGCCAACAGCTCGCGGCCGGCCCGGCGCCCCTTGGCTATCAGCACGCGCAGCGCCGGTCTGATGATCGGCCTGATCGCCGGCTTCAGCGCCGCCCACGCCGCACCGCCCGACGCCGCGCCCGCGGCGATGCCGGCCGCGCCGGTGGTGGCCCCCGCCCATAACCCCGATCCGGCCAAGCAGCTGCCGGGCGCGATCTCGGTGGCCAACATCGACTTCAAGCGCGGCGATGGCGGCTCGGGCAAGCTGATCCTCAAGTTCAGCGGCGACGGCGCCGCGCCGGACCTGCGCAACCAGGGCTCCAGCGTGATCATCAACGTCGGCAACGCGCAGTTGCCGGCGGCGCTGCAGCGCCCGCTGAACGTGACCGACTTCGCCACTCCGGTGCAGCGCATCGACGCGCGCTCCAGCGGCAACGGCACCCAGCTGGTGCTCAACACCAACGGCGGCTACGAGTCGCTGGCCTACCAGACCGGTCGCGAGTACATCGTCGAGATCGTGCCCAAGGCCGCCTCGGCCGCCGGCAACCGCGCGGTCGGCGCCAGCACCATCAGCAGCACCACCGACGCCAGCAAGCGCGGCTACAGCGGCCGCCCGGTCACGTTCAACTTCCAGGACGTGCCGGTGCGCACCGTGCTGCAGCTGATCGCCGAGGAGTCCAACCTCAACGTGGTCGCCGCCGACACGGTTCAGGGCAACGTGACCCTGCGCCTGGTCAACGTGCCCTGGGATCAGGCCCTGGACATCGTGCTGCAGGCCAAGGGCCTGGATAAGCGCCGCCACGGCAACGTGGTGTGGATCGCGCCGCAGGCCGAAGTGGCCAAGTACGAGCAGGACAAGGAAGACGCGCGCATCGCGCTGGACAACCGCGTCGACCTGGTCACCGAGTACATCCAGATCAACTACCACAACGCCGGCGCCATCTTCAAAGCGCTGACCGAAGCCAAGGGAATCGGTGGCCAGGGTGGGCAGGGCGGCGGCAATTCCAACAACAACGACAACGGCTTCCTCTCGCCGCGCGGCCGCCTGGTCGCCGACGAGCGCACCAACACGCTGATGATCAGCGACATCCCGAAGAAGGTTCAGCAGATGCGCGAACTGGTTCGGGTGATCGACCGTCCGGTCGACCAGGTCGTGATCGAAGCGCGCATCGTGATCGCCACCGAGTCGGTGTCGCGCGAGCTGGGCGCCAAGTTCGGCATCAGCGGCAACAAGGACAACTCCTACTTCAGCGGCAACCTCGACGCCAACACCGCGACCCGCAACTCGCAGGTCGCCGCCGACACCGCCTACGCCAATGCACTGCGCGAGTGGGTCAACGGCGGCTCGGTGGGCGCGCCGCCGGTGCGCACCCTGGGTTCGATCACCCGCGGCCTGATGAGCAACCTGGGCGTGGAGAATCCGGCCGGTTCGCTGGCGCTGTCCATCCTCAACGCCGGCTACCTGCTCGACATCGAGCTGTCGGCGATCCAGGAAGAAGGCCGCGGCGAAGTCATCTCCAACCCGCGCGTGGTCACCAGCAACCAGCGCGAAGCGGTGATCAGCCAGGGCCAGGAAGTGGGCTACGTGACCATCTCCCCGCAGCAGGGCGGCAACAACACGCCGATCCCGAACGTGCAGTTCAAGGACGTGCTGCTGGAGCTCAAAGTCACCCCGACCATCACCAACGACGGCCGCGTGTTCCTGAACATGAACGTCAAGAAGGACGAGGTCGACGGCAACCTGAACACCTCCATCGGCCAGGTGCCGATCATCGCCAAGCGCTCGGTCAACACCGCCGTGCTGGTGGAGGACGGCCAGACCGTGGTGGTGGGCGGCGTGTACGAGTTCCGCGACCGCAGCGACGTCACCAAGGTGCCGTTCCTGGGCGACATCCCCTTCCTGGGCAACCTGTTCAAGAAGAAGGGCCGTTCCAAGGAAAAGGCCGAACTGCTGATCTTCGTCACCCCCAAGGTGCTCAAGGTCGCCCAGCGCTGATCGCGCCGGCGCCATGCAGTCCGCGAGAGGGCCTACGGGCCCTCTTCGCGTTTTAGGCGCCGGCGACCGCGCCTGAACGTGCCATCGGTTGGGTGAACCCCGGCAGCCAAGTTCGGTCAAAATCGGTCCATAGCCCCCGCGCCGGACCTCCGATGCAGACCCCCGACAGCCCCGCCGGCGCCATGCCGGATACGCCGCCCGTCCTGGCCGATGCCGAGCACGCGCGCCTGCACGACGCCTTCCGCGAACTGCGCCAGGCGCTGTCGGCCGAAATCGTGGGCCAGTCGGCGCTGATCGAGCGGCTGCTGATCGCGCTGCTGGCCGATGGCCACCTGCTGGTCGAAGGCGCGCCCGGCCTGGCCAAGACCAGCGCGGTGCGCGCGCTGGCGGCGCGGCTGGAAGCGGACTTCGCGCGCGTGCAGTTCACCCCCGACCTGCTGCCGGCCGACCTCACCGGCACCGAGGTTTGGCGCCCGCAGGACGGCCGCTTCGAATTCCAGGCCGGCCCGATCTTCCATCCCATCCTGCTGGCCGACGAGATCAACCGCGCGCCGGCCAAGGTGCAGTCGGCGCTGCTGGAGGCCATGGGCGAACGCCAGGTCACCGTGGGCCGCGCGACCTATGCGCTGCCGCCGCTGTTCCTGGTGATGGCCACGCAGAACCCGATCGAGCAGGAAGGCACCTTCCCGCTGCCCGAGGCGCAGCTGGACCGTTTCCTGATGCACGTGCGCATCGGCTACCCCGAAGCCGCGGCCGAGGCCGAGATCCTGCGCCTGGCGCGCGAACGCGCGCGCGACAGCCTGCGCGCGGCCGCGCCGGCGGCGCAGCGCTTGCCGCTGGCCGACGTGTTCGCCGCGCGCTCGGCGGTGCTGGGCCTGCACGTGGCGCCGGCGGTGGAGCGCTATCTGATCGAACTGGTGCTGGCCTCGCGCGACGCTGCGCGTTACGACGCCGCGCTCGCGCGCCGCATCGCCTGGGGCGCCAGCCCGCGCGGCTCGATCGCGCTGGAGCGCTGCGCACGCGCGCACGCCTGGCTGGCCGGCCGCGATTTCGTCACCCCCGACGACGTGCGCGCGATCGCCCACGACGTGCTGCGCCATCGCATCCTGCCCAGCTACGAAGCCACGGCCGAAGGCTGGGACGGCGAGCGCCTGGTCGGCGAACTGCTGCAGCGGGTGCCGCTGCCTTGAGCGCGGCGCGGCGCCGGTACCGGTGCAGGGCCGCGAGGCGAGGGCGCGCATGAGCGACGGCATCGTCCCCAGCCTGGCCGAACTGGTCGCGCTGCGCGCGGCCGCCGGCGGCCGCCGCAACGCGCGCCAGGGCCGCCACGGCGTCAGCGGCCATGCGCTGTCGCCGCTGCGCGGGCGCGGCATGGAATACGCCGAGTCGCGCGAATACAGCAACGGCGACGATGCCCGCCACATCGACTGGCGCCTGACCGCGCGCACCGGCCGCGCCCATACCAAACTGTTCCAGGCCGAGCGCGAACGGCTGAGCCTGATCGTGGCCGACACCTCGCCGGCGCTGTACTTCGGCACCCGCGTGCGCTTCAAGTCGGTGCAGGCCGCGCGCGCCGGCGCGGTCGCGGCCTGGGCCGCGGCGCGCGACGGCGACCGCATCGCCGCCTTGCGCGGCAGCCTGCGCGAGGCGCCGGTGCCGCCGGCGTCCAGCGCGCGCGGCGCCCTGCGCGTGCTCGACGCGCTGGTGCGCTGGTACGCGCGGCCGCCGGCCGACGACGCCGGCCTGGCCGTGGCCCTGGACCACGCCACCCGCCTGCTGCGCCCCGGCTCGCGCCTGGTGGTGCTGGCCGATCCGCGCAGCCTGGACGCGGTGCCCGAGCGCCGTTGGCCGGCGCTGGCCCAGCACCACGAAGTGATCGTGCTGCTGCTCACCGACGCGCTGGAAAGCGCGCCGCCGTCGTCTGCGCTGGCCTTCCGCAGCGGCGAACGGCGGATCGAACTGGACCTGGGCGCGGACGCGCAACGGCAGCGCTGGCGGCAGGAATTCAGCGACCCGGTCGCGGCGGCGCTGGAGCGCCTGCCCTCGCGCGGCGTGCGCGTGCAGGCGCTGGCCGGCGACGCGCCCAGCGAATCCTGGCTGCCGCTGCTGGGCCGCGCGCGGCCGCTGGTGGCGTGATGGCCGATCCCACCTTGCTGCTGCGCGACGTGCATCAAACGGCCGCGCCCTCGTGGTGGCCGCCGGCGCCCGGCTGGTGGATGGTCGCCGCCGCGGTGCTGCTGATCGGCGGCGCCCTGTGGTGGTGGCGCTCGCGCCGCCTGCGCCGCAAGCGCGCGATCGAGTGCCTGTTCGACGACGCCCTCGAGGCCGCGGCCACGCCGGCCGCGCAAGTGGCTGCGATGTCGGAGCTGCTGCGCCGCGCCGCGCGCGAACGCGAGGCGCGCGCCGACCGCTTGCAGGGCGAGGACTGGCTGGCCTTTCTCGACCGCGGCGCCAAGTCGCCGCAATTCGCCGGAGCCGCCGGTCGCCTGCTGCTGGAAGGCGGCTACCGCCGCGACGTCGACGTGTTGCAGGTGGAAGCGCTGCGCGTACCCGTGCGCGCGCGCTTCCTGCAACTGATGAAAGCGCGATGAGCGAAACCCTGGCCCAGGCGCTGCAATACGCGCGCGAACTGTTCGCCTGGCCGTGGTGGCTGCTGGCGCTGCCTTTGCCGTGGCTGGTGCGCTGGTGGCTGCCGCCGTTGCGCAGCGGCAGCGCGGCGCTGAAGGTGCCTTACGGCGAGCGCCTGGACGCGGTGGCCGCGGCCGGCGGCCGCAGCCTGCGCGGCGGCGGTGCCGGCGTGCTGGCCTGGGCCGCGTGGGCGCTGCTGTGCGTGGCCGCGGCGCGGCCGCAGCAGCTGGGCGAGGCGATGCAGCCGCCGCAGGTCGGTCGCGACTTGATGCTGGCGCTGGACCTGTCGGGCAGCATGCGCGAGCCGGACATGGAACTCGGCGGCCAGCCCGTGGACCGCCTGACCGCGGCCAAGGCGGTGCTGTCGGACTTCCTCGAGCGCCGCGTCGGCGACCGCGTCGGCCTGCTGGTGTTCGGCCGCCGCGCCTATGCGCTGGCGCCGCTGACGTTGGACCGCGCGACCGTGCGCGACCAACTGGCCGACAGCGTGGTCGGCCTGGCCGGGCAGGAGACCGCGATCGGCGACGCCATCGCCCTGGCGGTGAAGCGCCTGCGCGCGCAGCCGGCCGAGCAGCGCGTGCTGATCCTGCTCACCGACGGCGTCAACACCGCCGGCGCGATCGAACCCAAGAAGGCCGCCGAACTGGCCCAGGCCGAACAAGTGCGCGTGCATACCGTGGCCTTCGGCGGCGACGGTTCGCTGTCGCTGTTCGGCATCAAGCTGCCCGGCTCCGGCGGCGGCGGCGACGACATCGACGAGACCACCCTGCGCGCGGTCGCACAGGCCACCGGCGGGCGCTTCTTCCGCGCCCGCGACACCGCGCAGCTGGCCGGCATCTATGCCGAGATCGACCGCCTGGAGCCGATCCAGCGCCCGGGTCAGGCGGTGCGCCCGCGCATCGAGCGTTATGCCTGGCCGCTGGCCGGCGCGCTCGCGCTGGCGCTGCTGGCCTTCGCCTGGCAGGGGAGGCGGCGCGCATGAGCGAGCTGAGCGCTGCGCTGTCGCAACTGCATCTGCTGCGCCCGCACTGGTTGTGGGCGCTGGCGCTGCTGCCGTTGCTCTGGCTGTGGTGGCGCTTGCGCCACCGCCGCGCCAGCGCCTGGCGCCAGTTGGTCGATCCGCATCTGCTGCCGCACCTGATCGACGGCGGCCAGGACCGGCGTTCGCGCCTGGGTCTGGTCGCCGCGTCCTTGGTGTACGCACTGGCGGTGCTGTCTCTGGCGGGGCCGAGCTGGCGCCAGAGCGAGCAGCCGCTGTGGCAGAGCCGCGCGCCGCTGGTGATCGCGCTGGATCTGTCCAGCGCCACGCTCGCGGCCGATCTGCCGCCCAGCCGGCTGGCGCAGGCGCGGGCCAAGATCGGCCAGCTGTTGCGCCAGCGCATGGGCGGGCAGGTCGGCCTGGTCGCCTACGCCGGCGACGCGTTCACCGTGGCGCCGCTGAGCGACGACGGCGCCAACGTGGCCGTGTTCCTGGATGCGCTGAGTCCCGACGTGATGCCGCTGGACGGCCAGCGCGCGGATCGCGCCATCAACTGGTCGGCGCGGCTGCTGCGCCGCGCCGGTTTCGAGCGCGGCGACATCCTGCTGCTCACCGATCATGGCGACGCGCGCAGCAATGCGGCGGCGCTGCAGGCGCTGGCGCGCGGGTACCGCGTGTCGGTGCTGGGCCTGGGCAGCGTCACCGGCGCCGCCACCCGCCGCCCGGACGGCAGCATCGTCGGCGTGCGTCTGGACGAAAGTTCGTTGCGCGCCTTGGCCGCGGCCGGCGGCGGCCGCTATGCCGCGCTGGGCGAGGGCGATGCCGATCTGCGCGCGCTGCGCGTGCTCGACGCCGGCACCGGCGGCGCCAGCGCCGCGCAGGGCGTGAAGGGCAAGATCTGGCAGGACGAAGGCTATTGGCTGCTGCCGCCGCTGCTGTTGCTGGGCTTGCTGGCGTTCCGCCGCCGCGGCGCCGCGCTGGCCGGCCTGGCGTTATGCCTGTGGCTGCCGCTGCAACCGGCACGCGCGCAAGCGCAGGCGACGCCGCCCGCGCAGACGCAGACGCAAAACCAGGCCACGCGCGATTGGTGGCAGCGCCCGGACCAGCGCGCGCACCGGACCATGCAGCAGGGCACCCAGGCCTATCGCAGCGGCGACTACCGCCGCGCCGCCGATCTGTACCGACAGGGCCAGGGCGCCGACGCGCATTACAACCGCGGCAACGCGCTGGCCAAGGCCGGCCAGTATCCGCAGGCGATCGCCGAATATGACCGCGCGCTGCAGTTGCAGCCCGGCATGGCCGACGCCATCGCCAACAAGCGCGCGGTGGAAGCGGCGATGAAGCGCAAGCCGCCGCCGGGACAGAAGTCGCAGCAGCACAATCCATCGCAGCAGGGCGGTCAGGGCCAGCAGCAACAGCCGCCGCAGCAGAGCAAGGGGCAAGCGGGCCAGCAACCGCCCAAATCGCCGCAACCCCAGCCCAACGAGCGCGACGAGTCCGGCGCGCAGCGCGAGCAGGACCCGGCCGCGCAGGCGCGCGCGCAGCAACAGGCCGACCAGGCCCAGCGCGAGCGCATGCAGCGCGCGCTGCAGCAGCGCCCCGGCGAACAGACCCCGGCGCAGGCGCGCAAGCGGGCCAAGGAAACGCCGGAGCAGCGCGAGCGCCGCATCGCCAACGAGGCCTGGCTCAAGCGCGTGCCCGACGATCCGGGCGGGCTGCTGCGCGAGAAATTCCGCATCGAGTACGAACGCCGCCAGGTGCTGGGCGAGGACGACGAATGAGCACGACTCCGCAGGTTTCTTCCCGCTTCCTGGCGCGCTGCGCGCTGGCCCTGTTGCTGGCGCTGGCCGCGTTCGCCGTCGGCGCGCAGCCGCGCGCCTGGCTGGACCGCGACACCATCGGCGTGGGCGAAACCGTCACCCTGAACATCGAAACCACCGCGGTGGCCGGCGGCGGTCCGGACTACGCGCCGCTGCGCACCGACTTCGAGGTCAGCAACAACACCAGCCGGCGCTCGTTCGAGCGCGTCAACGGCCGCTACGTCACCCGCTCGCTGTTCGGCGTGGCGTTGCGCCCGCGTCGCGACGGGCGCCTGAGCATTCCCTCCATCGTCGTCGGCAACGAGCGCACCGCGCCGCTGACCCTGGTGGTGACACCGGCCAGCGCGCAGGTGCCGGCGCGCGCGGGCGACGACGTGTTTATCGAAAGCCAGGCCGACGCCGCCGACCCCTATGTGCAGCAGGCGGTGGGCTGGGTGGTGCGGCTGTACGCGGCGGTGCCGATCGTGGCCGGCCAGCTCGACCAGCCGGCACCGGAGGGCGCGTCGTTCCAGCGCGTGGGCGACGACGCCCAGTATTCGCGCGAGATCGGCGGGCGCCGTTACAACGTGGTCGAGCGCCGTTACCTGTTGGTGCCGGAGCGCAGCGGCCCGCTGACCGTGCCCGGCGCGCGCTTCGAGGGCCGCGGCGCCCCGAGCTTCCTGGAAGACATGTTCGGCGGCAACGGCGACAACCTGCGCACCGCGGCGGCGCCGCGGCGCCTGCAGGTGAAGGCGATGCCCGCCAATGCGCCGCAGCCCTGGCTGCCCTTGCGCGACCTGCAACTGCGCTACCAGTCCACCCCGCCGCAGCTGCGCGCCGGCAGCGCCGCCACGCTGACCGTGGAGCTCAGCGCCGACGGCGCCACCGCGGCGCAGCTGCCCGAGCTGCAGCTGCCGCCGATCGATGGCGTGCAGGTGTTCGCCGATCCGGCGCAGTCGGACGAGAGCTTCGTCGGCGGCCGGCCGCGGGTGAAGCTGACCCGCAAGTTCTCGCTGGTGCCCACGCGCACCGGCGCCACCCGTTTGGACGGCCTGCGCCTGGGCTGGTGGGACGTGGGCGCGGGCGCACCGCGCAACGCCGAGCTGCCGCCGCTGCAATGGACGGTGGCCGCCGCCGATGGCTCCGCGCCGGCGTCACCGGCGGTGCCCGCGGCCAGCGGCGAGAGTGGCGGCAAGGCCTCGCCGATCGCGGCGATCGCCCAGGACCCGTCCGCGCGCTGGTGGGCGCTCGCGGCGCTGGTGTTCGCCGCGCTGTGGTTGGCGACCCTGGTCTGGGCCTTGCACCTGCGCGCGCATCCGCGCGTGGCGCCGCGCCTGGCGCGGCCCGCTACCTCCGGTGCGGTTGCGGCGGCTGCCGCCACGGGCGCTGAAGACACCACGTTGTCGCCGCCCTCGGGCGGCCGCCGCGGTTCGCTCAAGCAACTGCTGGACACGGGCGACTTCGGCGAGATCGAAGCCGCGCTGTGCGCGCTGGCCCGGCCGCCGGCCGCGGATCTGGACGCCGTGCTCGCGCGCCTGGCCGACCCGGCCCAGCGCGAGGCCCTGCAGGCCATGCAGCGCGCGCGCTGGGGCGGCGGCGATGCCGTGGCCGCGCGCGCGCAGCTGCGCAGCGCGTTCGCGCCGGGCCCGCGCTGGCGCGACGCCGGCGCCGCGCCCGCCTCGCCGCTGCCGCCGCTGTATCCGCCAGGCTGAGCGAACCGCGCCGCGTCTTCGGCTTTGGGGTAGGAGCGGCGTAAGCCGCGACCTCTCTCCCATCCTTCGCGGCAAATCGCGGCTTACGACGCTCCCACAGGGGCGGCGCGCCAGCGCTGTGGAAGCGACGTGAGTCGCGATTACGCAGCTGCGGTCGCCGACGTGGTCGCGGCTTACGCCGCTCCTACCCCAGAGCTCGCAGGCCCGGCGGGCCTATCTCGGGCCCTCCAGCCCGGTTTGCTAAGCTCCGCAGGTTCTTTTTGGGAGTGGGACGATGACCGTAGCGAGCACCGGGGCCGGTGGCGACACGCCGATCCGCGGCAATGGCAAGCTGCCCTTGCACTGGAAGATGGCGATCGGTTTCCTGGCCGGCCTGGCCCTGGGCCTGATCGTCCACTACGCCGTTCCCGCCGACGCGGCCTGGGTCAAGACCCTCACCACCTACGTCACCCAGCCGGTGGCCACGGTGTTCCTGCGCCTGATCTTCATGCTGGTGATCCCGCTGCTGTTCTCGGCGCTGGTGATCGGCGTGTCGGAGATGGGCGACGTGCGCGCCTTCGGCCGCATCGGCTGGCGCACCCTGGCCTTCACCGTGCTGATGTCCGCCATCGCCGTGGCCCTGGGCCTGGTGCTGGTGAACTGGATCAAGCCCGGCGCCGGCGTCGACCCGGCGCTGGCGCAGCAACTGCTGGCCGAGAACGCCGAGCGCGCCAAGGCCATCGTCAGCGACGTGGGCAGCCAGCCCAAGGGCATGGACATGCTGCTGTCCATCGTGCCCGACAACGTGGTCAAGGCCGCGGCCGAGAACACCATCCTGGCGGTGATGTTCTTCGCCCTGATGATGGGCATCGGCATGGTGCTGACCCAGTCGCCGGCGGTGGACACGCTCAAGCGCGGCATCCAGGGCCTGTTCGACGTGTCGATGACCCTGATCGGCCTGGTGATCCGGCTGGCGCCCTACGCGGTGTTCTGCCTGATGTTCAACATGACCGTGGTGTTCGGCGCCGACCTGCTGGCCAAGCTGGCCAGCTACGTGATGGTGGTGGTGATCGCGCTGGCGCTGCACCTGTTCGTGACCTATTCGCTGGCGCTGCGCTTCCTCGGCGGCTGGTCGCCGCTGAAGTTCTTCCGCGGCGCGCAGGAGCTGATGCTGCTGGCCTTCTCCACCGCCTCCAGCAACGCCAGCCTGCCCACAGCGCTGCGCGTGGCCGACGAGATCGGCCTGCCGCGGCGGGTGTCGCGTTTCGTGCTGACCGTGGGCGCCACCGCCAACCAGAACGGCACCGCGCTGTTCGAGGGCGTGACGGTCATCTTCCTGGCCCAGTTCTTCGGCGTGGAGCTGAGCCTGGCCCAGCAGGTCACGGTGATGTTCGTCTGCATCCTCGGCGGCATCGGCACCGCCGGCGTGCCTTCGGGTTCGCTGCCGGTGATCGCGCTGATCTGCGGCATGGTCGGGGTACCGCCGGAAGGCATCGGCCTGATCCTGGGCGTGAACCACTTCCTGGACATGTGCCGCACCACCCTGAACGTGACCGGCGACCTGGCCGTGGCCGCGGTGGTCTCGCGCGGCGAAACCGACCCGCCGGCCGAGCGCCTGGCCGACTGAGCCCCGCCGCCGCCGGCCCTGGACCCGCGAAAGCCCGCTACGGCGGGCTTTCGCGTTTCCGGACCCGGCGCAGGGCGACAGCGCGGCGCGCGGATGGGACAATGGTCCGCCGCCCGGCTGGCCCAGCCGCTCGCGCGGCCGCCCTCCGCTGCACCTCCCGCCGCTTCCTACGCAGACCTCCGCTCCCGACGCCATGACGACGCCCAGCCGCCGCGACCTCGCCAACGCCATCCGATTCCTCGCCATCGACGCGGTGCAGGCCGCCAACTCCGGTCATCCGGGCATGCCCATGGGCATGGCCGACATCGCCGAGGTGCTGTGGAACGACTACTACAACCACAACCCGAACAATCCGAAGTGGTTCAACCGCGACCGCTTCGTGCTGTCCAACGGCCACGGCTCGATGCTGCAGTACGCGCTGCTGCACCTGTCCGGTTACGACCTGTCGCTGGACGAGCTCAAGCGCTTCCGCCAGCTGGACTCCAAGACCCCGGGCCACCCCGAGAACTTCATGACCCCGGGCGTGGAAACCACCACCGGTCCGCTCGGCCAGGGCCTGGCCAACGCGGTCGGCATGGCGCTGGCGGAGAAGCTGCTGGCGCAGCGCTACAACCGCCCCGAGCTGGCCATCGTCGACCACCGCACCTGGGTGTTCATGGGCGACGGCTGCCTGATGGAAGGCATCTCGCACGAAGCCGCCTCGCTGGCCGGCACCTGGGGCCTGGGCAAGCTGGTCGCGTTCTGGGACGACAACAAGATCTCCATCGACGGCAATACCGACGGCTGGTTCACCGACGACACCCCGGCCCGCTTCGAGGCCTACGGCTGGCGCGTGATCCGCAACGTCAACGGCCACGATCCGGTCGAGATCAAGACCGCCATCGACACCGCGATGGCCAAGGACGACAAGCCCACCCTGATCTGCTGCCGCACCACCATCGGCTACGGCTCGCCGGGCAAGGCCGGCAAGGAATCCTCGCACGGCGCGCCGCTGGGCAAGGACGAAGTGACCGCCACGCGCGAAGCCTTGAACTGGCCGCACGCGCCGTTCGAGATTCCCGAAGCGATCTACGACGGCTGGCGCTCGCGCAGCACCGGCCTGGTGCGCGAAGACCAGTGGAACCGCCTGTTCGACGCCTATGCCGCGCAGTACCCGGCCGAGGCCGCCGAGCTGACCCGCCGTTCGCACGCGCAGCTGCCGGACGATTTCGCCGCCGCCGCGCAGGCCTACATCGCCAAGCTGCAGGCCGACGGCCCGACCATCGCCTCGCGCAAGGCCTCGCAGATGGCGATCGAGACCTTCGCTCCGCTGCTGCCGGAACTGGTCGGCGGCTCGGCCGACCTGGCCCATTCCAACCTGACCCTGTGGAAGGCCAGCAAGTCGGTGGCCAGCGCCGATCCGGACGCCAACTACGTCTATTACGGCGTGCGCGAATTCGCGATGACCGCGATCAGCAACGGCCTGGCCGTGCACGGCGGCTTCATTCCCTTCGACGCCACCTTCCTGGTGTTCAGCGACTACGCGCGCAACGCCGTGCGCATGAGCGCGCTGATGGGCGCGCACGCGATCCACGTCTACACCCACGACTCCATCGGCCTGGGCGAGGACGGCCCCACCCATCAGCCGATCGAGCACCTGGCCAGCCTGCGCTACATCCCGCACAACGACGTCTGGCGCCCCTGCGACGCGGTCGAGTCCGCGGTGGCCTGGCGCGCGGCGATCGAGCGCAAGGACGGCCCCAGCTGCCTGGTGTTCTCGCGCCAGAACCTGCCGCACCAGCCGCGCAGCGACGAGCAGCTGCAGCAGGTCGCGCGCGGCGGCTACGTGCTGCGCGACAGCGACGGCACGCCGGAGCTGATCCTGATCGCCACCGGTTCGGAAGTGGGCCTGGCCACCCAGGCCGCCGACGCGCTGATGGCCGAAGGCCGCAAGGTGCGCGTGGTGTCGATGCCGTCCACCGATGTGTTCGACCGCCAGGACGCGGCCTACCGCGAGTCCGTGCTGCCCGGCGCGGTGCGTAAGCGCGTGGCCATCGAGGCCGGCGTCAGCGACTTCTGGCGCAAGTACGTGGGCCTGGACGGCGCGGTGATCGGCATCGACGAGTTCGGCGCCTCGGCGCCGGCCGAAGCGCTGTTCCCGCACTTCGGCTTCACCGTCGGCCACGTGGTCGACGCGGCCAAGGCCCTGGGCTGAGCCCGGCGCAGCCGCTAGGATTCGGTCTTCGGCGGTTGCCGTAGACGCCGCGCGCGCGGTTGCCCGCACGCGCGGCGCCCGCCCCGATGCCGTGCCGATCGGGGCTCCAGCAGGTTCGTGTTGCCCAAGGACAGGTCCATGGCCGACAACCCGCTCGTGAACTCGCCGATCGCCGATGCCGTCGCGGCGGCCCAGGTTTCGGTAACGGCAGAGGCGCCGGCGCAGGCCGTCGCCTCGCTGTATCAACTCGCCAGTCATGTCACCGGCTTGTCGCTGCAGAACGCGGTGCACGGGCAGCAGACGTTGAACCCGCTGTCCACCGCGGTGGTGTCCAAGGCCGTGCAGCTGATCATGGCGATCGGTGGCTAGCCGCGGCGACGGCGCCCGTGGTCGTCACGTCGGGCCGCAAGGCGCGATCGCCGGCCGCGCACCGACGGCCCGGGCCTGGCACCGTCTCGCCCTGGCGCTGGCGGCGGCGCTGTTCCCGCTCGCATCCGCGGCTGCCCCGCCATCGCGTTGCGACACCCTGCCTGGGCCGTTGCCGGATCCCGCCGTCTGCGCACAGCGCGTCGGCCTGCCGCACGGCGCCGACCTGTCGACGCCCGCGCGCGCCGGGGCCACCCTGCTGGCCCACGCCCGCGAGGACATCGGCGGCGGCCGCTTCGACCGCGCCGAGCAGGTGCTGGATTGCGCCGAGGCCAGCGCCGGCGCCGCCGCCGATGCGCAACTGCGCTACGAGTTGGTGCGCCAGCGCGGGGTGCTCGCCTATCGGCGCGAGCTGATCCCCGAAGCGCTGCAGCGCTTCGAATGCGCGCTGCAGATGTCGGCCGCGCAAGCGGACCGCAGCGCCACCGCGCGCGACCTCAAGAACGTCGGCAGCGCGCTGCGCCGGCTCGGCGATTTCCGTGGCGCTCTGCGCGCGCTGACCACCAGCCTGCAGATGCAGCGCGCCCAGGGCGAGGTCGGCGGCGCGGTGCTCAACAACATCGCCGACGTGTATCGCGAGCTCGACGAGCCCGACGAAGCGATCGGCCATTACCGCCAGGCGCTGCAGGCGTTCCGTGGCCAGGACAACCGGGTCGAGGCCGGGCACGTGCTGGAAAGCCTGAGCGAGCTCAGCCTGGATCGCGGCGACGCCGCGCAGGCCCAGGTCTGGCTGCTCGAAGCGCTGCAGACCTATCGCCAGGCCGGCAACCGTGCCTACGAACTGCGCGTGTACGCCGGCCTGATGCGCGCGGCGCTGGCGCGTGGCGATATCGCCCGCGCGCGGCAGTGGCGCGAGGCCGCGTTCGCGATCGCCGACGAACATCGTCTGGCCCTGCCGGCGTCGCTGCAGTTGCAGATCGCGCGCAGCGAGCGCCTGGAAGGGCGTCCCGGCGCTGCCGTGGCGCGCCTGCGCGAGGCGGCCGCGGCGCTGCCGCAAGGCGGCGTCGAGCGCATCGCCCTGCTGCAGGAGCTGTCGCTGGCGCAGGAGGCGGCGGGCGACCGTGCCGCCGCCATCGCCACCTTGCGCGACAGCCACGAGCAGGAGCGCAAGCTCAGTCGCGCCCAGCAGGACCGGCAGCTGGGGTGGCTGCGCACGCGCTTCGAGACCGCCGAGCGCGATCGCACCATCGCCGCCCTGGAAAGCGAAAATCGACTGCGCCGTGCCGAACTGCACCAGCGCACGCTGTGGCTGTGGTCGACCTTGGCCTCGGTCCTGGTCGCCGCCCTGGCCCTGGGCCTGTGGCTGTTGCGCCGTCGCCAGCACGCGCGTCTGCTGCAGGTGCGCCACGAGGAAGCGCTGCAGCGTTACCGCCGCGAGACCGATGCGCTGGCCGAGGACCGCAGCCTGTTGCAGGCGCTGCTCGACAGCCGTCAGGACGCGGTCTGCCTGGTCGACGCCGAAGGCCAGTTGCTGGCCGCCAACCGCAGCGCGCGCGAACTGCTGGGTTTGGACCCGGCCGCGCCGCTGGCCCAGGCGCTGGGCGACTGCCTGGCCGACGCCGATCGCGCCGCGCTCGCGGCCACGCTGGAGCGCATGGAAGACGCCGCGGCGCTGCGCCTGGACTTCGCCCGCAGCGACGGCACCGCGCTGCAGGCGCAACTGGCGCCCTGGGAGCGCGGCGACGGCCTGATCGTGCTCAGCCTGAGCGCAGGTTCCGCCGTGGCGCCGGCGGTGGAGGACGACGCCGAACCCCATGCGAGCGATGCCGAGGCGCGCGGCGATTTCCGCCGCGCCCTGGTCGAGCTGATGCTGGCGGTGGTGGAAACCTGGGAACGCAGCACCGGCAGCGGCCGCCTGGAACTGGCCGAGAAGAGCCGGATCTGGCGCGTGACCATCGACGACGGCCGCCTGCGCGCGCGTGCGATGGAGCGCTACCTGTCCTTGTCGAAGCTGCCGCGCCAGCCGCGCTGGCGCGACGTGCTGCGCTCGGCCTACTACGTGCTGGGCCAGTGCGCGATGGATCCGGCCGAACGCGAAGCGCTGCAGCGCCGCGTCGATGCGGCCCTGGTCTATACCCGCCGCCGCGCCCTGGTCTGAGCGCGCCGGCCCCGGCGGCCGCCTCGTTTAGCGGTCCGGCGCCAGCGGTTGCGGCGCCACCCGGTTGTCCACGCAGACCACGCACACGCCCTTCAGGTTGCCGTCCTTGAAGCGGTACAGCTCGTGGTGGGCGCCGTTATCGGGATCGAAGTCGTCAGGGCCCTGCACGAAGGGCATGGGCTGCTGACCCGGGTCGATCGACTTCACCCCCAGCGCCGAACACTGGTCGTGCGCGGCCTGGTTGGCCCAGTACCACTCGTCGACGATGCCGCAGGTCTTCTCCGGCAGGCAGTACTCCTCGGCCTCCTGACCCAGCAGCGGCAGGTGCTCGCTGCGGTACTGCGACAGCGCCGCCGGCGTGATGCTGAAGGTGCTGACGATCTTGGGCGAGGTGTTCGGATCCAGGCACCAGCCTTCGCCGCTCTTGGCCAGGGGGTCGTGGGCGTGGGCGCAGGTGGCGAACAGCAGACTCAGGCCGAACAGGCGGAGCAGGGCAGGACGCGTCATGGCTGGGCCGCGATGAGGACGATGCCAGCAGTGTAGGCGCTGCGCGCTGCGCGGCTCCAATGGTTTCGGGGGCATAAAGCGGGCACGAATGCGCGCTAAGCGATTGATCCTTCGACGCATCCGCGCGAATCGTACCCGCCGCGGTCCGGTTTCGTCCCTGTCGCGTCCTGGCCCGGCCGTGTCCGGCGGCCTAGCGTGAGCGCCGGCTTCCACAGCCACCGCCGCTCCCCATCCGATGCCAGAGACGATCCCATGACTCCATCACGCACCCATCGCCCGCGTTTCGTTTTCGCCGCGCTTGCGGTCGCCCTGCTGGCCGCCGCGACGGGCCCGGCCGCGGCGATCAACCACGACCGACCGATGGAGCCGCTGCCGCCAGGCGTGTGGCGGGCGAAGGTCGAGTGGTCCTACCTCAGCCCGAAGACCGGGGCTTGGCAACTGGGCAGTGCCGACGTGGTCGGCGCGTCGCTGGCGCTGTGCCAGGCCTCCGTCGACGGCTATGTGGCCCAGACCGGCGGCACCGTCGCCGTGCCCTGTCACCACGTCCCCTATTACGACGCCTGAGCGCCGAGCACCCCGAAGGAGAGCCTGCCGATGAATCACCGCATTCGCGCGTGCAGCGCGCTGGCCCTGGCGATCGCCCTGGCGCCGGCGGCGGCGCCTGCGCAGGGACCGGAATGGTTCGCGCTGGCGGCCGAAGCCGATGCGCGCCAGCCTTTGCGCACCGTGGCCGTGGTCGCCGAATCCGAGGCGGCCTGCAACGCGACCCTGGACGCGCTGCGTGCGTCCGGCCTGATCGCGATCGAAGACTGCGCGCCGGCCGACCCCATCGCCATCGTCGATCCCAACAGCGACCCCGACGCCAGTTCCGGACGCAAGCAGCCCTCACGCCCGCGCAAGTGACGCCTACCGCACCGCCGTCGCCATGACGGCGCACAACCCTGGAGAGAGCACCATGAAGCACCTCAACGCCATCCTCGCGACCGCCGTCGTGCTGGCCGCCAGCGTGATGACCACCCCGGCCGACGCCGCCAACGGCGTGCCCGGCCGCGTCATCGCCCAGCCCGGCGACCCGGTCACCCCGCGCACCGGCAACTGGCGCGGCACCTACTACAAGGACCAGACCGTGTGGGGCGACGGCATCGAGCACATCGGCGAAGTCGGCACCACCTTCCGCACCGTGTACTACGTGTGGGGCAGCTCGTACCAGGACTGCCACAACGCCCTGATCGCGGAAATGAACGCCAACTGGGCCACCGGCTGGACCGACTGCTCGCAGCAGTAAGCCGCAACGCCAGGCCATGAGCCTGGTGCGGACCGCCCTGCATGGGCGGTCCGCGCTGCGCTCAGCCGCGCTCGGCGCGCGCGCCGGCCGCGGCCTGCGCCGGCACCGCGTCGTCGGTCTTGAGCCGGCCCGGGTAGCGGTCGTATTCGGACATGGGGCTGTCCTGCGCGCAGCGCGCATCGGGGAAGCCGTAGCGCGGACGCAGCGCCAGGCCGCATTCGGCCATGGACTGGAAGCTCTTGCCGGTCTCCATGCACTGCTTGTCGAAGTCGCGGCGGAACGCATCCCGGCGGCGCACGAAGTCTTCGCCGCATTTGCGGCCCAGGCGGATGCGGTCCAGGTCGTCCTGGGCCGCGTTGGGGCCGGTCAGGCCGTATTCCTTGAGCTCGTCGGCGCTGAGGATGCGCAGGTCGCGGTTGGCCACCGTCATCATCTGGTCGGCCACCGCGGTGGCCACGCCGTTGCGCTCCAGGTAGTCGCGCACCTGGCCGTTGATCGCCCTGAGTTCGGCGCTGAGCTCGGCGCGCGAGGTCGCGCTGGAGCGGTCGCGCATCAGTCGGTGGATGCCGACCTTGCCGGTGATCGAACGCATGTCGCCGGCGGCCAGCACCAGCACGCAGGCGCTGTGGCAAACCGAGTCGTCGCGGATCCAGATGGTCCAATGCGATTCGGCGATGGCGTCGCCGGCGCGGATCGCCTCTTCGACGTGGCCGCCGGGCGAGTCCAGGTCCAGGATGCGGGTCGGGATCTCCATGCGGTCGGCCATCGCCGCCACCCGCTGCACCAAGGCGGTGAAGCCGGCGCCGGTCTTGCCGCGGTAGCGCAGGCGCACCACGCCCTCGGGCTGGCACACGCGCAGGGCGTCGACCAGGCTGAAGAACTCCAGCGATTCCAGCGGCTCGCCGTCGCCATTGTTGGCGTAGTCCTGGCTGCAGCTGATCGTGGCCACGCCGCCGTCGAGCTTGGCCGGCGGCCAATAGGTGCCCTTGATCGGATCGTCGGGATCGACGGGCGCGCCGCGGCCGGGGCCGCTGCGCAGCGGCGCACGCGACTGGTCGCCCAGGGTCACCGCCTCGGGCGCGGCCGGCGCGGCGGGCGGATCGGCCGCGCGCTGGCAAGCCAGCGGCAGCAGACACAGCGCGAGCAGCAACCACCTGTTGGACATGCGTAACCTGTTGCTCATTGCGGCGACGCGGCGGCGTCGCTCCAGCCTTGGACCGGGGGGCGGCACGCGGGTTCCCCGCGGCCTGCGGCCATCATCGCCCGGCCTGCGTGAACGCAGGCGGGACGACGGGATCAGGCAAGCTCAGGCGCCGGGCCGCGGCGTCTCGTAACGCTTGAAGTAGCGGTGATGGCGCATGTGGTCGTGCTGCTGGCCGATCGCGAAATAGGCCTTGCCGCCGCGGCGCCCGTTCTGCAGGCAGGGCAGCTCGTACTGCGCCTCGGGGTTGTTGGTGTAGTAGTGCGGAACCTTGTCGATGAAGCGGCCCAGCATCTGCGGCCCGCATTCCACGCCGTCGTAGCTGTCGTAGCCGAAGCGCGGGTTGCCGATGTTGAAGTCGTCCACGCAGACCACGCCGTTCTCGATCAGCGACAGCTCGCGCTCCAGCGGCCAGGCGTCGTACCAATGCGCATCCAGGTAGTACAGCGGGCAGCGGAACTGGTCGCGGAACTTGGCGATCAGCTCGGGCGAGTCCAGCTTCTCCACGTGCGTGTGCGGCATGAAGCCGACCCGGCGCTTGACCAGGTCGACGTAGCGATCGACCACGTCGCAGGTGACGATGTTGAGGTGCGGGTAGGCGCGCGCCAGGTAATCGGTGGTGTCGCCGGCATTGCTGCCGGTCTCGATGATCGCGTCGCACTGGTAGCGTTCGATCAGGAAATCGAATTCCAGCGCGGTGGTGATGTCGAAGCCGAACGGACCGCCGCCGTCGCTGAGCTCTTCCGCGCCCAGGCGCAGGGTGCGGTAGAAATACTTGTAGACGTTCTCGGCGGACATCCGCGCGGGGCTCCGTAGGGCAGGGTTGCTTCGAAGTATAAGCGGCCGCCCGGTCGGGACGCCCCTGCTGAGGCGGGGCCGTGCATTCCAGCGACCACGTAAGGATCAAGAGCATTCGCGCTACGCGCTCACCCCCTCACCCTAGCCCTCTCCCGCAAGCGGGAGAGGGGACCCGAGCCGAAAGCGGGAGAGGGAACCCGAGCCGATTGCAGCCTCAGCCCCTCTCCCGAAAGCGGGAGAGGGAACCCGAGCCGATTGCAGCCTTAGCCCCTCTCCCGCTCGCGGGAGAAGGGTTGGGGTGAGGGCAGGCGCGTCTCGCGCAAAGCCAGTGCCAGCAGCCGCGCCTCCAACCGCGCGCCCCAGCCCGCAGGCGCCGCCAAGTCCATCCGCTGCAACGCCTCCTGATCCTCGCTGCGCCCCTGCACCAAGGCCCGCGCCACCGTCTTGAGCTTGCCGCCGCGGCCGGCCGTGGCCGCCTTCAACCACCCCAGCGCGCGTACCAGCCGCTGCTCCACCGGCGTGAAGTCGCTGCCCAGCGGATAGTCGGGCAACAGCCCTTCGCCGCGCAGCGGAGCGAACGCGTTCTGCAGCCGCCGCGGCGTATTCGCCGCGGCGGCCGCCGGCAGCGCGGCGTCGGCGCGGATCTTGCGCTCGCGCCTGGCCGTATCCAGCAACTCGCCCTGGAAGCGCGCATCGGCGATACCGGCCATCGCCAGCACGCAGTCCTCGTCGGTGCGGCCGCGCACGTCGGCGATGCCGTACTCGCTGATGTAGATATCGCGCAGGTGGCGCGCGATCGTGGTGTGGCCGTAGTTCCAGACCAGGTTGGAACCGGTGCGGCCGCCGGCGTCGCGGCTGGCGCGCAGCATCAGCACCGAGCGCGCATCGGGCAGCGCGTGGGCCATGGCCACGAAGTTGTATTGCCCGCCCACGCCCGAGACCACGCGGCCGTCGGCCAGGCCGTCGGACACCGCCGCGCCCAGCGCGGTGGCCATCATGCAGGTGTTGAAGAAGCGCGCGTCGCGGCGCTGCAGCCGTTCCAGGGTTTCGTTGCCGCCGTAGAGTTCGTTGACCTCGCTGATCCGGCGCATGCCGATGCCGCGGCGCTGGTCCTCCGGCAGCCGCCGCAGCCAGTCGTAGAACTCGGGCGAGCCCAGGTAGAAACCGCCGTGCAAATACTCGCCCTCGCGTTCCAGCCGTGCGCGGTCGGCGTCGTCGGCGCGGCCCTCGGCCAGGCGCCGCATCAGCGCCTCGTCGTCCAGCACCTTGCGCTTGATCACCCCGACCTCGACCAGGCGGCGGAAGCCCTCGTTGATCATTTCGCTGCAGCCGTACAGGCCCTGCGCGAACGGCGCCAGGTCTTCGCGCGCGGCCAGCGCCGGGTCCAGCGCGGCGAGCACGCGGCGGTAGCCGGCGTTGTCGGCGTGACGCAGCGCCAGCGCGTGGCAGAGCGCGTCGGCCAGCGCGCCGATGCCGATCTGCAAGGTGCCGCCGTCGCGCACCAGGGTGCTGGCGTAGAAGCCGATGGCGTAGTCGGCGTCGGTGACCGGCTGGCGCGGCAGGCCGAACAGCTGCGGGTGCGGGCCCGGCGGCGCGACGACGGCATCGAAGTAGTCTTCGGCCACGGTGGCGCTGCCGCCCAGCCAGGGCAGCTGCGGGTCCACTTCGGCGATCAGCAGCGGACGCGGCAGGCCGCGCGCGACGATGGCGTCGACCGCGTCCTGGGTCAGGTCGGTGTTGCACGACAGCGACAGCCGCGCATCGCCCTCACGGCGCGCGACCTTTTGCACGATGGCGTTGACGCCGCGGTCGGCCAGGGCGCGGGCGACGTGGGTGTAGTTGAGGCTGGCGTAGCGCTGCTGCGCCGGCGGCGAATTCAGCAGCGCGCCCGATTGCAGGTAGAACTCTTCGATCTCGATGTGCGCGGGCAGGGCGTCGCGTTTGAGCGCGGTCACGTAGGCCAGGCGCGGGAAGTCCTCGCCGAAATGGCGGCGCGCGAACGGGCCGACGAAGCGCCCCTCCAGGCCGCGGCCGCCGCCGGGCGGGTCCAGCGACAGCGCGGTGTACAGGTGCAAGCGGCGCGCCGGTTCGGCGCTGGCGCGCGCATAGATCGCATTCAACAGCCGGTGCGGCTTGCCCAGGCCCAGCGGCGCGCCCAGGTGCAGGTCGCCGCGGGTGCGGGCGTAGAGGAATTCGACGGCGTCGTCGAGGTTTTCGAAGCGGGCGGGGACGGTCATGGCCCGGAGTATCGCACCGGTGCGGACAGGCGCTTGACAATATCGATTACAGGCGTAATCTGGAGAAAAATTACGGATGTAAACGATGCAGATCAGCGAAGCCGAATCGGTGGTGATGGACGTGCTCTGGCGCGCGCATCCGCTGGCCGCGGAGGACGTGGTCGCGGCCCTTTCCGACCGCCAGGACTGGCAGGAGGCGACCATCAAGACCCTGCTCAACCGGCTGTTGAACAAGGGCGCGGTGCGTGCGGAAAAGCAGGGCCGGCGCTATCTGTACGCGCCGGTGCTCAAGCGCGAGGACTGGGTGCTGGACGAGAGCCAGGGCCTGCTGAAGCGCCTGTTCGACGGCCGCGTCGCACCGCTGGTCGCTCACTTCAGCGAACACCGCAAGCTCAGCCGCAAGGACATCGCCGAACTGCGCAAGCTGCTGGAGGAGATCGACGATGAGCAGCGCTGAGGGGCTGGGCCTGTTGCTGGAAACCACCCTGGCCGGCAGCGCCGCGATCGCGCTGGCGTTGCTGCTGCGGCGGCCGCTGCGCGCGCGCTTCGGTGCGGTTGTGGCCTACGCGTTGTGGGCGATGGTGCCGGCGGCGATGCTGGCGGTACTGCTGCCGGCCGCGAGCGTGACGGTGCCGGTGCCGGCGCGCGCGGCCGCGGTGTTGCTGCAGGCGCCCGTTGCCGTCGCGCCGCAGGCCGCGCCGCTGCCGTGGGCGGCGCTCGCATTGAGCCTGTGGCTGGCCGGCGCGCTGACCACCGCCTTCGCCCTGCTGGGGCAGCAACGCCGCTTCGTGCGCGCGCTGGGCCGCACGCACCTGCGCGCCGACGGCGCGCGCCAGGCGGAGGCGGTGGCCGGCCTGCCGGCCGCGATCGGCCTGCTGCGCCCGGCGGTGGTGCTGCCGCAGGACTTCGACACCCGCTACAGCGAAGCCGAACGCGCCTTGATGCGCGAGCACGAGCGCCAGCACATCGTGCGCGGCGATCTGCAACTCAACGCCGCCGTCGCCCTGCTGCGCTGCCTGTACTGGTTCAACCCGCTGTTCCATTACGCCGCGCGCCACTACCGCCACGATCAGGAACTGGCCTGCGACGCGCGCGTGATCCGCCGCCACCCGCAGGCGCGGCGCGCCTATGGCGAGGCCATGCTCAAGACCCTGCTGGCGTCGCGCCCCGCGCCGTTGGGCTGTCACTGGGGCTACAGCCATCCGCTCAAGGAGAGAATCGAAATGCTCAAGCAGGCACCGGTATCGAAAACGCGCTGGCTCGCCGGCGCGGCTCTGGTGGGTTTGCTGGCCGCCGCCAGCGGCGCGCTGGCCTGGACCGCGCAGCCCAAGCGCGCGGTGGCCGCGGCGCCCACGGGCCATGCCTGGCTGGAGTTCGAAGTCCGTATCGACGGCAGCGACCCCAGCCGCTTCCGCGTGCTCGAACGCTACGGCCAGGACTTCGGCATCAGCGGCAACGACGGCGGTTCGCCCTGGTCGATGCAGGGCAAGGTCACGCCCAGCGGCGAAGGTCTGATGCTGCTGCAAGCCACGCTGCAGCGTGGCGGCGCTGTGGTGGGCAAGCCGATGCTGAAGGTGCGCGACGGCGTGCCGGCGCGCATCAGCATCGGCAGCGTGCAGGGCTCGCGCGATGCGCAGATGCTGGACGGCATCGACGTGAAAGTGACGGTCACCAGCGATAAGGCGCGCGCCGCCGCACCGGCGCCCCAGCCATCCGCCGCGCCGCAGGCCGCGGCAGCGCCCAAACCTGCGATCGCGCCGCAGCCGGCGACGTCATCGCGGCCCGCCACCGCGCCCCGGCCTGCCGCGCAGGCGATGCCCGCGGTGCAGGCCACGCCCGCCGCGCCGCCGTCCGACCGCCCGGTCGCCGCCTATCGCGCGCTGACGCCGCCGCCGTATCCGAAGGGCCGCAAAGTGGAGGCGCTGGTGCTGCTGGATCTCAAGGTCGGCGCCGACGGCCGGGTCGAGGAGGTCAAGCTGGCGCGCAGCTCCGGCGATGCCGAACTCGATGCCAGCACCGTGACCGCCGCGCGCCAGTGGCGCTTCGAACCGGCGGTGCAGGGCGGCCAGGCCACGGCCTCGTGGGTGCGGGTGCCGGTGCAGTTCGCGCCGCAGCGGCCGGCCGATGCGGTGGAGCTGAGCCTGAGCGCGGTCGAGTCCGGCACCACCTCCGGTCCCACGTCGGGCCCCACTTCGGGCCCCACCACCTTGGACCTGATCCAGGTCGGGCGCTGAGCCGGCCGCTCAATCGCCGACGGTATGCACTTCGTCGGCGATGCGTTTGACTTCGTCCGGGTAGTGGCTGACGTAGATCATCGGCAGCGCGATCTCGTCGCGCACGCGCTGCAGGTAGGGCAGCAGTTCGTCGCGCCGGTCCATGTCCAGCATCGACAGCGGCTCGTCCAGCAGCAGGATGCGCGGCTGCGACAGCAGCGCCCGGCCCAGCGCCACGCGCTGGGTCTCGCCGCCGGACAGGCCGGCGGTGGAGCGCGCGAGCAGGGCGCCGATGCCCAGCAGGTCCACCACCGCCTCGAACTCGAAGCGCGGCGACTGCCGCGCTTCCCCGCGCAATCCGTAGAGCAGATTGCGGCGTACGTCCAGGTGCGGGAACAGGCGTGCGTCCTGGAACACGTAGCCGATGCGGCGCCGGTGCGCGGGCAGGTCGATGCCGGCCTGGCCGTCGTACAGGCAGCGGCCGTCGATCTCGATGCGTCCGCGCTGCGGCCGCAGCAGCCCGGCGATGGCGTGCAGCAGCGAGGTCTTGCCCGCGCCCGAGGCGCCGACCAGGGCGATCACCCGGTGCGGGCTGAGGATGCGCACGCTGCGCTCGAACGCGCCGCGGCGCAGCGAAAAATCCAGCACATGGATGGGCGCGCCGCTCATGCCGCGCGCTCGCGGCGCTGGCGCTGCACCAGCCATTCCGACAGCAGCACCGCGGCGAACGACAGCGCGATGGCCACCACGGTCAGCCGCCACAAGCCGGACTCGGCGCCGGGCACCTGCAACATGCCGTAGATCGCCGACGACAGGGTCTGGGTTTCGCCGGGAATGTTGGAAACGAAGGTGATGGTGGCGCCGAACTCGCCCAGGGCCTTGGCGAAGGCCAGCACCGCGCCGGCGATCACGCCGGGCAGGGCCAGCGGCAGGGTCAGGCCGAAGAACACCCGCCAGCGGTTCGCGCCCAGGGTGGCCGCTGCCTGTTCCAGGCGTGGGTCCACGGCTTCGATCGACAAGCGGATCGCGCGCACCATCAGCGGAAAGCCCATGATCGCGCAGGCCAGCGCGGCGCCGGTCCAGCGGAAGGCGAAACTCAGGCCCAGGTGCTCGGATAGGAAGCGCCCGACCGGCCCCTGATTGCCGAACAGGATCAGCAGCACGTAGCCGGTGACCACCGGCGGCAACACCAGCGGCAGATGCAGCAGCGCGTCCAGCAGCAGCTTGCCGGGGAACCGTGTGCGCGCCAGCAACCAGCCCATGGCGATGCCCAGCGGCAGGCTGGCCAGCACCGCCACGCAGGCCACCTTCAGGCTCAGCGCGATCGCGGTCAGTTCGGCTGGGCTGAAGTCGAACATACCGTCGTAGAGCAGGCAGTGGCGCGGCTTAATCCAGCACGCGGAAACCGTGGCGGCGGAACAGCGTGGCCGCCGGCGCGGTCTGCAGCCAGCGCACGAACGCGGCCGCCTGCGGATGGCGGCTGGCGGCCACGCGCGCCACCGGATAGACGATCGGCGGATGGGTCTTGGCCGGGAAGGTCGACAGCACCTTGACCTTGGGTTCGGCGCGCGCGTCGCTGCCGTAGACCACGCCCAGCGGCGCTTCGCCGCGCGCCACCAGCATCAGCGCGGCGCGCACGTTCTCGGCTTCGGCCACGCGCGGCTGCAATTGCTCCCACATGCCCAGCGAAGCGAACGCGGCGCGCGCGTACTTGCCGGCGGGCACGCTGGCGGTCAGCGCCAGCGCCAGCCGGCCTTCGCCCAGCAGCGGACGCAGGTCGGTGCCGCGCTGCAGCGACAGCGGCTTGGCGGCGCTGTCGCGCGGCGCCACCAGCACCAGCGTGTTGCCCAGCAGGTTGCGGCGGCTGGCGGTGTCGATGAGCTGGCGCTGCTGCAGGTAGTCCATCCAATCCAGGTCGGCCGATACGAACACGTCCGCCGGTGCGCCTTGTTCGATCTGCCGCGCCAGCGCCGAACTGGCGGCGTAGGACAGGCGCAGGGTCTGCCCGGTCTGGGCCTGGTAGGCCACCGCGGCTTCGTCCAGCGCTTCCTTGAGGCTGGCGGCGGCGAACACAGTGATAGGGGCGGCGGTGATCGGTTCGGCCGGGGGCGCCGCCGGCGGCGGTGCGGCCTGCACGCCCAGCGACAAGGTCAGCGCGAACAGTGCGGCGATCCAGCGGCGGCGCGACAGCGGCATAGGGGCAGGGAGGTAGCGGGCAGGAGTTAGGAGATAGTAAGAGCCGCGAGGCCCCTCCGCTATCTCCTAACTCCTGCCCGCTGCCTCCTGCTTCAAGGCGCATCGATCACGCGCAGCGACTCCACCTGCCGGACCCAGCGCGCGGGGCGCGATTCGGCGGGAATCAGCAGGCGCCAAGGGCCGTCGTCGGCGTCCAGGGCGGCGCCGTCGCAGCGGTCGACCAGGATCACCTCGCGCGCGCCCAGGCTGGGGTCCAGTTCGGCCAGCGCGAACGCGGCGCGGTAGCCGTCGCGCGCGGTCACCACCAGCACCCGGCCCAGTTGCGCGCCGCGCAGCGGCTCGGCGGGCATGGCGCCCGCCGCGCGCAGCAGCGCCGCCAGCGACACGCCCTGGCAGTGCAGGGTCTTGCCGTGGGCGGTGCCGACCGCGTCCAGGCGCGGCAGCGCCGCGATCCGGTCCACGTCCAGGGCCACATCGACCGGCGCGAAACGCTGCGGCGGATCGGAGGCGTGGGCATGCGGGCTTTTGTCCGCTGCCGTCTTCTCCGCCGGCGCGGGCGTTTGCTGGGCCTGCGCCGCGAACGCGGCGCTCAGCGCGAATGCCAGGGCGATGCGGCGACGGAGCATGGCGGCCTCAGAGTTGGTCCAGCGGGATCTTCAGGTAGCGTACGCCGTTGTCCTCGGCCTCGGGCAGGGCACCGGCGCGCAGGTTGACCTGCAGCGCCGGCAGGATCAGTTCGGGCACGGCCAGGGTCGCGTCGCGCGCCTCGCGCATGCGCACGAACTCGGTCTCGGCGGTGTCGCCGCGCACGTGGATGTTGGCGCGCTTCTGCTCGCCGATGCTGGTTTCGCAGCGCGGCTCGCGGCCGTCGGGGCCGTAGTCGTGGCAGACGTACACGCGGGTGGCGTCGGGCAGCTCGTACAGGTGCCGGATCGAGGCGTAGAGCATGGCCGCGTCGCCGCCGGGGAAATCGCAGCGCGCGGTGCCGCTGTCGGGCATGAACAGCGAGTCGCCGGTGAACAGCGCGTCGCCGATCAGGTAGGCCAGGCTGTCCAGGGTATGTCCGGGCACGGCGATGGTGCGCGCGCGCAGCTGGCCGATCGCGAATTCTTCCTCGTCCTCGAACAGGTGGTCGAACTGGCTGCCGTCGGGCGCGACCTTGCCGTCCAGGCCCAGCACCGGCACGAAGGTGCGCTGCACCTCGCGGATGCGCCGGCCGATGGCCACACGCGCCTGCGGCAGGCGCTGCTTGAGCCAGTGCGCGGCGCTGAGGTGGTCGGCGTGGGCGTGGGTTTCCAGCAGCCAGACCACCTGCGCGCCGCAGGCGGCCGCGGCGTCGAGCAGGCGCTGCGCGCTGGCGCCGCCGGTGCGGCCGGAGCGCGCGTCGTAGTCCAGCACCGGATCGACGATCGCCGCCTGCGCCGTCGCCGGGTCCACCACCAGGTAGCTCCAGGTCCCGGTGTCGGCATGATGGAAGCACTGCACCTGCGGCTGTGGCTGCGGGGACATCGGGTTCCTTAGAATTTTCGGCGTCCCTGCGTTTCCGTGCGCGCGCCGTTCATGGCGCGCGTTGCGCTCAGCGTGCGAGCGCGGCGTTGAGCACGGCGGCCAGATGGCTACCGCCGCGGCGCAACTGTGCTTCGGCCTGCGGACGCCAAGTTTGCACGTATTCGTCGCCGATGACCGCCTGGGGCGGATAGAAACCCGGCTCGCGCACGATCCGGCACGAAGCCTCGGCCCAGGCGGCCGCGTCCGGCGGCAGCGCCGGCCGGCTCAGCGTGACCGCCAGCGGCAGGGCGCGCAGGCGGTCCAGCCAGGCGGCCTCGTCCAGGCGCTCGCGGTTGAGCATGCCGCTGTCCCACAGCGCGTGCAGGTTGCTGCCGCGGCCGTCCAGGTTGATCTGCAGGTCGTTGCCGCCCTTGTCGTGGCCGTAGCCGGCGTGCAGCGGCTGGTGCACGTCGCCGACGAAATGGACCACGAACTTCAGCGCCTGCAGGCGCTGCTCGCGCGGGCGACTGCGGTCGGCCAGGATCGCGGTCTGGGCGCGGATCGCCTCGACCACGCAGTCGCCGTTGCGGCAGTGGCGCGCGGCGTCGTAGACGCAGCCGTCCTGCGCGATGTTGACGTAATGCCACTTGGCGCTGGCCTTGCCCAGTTCCGGATCGTTGGCGCGCAACTCGTCGGCCCAGTTGGCCACGCCGGCCAGGGTCGGGTCGGCTTCGCCGGCCAACAGCGCCTGGATGTCGGCGCGCACCTGCGGGGTCAGCTCGTCCCAGGCCAGCAGGGCGACCAGGCGGTGGCCCAGCGGGCCCCAGGCCAGGGCGTTGAGCGGCAGGGTCAGCAGCAGGGCGAGGAGGAGGGCGCGGATCATGCGCGCACTGTACCGGAGACGGCGCCGCCCCCGGCCGTGTACCGGGCCGGGGGACGGTGCCGATGTTGTCCGTTTGCGTCCGCTCGGTTCGCGGCCGTCAGAACTGCATCACGTAGGCCACGCCGTATACCAGCGGGTCGATCTCGGCGGTGCCGATCTTGACGCCGTTGAGCTGGACCTCGCTGTCGATGTCCATCCAGCGCACGTCCACGCGCACCGCGCCGTGGTCGCCGATGGGAATGTCGATGCCGGCGTGCGCCGCCGGGCCCCAGGAGTCCTTGAGCTTGAGCGAGGTGCCGGCCAGCGCGCCGCGGGTCTCTTCCTCGAAGAAGGCGGTGTAGTTCAGGCCCACGCCGATGAAGGGCGAGACCACGCCGTGGCTGTTGAAGTGGTACTGCACCGACACCGTCGGCGGCAGCTGCTTGGTGCTGGCCACCCGGCCGGCGCCGACCACGTCGATGTCGTGCTTGAACGGCAGCGCCGCCAGCACCTCGATGCCGATGTCGCCGTGGACGAAGTATTCGAAGGTGATCGTGGGCTGGGCGGCCTTGTCGATTTCCAGATCGGCGGTGCCGCTCAGCACGGTGCCGTTGTCCGACTTGGGCGAGACCTGATGGGCGCCGATGCCCAGGGTCCAGGTGCCGGCCTGCTGGGCGTAGGCGGGAGAGGCCAGACAGGCCAGGACGAGGGCGGCGATGGCGCCGCGCTGCATGCGCTTGATGTTCATTCCTTTGGTCCCCTGAGTGGTCCGGAGCGAGCGTCCGGGTGCATCCGGGGGCACTTTAGTAGCTCATTTGGCTACCGATCCTTGACTTTGGTAGCAATATCGCCGCCACGGACGCCCCCCGGCCGGGGCGGTGCCCCGCTTGCTAGAATAAGCGTTTCCCATCCCCACCGCTGGCGCGGGCGCAGGAGTTTGCAGAAATGGCGATCAAGGTAGGCATCAACGGCTTCGGCCGCATCGGACGCAACGTGCTGCGCGCGGCGGTGCAGAACTTCGGCAGCGAGATCGAGATCGTGGCGATCAACGACCTGCTCGAGCCGGACTACCTGGCCTACATGCTGCAGTACGACTCGGTCCACGGCCGCTTCAAGGGCGAGGTCGCGGTCGAGGGCAATACCCTGGTGGTCAACGGCAAGAAGATCCGCCTGACCCAGGAACGCGACCCGGCGAACCTCAAGTGGGACGAGGTCGGCGCCGAAGTGGTCATCGAATCCACGGGCCTGTTCCTGGACAAGGCCACCGCGCAGAAGCACCTGGACGCCGGCGCCAAGAAGGTGGTGCTGTCGGCCCCGTCCAAGGACGACACGCCGATGTTCGTCTACGGCGTCAACGACAAGACCTATAAGGGCGAGGCCATCGTCTCGAACGCGTCCTGCACCACCAACTGCCTGGCGCCGCTGGCCAAGGTGCTCAACGACAAGTGGGGCATCAAGCGCGGCCTGATGACCACCGTGCACGCCGCCACCGCCACCCAGAAGACCGTCGACGGCCCGTCCAACAAGGACTGGCGCGGCGGCCGCGGCATCCTGGAAAACATCATCCCGTCCAGCACCGGCGCGGCCAAGGCCGTGGGCGTGGTGATCCCCGAGCTCAACAAGAAGCTCACCGGCATGTCCTTCCGCGTGCCGACCTCGGACGTGTCGGTGGTGGACCTGACCGTGGAACTGGTCAAGGACGCGACCTACGCCGAGATCTGCGCCGAAATGAAGGCCCAGTCCGAAGGCGCGCTCAAGGGCGTGCTGGGTTACACCGAGGACAAGGTGGTGGCCACCGACTTCCGCGGCGACGCGCGCACCTCGATCTTCGACGCCGAGGCCGGCATCGCCCTGGACGGCACCTTCGTCAAGCTGGTGAGCTGGTACGACAACGAGTGGGGCTACTCGAACAAGTGCCTGGAAATGGTCAAGGTGGTCGCGGGCAAGTAAGCCGCGGCGGTCTTGGCGTTACTGAAAAGCCCCGCGTTTGCGGGGCTTTTTCTTTGCCGGGCAATTCGCCCCCCCTTTTGAAAAAGGGGGCTGGCGCCGAAGGTGCTCGATGGGCGTTGTAGTGGCTGCGCCGGGGGTAAATGCAAGAGCTAGGGCAGTGCGGGCACGGGCGTCGGCCGGCCGCCCGCGTCCAGCGCGATCATGGTGAAGCGGCCGCGCGTGGCCAGTTCGCTGGCGCCGGTGAGCAGGTCTTCCTTGCGCATTTCCACCTCCACCTGCATGGACGTGCGGCCGACCTCGACCACGCGCGCGACCAGTTCCACCAGCGCGCCCTTGGGCACGGCGGTGTGGAAGTCGATCTGCTCCGAACGTGCGGTGACCACGGTGCGTCGGGCATAGCGCGAGGCGGCCACGAAGGCGGCCTTGTCCATCCACGCCAGCGCCTGGCCGCCGAACAGCGTGCCCAGGTGGTTGGTGTGGTCGGGGAAGACGATCTCGGTCATGCGTGCTTCGGTCATGGCGGGGCCGCTCAAAACGCTTCGTCGAAGGCGACCTCGCCCTGCACGCCGACCTGATAGGCCGAAACGCGGCGCTCGAAGAAGTTGGTCACTTCCTGCACGTCCTGCAGATCCATGAAGGCGAAGGGGTTGCTGGCGCCGAAGTGGCGGGTCATGCCCAGCTGGACCAGACGCTGGTCGGCGCAGTACTCCAGGTACTGGCGCATGTCCTTCAGCGACAGGCCGACCACGCCGCCGGACAGCACGTCCTGGGCGAACTGGTACTCGCAGTCCACTGCCTCCTCGAACATGCGCAGCACCTGCGCGCGCAGGTCGTTGTCGAACAGATCCGGTTCCTCCTCGCGCGCGGTGCGGATCACCTCGAAGGCGAAGCCCATGTGCCCGCTCTCGTCGCGGAACACCCAGTTGGTGCCCGAGGCCAGGCCGTTGAGCAGGCCGCGCGAGCGCAGGTAGTAGACGTAGGCGAAGGCGGCGAAGAAGAACAGGCCCTCGATGCAGCCGGCGAAGCAGATCAGGTTGAGCAGGAACTGGCGCCGCTGCTCGCGCGTCTCCACCCGCTTGAGCCCCTGGATCGAGTCGATCCAGCGAAAGCAGAACTCGGCCTTGGCCCGGATCGAGGGGATGTTCTCGATCGCGGCGAAGGCCTTGGCGCGCTCGTTCGGGTCGGGCAGGTAGGTGTCGAGCAGGGTCAGGTAGAACTGCACGTGCAGCGCTTCTTCGTACAACTGCCGCGACAGGTACATGCGCGCCTCGGGCGCGTTGATGTGCTGGTACAGGTTCAGCACCAGGTTGTTGGCCACGATGCTGTCGCCGGTGGCGAAGAACGCGACCAGGCGCTCGACCAGGTGGCGCTCGGCCGGGCCGAACTTATGCTTGAGGTCGTTGACGTCCTGGGAGAAATCCACTTCCTCCACGGTCCAGGTGTTGCGGATGGCGTCGCGGTACATCTCGTAGAACTGCGCGTAGCGCATGGGGCGCAGGGTGAGATCGAAGCCGGGATCGAGGAGGCGGGAGGTGGCGATGGACATGGGGTTCCTTGGATGCTGATGCTTCCCTTCTCCCGCTCGCGGGAGAAGGTGCCCGAAGGGCGGATGAGGGCGCGCGAAACGCAGGTGTCGGCGCGAGTGGGTTTGCCCGCGCGCCCTCACCCCAACCCCTCTCCCGCAAGCGGGAGAGGGGCTAAGGCGATGCGTTTACTGGCAGGCTTCGCAGGACTCGGGGTTCTCCAGCGAACACGCGATCGCCTCGTCCGCCGTGTACACCGGCTGGGCCGCCGCGGCCGGCGCGCTGACCGTGCTCTTGGCGATCTTGGTGGCCGGGCGCGAGCGCAGGTAGTAGGTGGTCTTCAGGCCCTTTTTCCAGGCGTACATGTACATGGAGCTGAGCTGGCCGATGTTGGGGCTCTCGATGAACAGGTTCAGCGACTGGCTCTGGTCGATGTAGGCGCCGCGGTCGGCGGCCATGTCGATCAGCGAACGCATCGGCAGTTCCCAGGCGGTGCGGTAGATCTGCCGCAGCGACTCGGGGATTTCCTGCACCGACTGGATCGAACCCTCGGCCATCTTGATCCGGTCGCGCATCTCCGCCGTCCACAGGCCCAGCTTCTTCAGCTCCTCGACCAGGTAGCGGTTGACCACCAGGAAGTCGCCGGACAGGGTCTCGCGCTTGAACAGGTTGGACACCTGCGGCTCGATGCACTCGTAGCAGCCGGAGATCGAGGCGATGGTGGCGGTGGGCGCGATCGCGATCAGCAGCGAGTTGCGCAGGCCGTGCTCGGCGATGCGCGCGCGCAGCGCGTCCCAACGCTCGGGCTGCGACGGGGTGACGCCCCAGGCCTGGAACTGCAGCTCGCCCAGGCTGGCGCGGGTGTCCTCGAAGCCGGGGTGGCGGCCGTGCTCCAGCGCCAGTTCGTTGGACGCGCACAGCGCATGGAAGTAGATCGCCTCGGCGATTTCCTGCGACAGCTTGCGCGCCGCGTCCGAGTCGAAGGGCAGGCGCAGCTTGAAGAACACGTCCTGCAGGCCCATGGTGCCCAGGCCCACCGGCCGCCACTTCAGATTGGCGCGGCGCGCGGTCTCGATCGGGTAGAAGTTGAGGTCGATGACGCGGTCGAGCTGGCGCACGGCCAGGCGCACGGTTTCGGCGAGCTTGTCGAAATCGAACGCGCCCTGGCCGTCCTCGAACAGCTCGACGTGGTGCGAGAGGTTGATCGAGCCCAGGTTGCACACCGCGGTCTCCTCCTGCGAGGTGACCTCCAGGATCTCGGTGCACAGGTTGGACAGGTGCACCACGTTGCCTTCGCGCAGGGTCTGGTTGCAGGCGCGGTTGGACTTGTCCTTGAAGTTCATCCAGCCGTTGCCGGTCTGCGCCAGGGTGCGCATCATTCGGCCGTAGAGCTCGCGCGCCTTGACCTGCTTGACCGCCAGGCCGGCGGCTTCGGCGGCGTGGTAGGCCTGCTCGAACGCCGGGCCCCACAGGTCGGTCAGCTGCGGCACCTTGTGCGGATCGAACAGCGACCACTCGCCGTCGGCCTCGACCCGGCGCATGAATTCGTCGGGGATCCAGTTGGCCAGGTTGAGGTTGTGGGTGCGGCGCGCCTCGTCGCCGGTGTTGTCGCGCAGTTCCAGGAACTCCTCGACGTCGGCGTGCCAGGGCTCCAGGTAGACGCAGGCCGCGCCCTTGCGCTTGCCGCCCTGGTTGACCGCGGCCACCGAGGCGTCGAGCGTCTTCAGCCAGGGCACGATGCCGTTGGACAGGCCGTTGGTGGAGCGGATCAGCGAGCCGCGCGAGCGGATGCGGGTGTAGCTCAGGCCGATGCCACCGCTGAACTTGCTGAGCTTGGCCACGTCCATGTAGCGCTTGTAGATCGACTCCAGCGAATCTTCGGGCGAGTCGAGCAGGAAGCAACTGGACAGCTGCTCGTGGGTGGTGCCGGCGTTGAACAGGGTGGGCGAGGAGGGCACGTAGTCCAGCTGGGCCATGCGCCGGTACAGCGCCAGCGCGTCGCCCACGTCTTCGCTCAGCGCGCAGGCGATGCGCAGGAAGAACTGCTGCGGGGTTTCGATCACGGTGCGCGCGGTGGGGTGGCGCAGCAGGTAACGGTCGTACAGGGTGCGCAGGCCGAAGTAGTCGAAGCGCGCGTCCAGGCTGCGGTCGATGGCGTCGTTGAGCTTGCGTGCGTTGGCCTGCACGAAGGCGAGCAGGCGTTCGTTGATCAGGCCCAGCTCATGGCCGCGCACCACCGATTGCGAAAAGGCGTGGATTTCCAGCCCGGCCACTTCCTTCTCGATCACGCCGCTGAGCAGGCGCGCGGCCAGGCGGCCGTACTCGGGTTCCTCGGCGGTGAGCAGGGCGGCGGTGCGGATCGACAGTTCGTCCAGCTCGCGCGTGGTCGCGCCGTCGTACAGGCCGGAGATGGTGCGCGTGGCCACGCGCATCGGGTCCACCGAGTACAGGCCTTCGGCGCTGCGCGTCACCGCGCGCACGATCTTGTTGAGGTCGACCGGTTCGCGGCGCCCGCTGCGCTTGGTCACGCTCATGGTCAGGTTGGCGGCCGGCGGGGTCAGGGCGAAGCCGGGCGCGGCTTCGGCGGCGCGCTCGGGCGCGCGCGCGACGGGGACGGGGGCCGCGTCGGGTGTGGAGACGAGGGCGGCGGCCGCGTCGGGTGCGGGGGTCAGGGTGCTCATGGTGGACTCCGTAGGCAGGGACGCACGGGTCGCCGGCCTTCCCCTCGAAGGCCGACGCGCGGGCACGCTCGCAAGGCCGGGGGCTCCGGCGTTGCGGCTGCGCCCCCGCGGGCGCGGAGTCGGTAAGGATGGAGACGGGGTGTCGCGCAGGCCGAGACGGACCGCGAACCGCCGCGGCGGACCGCGACGGCATCGACACCGGCCGTCTTCCCCCGAAGACTCCCTAGCCGGTACCGCGCGATGTGCGACGCGCGGCTGTCGGCAGGTCTTCGGGCTCGGGACCATCGCCCGGAGCGAGTGGAGAGCGGTGGGAGGCCCATGGCCGCCTCACCGCTCTGCGCTCGCCCCGGATTCGCCTACTGGTGGCCGCTTCCCAGGCGCCGGGCGCCCAGTGCATAGACCACGTTCGTTTCCCATACCGCTGCGGGGCAGCGCCGGCCTTGGAGACCCTCTCTAGAGGCGGCTCCGCACCGGCTTCCCTTTTAAGCCGATCTCGCGATCGGCACCGACGGACACAACATATTAGGGGTGCCCTGATCCGTCAACACGATATGTGGTGAGTCGCCGCAGAATCGCAAATCCATCGCAGCGGTCTTCACGGCGCCGCGCTTGGTGTTAACGTGCCTGCGACTAAGGACAGGGGTGGGGAGCGATGGAGGGACTGGTGGCCTTGCTGGTGCTGGTGCTGCTGGCGGTGCCGGTGCTGCTGATCGCGGCGCTGGTGATGATCGCGGGGCTGAAGTCGCGGGTGTCGACGCTGGAGGACCAGGTCGCGTCGCTGCACCGCCGCGAGCGCGAGGCGCCTGCCGCTGCCGCTGCGACCGCCGCGCCAGCGCCGGCCGACGATGCGCCGACGCTGGAGCAGATCCTGCGCGCTGAGCCGCCCCCCGCGCCTACGCCCGTCCGGCCGGTGGCGACGCCGCCGGTCGCGCCGGTCGCGCCCGCGCCCGCCGCCACCGATGCCGGCGCACCGCCGTCGCCGCCGCCGTTGCCGCCGCGTCCGATCTTCGACGCGCAGCCGCCGCGCCCGCTGCCCGAGCGCGCGCCGGCCGCGGCCGCGCGCCGCCCGGCGGCGCCGGACCCGGCCACGCTGGCGCTGCGCGCGGTGCGGCGCTGGTTCACCGAGGGCAACGTGCCGGTCAAGGTCGGCATGCTGGTGCTGTTCGCCGGCGTGGCCGCGCTGCTCAAGTACGCCACCGACCAGGGCTGGATGCGCTTCCCGATCGAGTTCCGCCTGGCCGGCGTGGCCCTGGGCGCGCTGGCCGGCCTGGTGTTCGGCTGGCGCCAGCGCGAGCGCCGGCGCAGTTTCGCCCTGAGCCTGCAGGGCGGCGCGATCGGCGTGCTGCTGCTGGTGGTGTTCGCCGCGTTCAAACGCTACGGCCTGATCGAAGCCGGGCCGGCCTTCGCCTTGAGCGTGGCGCTGGTGGCCGGCGCCGGCGTGCTGGCGGTGCGGCAGAACGCGATCGCCTTGGCCTTGCTGGGCATCCTGGCCGGCTTCCTGGCGCCGATCTGGCTGTCGACGGGGCAGGGCAACCACGTCGCGCTGTTCGGCTATTACGCGGTGTTGAACGCGGCGATCTTCGCCATCGCCTGGTGGCGCCCGTGGCGCGCGCTGAACCTGCTCGGTTTCGTCTTCACCTTCGGCATCGGCACCGCCTGGGGCGTACTGAGCTACAAGCCCGAGCACTACGCGACCACCGAGCCGTTCCTGCTGCTGTTCTTCGGTTTCTATCTGCTGATTCCGATCCTGTACGCCTGGCGCCGCGCGGCCGGGCGCCGCGACCTGATCGACGGCTGCCTGGTGTTCGGCACGCCGCTGATCGCGTTCTCGCTGCAGGCCGGTTTGCTGCAGGGCGAGCGCATGCCGCTGGCGTACTGCGCGCTGGGCGTGGCGGTGCTGTACGCGGCGCTGGCCTGGTGGCTGCGCCGGCGCGAGCATTTCGTCGCCTTGTCCACGCCGTACGCCTTGCTGGCGGTGGGCTTCGCCACGCTGGCGGTGCCGCTGGCGCTGTCGGCGCACAGCACAGCCTGCGTGTTCGCGGTGGAAGGCGCGGCGCTGGCCTGGCTGGGCCTGCGCCAGCAGCGCCTGCTGCCGCAGCTGGCCGGCGTGGCCTTGCAGCTGATGGCCGCGGCCGGCTTCGCCATCGGCGTGGCCGACGGCGGCGAGCCGCTGAGCGCGCTGCTCAACGCGCGCTTCATGGGCGCGCTGCTGATCGCCCTGGCCGGTTTCGCCAGCGCCTGGAGCTACCGCCGCGCCGAGCAGCGCGGGCCGGCGCTGCTGTACTACCTGTGGGGCCTGGCCTGGTGGTGCGGCAATGCGCTGGGCGAGATCGACCGCTTCGTGCTGGCCGACGTGCGCATCGACGCGGTGCTGGCCTTCGTCGCGATCAGCGCCTGGCTGGCCTCCGAGGCGCATCGTCGCCTGCCGGCCAGCGCCTTGGCCTGGACTTCGGCCCTGGGCCTGGTCGCGGCGATTCCCCTGGCCTTCGCCCAAGAAAGCGCGCATCTGCATCCCTTCGCCGGCTACGGCGCCTTGGCTTGGTTGGTGTACGCGCTGGCCGGGCTGCGCACCCTGCAAGGTCTGCGCGAACAGCCGGGCTTGCAGCCGGCGCTGGCACACGGCGGCTGGCTGTGGGCGTGGCCGCTGGCGGCGTCCTTGTCGCTGCACGAATGGACCGGCCGGGTCACCCTGGGCGACGGCTGGACCTGGGCCGCGCTGGCGCTGCCGTTCCTGGCCGTGGCCGCGATGCTGCAATGGCGCCCGCGCTGGCTGGCGCCGCCGATGGGCGAGCGCTTCGGCCAATGGCGCGGCGCGGTGCAGGGCACGTTCGTGTTCGCGCTGGCGGTGGGCGCGTTCGCCGCGCTGTTCCAGCCCGGCGCGAGCGCGCCGCTGCCCTGGCTGCCGCTGCTCAATCCGCTGGACCTGGCGCAGTTGGCCGCGTTGGCGCTGTTCGCGTTCTGGATGGCTTCGCCCTCGTCGCCCGACGACCTGCGCGCGCGGCGGGTGCCGGTGCTGGCCGCGGCCGGCTTCGCCCTGATCACCGCGATCACCCTGCGCGGTACCCACCATTGGGGCGGCGTGGGCTGGGGCGAGGGCATGTTCGGCAGCGGTGTGGTGCAGACCGCGCTGACCGTGGTCTGGAGCCTGCTGGGCGTGCTGGGCTGGGTGGTGGGTTCGCGCCGCGGCCAGCGCGGCCTGTGGCTGGCCGGCGCGGTATTGATGGCGGTGGTGCTGGCCAAGCTGGTGCTGGTGGACCGCACCCATCTGGGCAACCTGCTGGGCATCGCGTCCTTCATCGCTTACGGTCTGCTCTGCACCCTGGTGGGTTACCTCGCGCCGGCGCCTCCGGCGCGCGACGAGGCCGGCCCAGAACGACGTCCGGAGATGACGGCATGACCCTGTTGCGCACGATCGCCGCGCTCGCCTTGGCGGGCCTGCCCGCGCTGGCCGCGTCCACCTCAGCCGTGTCCGCGCCGCGCGACGACTACGCCCAGCAATGGCCGCTGCAACTGGTCCGCGCCGATGCCGGCGCCTACCGCGTGGACTTGAGCGATGCGGTGTACCAGCAGGCGCGGCAGAGCGGCCTGCGCGACGTGGACGTGCTCGACGGCACCGGCTACCCGGTGCCGGCCGCTTTGTACCGGCCCGATGCCGGCGCCGCCGCGCGCACCGCGACCCGGGTGAGCCTGCCCTGGTTCGCGTTGCCCGCGCGCGCCGCGGGCACCGCGCCGGATTGGGAACTGGTCAGCGAAGTCGAAGCCGACGGCCGTTTGCGCCGGGTGGAAGCGCGCGGCATCGGCCGCGCCACCGCCACCGGCCCGCAAACCGCCTTGCTGGTGGACGCCAGCGCGCTGCGTTCGCCGATCCTGGCGCTGGAACTGGATTGGACCCCGGGCACCGCCTTGGACGCGGCTTACCGGGTCGAGGCCAGCGACAACCTGGAGCGTTGGCGCGACGTCGCCGCCAGCGGCCGCCTGGTCGACCTGCAGCAGGGCGGGCGCCGCCTAGTGCAGCGGCGCATCGCCTTCGAAGCCGGCGGCCTGCGCGCGCGCTACCTGCGCCTGACCCCGCAGAACCCCAACGCGGTGGCGCCGATCCGCGCGGTCAGCGCCGAATTCGGCACCGCCCCAGACCTGTCGCCGCTGCGCTGGCGCGAGCTCAACGGCCGCCGCGTCGAAGGCGACGGCGAGGCGGTGCGTTTCGAATTCCAATTGGACGGGCGCTACCCGATCCAGCGCGTGGACGTGTCGCTGCCGGGCAACTACGCGGTCAACTGGACCCTGGAAAGCCGCGACAGCCAGGACTCGCCGTGGCAGCCGCGACTGTCGCCGTGGACCGCGTTCCGCGTCGCCGCCGGCGGGCATTCGGCCTCGCGGCCGCTGTCGGTGCGCGTGGACGACCGCTACTGGCGGCTCAGCGCCGGCGGCGCGGTCGCCGCCCAGCCGGTGCTGCGCCTGGCCTACCAACCCGAAACCCTGGTGTTCATCGCCCAGGGCGCGCCGCCCTACACCCTGGTCGCCGGCAGCGCGCGCGCCGAGCGCGCCGATCTGCCCTTGCCGCAGACCATTCTGGCGCTGCAGGCCGAGCGCGGCCCCAACTGGCAGCCGGCCGAAGCCAGCCTGGGCGCGATGAGCGTGCTCGCCGGCACCGCCGCGCTGCAGCCGCCGGAGCCGGAACGCAACTGGCGCACCTGGATCCTGTGGGCGGTGCTGGTGGCCGGTGCGCTGATCGTGGCCGGCTTCGCTTTCAGCCTGCTCAAGAACCAGACGCCCAAGCCGCAGGGGCCGGATTCGCCGGCCACTTGATCTATTCGCGCGGCGGATCGCCGCGCCCGGCCCGGTACAATAGGCGGCTCGCGGCCGCCCGCCTGCGCGCGCCGCCTTTTCCCCTTTCGCGCCCAGGAGGCCTCCGTGTCCATCGTCCGCATGTCCGATCTCGATCTGTCCGGTAAGCGCGTGCTGATCCGCGAAGATCTGAACGTGCCCATCGACGACGGCCGCATCACCTCCGAGCAGCGCATCCTGGCCGCGCTGCCGACCCTGAAGCTGGCCTTGGACAAGGGCGCGGCGGTGATGGTGACCTCGCACCTGGGCCGGCCCAAGGAAGGCGTGTGGAGCCACGCCGACTCGCTGGCGCCGGTGGCCGCGCGCTTGTCCGAGCTGCTGGGCATCGAGGTGCCGCTGGTCAGGGACTGGGTCGACGGCGTCGACGTGCAGCCGGGCCAGCTGGTGCTGCTGGAGAACTGCCGCATGAACGTGGGCGAGGGCAAGGACGACGACGCGCTGTCGGCCAAGTACGCGGCGCTGTGCGACGTGTTCGTGATGGACGCCTTCGGCACCGCGCACCGCGCCCAGGCCTCCACCCACGGCGCGATCCGCCACGCCAAGGTCGCCGCCGGCGGCCCGCTGCTGATGGCCGAACTGGACGCGCTGGCCAAGGCGCTGGACAACCCGGCGCGGCCGCTACTGGCCATCGTCGCCGGCTCCAAGGTCTCGACCAAGCTGGAACTGCTGTCCTCGCTGGTGGGCAAGGTCGACCAGCTCATCGTCGGCGGCGGCATCGCCAACACCTTCATCGCCGCGATGGGCCACAACGTGGGCAAGTCGCTGGTCGAGAACGATCTGATCGGCACGGCCAAGCAGATCATGGCCGACGCCCAGGCGCGCGGTGCCGACATTCCGGTGCCGACCGATGTGGTCGTCGCGCCGGCCTTCGCCGCCGACGCGCCGGCCACGGTCAAGGCGGTGGACGCGGTGGGCGCCGACGACATGATCCTGGACATCGGCCCCGACACCGCCGCGCGCTACGCCGAACTGATCAAGCAGGCCGGCACCGTGGTCTGGAACGGTCCGGTGGGCGTGTTCGAGTTCGACGCCTTCGGCAAGGGCACCGAAGCGATGGCGCGCGCGATCGCTGCGTCCAAGGCCTTCTCCATCGCCGGCGGCGGCGACACCCTGGCGGCGGTGGACAAGTACGGCATCGCCGACGACGTCAGCTACATCTCCACCGGCGGCGGCGCCTTCCTGGAATTCCTGGAGGGCAAGGAACTGCCGGCGGTGACCGCGCTCAAGCAGCGGGCGGCCTGAGCGTGGCCGCGGCCGCGCCCACCCTGTTCTTCGATCTCGACGGCACCCTGATCGATTCCTCGCTGGGCATCCACCGCTCCATCGCCTATGCGTTCGAGCGGCTGCAGCACCCGGTGCCCGACGAACAGGCCTTGCGCGCCTGGATCGGTCCGGCGCTGCGCACCAGTTTCCAGCCGCTGCTGCGCGACGACGACAAGGTCGAACAAGCGGTGGCGTTCTACCTGGAACGCTACAGCCGCGAAGGCTGGACCGAGCATACCGTCTACGACGGCATCGCCGAGACCCTGGAAGGGCTGCGCGCGGCCGGCTACCGCATGGCCGTGGTCACCGCCAAGAACGAGGACAACGCGCGCCGCATCCTCGCGCACCTGCCGTTCGGCGCCTACTTCGAAGACGTGATCGGCTCCACCCGCGACGGCCGCCTGACCCATAAGGTGGATCTGATCGCCGAGGCGCTGCAGCGCCTGGGGCTGCAGGCCGCGCAGTGCCTGATGATCGGCGACCGGCGCATGGACATCGAAGGCGCGGCTCAGCACGGCATGACCGGCGTGGGCGTGCTGTGGGGCTTCGGCAGCGAGGACGAGTTGCGTCAGGCCGGCGCGCAGCGGCTGGCCGCGGCGCCGGCGCAGCTGCCGGGCTTGCTGGCGGCCTGAGCCCGACTCCGCATCGGCATCGGGATGTGCGCCCGCGCGCAATTCGCGGGCGCGGCGCCGCCGGCTGTGAAGCGGGTCATGGTTTGCGGCGGGGTCCGGGCGTAGCGTCCGGCTGCGGTCGCCCGACCGCTAGCCCACGGAGCCCGCCATGCAACGCAACGCAAGTGTGCTGAAGAACGCGTCGATCGCCGCCGCCCTGCTGGGGCTGCTGCTCGCCGGCGCCGCCGTCGCCGGCCGCGCCGGCGAAGCCTATTCGGTGATCTATTTCGACGACGCCGGCAACGAAGTCGGCGGCGCCACCGCCAACTGCGGCGGCCAGTACGTGTCCTGGGGCGAACGCACCGACAATTACGTGCGCCGGACCTGGATTTGCGACTGAGTTCGTGATGCGCGATGCGGTGCGCGTGACGGCCTGCCGCATCGCCCACGCCGGTCTTCGCAGCCCGCATAGATGGGCTGCGCCCTGCGGCCTACCGCATCCTAGGGTTTGCGCGTGCGCCAGTCGGAGGCCAGCAGGCCCAGCAGTTCGCTGTCGGTGACCTTGTCGCCGACGAAGAAACTCTCGCGCAGCCGGCCCTCGCTGACGAAGCCCAGCCGGTGCAGCAGCGTGCGCGAGGCGTCGTTGTCCGGGTCGATGCTCGCGTCCACGCGGTGCAGGCCCAGCGCAGCGAAGGCCCACTCCAGCGCCAGCGAGGTCGCCTCGCGCGCGACCCCGCGCCCCCATTGCGAGGGGTGCAAGGCATAACCCAGTTCGGCGCGGCGGTGGTTGGCGTCGAAGCGGAACAGCGTGCAGCTGCCCACGACCTGGTCCGCGCCGTCGGCGATCACCCAGTTGAACGCGCTGCGCTGCTGCTGGTTCTGGCGGATGCTGTCGATCATGGCCTGCGCCTCCGTGCGCTCGCGCATGGCCGGGCGGCTCCAGTAGCGCATCACCTGCGGATCGGAGAACAACGCGTACAGGCCCTCGGCGTCCTCGTCGCGCGGCCCGCGCAAGCTCACGCGCTCGCCGCGCAGCCGCGGGAATTCGCTCTGGGCCTGCAATGCGGCGGCGATGGCCGCACTCTTTTCCGACAGCGACATGTCATGGCTCCGTCATGGTGCGCGTGGCGATCGGCAAGCTGTGCTAGCGTGGCCCGCAGTCCAGAGAGTCTGCCATGTCCAACAGCCCGCGCCGTACCAAGATCCTCGCCACCCTGGGCCCGGCCACCGATCCGCCGGGCGTGCTCGACGCCTTGTTCGCCGCCGGCGTCGACGTGGTTCGCCTGAATTTCTCGCACGGCGATCCTTCCTCGCAGGTCGCGCGCGCCGCTGCGGTGCGCGAGGCCGCGCAGCGGGTAGGCGTGGAAGTCGGCATCCTGGCCGACCTGCCCGGCCCCAAGATCCGCATCGAACGCTTCGCCGAAGGCCGGGTGCTGCTCAAGGCCGGCGACCGCTTCGACCTGGTCGCCAGCGCCGACGCGCCGCCGGGCAACCTGCGCGAGGTCGGGGTGAGCTACCTGGGCCTGCCCGACGACGTGCGCACCGACGACGTGCTGCTGCTCGACGATGGCCTGCTGCAGCTGCGGGTGACCGCGGTCGAGGGCCAGCGCATCGTCACCACCGTGCTCAACGACGGCGCGCTGTCGGACCGCAAGGGCCTGAACAAGCAGGGCGGCGGCCTGTCGCTGGGCGCGCTGACCGAGCGCGACAAGGAACTGATCGGCGTGGCCGCCGAGATTGGCGTGGACTTCATCGCCGTCTCGTTCTGCCGCAATGCCGAGGACATGAACGAGGCGCGCCGCATCGCCCGCGCCGCCGGCAGCGACGCGGCCCTGGTGTCGAAGATCGAGCGCGCCGAGGCGATCGAGAACCTGGCCGAGATCGTGGAGGCCAGCGACGTGGTCATGGTCGCGCGCGGCGACCTGGGCGTGGAGATCGGCGACGCCGAACTTCCCGGCCTGCAGAAGAAGATCATCCGCGAGTCGCTGGCGCGCAACCGCGTGGTCATCACCGCCACGCAGATGCTGCAGTCGATGGTCGACAGCCCCATCCCCACCCGCGCCGAGGTGCTGGACGTGGCCAACGCGGTCATCGACGGCACCGACGCGGTGATGCTGTCGCAGGAATCCGCCGCCGGCCGCTATCCGATCAAGGCGGTGGAGGCGATGGCGCGCATCTGCCTGGGCGCCGAGCGCCAGTTCGACCACGACACCGATTTCGAGGCCGCGCCGCGCAACCTGGAGCGCGCCGACCAGGCCATCGCCATGGCGGCCATGTTCCTGTCCGAGCACATCGGCGTGCGCGCCATCGTCGCCATGACCGAGTCCGGCGGCACCGCGCGCTTCCTGTCGCGGTTCCGTTCCAACGCGCCGATCTACGCCTTCTCGCGCCACGACGGCGCGCGCCGGCGCATGGCGTTGATGCGCGACGTGTACCCGATCGAGTTCGACAGCCGTGGCCTGGCCTCGCGCGACGCCGCACGCAGCGCGGTCAAGCAGTTGTTCGACGCCGGCAAGCTGGCGATCGAGGAGCGGGTGATCTTCACCAGCGGCGACACCATGGAACAGCACGGCGCCACCAACACCCTGCGTTTGCTGCAGGTGGGCGAGGGCGGTTGCGCGCAGGGGCTGGGCGAGCTTTGAGGCGCTGTCCCGGCATGGCGCCTTCCGGCGATTTCCCTGACAACTGCGACCGGTAGGATCTCGCATGACCCGCACCAACGCTTTCAGCCTGCTCTCGGTGGCAATCCGCGCGGTCGCGCTGTGGAGCCTGATCTCCTTGCTGGTCGTGGGCGTGAGCCGGATTTTCGGGTTGCGTCAGATGGTCGACGACGGCGGCTGGCTGCTGATGGCCGGCGCGGCCTTCATGCTGGCGCTGGGGGCGGTGGCCTTGCTGTGGCTGTTCGCCGACAAGATTGCCCGGCTGACCCTGGCGCGGCCGCAGGACCAGAGTTTCGACAGCGATCTGGAGCCGGCGGTATGGCTGGGGCTGGCGATCTCGATCATCGGCGCCTTTGGCACCTGTTCGACGCCTTGGTCGACGGCGTCTACTGGGCGATGCGCTGGATGGCGATGCGGGTCATCGCCCGCGATCATCCCGGTATGGACCCGTCGATGCAGCCCGAGCTGATCGCCGATGTCGCGTCCACCGCGCTGCAGGGCGTGCTGGGCCTGATCTGCCTGCTGCGCGGCAAAGGCTTGGCCGGCTGGGTGCACCGAATGCGCTACGGCGCTTATACCGAGGCCAAGCCCGAGGCCTGAGTCCGGTTCGACGGGGCGCCGACGGGGGCCGGGGGCGGCGGTGGGCTGAAAACGATTACCTGTCCGGTGGCTCGCAAGTGCCTGATTCCATTCGCGGCGCGACGGGCAGGCTTCATCGGCAGCGGCTATAATTTGCGGCTTCCCACCGCTGCCGCAGGATCTCCATGAGCATCGAACAGCTTGCCGAAACCGCCCAGGCCATGGTCGCCGCGGGCAAGGGCATCATCGCCATCGATGAGTCCACCGCCACCATCGCCAAGCGTTTCGCCGGTGTCGGCATCGAGAACACCGAAGAGAACCGCCGCGGCTACCGCGAGCTGCTGCTGAGCACGCCCAAGCTGGGCGACTACATCTCCGGCGCGATCCTGTACGACGAAACCCTGCGCCAGTCGACCAAGGCCGGCGTGCCGTTCACCAAGCTGATGATGGACAACGGCATCATCCCGGGCATCAAGGTCGACAAGGGCCCGCAGCCGCTGGCCGGCTTCCCCGGTGAAGTGGTCACCGAGGGCCTGGACGGCCTGCGCGGCCGCCTGGAGGAGTACTACAAGCTCGGCGCCCGTTTCGCCAAGTGGCGCGCGGTCATCAACATCGGCGACGACATCCCGTCGGGCACCTGCATCGAGGCCAACAGCCACGCGCTGGCGCGCTACGCCGCGCTGTGCCAGGAGCAGGGCCTGGTGCCGATGGTCGAGCCGGAAGTCATCATGGACGGCAGCCACGATATCGACACCTGCTTCGAGGTCACCGAAGTGGTGCTGCGTTCGCTGTTCGGCGCGCTGTACGAGCAGAGCGTGATGCTGGAAGGCACCATCCTCAAGGCCTCGATGGTCCTGCCGGGCACCACCTGCGACGAGCAGGCCTCGGTCGAGGAAGTCGCCGCCGCCACCCTGCAGTGCCTGAAGTCGACCGTGCCGGCGACCCTGCCGGGCATCGTGTTCCTGTCCGGCGGCCAGTCCGACGAGGACGCCACCGCGCACCTGGACATGATGAACCGCATGGGCCCGAACCCCTGGCCGCTGTCGTTCTCCTACGGCCGCGCCATGCAGTCGGCCGCGCTGAAGCTGTGGTCGCAGGACCTGGTTGGCAACATCGCCGCCGCGCAGCAGACCGTGTTCGCGCGTGCGCGCGACAACGGCCTGGCCGCGCTGGGCCAGTGGGAAAAGGCGGCCTGAGGTAGAGCGCTCCTGCGGTAGCGAAGACGCCGGCCTAGGGCCGGCGTTTTTGTTTGTGGGCTGAGGGTTCTTGGTGAGTGCGCGGCGGAAAGCAAATCCCTATCGGTCCTCCGGCCAGCAAGCACAGCTTGCTGGCGTTCGATCGTGCGCGAACCTGCGGTTCGCAAGCGCACGTTCTCACCCTTTTTCAAAGGGGGAAGACAAGCAGGGGAAGCCACGCATGTCACCCCCTTGGTTGTGGTTCCCCCTTTGAAAAGGGGGGCTAGGGGGGATTTGCTTTTGCTGCAGCTCTCCGCGCCTAAGCGTGATCCAGCAGATGCTGCAACACCGCCTCGCCATAGCGATCCAGCTTGCTCGCACCTATGCCGGGGATCTGCGCCAGCTCGTCCAGGTCGTCCGGGGCGGATTCGGCGATGGCGCGCAGGGTGGCGTCGTGGAAGATCACGTAGGCCGGCACGTTCTGCTCGCGCGCGGTGACCGAGCGCCATTCGCGCAAGGCGTTGAAGCGCTGCAGCGCGGCCGGCTCCAGGTCCAGCGCGGCCGGCGCGGCGGTGCCGCGCGACTTGCCGCGGGTGCGCGCGGCCTTGGGCGCTTCGACCCGGAAGCGCAGTTCGCGCTCGCCGCGCAGCACCGGGCCGCTGTCGGCGGTCAGGCGCAGCGCGCCGTGACGCTCGATGTCGGCCTCCAGCAGGCCCGCGGCCACCAGTTGGCGGAACACGCTGCTCCACTGGCGCAGGTCCAGGTCGGCGCCGATGCCCCAGGTGCTCAGGCGCTCGTGGCCGAACTTGTCGACCTTTTCGGTGCGCACGCCGCGCAGCACGTCGATCACGTGGCCGGCGCCGAAACGCTGGCCGGTGCGGTAGACGCAGGACAGCGCCTTGCGCGCGGCCTCGGTGCCGTCCCAGCTCTGCGGCGGCTCCAGGCAGTTGTCGCAGTTGCCGCAGGCGCCCGGATGCGGTTCGCCGAACCAGCCCAGCAGCGCCTGGCGCCGGCATTGGGTGGATTCGCAGTAACCCAGCAGCGCATCGAGCTTGCGCAGTTCCAGGCGCTTGCGCTCCTCGCCGGCCTCGCCCTGCTGGATCAGCTGGCGCAGGTTGACCACGTCGCCCAGGCCGTAGCAGAGCCAGGCCTCGGCGGGTTCGCCGTCGCGGCCGGCACGGCCGGTCTCCTGGTAGTAGCCCTCGATCGACTTGGGCAGGTCGACGTGGGCGACGAAGCGCACGTCGGGTTTGTCGATGCCCATGCCGAAGGCGATGGTGGCGACCATGACCACGCCGTCCTCTTGCAGGAAGCGGCGCTGGTTGGCCGCGCGCACGGCCGCGTCCATGCCGGCGTGGTAGGGCAGGGCGCGCAGGCCGGCCTCGACCAGCTGTTCGGCCACGGCTTCGACCCGGCGCCGCGAAAAGGCGTAGACGATGCCGCTTTCGCCGCGGTGGGCGGCCAGGAAGTCCAGCAGCTGGCGGGTGCCGTTGTCCTTGTGCACCACGCGGTAGCGCAGGTTGGGGCGGTCGAAGGAGCTGACGAAGCGGCGCGCGTCCTCCAGGTTCAGCCGTTCGGCGATCTCGCGCTGTGTCGGCGCGTCGGCGGTGGCGGTCAGGGCGATGCGCGGGATGTCCGGCCAGCGCTCGTGCAGGATGGTGAGTTCGCGGTACTCCGGGCGGAAGTCGTGGCCCCATTGTGAGACGCAGTGCGCCTCGTCGATGGCGAACAGGGCGATGCGCGCGCGGTCGATCAGGTTCAGGCAGCGCGGGCTGAGCAGGCGCTCGGGCGCCACGTACAGCAGTTCGAGTTCGCCGGCCAGCAGCTGGCGTTCGACCTCGGCCGCGTCGTCGGCGCTGAGGGTGGAATTGAGATAGGCCGCGCGCACGCCCAGCTGGCGCAGCGCCTCGACCTGGTCCTGCATCAGCGCGATCAGCGGCGAGACCACCAGGCCGCAACCCTCGCGCAGCAGCGAAGGCAGCTGGTAGCACAGCGACTTGCCGCCGCCGGTGGGCATCAGCACCAGGGCGTCGCCGCCGTCGGCCACGTGCTGGACGATCTGCGCCTGCTCGCCGCGGAAGTCGGAATGGCCGAAAATCCGGCGCAGCAGCTCGAGTGCGGAATCTGACATGGCGCCTAGTGTAACGAGCGCCGTCGTTACGGCCGCTAAGCGCGCGGCGCGGATGGAGGTAGGAATTTGCCGCGGTTCGGCGTAGGGCGGCGGTCGGGCCGGCCCCCGGCATGTCGCTCCCACACAGGGCAAAAGGCCGCTCCCCGCGCAGGGAGCGGCCGGCGCCGCCTTACTGCAGCAGCGAGCGCAGCATCCAGGCGTACTTCTCGTGGGTCTGCAGGCGCTGGGTCAGCAGGTCCTCGGTGGGCGCGTCGTCGACGTCGTCGGCCTGGTCGAGTACCTTGCGCGCGGTGCGGCACACCGCTTCGTTGCCCACCACCAGCTGGCGGACCATCTCGCGCCAGTCGGCGGCGTCGGTCAGGCCCGGTTCCTCGGGGATCGAGCTCAGGCGCACGAACTCGGCGTAGGAGCCGGGGGCGTTGAAGCCCAGGGCGCGGATGCGCTCGGCGATCTCGTCCAGCGCGGTCCACTGCTCGGTGTACTGGGTCTCGAACATCACGTGCAGGGCATTGAACATCGGGCCCGTCACGTTCCAATGGAAGTTGTGGGTCTTCAGGTACAGGGTGTAGCTGTCGGCCAGGAAGCGCGACAGGCCCTCGGCGATCTTCTTGCGATCGGCCGGCGAGATCCCGATATCGATGGACGGCGCGGCGCTGCCGGCGGCGGGGGAGGCGGCCGGACTCAGCGGCTTGGCGGCCTTGGTCTTGCCGGATTTGGGCTTGTCGGTCTTGTTCGGCTTGGCCATGGGAGGCTCCTGCTTGCAGGTGGGGGAACGGGTGGGTGAAGACGGCGGATAGGGTTTTTCCGGACTAGCGGCGACAATAGGCGCAGTCGCCGCCGAAGTGAAATGGTTTGTTTCTAGTGCTGCGATGCAGACGATCTATCGATGAAGAACGAATCCTCCAAACCAGCGCCGGGCGCCGATGCTAACGGTGCCGCCGCGAGCGCGGCGTTAAAACAGGCGCGACGCGCGATCGACGGCGCGCTCAGCCGCGACCGCGGCCGTCTGCACGGGCTGTGGTCGCGCTGGAGCGGCAAGCCGGCCGATGCCGGCGCGCGCGAGGCCTTCGCCCAGGCGCTGGCGGCGTCGGTGGCGCAGCGCGAGGCGCGCGCCGCCGCGCTGCCGCGCGCGGCGGTGGACCCGGGCCTGCCGATCGCCGGCGAGGCCGAGCGCATCGTCGAATTGATCCGCAAGCACCCGGTGGTGGTGATCGCCGGCGAGACCGGTTCGGGCAAGACCACCCAGCTGCCCAAGCTGTGCCTGGCCGCGGGCCGCGGCGCCGCCGGCATGATCGGCTGCACCCAGCCGCGCCGCATCGCCGCGCGCGCGGTGGCCCGGCGCGTGGCCGAGGAGCTGAACACCGAGTTGGGCGGCGCGGTCGGCTACCAGGTGCGCTTCAACGAACAGGTCGGCGAGCGCACCGCGGTCAAGTTCATGACCGACGGCATCCTGCTGGCCGAGATCCAGTCCGACCGCTGGCTGTCGGCCTACGACACCCTGCTGATCGACGAGGCCCACGAGCGCAGCCTCAACATCGACTTCCTGCTGGGTTATCTGAAGCAGCTGCTGAAGAAGCGCCCGGACCTGAAGGTCATCGTGACCTCGGCCACCATCGACACCGAGCGTTTCGCCGCGCATTTCGACGGCGCGCCGGTGGTCAGCGTGGAGGGCCGCGGCTATCCGGTGTCGGTGCGCTACCGGCCGCTGGAAGGCGAGGGCGAAGGCGCCGACGAGCAGGGCCGCGCGCGCCAGGCGCGCGAGGGCGAGCGCACGGTCAACGAGGGCATCGTCGCGGCCTGCGACGAAATCACCGGCGAGGATCCGCGTGGCGACGTGCTCATCTTCCTGCCCGGCGAACGCGAGATCCGCGACGCCCACCAGGCACTGGAGCGGCGCAAGTACCGCGAGACCGAAGTGCTGCCGCTGTACGCGCGGCTGTCGGCGCGCGACCAGGACCGGGTGTTCAACCCCGGCCCCAAGCGCCGCATCGTGCTGACCACCAACGTGGCCGAGACCTCGCTGACGGTGCCGCGCATCCGCTACGTGGTCGATCCGGGCCTGGCCCGGGTCAAGCGCTACAGCCCGCGCGGCAAGCTCGACCGCCTGCACATCGAGCCGGTGAGCCAGGCCAGCGCCGACCAGCGCAAGGGCCGCTGCGGCCGCATCAGCGAGGGCACCTGCTACCGCCTGTACAGCCAGGCCGATTTCGAGTCGCGTCCGCGCTACACCGACCCGGAAATCCGCCGCGCCGCGCTGGCCGGCGTGATCCTGCGCATGCTGTCGCTGGGCCTGGGCAATATCGAGGAATTCCCGTTCCTGGAGCCGCCCGACGGCCGCGCCATCGCCGACGGCTGGCAGCAGCTGGGCGAGCTGGGCGCGGTGGACGAGCAGCGCAGGCTCACCGCCACCGGTCGGACCATGGCGCGGCTGCCGGTGGACGTGAAGCTGGCGCGCATGCTGGTGGCCGCGCATCAGCACGGCTGCCTGCGCGAGATGATCGCCATCGCCGCCTTCCTGGGCATCCAGGACCCGCGCGAACGCCCGTCCGACCAGCGTGCCGCGGCCGACAACGCGCACGCGCTGTTCGCCGACCCGCGCTCGGAGTTCGTCGGCATCCTCAAGCTGTGGCAGGCCTATCAGCAGGCGCACGAGGAACTGACCCAGTCCAAGCTGCGCGCCTGGTGCGAAAAGCACTTCCTGGGCTTCCTGCGCATGCGCGAGTGGCGCGAGCTGCATCGGCAGTTGAAGCTGCTGTGCGAAGAACTGGGCTGGGCGAGCCACCGCGCCGGCGAGCCACCGGCTCGCGCGGTGGCGAGCGCCCGGCCAGCGATGGCCGGGCAGGACGATCCGCAAGCGCTGAAGCCGCGCCAAGGACGGCCGCCGCGCAACGATCCGCAAGCCGTGCCGGCATCGCTGGAACCGCTGGACGCCAACGCCTACGCCACCCTGCATCGCGCGCTGATCGCCGGCCTGCCGACCCAGATCGGCTTGCGCGGCGACAAGGGCCTGTACGACGGCCCGCGCGGGCGCAAGTTCAGCCTGTTCCCCGGTTCGCCGCTGGCCAAGAAGCCGCCGCCGTGGGTGCTGTCGGCGACCCTGCTGGACACCGAGCGGGTGTGGTCGATGACCAATGCCGGGATCGAGCCGGACTGGGCGATCCAGGAGCTGCCGCACCTGCTGGCGCGGCGCCACCACGATCCGCGCTGGTCGCGTTCGCAGGGGCGCGTGGTCGGCAGCGAGCAGATCAGTCTGTTCGGCCTGGTGCTCGCGCCGAAGCGGCCTATCCACTACGGCGCGCTCTACCCCGAGGAAAGCCGCGCGATCTTCGCCCGCGACGCCCTGGTGACCGGCGAGATCAACACCCGCGCCGCGTTCCTGGCGCGCAACCTGGCCGCGCTGGCCAAGGCGCGCGAGGAAGAAGCCAAGCAGCGCCGCGCCGGGCTGGTGGTGGACGAGGAATGGATGGCGCAGTGGTACCTGGACCGGCTGCCGCCGCAGGTGCATAACGCGCAGGCGCTGGACGCGTGGTTCGCCAAGCTGCCGGCCGAGCAGAAGGCTCAGCTGGAATGGTCGCAGGCCGAGCTGATGGTCGGCGGCGAGAGCGAGGCGGCGCGGTTCCCGCCCTACCTGCAACTGGGCGCGGTGCGGCTGGCGGTGCAGTACCGCTTCGAGCCGGGCGCGCCCGACGACGGCATGACCCTGACCGTGCCGCTGCATCTGCTGGGCGCGCTGGACCCGGCGCAGCTGTCGTGGCTGGCGCCGGGCTTCGTCCTGGACAAGGCCGCGGCGCTGATCAAGACCCTGCCCAAGCCGCTGCGCCGCAACTTCGTGCCGGCGCCGGATTTCGCCAAGGCCTTCGCCGAGGCGCATGCGCAAGCGGAGGCCGACGATGTGGTCGGCGCGCTCGCGCGCTTCCTGCGCAAGCTCACCGGCGTGGAGGTGGCGGCGACGGACTTCGAACCGGCCACGATCGAGCCGCACCTGCGCATGAACCTGCGCCTGCTCGATGCGGACGCGCGCCACGGCGGCCGCAGCGCCTCGCCGCCGGTGCTGGCCGAGTCGCGCGACCTGGACGAGCTGCGCGCGCGCTTCGGCGAGCGCGCGGCGCGCGCGTTCGCCGCGCAGGCGGCCGAAGGGCTGGGTCGGCAGGGCCTGACCACGTTCCCCGACACGCCGATTCCGGATTCGGTGCCCGGTGCGGCCGGCGTGCCCGCGTTCCCGGCCCTGCACGACGACGGCGACACCGTGTCGCTGCGCGTGCACGCCGAGCGCGAGGTCGCGCAACGCGCGCACCCGGGCGGCGTGCGCCGGCTGCTGGCCATCGCCCTGGCCGACAAGCTCAAGCAGGCGCGCAAGCAGTTGCCGGTGTCGCCCAAGACCGGCCTGCTGTATGCGGCGATCGAATCGGCCGCACCGCGCGCGGGCGCTCCGCGCGACAGCGACCGCCTGCGCGACGACCTGGCCGGCGGCGCGCTGCGCTGGCTGCTGGGCGACGACGAATCCCTGCTGAAGGTGCGCGACGCCGCCGCGTTCGAAGCGCTGCGCGAGGACGCCGCGCGCAAGCTGTTCCCCGAGGCGATCGAACGCCTGCGTCAGGCCGAGACCATCCTGGCCGCGGTGGCCGAGGCGCGCGCCAAGCTGGAATCGCCGCTGATGGGCTGGGCCAGCGGCAACCTGGACGACATGCGCGCGCAGCTGGCGGCGCTGACCCCACCGGGCTTCCTGCGCGAGGTGCCGGCGCAGGCCTTGCGCGAGTACCCGCGTTATCTGAAGGCGCTGGCCCTGCGCGGCGAGCGCGCGCTGCGCGACCCGGTGCGCGATCAGGCGCGCATGCTGGAACTCAAGCCCTTCGCCGATGCGCTGGCGGCCGCGACGGCGGCCGGGCAGGCGGATGCGCCGGGGTGGCAGGCGTTGCGTTGGGAGTTGGAGGAACTGCGGGTGTCGCTGTTCGCGCAGGAGCTGGGGGTGCGCGGCGGGGTGTCGCCTAAGAAGTTGGCGCAGCGGTTGGGGCAGTTGCGGGGGTAGGGGATGGGCGTCCGCGATCTTTCGCTTAGTCATTCCCGCGAAAGGCTTGGCTACTTCCGCGGATTTGAGTCGTTAGTAGGCGGGACTGCACCGCTGCTTAGATAAACATACGCGGCGGCGTGCAGCCCGGCCCGAGCGCATAGCGCTCGGGCGTTCGCGAATGCGCGAGCCAGTGGCTCGCAAGCGCAGTCGCTCACCCCCGCGTGCGCGGGGATGACGCAGCGGCAAAGCCGCGCGCGTTGCGCGCGGGCCGCTGCGTCACTTGATCCGCTGCACCCTAGCCTTCGGCAAATCCTCATCGACCTGCAGGAACCAGCGCCCGCTGAAGCCCGGGATCACCGCGATGGCCGGGGCGTTCATCGGCTTGCGCAGGGTCAGCTCGCCCTTGAGCACGCGCCACTGCTGGCCGTTCTCCAGCGCGAACACGGTGCCGGGCGCCCAGCCCTCCACGGTGCCGACCAGACGGCTGTGGATCGTGGCGTCGCTGGCGCCCTCCAGGAAGCCGGCCTGTTCCGGGCCCGGTGCGGCGGCGACCGCGGCGGCCGGAGCGGGCTGGGCCCGCTGGGTGGCGGCGTCGCGCTGCGCGTCCTCGCGCAGCAGGCGGTTGAGCAGGGCCAGCTGCGCCGGGGTCAGCTGGTTCAGGCCGGTGTCGCGCAGTTGCTCGGCGGTCAGCCGCTGCTGCAGGTCGCGGTAGGCCGACTGGGCGCAGGCCAGGGCGGGCAGCAGGGCCAGGGCGAGGGGGAGGGCGAGGCGGATAAGTCGGCGCATGGGGCGAAGGACCGGTCTGGAATGCGTCCCGGCGGCCCCGGGCGTCGCTGCGGCCCACGTTATGACGGGTTGGTTACCGTTTTTTGACGGGCTTGTCCCGGCAGGTGCGGCACCGCTTGTCTTCCCCCCATTGGAAAAGGGTGAGAGCGTGCGCTTGCGAACCGCGGGTTCGCGCACGATCGGACGCCAGCAAGCTGTGCTTGCTGGCCGGAGGATTGAGGGGGATTTGCTTTGGGCGCGGAGGACACACGAATCCGCAGCAGACCGGTTACCCCAAAAACGCGAACGCCCCGAGCACTGTCAGATACCCGGGGCGTGTGATCCCGTTGCCTCGGGTTGTTAGGACGCGAGGCGTTCTCGCTTGGGTCCCTGGATCCCCGCTTTCGCGGGGATGACGCAGCGGCAAAGCCGCGCGCTTTGCGCGCGGGCCGCTGCGTCACTTCGTCCGCTGCACCTTGGCGCGCGAGTTGTACCCCTTCACCGACATGTACCAGACATTGCCGATCAGACCCGGATTGATCTTCACCTCCGGATCGGTCAGGCGCACGCCGGCCAGGCTCGCGTCGTCGGACTGCTGCCAGACTTGGCCGTTCTCCAGCTCGTAGGTGCGGCCGCGGCCGAAGCCGCGGAACTCGCCCTTGATGCGCGAGGCGATGGGGTCGGTGGAGCCGCCGAAGTTGAAGAAGCCGCGGTGCTCGGTCTCGATCTTTTCCTTGGTGCTCTTGGCGACCTTGGCGCTCTCGTCGACGATCTTGCGGTCCAGCCATTGGTTGAGCGCGGCCAGCTCCTGTGCGCTGAGCTTGTCCAGGCCGGCGGCCTTGAACTCTTCCTGCGACATCTGCTGCTGGATCGGCGGCAGCGATTGCGCGGCCACGGCCAGCGGCGCGAGCGCGAGCAGGGCGGCGACGATCAGCGGACGGGTGCGGAGCATGTGCTGTTCCTCGGGTCGGTTGCCGGCTAGTGTAGACGCTCCCCCTTTCGGCTTCGATCCTGCCGCCGCAATCCGCGATGAACGCGTCGCCCGCCGCTCCCGATCCCATCCAAGCCGCGCTGTCGCACGCCTCGTCGGCGGCCGTCGCGGCGCCGTTGCGCAAGCAACTGGAGGCCGCCGCGCAGGCGCCGCTGGCCACACGCGACGCCCTGGACGCGCCGCCGGTGGTGGCCGCCACCCTGGACGCGCTGGGCCTGCTCGGCGCCGACAGCGACACCGTGGCGGCCGCGCTGCTGCACGCCTACCCCGGCCTGGCCGCGGCCATGGGCCCGGCGCTGGACAAGCAGTTCGCCGCGGTGGCCGCGCTGCTGGACGGCCAGCGCGCGGCCGAACAGGTCTGGGCGCTGCACGCCGAGCACGGCGCGCGCTCCGGCCCCGAGGGCCTGCGCCGGCTGCTGCTGGCGATCGTGCGCGACCTGCGGGTGGTGCCGATCCTGCTCGCGCGCCAGCTCGCGCGCATGCGCCACGCCGAGGCGCTGCCGCCGCCGGCGCGGCGCGAACTGGCCGCGCTGACCCGCGACATCCAAGCGCCGCTGGCCAACCGCCTGGGCATCTGGCAGCTCAAGTGGGAGCTGGAAGACCTGGCCTTCCGCCACCTGGAGCCGCAGACCTACCAGAAGATCGCGCGCCTGCTGGACGAAAAGCGCGGCGACCGCGAACGCTACATCGAACAGGTCAAGCGCACCCTGCGCACGGCGCTGGACGCCGCCGGCCTGCAGGGCGCCGAAGTCGCCGGCCGGCCCAAGCACATCTACAGCATCTGGAAAAAGATGCAGCGCAAGGACGTGCCCATCGGCGAGCTCTACGACCTGCGCGCGGTGCGGGTGATGGTGGCCGATCTGGCCGCCTGCTACGCCGCGCTGGGCGTGGTGCACGCGCAGTGGACGCCGATCCCCAGCGAGTTCGACGACTACATCGCCCGGCCCAAGCGCAACGACTACCGCTCGCTGCACACCGCCGTGGTCGGCCCCGAGGGCAAGACCCTGGAGGTGCAGATCCGCACCCACGAGATGCACCGCCAGGCCGAGCTGGGCGTGGCCGCACACTGGAAATACAAGGAGGCCGGCAGCCAGGCCGCCGACGCCTCCTTCGACCGCAAGATCGCCTGGATGCGCAAGCTGCTGGACGCGCACAACGAAGGCCGCGACGGCGGCGATGCGACCCTGGCCGGCGAGCTCGATACCGAGCTGGTCGAGGACCGCGTCTACGTGCTCACGCCCAAGGGCGAGGTCATCGATCTGCCCGCCGGCGCCACGCCGCTGGATTTCGCCTACCACGTGCACACCGAGGTCGGGCACCGCTGCCGCGGCGCCAAGGTCGACGGCCGCATCGTGCCGCTGGACCACAAGCTGCGCAGCGGCGACCGCGTCGAGATCCTCACCGCCAAGACCGGCGAGCCGCGCCGAGACTGGCTGGTGGCGGCCAACGGCTTCCTCGCCAGCGGCCGTTCGCGCGACAAGGTGCGGGCCTGGTTCCACAAGCTCGATCGCGCCCGCAACGAGCAGGCCGGGCGCGAACTGCTGGACAAGGAGCTGCGCCGGCTGGGGCTGCTCGGCGCCGAGTTGGCGCCGGCGCGCGAACGCTTCAACCTGGCCAACGACGGCGACCTGTACGTGCAGGTGGCGCTGGGCGACCTGGGCCCGCACCAGGTCGGCCGCGCCTTGCTCGAGCACGAGCGCGCGGCTGCGGCGCCGCCGCCGGCCGCCAGCACCACCACGCTCGCGCCGGTGCCGCGCAAGCGCCCGACCAAGAGCACCGACTTCACCGTCGAGGGCGTGGGCAACCTGCTGGTGCAGCTGGCGCGCTGCTGCCAGCCGCTGCCCGGCGAGCCCATCGTCGGCTACCTCACCCGCGGCCGCGGCGTCAGCGTGCACCGCCCGGGCTGCGCCTCGTTCGAGCGCCTGGCCGCGGCGCAGCCGCAGCGCGTGCTGCCGGTGGAGTGGGGACGCAAGGGTTCGGGCTACGAGACCGACATAGAAGTGCTGGCGCTGGATCGCAAGTGGCTGCTGAAGGAAGTCACCAACCTGATCGCGCAGAACAACGCCCACGTGGTCAGCATCCGCAGCGATATCGAGCGCAACGGCGCGCGCGTGCGTTTGCGCCTGCGCCTGCGCGTGGCCGACTACGGCCAGTTGTCGACCTTGCTGGGCAAGCTGGCCTCGCTGCCCGGCGTGGAGCGGGCGCAGCGCAGCTGAAGCCGTCACGGAGCCGCCGCGCAAGGGCGCTATGCTGCTCCGGTGACGTCCGAACTTCCGCCCGACCCGCGCCCCGAGCCGACCCCCGGCCGTGCCGCGCCGCTGCGGGTGGAGCCGGAATTCGGCCGCTGGCGAGGGCTAAGTTTCGACGAGGGCGGCCGACCGCGCCGGCCGCCGCCGCCACGGCCCTGGTTCGGCTGGGGCGCGGCCGCGCTGGTGATGCTGGTGCTGATCGCGCTGATCCTGCTGCGCCAGCCGCTGTCGGACCGGCTGTGGCCGGAAACCCGTTTGCAGCAGTTGCGCAACGATGCCGCGCAAGCGCTGCGCGAAGGCCGCCTGAGCTCGCCCGACGGTCGCGGCGCGCGCGAACTCTACGAGGCCGCGCTGGCCCTGGATCCCGACCGCGGCGAGGCCCGCGCGGGTTTGTCGCGGGTGGGCCAGGCCGCGCTGGCGCAGGCCGAGCGGGCGATGGCGCAGCGCCGCTACGCCGATGCCCACAGCGCCTTGAACCTGGCCCGCGAACTGGCGGTGCCGCGCGCGCAAACCGACGCGCTGGAGCAGCGCCTGCGCACGCGCGAAGCCGCTGCCGCCGGCCTCGACCGCTTGCTGGAACAGGCCGCCGCGGCCCGCGCCGCCGGTCACCTGGACGACGGCGAGCAGGCGGCGCTGCCGCTGTACCAGCGCGTGCTGGCATTGCAGCCCGAACGCGTGGAGGCGCTGGAAGGGCGCGAGGACACCCTGGCCGATCTGCTGCAGCAGGCGCGGCAGGCGCTGGCGCACGGCGATCTGGAACCGGGCGCCGCGCGCATCCGCCGCGTGCAGGCGGCCGATGCCGGCCATGTCGACCTGCCCGACGCCTTGGCCGAGCTCGCGCGTCGCGTCGACGGCCGGCGCAGCGCGGCCGACGCCGCCTTGCGCCGCGGCCAACTGCCTGTGGCCGTGGAGGCGTATCGCGATGTGCTGACCGCGATCGCGGACGATGCGGCTGCGCAGCGCGGGCTGGAGGCGGTCGCGCTGGCCTATGCGCAGCGCGGCGAACGCCTGGCCGCGGATTTCCGCTTCGACGAGGCCGCCGCCGCCCTGGCCGCGGCCGCCGAACTCGCGCCCGCGCTGCCGGCCGTGACCGAGGCGGGCCGGCACCTGGAGCGCGCCAGGCAGTCGCGCAAACGCTTGGACACCGGCGTACCGGCCGCGCAGCGTCCGCAGCGCCTGCGCCGCTTGCTGGACGAGGCCGCCGCCGCCGAGGCGCGCGGCCACTTGCTCACGCCGCCCGGCGACAGCGCCTACGACAAGCTGCGCGCGGCGCAGGCGCTGGCGCCGCAAGACCCGAAGGTGCGCGCGGCCGCCGCGCGCCTGCTGCCGGCGGTGCGGCGCTGTTTCGAGGACGAGTTGCGCAGCAACCGCCTGGCGCGCGCGCGCGAATGCCTGGACGCGCGCGGCGCGCTGGAGGGCGAGGGCGCACCGCTGGCCGAGCCGCGTCGGCGGTTGGCGCTGCGTTGGCTGGCGGTGGGCGACGAACGCCTGGGCGCAGGCGAGGTGCGCGCGGCGCAGGCCGCGCTCAAGGCGGCGCGTGAGTTGGACCCGACGGCGACCGGCATCGACGACCTGACCGACCGCGTGCGCGCCGCCGACCCCGGCCGCGACTGACCGACCAGGCGCTCTGGGGTAGGAGCGGCGTGAGCCGCGACCGCGACCCCGCAACCACGACGAAAGTTACGCACGCCCCCTGTAGGAGCTGCGCCAGCTGCGACCGCGAATCCACCGTTGCGACCAAGCCCTCGGTCGGCGGAGGGCTGCTCTGCGGCCTTGGGGTAGGAGCGGCGTGAGCCGCGACCAGCTCCGAACTCGCGCAGGTATTTGGGTGTGCTGCTTTGAAGCAACAGCAACAGCTTCCGTCCGCAAGCGGCCGGGTCACTTTCTTTTGATAAGCGTCAAAAGAAAGTAACCAAAGAAAAACGCTTGGCCAGAGCTCCCCTGCGAGATCGGAGTTTGCGCCGGGATTTTTCGATGGCACATCCCTGTGCCAGCGAAAAACGGCGCTCCTGTGCGCCGCCCCCCGCCTTCGCGGGGGCAGGCTCTCCGGGTCTTCTATTGGTACGGCGAGTTCGGTGCCCGAGCGAGGAGCAAGAGCATTCGCTTCGCTCACCCCCTCACCCTAACCCTCTCCCGCAAGCGGGAGAGGGGATGCATCCGACGCCGCTTCTGCTTTAGCCCCTCTCCCGTTCACGGGGTGAGGGGCAGCGCTTGCGAGCCATTGGCTCGCGCTGCACCGAACGCCCGACCGCACTGCGGGCGGGCCGGGGTGCGGGTTGGGGTGAGGGCGCGCGGGATAGCAACCGCTGGCGCCAGCTGCACTATCCCCCGTGCAACAACACCCTTCGCACCACCTCGCGCGCCGCGTCCAGCGAGAAATGCGTCTGCACGTTGTGCAGTCCGTTCTCGGACAGCCGTTGCCACAGCGCCGGATCGCGATACAGCCGCACCACGGCGGCGGCGAAGTCGGCCGGCGTGTCGGCGACCAGCGCGTCTTCGCCGTCGCGCAGATGCATGCCCTCGACCGCGCAGCCGGTGGCGACCACCGGCTGGCCGTGGGCCATGCTCAGGTTGACCTTGCCCTTGACCCCGGCGCCGTAGCGCAGCGGCGCCACCGCGATGCGCGCGCCGTCCATGTACGGGTCCAGGTCCGGCACATGGCCGTGGATCTCGATGCCCGGCGCCGACGCCAGGGCGGCGATTTCCGGCGGGGTGTCGGCGCCGATGCAGTGGAAGCGCAGTTCCGGCAATTCGGCGCGGATCAGCGGGAACACCTCCAGCGCGAACCAGCGCACCGCGTCCACGTTCGGCGGATGGCGGAAGCCGCCGACGAAGACCAGGTCGTGGCGTTGCGCGTACGGCTGCCCGGCACCGGCGATGCGGTGCAGGTTGGAGAGAATGTCGACCTGGGCCTGCGGCGCGTCCTGCGTGAGCAGCGTGCGCTCGACCTCGCTGACCACCAGGGTGGCGTCGCTGCGCGCGATCACGTCCAGTTCGAGCTTGCGCGTGGCTTCGGCCACGCGCGCAAGGGCGGCGTCGCCGGCGACTTCGGCGCCGCGGCGTTCGCGCAGGTAATGCAGGTCGACGGTGTCGAACACCACGCGCGCCTGCGGCGCATGCTTGCGCAGCAGCGGCAGCAGTTCGCTGAGCACGTAATGACGGCAGGCCACCACGGTGTCGAAGCGCGGGCCGTGCTCGCGCAGCCAGGCCGGCAGACGGCCCAGGTCCGGTGCCGTCCACACCTCCACGCCCATGCGCCGCATCGCGTCCACCGACGCGTCGCGGTGGGCCAGATAAGCCGGCACGAACACCACATGCGCGCCTTCCTCCAGCAGCAGGCGCATCAGGTTGACCAGCCGCAGCGAGCCCGAGTCGCGGTCGGGCTGCGGCACCAGGGCGTCCACGATCAGCACGCTGCGGCGCCCACGCGGGAAGGCCGCGCGTTCGGCCGGCGTGGCCGCCGGCCATTGCCGCGACAGCGCATCGCGCCACTTGTCGGCGAACACGCCGCGGTTGCGCACCTGGTAGGCCTTGACCCCGGAACCGGTGTCGGTGCCGGCGGTGATGCCTTCGCAATGCACCACCCGCGACTGCGGCTGGTAGACCACGCGCCGCCCGGCCGCGCGCACGGCGAAGGCCAGGTCGGTGTCCTCGTAGTAGGCCGGCGCGTAGCGCGCGTCGAAACGGCCCAGCTCGCGGAACAGCGCGGTCGGCAGCGCGATCGCCGCGCCCGAGCAGTAGTCGGCGTCGCGCAGGAAGGCGTAGCGCGGGTGGTCGGGCGCGTCGAAGCGACCGTAGTTCCAGCCGCTGGCGTCGTCGAAGACGATGCCGCCGGCTTCCTGCAGGCGCCCGTCGGGGTAGACCAGCTGGGCGCCGACCAGGCCGGTGCCCGGCTGCTCGTCGAAGGTCGCCAGCAGGGTATCCAGCCAGCCCGGCTGCGGGATGGTGTCGTTGTTGAGGAACACCACGAACTCGCCGCGGGCCAGGTCGGCGCCGTCGTTGCAGGCGGCGATGAAGCCGCCATTGGCGGCGCGGCGGTGGTAGCGCAGGCCCTGCACCTGCAGCAGCGAGGCCTGGGTGGCGTCGCTGCTGCCGTCGTCGACCACGATCACCTCGAACGCGGCCTGCGGCGGCCGCGCGGCCAGGGCGCGCAGGCAGGCCAGGGTGTGGGCGAACTGGTTGTAGACCGGGATCACCACGCTGGCACGCGGGGTCTGCGAGGTGGGCAGGACGAAGGGCGCGAACGGCTCGGCCGCGGGCAGCCACAGCGCCGCGCGCTGGGCCTCGGGCACCCGGTGGAACTGGCGCAGCATCCGCTGCCAGGTGGGGCCCAGGCCGCGGGTGCGCAGGCTGATCAATCCGCGCCGCGCCAGACCCGTCCCCCGTTGCAACAAGAACCGAAGATCGGTCCAGCTCATCGCCATCGATCGGATGCCATGCTGAAGGAATTCCAAAGTACGCGGCGCGGCGCCGGGCCCGCCCTGCGGCGGCGCCGGCCGGCTGCGTTAGACTCGAAGGCTACTAGGGCGCCGCCCTGTCATTGTCCCATGCCGTGGCCCGAATCGATTACGACGAAGACGACAGTTCCGACGACCTTGCGTCCGACGGCGGCGGCACTCCCAGCTGGCGCCGCCGGCTCGTCACCTGGACCCTGGCGGCGATCGGCCTGGGCCTGGGATTCCTGATCCCGTATACGCTCTACCTCAATCACGAGGTCGGCCAGCGCTTCGGCCAGCTGCGCTGGCAGATCCCGACGCGGGTGTACGCGCGGCCGCTGGAACTGACTCCCGGCTTAACCCTGGACGCGACCACGCTCAAGACCGAGCTCGACGCCGCCGCCTACCGCGACGACGGCGCCGGCGCGCGCACCGGCACCTACGCCCGCGAAGGCGGGCGCTGGACCATCTCCAGCCGCGGCTACAACGACGTCGACGGCGCCGTGCCCGGACGCCGCGTCGAACTGGTGCTGTCCGGCGGCCGCGTGGCCAGCCTGCGCGACGTGGCCAGCAAGAAACCGCTGAAGGTCGCGCGCCTGGATCCGGCGCGCATCGCCACCCTGTACGGCCAGAAGCAGGAAGAGCGCCGGCTGGTGCGGATCGAGGACGTGCCCGAACTGCTGGTCACCGGCCTGCAGGCGGTCGAGGACCGCGACTTCAACAGCCACTTCGGCATCGACATCAGTGGCATGGTGCGCGCGCTGTTCAAGACCGCCACCGGCACCCGCCAGGGCGCCAGCACTCTGACCCAGCAGCTCGCGCGCAGCGGCCTGCTCGGCATCGGCCAGGAGCAGACCCCGACCCGCAAGGCCAAGGAAATCCTGTACGCGCTGCTGATCGAGGCGCGCTACGACAAGCGCACCATCCTGGAGGCCTACTTCAACCAGGTCTATCTGGGTCAGCGCGGTTCGCAGGCGATCCACGGCGTGGCCGCGGGCGCCGAGTTCTGGTTCGGCCGCGACCTGCGCGACCTCAGCACCGAGCAGATCGCGCTGTTGATCGGCATCGTCAAGGGCCCGTCCTACTACGATCCGCGGCGCAATCCCGAGCGCGCGCTGGACCGGCGCAACTTCGTGCTCGGCGAGATGCACGAAACCCAGCTCATCGACGACGCCGAATACCAGCGCGCGCTGAAGACGCCGCTGGGCGTCACCAAGACCCCCGGCAGCACCGCCGCCAACCGGTTCCCGGCCTACGTCGACCTGATCCGCCGCCAGCTCGCGCGCGACTATCCGGCCGACGCGCTGGCCGGCGCCGGCCTGAGCGTGATGAGCGGCATGGCGCCGTCGGCGCAGGCGCAGGCCGAAGGCGCGGTCACGCGCACGCTCAAGAGCCTGGACAACAAGCGCCGCCCGCCGCTCAACACCGGCCTGGTGGTGACCGACGTGCACAACGGCGAAGTGGTGGCCGTGGTCGGCAGCCGCGATTTCACCCAGCACGGCTTCAACCGTGCGGTCGAGGCGCAGCGCCCGGTGGGCTCGCTGCTCAAGCCCTTCGTCTACCTGCTGGCGCTGGCGCAGCCGGGCAAGTATTCGCTGGCCAGCTACGTCGACGACTCCCCGGTCACCGTGACCCTGGGCAAGGGCAAGCGCTGGACCCCGGGCAACTCCGACGGCCGCAGCCACGGTACCGTGCGCCTGATCGACGCGTTGGCGCAGTCCTACAACCAGGCCACCGTGCGCGTGGGCATGCAGGTCGCGCCCGAACGTCTGGGCGGTCTGATCAAGACCCTGGCCGGGATCGAGGCCACGCCCAATCCTTCGCTGATCCTGGGTTCGGTCGATCAGAGCCCGTACGCGATGGCGCAGCTGTACCAGTTCCTGGCCTCCGGCGGCGAGATCCAGCCGCTGCATGCGGTGCGCGGCGTGCTCGACGCCAACGGCCGCGCGGTCAACCGCTACGACAAGGAACCCGCGCCGGCGCAGGAGGGCGATGCGATCGCCGCGCGCCTGATCACCATCGCGCTGCAGCACGCGGTGACCAGCGGCACCGGTCGCCAGCTGGTCGGCGACGGCCTGGGCCGTTTGTCGCCGGCCGGCAAGACCGGCACCAGCAACGACGGCCGCGACAGCTGGTTCGCCGGCTGGACCGGCGACCACCTGGCGGTGATCTGGGTCGGCAACGACCAGAACAAGGAAACCGGCCTGTACGGCGGCACCGGTGCGATGCGGGTGTGGTCGGCGATCTTCTCGCGCCTGCCCAGCGCGCCGCTGCAGGTCGGCGACAAGGGCATCGACTGGCAGTTCGTGGTCAACCAGAACACCACCGATCCCGGTTGCGCCAGCGCGCGCCGCTTCGCCTTCGTGGCCGGCTTCGCGCCGGACTACGCGCCGTGCCCGATGCCGCAGGCCGAGCCGGAAGAGGAAAGCGGCGGCTGGCGCGACTGGTTCGGTATCGGCAAGCGCGACGACGAGCCCGAGCCCGCCGAAAGCGCCCCGCAGCAGGAGCAGTGATCGTGTCGATGAAGTTTCGTTGGGCGTTACCGCTGAGCTTGGCCGTGGTGTGCGCGGCCTGCGTGTCCGCCCCGCCGGCGCCCGAGCCGGCCTACGACGCCGAGACCGCGGTCAAGGCGATCCGCCAATCCGCCGCCGCCACGCGCGAACTCGACGTGCAGCCGCTGCGCGACAACCGGGTCGAGGATCTGCGCCAGAGCGCGAGCGCGCTGGAAAAGCAGGGCAAATACGCCGAAGCCGCCGCCACCCTGGATCAGGCGCTGGCGATCAACGCCGGCGATCCGGCGCTGCTGCAGGAACGCGCCGAAACCGCGTTGCTGCTGCGCAAGCTCGACGATGCCGAACGTTACGCCAAGCAGGCCTTCGACGGCGGCTCCAAGGTTGGCCCCTTGTGCCGCCGGCACTGGTCGACGATCGCGGCCGTGCGCCAGCACCGGCTGGACGTGCTCAAGACCACGCCCGTGTACAAGGAAGAGCTGCCCGCGGCCAGCGCCAACATCAGCCGCATCGGCAAGGACGTGGCTGCCGCGCGCGCCCAGGTCGAGGCCTGCACCGTTTCGGCGCCGCCGCGGTACTGATCCGATGAGGCCGTGGTAATGGAGACTGGCCGCCTGGGCGTCGCCAGCCGCACCGCGTTGAGCGAGGGCGGCGACCTGGCGCGCGCGCTGCCGGCGTTCGCGCCGCGGCCGGCGCAGCAGGATCTGTCGGCGGCCATCGCCGACGTGTTCGAAGCGCGCGGCACCCTGATCGCCGAGGCCGGCACCGGGACCGGCAAGACCTTCGCCTATCTGGTGCCGGCGCTGCTGTCGGGTTTGAAGACCATCGTTTCCACCGGCACCCGCGCGCTGCAGGACCAGCTCTACCACCGCGATCTGCCGCGCGTGCGCGACGCCTTGGGCGTGGGCCTGAAGACCGCGTTGCTGAAGGGGCGCGCGAACTACCTGTGCCATTACCGGATGAAGCAGGCCCAGGGCGAGCCGCGCTTCGCCAGCCGCGAACTGGCCGCGCAGTTCCAGCGCATCGTGTCCTGGGCCGGGCGCACGCGCATGGGCGACCTGGCCGAACTGGAGGCGCTGCCGGAAGATTCGCCGCTGCTGCCGATGGTGACCTCCACCGCCGAGAACTGCCTGGGCAGCGAATGCCCGTTCTTCGGCGACTGCTTCGTGGTGCAGGCGCGCCAGCGCGCGCAGGCCGCCGACGTGGTGGTGGTGAACCACCACCTGCTGCTGGCCGATCTGGCTCTGAAACAGGAAGGCTTCGGCGAGATCCTGCCCGGCGCGCAGGCCTTCGTGGTCGACGAAGCGCACCAGCTGCCGGACCTGGCCGGTCAGTTCTTCGGCGAGGCGCTGAGCGCGCGGCCGCTGGTGGAACTGGCGCGCGACGCGCTGGCCGAATGCAAGCAATCGCCTGGCTCGCTGGCCACGCTGCAGGCGCCGGCGCGCGAACTGGAACAGGCGGTGCGCGCGCTGCGCGCGGCCATGGACGAACTGCCGGTGCGCGCGACCCGACGCCGCGCCGCCGAACAGGCGGAAGTGGAAGCGGCCCTGGACGCGCTCGACGCGGCGCTGGCGCAACTCCAGGACACCCTGGCGCCACTGCGTTCGGCCTCGCCGGGTTTCGACGGCTGCCATGCGCGCGCGCAGGACTTCCGCAGCAAGCTCAAGCGCTGGCGCGGCGATGTGCCGCGGCCGGCCGAAGAGGACGGCGACACGGCGGAAGACAGCGACCGTTCCGGGTCATCGGACGACGCCAGCGTGCTCTGGTACGAACTCACCGCGCGCGGCTTCCGCCTCAGCCGCACGCCGCTGGACGTGGCCGGCCCGCTGGCCGAGCACCGCGAACGCTCGCGCGCGGCCTGGGTGTTCACCTCGGCCACGCTGGCCGTGGGCGGGCGCTTCGATCATTACGCGCACAAGCTGGGCCTGGTCGAGCCGCGCACCCTGCTCGCGCCCAGCCCCTTCGACTGGCCGCAGCAGGCGCTGTGCTACCTGCCGCGCGGCCTGCCCGACCCGATGGTGCGCAACTACAACGAAAGCCTGGTGGAGAAGCTGCGGCCGGTGCTGAAAGCGTCCGGCGGCCGCGCCTTCGTACTGTTCGCCTCGCACCGCGCGCTGCGCGAGGCCGCGCAATTGCTGCGCGACGGCCCCTGGCCGCTGTTCGTGCAGGGCGAGGCGCCGCGGCCCGTGCTGCTGGAACGCTTCCGCGCCTCCGGCAACGGCGTGCTGCTGGGCGCGGCCAGCTTCCGCGAAGGCGTGGACGTGGCCGGCGACGCGTTGAGCGTGGTGGTCATCGACAAGCTGCCTTTCGCCGCGCCCGACGACCCGGTGTTCGAGGCGCGCCTGGACGCGATCCGCCGCAGCGGCGGCAACCCCTTCCGCGACGAACAGCTGCCGCAGGCGGTGATCGCGCTCAAGCAGGGCGCCGGCCGGCTGATCCGCACCGAGACCGACCGCGGCGTGCTGATGCTGTGCGACCCGCGCCTGCTGTCCAAGAGCTACGGCCGCACCTTCTTCGACTCGCTGCCGCCGCTGCCGCGCAGCCGCCGCGTCGAGGACGTGGCCGATTTCTTCGCCGGCCGCCCCATGGCCCTAGAATCGCAGGCGTCCGCGCCCGAGGGCGAGGACTACTACTACCGCTGAAGCGCGGTCACCGTGGAGCAGGAGCCAGGCCATGAGCGAACAGGATGCGGGAGCGCGCAAGCCGCGCGTGCACGGATTGGGCGGGGTGTTCTTCAAGGCGCGCGACCCGGCCGCGCTGGGCGCCTGGTACAAGCGCCATCTGGACCTGGACGTGCAGGACTGGGGCGGCGCGCTGTTCCACTGGAAGCGCGCGGACAACGACGGCAACGCCTGCACGGTGTTCGCGCCGTTCGGCCAGGACAGCCAGTACTTTCAGCCCAGCGACAAGCCCTACATGTTCAACCTGCGCGTGGACGACCTGCAGGGCACCTTGCAGGCGCTGCGCGAGGAGGGCTGCACCGTGCTGGACCGCTACGAGGAATCCGAGCAGGGCAAGTTCGGCTACGCGCTGGATCCGGAAGGCGGCCTGCTGGAGCTGTGGCAGCCGGCGCCCGGGTATTGAGATGGCGATCGGCCGCCGTATCCGCGCGATAATCGCCGCATGAAGCTCCTGGCATTGGAAACCGCCACCGAAGCCTGCTCGGTCGCCTTGTGGATCGACGGCGAACTGCGCCAGCGCTACGAACTGGCGCCGCGCCGCCACGCCGAGCTCGCGTTGCCTTGGGCCGAGGCGCTGTGCGCCGAGGCCGGCATCGCCAAGGCCCAGCTCGACGCCATCGCCCTGGGCCGCGGCCCGGGCGCGTTCACCGGCGTGCGCCTGGCCATCGCGATCGGGCAGGGCATCGCCCTGGCGCTGGACCGTCCGATCGTCGCGGTATCCACCCTGGCCGCGCTGGCGTTGCGCGCCACCGCGCTGCCCGGCGGCGACGCCGACGGTGCGCGCGTGCTGGCCGCGATCGACGCACGCATGGGTGAGGTCTACACCGGCGCCTTCGCACTGCGCGGCGGCGACGCCCGCGCCCTGGATGCCGAGGCCGTGCTCGCCCCGGCCGCGGCCGCACTGCCCGACGGCGCCGACGGCTGGCTGGGCGTGGGCACCGGTTTCGCGGCTGCCGACGGCGCCTTGCCCCAGCACCTGGCCGGCCGCTTCGCCGCCCTGGGCGCGGCCGCGCTGCCGCAGGCCGCCGACGTGGCCCGCCTGGCCGTGGCCGCCTACGCCCGCGGCGAAGCGCTGGCGCCCGAGCGGGTGGAGCCGGCCTACCTGCGCAACAACGTCGCTTTGACCATCGCCGAGCAGCAGGCGTTGCGCGCGGGGCGTTGATCTACGGGACTCTCTGGATAGGCCGCCGCGCGCTCGCTACGGCGGCTTCGTGCCGTTCCAAAGCGGTGACGTCCGCGTTCGTCGCTGCAAAGCCCGTCGTTCCCAAATCCAGGGTTCCGAACCCCGTCATTCCGGCGAAAGCCGGAACCATTTTGCTTTTGGGTTTTCCCTGCGTATACCTGAGCTGTAAGAAGCGAAGGTCAAAGTGGGTTCCGGCTTTCGCCGGAATGACGGTGAGGGGTGAGGGGCTGGGAACTTAGCGGTCCTGCCCCCGGTCACCTGCTTCGCCCCCAGGAGAACCCCATGGCGAAGCAAGCACGACAACCCGGCCTGCGCGGCTGGCTGCGCAGCGAAGGCAAGTCCCTGCTGGTGATGCTGGTGCTGCTGACGGTCGCGCGCACCTCCTTCGCCAACCACTACGTCGTGCCCTCCGGCTCGATGGAGCACACCCTGATGCCCGGCGACCGCGTCGTGGTCGACATGTCGGCCTACGGCTTGCGCCTGCCCTACACCGATACGGTACTGATCGAACGCAGCCAGCCGCAGCGCGGCGAGGTGGTGGTGTTCAAGTCGCCCGCCGACGGCACGCGCCTGATCAAGCGCGTGGTCGCGGTCGGCGGCGACCGGGTCAGCGTGATCGGCGGGCACCTGTCGATCGACGGCGTGCCGCTGGCGTCGGCGGGCGAGGCACAGGTCGAATGGTTCGGTGAGCACCGCGCCGAGCTCAACCTGGACGCCGGCGGCGGCCCCGACGTGCTCGACGCCGTCATCCCCGCCGGCCAGGTGCTGGTGATGGGCGACCACCGCGGCAACAGCCAGGACGGCCGCTATTTCGGCCTGGTCCCGGCCCGTTCCCTGTATGCGCGTGCGCTGGGCGTGTACTGGCGCAGCGGGGTGGGCCCGGTCTGGCGGCGGCTGTAGCGGCCGCCGCCGGGCTTACTCGTCGACCAGGGCGCCGTCGGGCAGGAACTGCCAGGTGCGGGTGACGTGGAGGATGTCCGGGTTCTCGTCGGTGCGCGGCAGCGGCGGATAGGGCTCGGCCAGGCGGGCGATGCGCAGGGCCGAGTCGTCGAGCAGGCGGATGCCGCTGGACTGGACGATGTCGGCGCGCTCGACCGTGCCGTTGCGGCGGATCGCCACGCTGATCACCACCTGGCCCTGCAGCCGGCGCCGGCGCGCCTCGTCGGGGTAGTTGAGGTTGCCGACCCGCTCGACCCGGTCGACCCAGCCGCGCAGGTAGCCAGCCCAGGCGTATTCCTGGGTACTGGCGGAAACGAACTTGCGCTTGGGCCGCTTGGCGTAGCGCTCCGAGCGCAGGTGGATCTCGGCGGCCAGCCGGGCCATGCGGATGTCGCGATCGATCTTTTCCCGGCCCAAGGGCAGCGGCCGCTCGCTGGGCGGGGTGGTGGCCTGGGCGCGCGCGGTCAGGTCCTCGCCGCGGCTGCTGCTGATGACCCGCGCCTGCGGCGGCGGCGCCGGGGCCGGCGACTGCGCCTGCAGGGCGCGCGCGGCCACGCCGGGCTCGGCCTGCGGGGCCGGGCCGGACTGGTTGTCGCGCGGGCGCCGGCTCTTGTCGTGCTCGCCGCCGCCCTGGTTGTTCGCCTGGGCCATGAAATCGGCCTGCTTGGGCGTGAGCGCGGTCGAGGTCTGGGTCAGGATCACGTCCAGGGTCGGCATGACCGGGGCGGCTTTTTCCAGGGCGTAGCCCACGCCCAGCACGAACACGCCGTGGACCAGCAGCGACAGCACCATGGTCGCGCTGAAGCGGCCCTCGCCGTCGTCGCGGCGGGGCGGCGTGCCGGCCGGGGCCGCGGCCGCGCTCATGCGGCCGGCGCCATCCGGGCTTCGATCGCGTCGAACAGCTGGCCGGCGATGTTCAGGCCGAACTGGGCGTCCAGCTCGCGGATGCAGGTGGGACTGGTGACGTTGACCTCGGTCAGGTAGTCGCCGATCACGTCCAGGCCCACGAACAGCATGCCGCGGCGGCGCATCTCCGGGCCCACCTGGGCGGCGATCCAGCGGTCGCGCTCGCTCAGCGGACGGCCCTCGCCGCGGCCGCCGGCGGCCAGGTTGCCGCGGAACTCGTCGCCCTGCGGGATCCGCGCCAGGCAGTAGTCCACGGGCTCGCCGTCGACCAGCAGGATGCGCTTGTCGCCGTCGCGGATCTCCGGCAGGTAACGCTGGGCCAGGGCCAGGCCATGGCCGCCGGTCAGTGTTTCCAGGATCACGTTGAGGTTGGGATCGCCGGCCGCGGCGCGGAAGATCGAGCGCCCGCCCATGCCGTCCAGCGGCTTGAGCACGGCCTGGCCGTGGGCGTGGACGAAGGCCTTGAGCTCGGCCGGGTCGCGGCTGACCAGGGTCGGCGGACAGCACGACGGGAACAGCAGGGCGGCCAGCTTCTCGTTGTAGTCGCGCAGGCCCTGAGGGTCGTTCACGATCAGGGCGCCGGCGTTCTGGGCCACGGTCAGGATCTGGGTGTCGTGCAGGTAGTTGTCGTCCACCGGCGGGTCCTTGCGCATCAGGACCACGTCGCCCGGGCCCAGCACGCGTTGTGACCAGGCGCCCAGTTCGTACCAGCCCTTGGGGTCCTCGCGCACGCTCAGCGGGGCCACGGCGGCCTCGGCGCGGCCGTCGCGCAGGCTCAGCCCGCCCGGGCGCACGTAGTGCAGGCGGTGGCCGCGGCGCTGGGCCTCCAGCAGCATCGCGAAGGTGGAGTCTTTGGCGATCTTGATCGACCCGATCGGGTCCATCACCACCACGATGTCGAGCGGCATAGACGAAGTCGTTGCAGGAAATGTGCGCGATGGTAGCAGGCGGGTCGCCGATATCTGCCATCATGTAGCGTCAGGAATGGTCCACAGCGGGCCGTTTCTGACTCGTCGGGTCGGGCCTTCGCCGGATTCCGGCGGGATCGACCCAATGCCGTGCGTACGCTACGGATGCGACGGACCGCGACACCCGCCCAAAGGCCGCCGGCCGGGCGGCGCCGCGCTCCACGCGTTCAGCTTTAGCGCTGGAATTGCGTGCTTGACAGCATGCGCGCGGCTTGGAATAAAGGCATCTTCGCGACGCGCCGGGGGATTGCGCGGCGTTTCGCTCCGGGGGATACAAAGAATGCTCGATGAGGCTCGTAACGGCAGCCTCGACGGTTTGAAGGTCATGGTGATCGATGACTCCAAGACCATCCGTCGAACCGCCGAGACGCTGTTGAAACGCGAAGGTTGTGAGGTGGTCACGGCCACGGACGGATTCGAAGCACTGGCGAAGATCGCCGACCAGCATCCACAAATCATCTTCGTGGATATCATGATGCCGCGACTCGACGGCTATCAGACCTGCGCGTTGATCAAGAACAACCAGTTGTTCAAGAGCACGCCGGTGATCATGCTGTCTTCCAAGGACGGCTTGTTCGACAAGGCCCGCGGCCGCATCGTCGGCTCCGAGCAGTATCTGACCAAGCCGTTCACGCGCGAGGAACTCCTCGACGCGATCCGTAAGCACGTACACGCCTGACCGGGGGGTAGGGCACTCAATGGCACGCATTCTTCTGATCGAGGACTCGCCGACCGACACGGCGGTCCTGACCCAGCTCCTGCAGCGCAACGGGCACGAGGTGTTCGCGTCCGGCAGCGCCGAGGACGGCATCGAAGCGTGCAAGCGCGAGAAGCCCGATCTGGTCCTGATGGACGTCGTGCTGCCGGGGATGAACGGTTTCCAGGCCACCCGCGCGCTCTCGCGCGACGCCGACACCAGCGCCATCCCGGTGCTGATCGTCAGCACCAAGGGCATGGACACCGACCGCGCCTGGGGCATGCGCCAGGGCGCCAAGGATTACATCGTCAAGCCGCCGCGCGAGGACGAACTCATCGCGCGCATCAACGCGTTGCTCGGTGGCTGACGCCGCCAGGTGGGACCTATGAACACGCAGTCGCCGTTCGATGTGCTGGCCGATTACGAGCGCCGCAGCCTGGCGCACGTCGTCGGCTTGCCCGAACAGTTGGACGCGCCGGGCCTGTGGCGCGGCGTGGGCTACCGCATCGGCGATCGCCGCCTGGCTTCGGCCTTCGACGAAGTGCTGGAAATCCTGCCGCTGCCGCAGGTCACCCCGGTGCCCGGCGCGCAGCCGTGGATGCTGGGCCTGGCCAACGTGCGCGGCAATCTGCTGCCGGTGGTCGACCTCAAGCAGTTCCTCGAAGGCAGCCGCACCGTGCTGCACGAAAGCCAGCGCGTGCTGCTGGTGCGCCAGCCCGGCGGCGACGTCGCCGTGCTGATCGACGAGCTCTACGGCCAGCGCAGCTTCAACGAGCAGCAGCTGGTGGCCGCCGACGAAATCGCCCTGGAGCGCCTGTCCGAAGGCCGCTACGCGCATTTCGTCGACCGCGCCTACCGTCTGGCCGACCATCCGTGGGGGATCTTCAGCCTGGAACGGCTGGCCCGCACGCCCGAGTTCCGCCAGGCGGCCGCCTGACCGGTTTGCCCCGCCGGTTTAAGCAATACGTCGCAAAAAACGCCGCACCCAGTCCGTTCCCCCGCCCAACCGCCGAAACCGAATAAGCAACACTTCCTGAGGTCGAACATGAGCACTGTGATGGACAACGTGGCCGGCAAGGGCCGCAACCTGGGCGTCAATACCTGGCTGATCATCCTGGGCATCTCGGTGACAGTGTTCGGTTTGAACACCGGTTACGCGACCTACAAGGCGGCGCAGCTGGGCGGCGCGAGCTCCTCGGCCTCGAGCCTGCAGGTGAACTCGCAGAAGCTGGCGGTGCAGGGGCGCGAGGCGGTCGGCGGCGCCAAGGAGGCCTTCGCCCAGTTCAAGGCCACCAAGGCCCAGATCGACAGCGACGTCAAGAACCTCAACGCCAACTACGGCACCACCACCGGCGTATCCGGCCCGATCGGCACGGTGACCGACTCGTGGGAGGTGATGGGCAAGAACGCCGACCAGGTGATCGCCTCGGAAGCCGCTGTGCTGGCCCTGGCCGGCAACGCCGACAGCTTCGCCGCCCGCGTGCCGCAGCTGCAGGCGCGCCTGGACGAACTGGTGCGCGCGATGTCGGCCTCCGGCTCGCCCTCCTCGCAGGTCTACATCGCCCTGCGCCAGGTGGTGCTGTCGGGCAAGATGAACGAGCGCCTGACCCAGATCCGCGCCGGCGGCAGCGGCGCCGCCCTGGCCGGCGAGGCCCTGGGCCGCGACGCCACCGTGTTCGGCAACGTGCTCACCGGCCTGCGCAAGGGCGACGCCTCCTTCGGCGTGACCCCGCTGGGGAACGGCGGCGCGCTGGCCGCGCTGGGCCAGGCCGAGTCGCTGTGGACCGAAATGAAGAAGGACCTGGACGCGATCAACGCCAGTTCGCAGAAGCTGTTCACCGCGCAGTCCGCGGCCGAGCAGATCACCAGCGGTTCGGAAAAGCTGCTGGGCGACAGCGAAAACCTGTTCAACGCCTTCACCTCGTTCGGCTCGGTGCGCAGCACCAACCCGATCGGCCACATCCTGGTGTCGATCATCTCCGGCCTGGTCGCCCTGTTCGCCATCGTCGGCTTGCTGTTCTCGCTGAACCGCGCGCAGCAGAAGCGCTACCAGACCACCAAGGAACTGAACGACCGCAACCAGGAGGCGATCATGCGCCTGCTGGACGAAATGGGCTCGCTCGCAGAAGGCGACCTGACCGTGAAGGCGACCGTGACCGAGGACATGACCGGCGCGATCGCGGACTCGATCAACTTCGCCGTCGAACAGCTGCGCAGCCTGGTGCAGACGATCACCGACACCTCGGTGCAGGTGGCCTCCAGCGCCCAGGAAACCCAGGCCACCGCCATGCACCTGGCCGAGGCCGCCGAACACCAGGCCCAGGAAATCAACTCGGCTTCGGACCGCATCAGCGAAATCGCGGCCTCGATCGACCAGGTCTCGCGCAACTCGGCCGAATCGGCGGACGTGGCGCAGCGCTCGGTGCAGATCGCGACCAAGGGCGCCGGCGTGGTGCGGCAGACGATTCAGGGCATGGACTCGATCCGCGATCAGATCCAGGAAACCTCCAAGCGAATCAAGCGCCTGGGCGAAAGCTCGCAGGAAATCGGCTCCATCGTCGAACTGATCAACGACATCTCGGAACAGACCAACATCCTGGCGCTGAACGCCGCCATCCAGGCCGCCTCGGCCGGTGAAGCGGGCCGCGGGTTCGCGGTGGTGGCCGACGAAGTGCAGCGACTGGCCGAACGCGCGTCCAACGCGACCAAGCGAATCGAGACGCTGGTCCAGACAATTCAGTCCGACACCAACGAAGCTGTGAGCTCCATGGAGCAGACGACCTCGGAAGTGGTCGCCGGCGCCCGACTGGCCGAGGACGCAGGTACCGCGCTGGGCGAGATCGAAAAGGTGTCGTCCGACTTGTCCAACCTCATTCAAGGCATTTCCAGCGCGGCGCAGCAGCAGTCCAGCGCGGCCTCGAACATCACCCAGACGATGAACACGATTCAGCAGATCACCTCGCAAACCTCGCAAGGCGCCAACCAGACCGCCGAGTCGATCGGAAACCTGGCGCAGCTGGCGGCCGACCTGCGCCGCTCGGTCGCCGACTTCAAGCTGCCGGCCTGAGCCTAGGGACGACGAGGTCGCATCGAGGATGAACATCCCAGCCGCAAGGCTTCCCCAGGACCGGCGAACGCGCCGCCGCCTAACACAGGCAGGTGCGGCATGACGGCGCTGCGGGAAGCGATCGACACCACCACGCTGGGCTGGATCAAGCCGGAGCTGGACGAAACCCTGCGCCAGGCGCGGCAGGAGATCGAGGCCTATGCCGAAGATCCCGCCGACGCCAGCCGCATGCGGCTGTGCGCCGGCCACCTGCACCAGGTGCACGGCACCCTGCGCATGGTCGAGCTGTACGCGCCGGCGATGGTGGCCGAGGAAATGGAGCGCCTGGCGCTGGCCCTGCAACAGGGGCAGGTCGGCGACCGCGACGAAGCCTGCGCGGCGCTGATGCGCGGCGCGGTGCTGCTGCCCGACTATCTGGAACGCCTGCAGGGCGGCCATCGCGACATTCCGATCGTGCTGCTGCCGCTGCTCAACGAACTGCGCGCCTCGCGCGGCGAGCCCGGCCTGAGCGAGAGCGTGCTGTTCGCGCCCGACCTGGACCGTCCGCTGCCGGCGCACCTGCCGCCGCCGCCCGCGGCCAGCAATGCCGCCTCCGCGCGCAGCGCCACCCATCATCATCTGTCCGCGCTGCGCGACGCCCTGGCGGCGTGGCCCGAGGACGGCCTGCCGGCCGACGCCGGCAAGCTGGCCCAGGCCGTCGACGGCCTGCTCGCCGACGTGGTCCTGGAACCGGTGCGGCGCATGCTCTGGGTCGCCTCCTCGGTGGCCGGCGCGCTGCGCGACGGCGCCCTGCCGCCGACCCGAGCGCTGCGCCAGGCCTTCGGCGGCGTCGAGCGCGAAGCCCGGCAGATGCTGGCCGACGACGGTTTCTCCGCCCCGCGCGGCGAGCCCGCGGCCGAGCCGACCCGGCAGCTGCTCTACCACGTCGCCCATAGCGACGGCCGCCACCCGGCGCTGGACGACCTGCGCCAGACCTTCGAACTGGCCGCGCACCTGCCCAGCGAATCCGAGCTGGAACACGCGCGCGGCAGCCTCAGCGGCCGCAACCGCGCCTTGCTCGACACCGTGTCGGCGGCGATCAAGGAAGACCTGCTGCGGGTCAAGGACGCGCTGGACCTGCATCTGCGCACCAACCAGACCGACGCCAGTCAGCTGGGTCCGCAAGTGGAAGCGCTGGCGCGCGTGAGCGACACCCTGGGCATGATGGGCCTGGGCGTGGCCCGCACCGTCGTGCTGCAGCAGCGCGATGCCATGGCCGAAATCGTCGACGGCAAGCGCCCGGCCGACGAAGGCGCGCTGCTCGACGTGGCCGGCGCGCTGCTCTATGTGGACGCCTCGCTGGACGACCAGGTCTCGCGCCTGGGCCTGCCCGAGGACAAGGCCGACGAGGACCTGCTCGCCGGCGAATCGCGCAAGGTGCTGGACGTGGTGGTGCGCGAAGCCATCGCCAATTTCGGCGATGCGCGCCAATCCTTCGTCGCCTTCGTCGAGACCAATTGGGATCACGCCGAGCTGGACGAAGTGCCGCGCGTGCTCGACGAGGTCGCCGGCGCGCTGCGCATGCTGGAACTGCCGCTGCCCGCCGACTACCTGACCGGCGTCAAGCGCTACACCGAAGTCGAGCTGATCGGCCGCCGCCGCGTGCCCAACGGCCAGCAGCTCGACACCCTGGCCGATGCCCTGGCCAGCCTGGAGTACTACCTGGAGGCGCTGCGCGAGCAGCGTCCCAACCGCGACGACATCCTCGACATCGCCCGCCAGAGCCTGGAAGCGCTGCGCTACTGGCCGCTGCCGGAAATCGTGCGCGAACCGGCCGTCGGCACCGCACCGCAGGCCGAAGCCCCGGCCGCCGGCCGCATCGACCTGCCGGAAGCGGCGGAAATCGACGCCATGGTGCAGGGCCGCGCGCACCTGGACTTCGTCGAACCCGAGCCGCAGGCGCAGATTCCGGCGGCCGCCGTCGCGGCTGCTGCCGCGGTTGAGCCGCCCGTCGCCGAAGTCCCGCGCCAATCCGCCGCCGCCGGCGGTTTCGAACACAGCGACGACATCGACGACGAGATCCGCGACATCTTCCTGGAAGAGTTCAAGGAAGAGATCGGCAACCTCGACGAGCTGCTGCCGGCCTGGCGCGAAGCGCCCGAGGACGTGGAGAAGCTCTACCCGATCCGTCGCGTCTTCCACACCCTCAAGGGCAGCGGCCGCCTGGTCGGCGCCAAGACCCTGGGCGAGTTCAGCTGGAAGATCGAAAGCCTGCTCAACCGCGTGCGCGATCACGGCCGCACGGTCAGCCCCGAACTGATCGATCTGGTCGGCCACGCCCACCGCGCGCTGCCGCAGCTGTACTCGGCGCTGCGCAACGAAGGTCCGATCACCGCCGATCTGGCCGGCATCGAGGCGCATGCCGAACTGCTGGCCACCGGCGAGGAAGCCTTCTACCGGCCGATGCACTTGGTGCCGCCGGTGGCGCCGCCGCCCGTGGTCGAAGCCGAGCCGGTGCCCGAAGCGGTGGCCGAACCGGTCGTCGAAGACATCGCAGAAGTCGAAGCGATCGAAGCGGTCGAGGCCGTGGAGCTGGCCGAGCCGGAGGCGCCGCAAGCCGCGCCCGCCGACGACAGCGTGCCGGCCTCGGTCGACGCGGTGCTGCTGGAGATCCTGGACACCGAGGTCACCGGTCACCTGGTCACCATCCAGCGCTGGCTCGCCGCCGCGCAGGCGGCGCCGCAGCCGGCCGACGACGGCCTGCAGCGCGCCATCCACACCCTCAACGGCGCGTTCGCGATGACCGAAGTCCCGGTCATCACCGACGTGGTCGCGCCCACCGAGGTCTACGTCAAGCGCCTGCTGGCCAGCGGCCAGCCGGCCAGCGCCGAAGGCGTGTCGGCGATCGCCGCGGTCGCGGTCGCGATCGAGCGGACCCTGGCCAGCCTGAAGTCCGAGCCGCAGAGCGTGCCGGTGTTCCCGGGCCTGGCCGAGCGCATGGTCGCCCTGCGCGACAGCCTGCCCGACGCCCGCGCCGCGCATCCGCCCATCGACCTGCCGGTGGACGCGTCCGCCGACCTGCCGGTCGAGGTCGCGGACCTGCCCGACGACAGCGAACTCACCACTGCGCTGGATCTCAGCGAATTCGGCCAGTTCGACGACGCCCAGATCGAAGCGCCGGCCGGCCTGGTGCGCGGCAGCAGCGCCGCCGAACTGGATGCGCCGGAACGCGACGAAAGCGCCCTGGCCGCCCTGATCGGCATCGGTGCCGGCTTGACGACCTCCGCCTTCGCCAGCGATGGCGAAGTCGAGCGTCTGCAGGCCGAGCGCGTCGAAGCCGAGCGCGTGGAGGCCGAGCGCGTGGAGGCCGAGCGCGTCGCCGCCGAGCAGGCCGAGGCCGAGCGTCTCGAAGCCGAGCGCGTCGCCGCCGAACAGGCCGAAATCGAACGTCTGGAAGCCGAGCGCGTCGCCGCCGAGCAGGCCGAGGCCGAACGTCTCGAAGCCGAGCGCGTTGCCGCCGAACGGGCCGAGACCGAACGTCTCGAAGCCGAACGCGTCGCCGCTGAGCAGGCCGAAGCCGAGCGTCTGGAAGCCGAGCGCGTCGCGGCCGAACAGGCCGAAGCCGAGCGTTTGGAAGCCGAACGCGTTGCTGCCGAGCAGACCGAAGCCGAACGCGTTGCCGCCGAACAGGCGGAAGCCGAGCGCCTTGCCGCCGCGCAGGCCGAGACCGAACGTCTGGAAGCCGAACGCATCGCCGCCGAGCAGGCCGAAGCCGAACGCCTCGAAGCCGAACGCATCGCCGCCGAGCAGGCCGAGACCGAACGCCTGGAAGCCGAGCGCGTCGCCGCCGAACAGGCCGAAGCCGAACGCCTGGAAGCCGAACGCCTCGCCGCGGAGCAGGCCGAAGCCGAACGCCTGGAAGCCGAGCGCATCGCCGCCGAACAAGCCGAAGCCGAGCGCGTGGCCGAAGAGGAGCGCGAGTACGCGCGCCTGGAAGCCGAATACGCCGAAGCCGAACGCGTCGCGCGCGAGCAGCAGGCCGCTGCCGAAGCCGCGATCGCGGCCGCGCTGGCGCCGTCCGCCGACGGCCTGGCGCCGCAGCCGGCCGCCAACGACGAAGACCAGGCCGATACCGAAGCCCAAACGGCCTACGTCGAACCCGTCGCTGCCGCCGAAACGGCGGAGATCGAAGAAGAACAACCGCTGCCGGAAACCCTGGCCCGCATCGTCGATGCCAACCCGGACCCGGACGAGGCGCTGGACCTCAGCGAACTCGACCCGGAACTGGTCGACATCTTCGTCGAGGAAGCCGGCGACCTGCTCGACGCCGCCGACGGCCAGCTCGCGCAGCTGCGCGAGACCCCGAGCGAACGCCAGCCGCTGATCGGCCTGCAGCGCGAGCTGCACACCCTCAAGGGCAGCGCGCGCATGGCCGGCATCATGGCCGTGGGCGAACTGGGCCATGCGATGGAGTCGCTGCTGGAGGCCGTGGTCGACCAGCGCAGCGAACTCGGCCGCGACGGCGTGCCGCTGCTGGAACGCGGCTTCGACCGCCTGCATGCCATGGTCACCCGCGTCGGCGGCCGCCGCGCGATCGCCATGCCCGAGGCGCTGATCGCCGAGTTCGATGCCCGCGCCCGCGGCGAGATCTACACCGCGCCCACGGTCACCGACGACGGCACCATCGTCCCCGCCACCGCGCCGAAGGTCGAACTCAAGCCGCTGTCGGCGCCGGTGTTCGACCTGGCCGCCGGCGACGACGACGACATCGGCGTGCGCGCCCCGCAGGAACAGGTGCGCATCCGCGCCGACCTGCTGGACCGCCTGGTCAACTACGCCGGCGAAGTCGCGATCTACCGCGCCCGCCTGGAGCAGCAGCTGGGTGCGTTCCGCGGCGCGATCGCGGAAATGGCGCAGACCAACACGCGTATGCGCGACCAGCTGCGCCGCCTGGAAATCGAAACCGAAGCGCAGATCATCGCGCGCTACCAGCGCGAGGGCGACGCCAGCGACCAGTCCTTCGATCCGCTGGAACTGGACCGCTTCTCCAACCTGCAGCAGCTCTCGCGCGCGCTCGCCGAATCGGCGGCCGACCAGGGCAGCCTGCAGACCACGCTGGACGATCTGACCCGCCAGTACGAAACCCTGCTGCTGCAACAGTCGCGCGTGAGCTCGGAGCTGCAGGAAGGCCTCATGCGCACGCGCATGGTGCCGTTCGATGCGCTGCTGCCGCGCCTGCGCCGCGTGGTGCGTCAGGCCGCGGGCGAACTGGGCAAGCAGGTCCAGCTCAAGCTGGAAGGCACCCAGGGCGAACTCGACCGCAACGTGCTCGAGCGCATGACCGCGCCGCTGGAACACATGCTGCGCAACGCCGTCGCGCACGGTCTGGAAGGGCCGGCGCAGCGCCGCAAGGCGGGCAAGGCCGAAGAGGGCACGGTACGCATCGCGGTGCGCCGCGAAGGTTCCGAAGTCGTGCTGGAAGTGGCCGACGACGGTGCCGGCCTGGACCGCGCCGCGATCCGCCGCCGCGGCGAAGAACGCGGCCTGGTGCGCAGCGACGCGGTGCTGAGCGACAGCGATCTGGACGCGTTGATCCTGGAGCCCGGCTTCTCCACCGCCGACGAGGTCAGCCGCCTGGCCGGCCGCGGCGTGGGCATGGACGTGGTCGCCAGCGAAGTGCGCCAGCTCGGCGGCACCCTCGACATCCATTCGCGCCCCGGTCAGGGCGTGACCTTCACCCTGCGCCTGCCGCAGACGCTCGCGGTCACCCAGGCGGTGTTCGTGCGCATCGGCGACACCACCTTCGCCGTGCCGATCGCCTCGGTGCGCGGCGTGGGCCGCATCTCCCGCGACGGCCTGGACGAGGAAGGCGCGAGCTACCGCTACGGCGGCGAAGACTACGCCGTGCACGACCTGGGCATGCTGCTCGGCCACGCGCCGGCCAAGGCCGAAGGCCACCTGCAGATGCCGCTGCTGCTGATCCGCTCCGGCGATCTGCGCGCCGCGGTCACCGTCGACCAGGTCGTGGGCAACCGCGAAATCGTGGTCAAGCCGGTCGGTCCGCAGGTCGCCTCCGTGCCGGGCATCTTCGGCGGCACCATCATGGGCGACGGCCGCGTGGTGGTGATCCTGGACGTGGCGCCGCTGGTGCGCCGCCATGCCCTGCTGCCGCGCGACCACGTGCCGGTGCCGGTGGCGCCGGTGGAAACCCGCCGCGTGCCGCTGGTGATGGTGGTGGACGACTCGATCACCATGCGCAAGGTCACCGGCCGCGTGCTGGAGCGCCACAACTTCGAGGTGCTCACCGCGAAGGACGGCCTGGACGCGCTGGAACGCATGACCGACGTGGTCCCCGACCTGATGCTGCTGGACATCGAAATGCCGCGCATGGACGGCTACGAGCTGGCCACGGCGATGAAGAACGACGCGCGCCTGCGCGGCGTGCCCATCGTGATGATCACCTCGCGTACCGGCGACAAGCACCGTCAGCGCGCGTTCGAGATCGGCGTGGAACGCTACCTGGGCAAGCCGTACCAGGAGCCGGAACTGATGCGCAACGTGTTCGAACTGCTGGGAATCGCGCGACACCATGAGTGAGTCGAGCAGACGAGTGGTGCTGCTGGCGCGCGAAGGCGCGGCCCGCGATCGCCTGCGCGCCGCGCTCAACGACGCCGGTGCGCAGCTGGTGCTGGAAGCCGACCCGACCCGGTTGGCCCCGGCCGACCTGAGCGCGGCCGCGCCGCAGGTGGTGGTGGTGGCGCTGGACCCGGTCACCGAGGATGCGCTGGAACGCTTCGAAGACGTATTGATCGATCCCTCGATCGAAGTGCTGTTCGAGGAAGCCGAGCTCGCCGCCGTGCGCGAGGGCTGGGACGCCGCGCGCTGGATTCGCCACATCAGCGCCAAGCTGCACGGCCATTCCGACGTGCTGCCGCCGGGTCGCGAGCCCGAGCCGGAGCAGGAGTTGTTCGCCCCCGACGCCGACCGGCCCTACGTGCCGCCGGTGCGCGAAGAGGCCTATACCGGTTTCGATCCGGTCGCCGCCGAGATTCCCAGCGGCGGCCTGTCGTTCGTCGCCAACGACCATGTCGCCGAGCTGCCGCCGGCGCCGGCCGCCATCGAGTTGGAGAACGACTACGACGGCCCGGCCGCCGAGCTGACGCCGTTCGAATCCACCTTCGACGTCGATGCGCCCGCGCAGGCCCATGCCGAGGAAGCGCCGATCGAGCTGGCGCCGTTCGAGTCCAGCTTCGACGACGAGTTCGAGCCGGCCGCCGCAGCCGAACCGCGCGTGTTCGAAGCGCCCGCGTTCGAGGCCGAGTTCGACGCGCCCGAATTCGAAACCACGGCCCCCGTCGAGCCGGCCGCCGTCGCGCCCAAGGCCGACCCGGCGCCGGTGATGATGTACGAAACCAAGTTCGAGTTCGTGTCCGAACGCGCGCCGCCGCCGTTGCCGCCGGAACCCGCGGCCGACAAGGCGCCGCCGGCCGCACCGGATTGGGGCTTCGCCGACGACGCGCCCGCGGCCAGCGCCGCGCGCGCCGACGGCAACGGCCTGCGCCACGATCTGGACGCGATCGAACAGCGCATCTCCGGCCTGGAGTTGGTCCAGGACCGCCCGGCCCACGCCGCCGGCGGCGCCGTGCTGGTGCTGGCCGGCATCGGCGGCCCCGACGCGGTGCGCCAGCTGCTGGGCGCGATGCCCGAAGATTTCCCGCGTCCGGTGCTGGTGCAACAGCGCCTGGACGGCGGCCGCTACGACAAGCTGGTCGCGCAGATGCAGCGCGCGACCTCGATCCTGGTCAAGCTGGCCGAGCCCGGTTCGCGCGCCATCGCCGGGGTGATCTACATCCTGCCCGCCGGCGTCGGCGTCACCGTCGGCGACTCGGGCATCCAGTTCAACGGCGACGGCAACGACGTGCTCGCGGCGCTGCCGCCGGGCGACAGCGCGGTGCTGATGCTCAGCGGCAGCGACCCGGCTTTGGTCGACGCCGCCATGAACCACTCCTGGGCCGGCGCGCTGGTCGCCGGTCAGGCGCCCGACGGCTGCTTCGACGCGGCCGCGCCCAACGCGCTGATCGCGCGCGGCGGCGAGTCGGGCCAACCGGCCGATCTGGCCGCGCGCCTGGCCGCGCGCTGGTCCTGAGGAACGCAACGCCATGTCCGAACAGAACACCACGAGCGACGCAGCCGACAACGCTGCCCCTAAGAGCGATATCCGCGGGGTGCTGGTACAGGTCTCCGGCGCGCGCCTGCTGCTGCCCAACGCCACCATCGCCGAGGTGCTGTCCTACGCGCCGCCGGAACCGGTGGAGAACGCGCCGCACTGGCTGCTCGGCCGTCTGCGCTGGCGCGGCTGGCAGCTGCCGCTGATCGCGTTCTCGGAAATGGCCGAAATCGCGCTGGAAAACGCCGCCCTGGGTTCCAAGGTGGTGGTGCTCAAGGCGCTCGGCGGCGATCCGCGCGCGCCGTACTTCGCCATGCTGACCCAGGGCTTCCCGCGCCTGGTCACGGTGTCGGACGACGGCCTGCTGCTGGACGCGAACCAGGAAGGCATCCCGCAGGGCGTGCACGCGCGCGTGGTGCTCAACCAAGACGTGGCCTACGTGCCCGATCTGGAAGCCATCGAGGCCCTGATCGGCGGCGCGCTCGCGCAAGCGGCCTGAGTCCGCCGCGCAGCGCGTGGGCGCCGCACCGCGCTACCCTTCCGTAGACGCGCTGCGCGGGATCACCGTCGCGGCGATGCTGCTGGTCAACAATCCCGGCGACTGGGGCCATGTCTACGCGCCGCTGCTGCATGCGCAGTGGCACGGCTGCACGCCCACCGACCTGATCTTTCCGCTGTTCCTGTTCGTGGCCGGCGTGTCGCTGGCCTTGGCCTTGGGGCCGCGCATCGAGCGTGGCGATCCGCCGCCGCTGCTGGCGCGCAGCGTACTCACGCGCGCCGCCCGCATCTTCGGTTTGGGGCTGCTGCTGCACCTGTGCGCGTGGTGGGCCTTCGATCTGGCGCACTATCGGATCATGGGCGTGCTGCAGCGCATCGGCCTGTGCTTCGCGCTGGCCGGCCTGTGCGCCGTGTACTTGCCGGCGCGCGCGCAATGGGGCCTGCTGCTGGCGCTGTTGCTGGGCTACGGCCTGCTGCTCGCCGCCGGCGGCAGCTACGCGCCTTACGCCAACCTGGCCAGCCGCTTCGACACCCAGCTGCTGGGCCTGCACGTCTACCAGCTCGAACCCGGCAGCGGCCGCGGCCACGACCCCGAAGGCCTGCTCAGCACTCTGGGCGCGCTGGCGACCACCTTGCTGGGCCTGCGCGCGGGCCAGTGGCTGCGCGCAGGCAACTCGCGCGCGTTATGGATCGCGGCGCTGGCCTGCATGGCCGTCGGTTACGCGGCGTCCTATTTGCAGCCTTTCAACAAGAACCTGTGGACGCCGAGCTACGTGCTGTGGACCGGCGGCATCGCCTGCGCGGTGCTAGCCGCCGGCCACTGGGCGGTGGACCGCCGCGGCTGGCCGGCGCTGGGCCGCGCCTTCGGCGTCAACGCCATCGCCGCCTACGCCGGCTCGGCTTTCCTGCTCTACGCCCTGGCCGCCGCCGGTTGGCTGGAGCCGCTGTACCGGCACGCCTACGCCGATTGGATGACGCCGCGCTACGGCCCCTACCTGCCGTCGCTGGCGTACGCGCTGGCCTTCGTCGCGCTGTGGTGGGCGGTGGTGCGCCTACTGGATGCGCGGCGCATCCATATCAAGATCTAGAAAATAGCGGATAGGAGTTGGCGAGTAGTGCGTAGCAGGCGGTGAGCGTTAGCGAACCGCATCAACCGGCGCTCACGCCAAATCGCCGAACTTCGCCTGCAGCGCCGCGATCGCCGCCAGGCCCGCGGTTTCGGTGCGCAGGATGCGCGGGCCCAGGCGCAGGCCGGCGAAACCGGCGGCGCGCAGTTGTTCGCGGTCCAGCGGCGACCAGCCGCCTTCGGGGCCGATCGCCAGGTAAATCGCCGCGTCGGGCTGCGGGCTCAGGGTGGCGTAGGCGAGTTCGCCTTCCGGGTCCAGGATCAAGCGCAGGCCGCCGGCGGGCAGCGCGGCCAGGGCCGCGGCCAGCGCCAGCGGCGCGGCCACTTCGGGCACGCGCGCACGGCCGCTCTGCTCGCAGGCCGACGCGACCACGCTGCGCCAATGCGCCAGACGCTTCCCGGCGCGCGCCTCGTCCAGCTTGACCTCGCTGCGCTGCGACCACAGCGGGTACACCGCCGCCACGCCCAGCTCGGTGGCCTTCTGCAGAATCAGGTCCATCTTCTCGCCGCGCGCCACGCCTTGCAGCAGCACCAGCCGCAGCGGCGACTCGCGCTCCACCGCCGAGGCCTCGCCGACGGCCACGCGCAGTTCGCGCTTGCCGGCCGCGGCGATGCGCGCGACGTAGTCGTGGCCGTCGCCGTTGAACAGCACGCAGGCATCGCCCACGCCCAGGCGCAGCACCCGCGACAGATGCGCGGCCGCGCTCTCCGGCAGCACCACCTCGGCGCCGGCGCGCAGCGCCTGGTCCACGTACACCCGGGTCAGTCTCATGCGCCGGCCTCCGCCACCGCGTGGTCGATGGCCTCGCGCGTGGTCCGCGCCAGCAGCGCCAGCGCCTCGTCGTCGATGCAGTAGGGCGGCATCCAGTACAGCACGTCGCCCAGCGGCCGCAGCAGCACGCCGCGCTGCAGCGCGGCGCGGTAGGCGCGCAGGCCGATGCGCGCGGCCGGGTCGAAGGGCGTGCGCTTGTCGCCGCCCTGGGTCAGTTCGAAGGCCACGATCATGCCGGCCTGGCGCGCGTCGGCCACGTGCGCGTGTTCGGCCAGCGGCGCGGCGTGCTGCGCCATGCGCGCGGCGGTGGCGCGATTGCGCGCGACCGCGTCGTCGCTGGCGAAGATGCCCAGCGTGGCCAGCGCCGCGGCGCAGGCCAGCGGGTTGCCGGTGTAGCTGTGCGAATGCAGGAAGGCGCGCTCGCGCGAATCGTCCAGGAAGCCGTCGTAGATGGTCTGGGTGGCCAGAACCGCCGCCAGCGGCAGCGCGCCGCCGGTCAGGCCCTTGGACAGGCACATCAGGTCCGGCGCCACGCCGGCCTGCTCGAACGCGAACATCGTGCCGGTGCGGCCGAAGCCGACCGCGATCTCGTCGGCGATCAGGAACACGCCGAACTCGTCGCACAGCGCGCGCGCGCGACGCAGGTAGGACGCATCGTGCATGCGCATGCCGCCGGCGCACTGCACCCGCGGCTCCAGGATCAGCGCGCAGACCTCGCCGGCGTGGCGTTCCAGCACCGCGCGCAGGCCGTCGGCGGCGCACTGGGCGCGTTGCTCCGCGCTTTCGCCGGGCTCGCACAGGTAGGCATCGGGCGAAGGCGCGAACAGCGCCTCGGCCAGCAGCGGCGCATACACCCGGCGGTACAGCGGGATGTCGCCGACCGCCAGCGCGCCCAGGGTTTCGCCGTGGTAGCCGTTGTCCAGGGCCACGAACTTGGTGCGCTGGAGTTCGCCGCGGTTGCGGAACCAATGGAAGGCCATCTTCAGCGCGACCTCCACCCCAGCCGAACCGTTGTCGGCATAGAAGACCTTGGCCAGGGGCGCCCGCCCGGGCTCGCGCGGCGCCAGCGCCAGCAGGCGCTCGGCCAGCTCCACCGCCGGCGCGTGCGAGCAGCCGGCCAGGATCACGTGCTCCAGGGTCTGGGCCTGGGCGGCGATGGCCGCGGCGATGCGCGGCTCGGCATGGCCGAACAGGTTCGTCCACCAGCTGGAAATGGCGTCCAGGTAGCGGTGGCCGTCGCGGCCGAGCAGCCACGGCCCCTGGCCGCTGGCGATCGGCAGCAGCGGCAGGGTGTCGGGATGCTCGCGCATCTGCGTGCACGGGTGCCACAGCACCGCCAGGTCGCGTGCGCGCCAGGCGTCGGCCTCGGAGACGCCGCCCTCTGCTAGCATCGCGGCATGCTGATTCGTCTCTTGCATGCGGGCATTATCCCGCCTTTTGCGTCCCGTACGCGCACCGGAGCGTTGCGGTGAGCCGGCGCCTGCCCACCATCCACTCGGTCACCGAGCACGACGCCGGCCCCTACAAGCTGGAGCGGCTGGACCTGGAGTTCTCCAACGGCGAACGCCGGCGCTACGAGCGCCTGCTCGGCCGCGGTCACGGCGCGGTGGTGGTGGTGCCGATGATCGACGAGGACACCGTGCTGCTGGTGCGCGAATACGCCGCCGGCGTGCACCGCTACGAGCTGGGCCTGGTCAAGGGCCGCATCGACGCCGGCGAGACCGCGCTGCAGGCCGCCGACCGCGAACTCAAGGAAGAGGCCGGCTACGGCGCGCGCTCGCTGCTGCAGCTGCGCGCGCTGACCCTGGCGCCGACCTACATGAGCCACCAGACCCAACTCGTGCTGGCGCGCGATCTCTACCCCGAGCGCCTGCCCGGCGACGAGCCGGAGGAGCTGGACGTGGTGCCGTGGAAGCTCGACCGCCTGGACGAGCTGATCCTGCGCGAAGATTTTTCCGAGGGCCGCAGCATCGCCGCCCTGTTCATCGCCCGCGAATGGTTGCGCAGCCAATGACCGAACCGAACGATAGCGCGCTGCGCGTCGATGAACGCCTGGTGGAAGGCGCGATCGCGATCGCGCGCGAGGCCGCCGCCGCGATCCTGGCCATCTACGAACAGGACTTCGACGTCGAGCACAAGGCCGACGCCTCGCCGCTGACCGCCGCCGACCTGGCCGCGCACCACTGCATCGTCGCCGGCCTGGCCGCGCTGACGCCGGACGTGCCGGTGCTGTCGGAAGAGTCCGCGCACGAGGTTTCCTTCGAACAACGCCGCGGCTGGCGCCGGCTGTGGCTGGTCGACCCGCTCGACGGCACCCGCGAGTTCGTCAAGCGCAACGGCGAATTCACCGTCAACCTGGCCCTGATCGAAGACGGCGTGCCGGTGTTCGGCGTGGTCCAGGCGCCGGTGACCGGCGCGCTGTGGTACGGCGTGCGCGGCGGCCGCGCCTTCCGCCGCGACGGCGACCAGGAGCGCGAGTTGCAGGTGCGCATTCCGGCCGTGGCGCCGCTGCGCGTGGCCGCCAGCCGCTCGCACCGCGACGCGCGCACCGAAGCCTTCATGCAGCGCCTGGCGCAGCAGGTCGGCGGCCAGGCCGAACCCATCGGCCTGGGTTCCTCGCTCAAGTTCTGCTGCATCGCCGAGGGCGGCATGGACATCTACCCGCGCTTCGGCCCGACCAGCGAATGGGACACCGCCGCCGGCCAGTGCGTGCTGGAAGCCGCCGGCGGCCAGGTGCTGGACCCGCGCGGACGGCCGTTCCGCTACAACCAGCGGCCCGGCGTGCTCAACGGCGACTTCATCGCCCTGGGCGACCCCGCGCTGCCGTGGCGGGAGAGCCTGGATGGCTGACGGTCCCGCCTTGCCGCCGGGCATGGCCGGCCTGCTGGCGATCATGGCGCGCCTGCGCGACCCGGTCGGCGGCTGCCCCTGGGACCTGGAGCAGACCTTCGCCACCATCGCTCCTTACACGGTGGAAGAGGCTTACGAAGTCGCCGACGCGATCGACCGCAACGACCTGCCCGCGCTGAAGGACGAACTCGGCGACCTGCTGCTGCAGGTGGTGTTCCACGCGCGCATGGCGCAGGAGCAGGGCGCGTTCGCGTTCGACGACGTGGTCGATGCGATCAGCGACAAGATGGTGCGCCGGCATCCGCACGTCTTCGCCGGCGCCAGCGTCGAGGATGCCGAAGCCCAGACTGTGGCCTGGGAAGAACAGAAGCGCCGCGAGCGCGAGGCCGCCGGCGAAGCCGACACCTCGGCCCTGGCCGGCGTGGCGCGCGGCCTGCCCGAGTGGCAGCGTGCGGTGAAGCTGCAAAAGCGCGCCGCGAGCGTCGGCTTCGACTGGCCCAGCGTGACCCCGGTGATCGCCAAGCTGCACGAGGAGATCGACGAGGTCCGCGCCGAGTTCGACGCCGTGGCTGCCGCGCCCGACGACGCGGCCGCGCGCGACCGCCTGGAAGACGAGATCGGCGACCTGCTGTTCGTCGCCGCCAACCTGGCCCGCCACGGCCAGGTCGACGTCGGCGCCGCGCTGCGTCGCGCCAACCTCAAGTTCGAACGGCGGTTCCGGGCGATGGAACGGTTGGCGACGCAGGACGGCACGCCGTTGAAAACCTTGTCCTTGGATGAGCAGGATGCGTACTGGGGTCGCGCCAAGCGCGAGGAACGCGATGGCTAGCGCCGCCGCCGCTTGCGCCGGGGTCGTCATCGGCCTGCTGGCCTTGCTGGGCCCGGCGCGCGCGGCCGCTGCGAGCGTCGACGCCCCGCCGCCCCTGAAGACGACGGACGAAGGCGCCGATCTGCTGGTGTTCGTGGGCGAGAAGCTGTCGGTGCAGGACGTCACCGAGCAAATCCGAAGCGCGCGGCAGCAGGAGTCCGGCAAGATCTTCGTGCTGATGGATGGGATCTATCGCGCCCGCTACCGCGTGAAGCAAGTGGTTTATGGCCGTTACGACAGCGATACGATCGAGTTCAACGCGGCCGATCACTACGGCGTGCCGCCGTTCTCCTTGCACGACACGGTGTTGTTGTTCGTATCCAAGGACGAGGGCGGTTACTACCAACAGAAATACCAGTATTACCCCGTGTTCCGGACGGTGTCGGGCGGATGGGCGGGTTGCGGAGCCATCGGCCCGGGCGATGCCGAGGAGCGGGCGACCATCCCGCCGCCGCACGTCATGGATTTCGGCCCCGACGCCTACTTCGATCTGCGCAAGCTGGACTGGCGCATCAGACGGCAGGACTTCGACCGCCAGGCCTACGTTTTCGAACGCGGCCGCGCCCGCTGCCGCCTGGGCCACAGCCTGGAAGAGCTGTTCCAAGCCAAGCAACGTACAGTACTGAAGGCGCGGGGACTGTTCGCCGAGCCAGCGGCGCCCTGACCGCAGGGCTGGCGCCGATCCGCGACCGCAAGGAGGGCACACGCATGAGCAAGCGTTTCGCCAACTTCACCGAGTTCTACCCGTTCTACCTCAGCGAACACAGCAACCGCACCAGCCGGCGCCTGCACTTCCTCGGCAGCTGCGGCGTGCTGATCCTGCTGGCCCTGGCCGTCGTCCAGGCCCGCCCCTGGCTGCTGCTGGCGGCGCTGGTCTGCGGCTACGGCTTCGCCTGGGTCGGCCACTTCTTCTTCGAGAAGAACCGCCCGGCCACCTTCAAGCACCCGCTCTACTCCTTCGTCGGCGACTGGGTGATGTTCAAGGACATCCTGACCGGCAAAATCCGGTTCTGAAGCACGCTTGGACGGGGTGCGCCGACACTCGCGGTGTGTGTCGGCGTCAACCCAAGCGAGGCCCCGGCGAAGCCGGGCCGTCGGGCTGCAGGCTCTGGCTCGCGGGCGACGGCTGCGGCGCCTGACGGCGGTTGAGTTCGGCGACTTGTTCGCTGCTTTCCGCCATCGTTCGCTGTAAGGCCCGACCGACGTCGCCCACCGCCTTTCTCGCCCAAGGAGCGGAAGGGTCCCGGTCATCGGCCATATAGACCCGGCTGCCGTCTGCGCTGAACTGGGCGAACTCGATTTCCTCCAGTCCGCGCGCGCGCATCCACGGTCAGTCCGCCGGAAAGCTGCGCGCTGAGTTGATCCGGCGTTCGGCCCAGTGCAACGTCGCGTTCGCTCACGGTAGCCAGCAACTTGGCGTACATGCCATGGTTGGGGTGGAGTGGGTCGTCCAGTTGCAGCATGGAGCGGGTGGGTGCCTGATGGGCTTCGCCCTGGTCGCGAACCGGTGTCGTTGCTGGTTCGTTCTGTTGCCGTTGTCGCTCCACGGCGCGATCGATCGCCTGCAGGGTCGACGGATCGGCACGTCCGGTGACCGCCAGATCGTTCTGCTCCTGGAAGCGGCGTACCGCCTGCTCTGTGGATGCGTCGAAACGGTCGCTGTCCGTTACCCTGCGATTGGAGTCGTCGCGAACGTCTAGCTCGCGCAGCTTGCCTTGCAGTTCTCCGACTTCCGGTCCGCGCTCCAGGCGGCGCAGGGCACCGTCCTCCATCGCAGGTCTTCCTGCGGCCGGCTGTACCCCAGCACCGGCCTGGACCCGGCCTGCGTCGAGTTCGGTTATGAACTCCGGAGTGAGTAGGGCGTGCCAGGCATCGTAGCGATCGAGGCGGTCGGCCAGGCCATTGGTACCGCCGTTGATGGCCTCGGTAGCCGCGGATACGTCATCGCGCTGCGCCTGCGGTACGCGCTGTTCCCAATACCACAGCGCGATGCGCTGAGCAGTGTCGCGCTCGGCCGCCTGCTCCGGGTTGCTGACCAGGTCCAGGCCCAACGCCCGGCCAGCATCGCGATAATTGCCCTCGCCGGTGAGCTGGGTATAGCCGCGACCGCGATAAAGGTAGCCGTCGCCGGCATCGTCGTTGCCCATACGGCCGCCGTACATAAGCCGCGCAAGCTCTTCCGGCTGACCGCCCAAGGCTCGGCGTCGTGCAGTTTCCAGAGCTGCGTCCCCCTCACGGTGGGCATAGTCGACCGGAATCTGCTGTAGGCCCTGGGTGTAGCGAAAACCCTCCTCCATCTGCGCGAAGCCGCCGGACTCGTGTCCGAGCTGGGCCATAAAGTTGGCCATTTCCTCGCGCGTAGTGATGCCCGCCACCCGCGCCGCCCGCAGCATCTCGATTTCGTTCTCGGTGGGCATGGCTTACGTCCTTGTATGGAGGCTGTCGCTTATGGAAGCGCGTCGGCGGGGAATCGCTTGGGGTCGAATTCGCCCAAGGCCACGTCGCCGAATTCGATCGGTCCCTGTTTGCGCTCCGCGCTCTTGCCGTCGCTACGGTCGAAGCCGCGTGAGACGGCTTCGGTCAGATGCCAGTCGTCGTCCTGGGAGCGATACGCGAACCGGTACTCGCTGGACCAGAGCTCACGTGAGCCGCCTTCGAAGCGAAGCGTGAACTCGCCTTTTTTGACATCGATGCCTTGCAGCGGGTCGCCGCTCATTCCGCCGCAGCTGCGGCAGAGGACGGCCTTGGGGCTGCTCACCGCCAGACGCAGGGCGCCGCCGGCATCACGTCTCAACAGGAGCAGCGTGCGCGGCGCGAACGCGGCGTCGCCACCGGCGACGGGGTTGAGCACCAGCAAGGCGTCCTGGTCGCCATCGCCGTCGAGATCGCCGCGGGCGCTGGTCCGCAAGCTCGTGCCCGACGGAACGAAAGCGGCCAAGTCGTCGCTATCGACGTCCTTGCGGGCGGAGGTACGGTCGCTCGCAGCGCTTTGCGATGCGCAAGCCACGCTCAGCCACAGCGCGCCGGCGATCGCGGCGCAGCCGAAGTAGCGGGTCGGTTTGCGCGAGTGGAGCGAAGAGCGATGAGTCATAGCGATCCTTGCGATGCCTGGGCGGTTCGTTCGTCGGGCCGGCGCGGTGGCCGCAGCGGAGCCGCGAAACCTGTTCCAGGCTCACTCTACCGAACCGTTGCCCGCACTTTTCTTCACGAAGCTGAGGCTTGCATTCGCGGTGTGCGCATTGGCATCGTGTAGACGCTTTTGGCGTGCCCTATCTACTTGCCAGTGGGCGGCCGATCGTCCAAATTTCCGTGTGTTCGCTCCATGGCGGCACGCGCGGTGGCCTCAATCCAAAAAGATCAACCAGGCCGCCACCACGATCAGTCCGAAGCCGGCCCAGTGGTTCCATTTCAAGGGCTGCTCGAGGTACCAGGCGCTGAAGCCGGCGAACACCAGCAGGGTGATGACCTCCTGCATGCCCTTGAGCTGGGGCGCCGAGTAGATCGCGCTGCCCAGGCGGTTGGCCGGCACCATCAGGCAGTACTCGAAGAAGGCGATGCCCCAGCTGACCAGGATCACGGCGGTCAGCGGCGCCGACTTGTACTTCAGGTGGCCGTACCAGGCGAAGGTCATGAACAGGTTGGAGCCGAGCAGCAGCAGGATGGGGTAGAGGCGGTCCAGGGACATGGCGAGGGGTTCCGGGGCGGAAGCGGACGGGAAAACGGCAGCCTAACCCGCCGCCTTCACGGCGCGTCCACCCGGCAATCGGCAGCCTTCACAAAACTGAAGGAATGGAGACGCTGCATGCAGGGCACTAGAGACGGGGGCTTGGTCCTTATTGTCGAGGACAACCGCAACATCTCCGAGATGGTGGGCGAATACCTGGAAGGCCGCGGCTTCGAAGTCGACTACGCCGCCGACGGCCTGGACGGTTACCGGCTGGCCGCCGAGAACAGCTACGACGTGGTCGTGCTGGACCTGATGCTGCCGCGCCTGGACGGCATCGAGGTGTGCAAGCGGCTGCGCGAGGAAGCGCGCAAGTCCACGCCGGTGCTCATGCTCACCGCCCGCGACACCCTGGACGAAAAGCTCACCGGCCTCAGCGCCGGCGCCGACGACTACCTGACCAAGCCCTTCGCGATACAGGAACTGGAAGCGCGCCTGCGCGCCCTGATCCGGCGCGAGCGCCGCCAGGTCGGCGGCGAGGTGCTCAAGGTCGCCGACCTGGTGCTGGACCCGGCCAGCCTGCGGGTGACCCGCGGCGGCAGCGAGCTGCAGCTCTCGCCGATCGGCCTGCGCCTGCTGACCATCCTGATGCGCGAATCGCCGCGCGTGGTCAGCCGCCAGGAGATCGAGCGCGAGATCTGGGGCAACGGTCTGCCCGACTCCGACACCCTGCGCAGCCATCTGTACAACCTGCGCAAGACCATCGACAAGCCGTTCGGCAAGCAGCTGCTGCACACCGTGCAAAGCGCCGGCTACCGGGTCGCGGACATTTCCCAGCCGCCGGACTGAGCCCAGTCCGCCATGCCCCAGGGGTTGCCGCGCAAGATCAAGCTTGCCTTCATCGCGCAGGCGTTGATCGGCAGCATCGCCATCACGCTGGGCATCACCCTGGCGGGGCTGATCGTGCGCCAGGTGGTGATCGAGCAACGCATGCAGCGCGAGGCCGATGCCTATTGGCAGGGCCGTGCGGCCAACCCGGCGCATCCGTTGCCGATCACCTCCACCACGGCCGGCTATTTCGTGCCGGCCGGGACCAACCCGGCCGACGCGCACCTGCCCGAGGTGGTGCACGGCACGGTCGGCCCGGGCCTGAGCAGCCTGCGCGGCGACCCGCGCCTGCTGCTGGTGAACCGACGGCCGGAGGGTACGTTCTATCTGCTGTTCGACCCCCAGCTCATCGACGAGGCGATCGTGTTCACCGGCCTGGCCGCGCTGCTGCTGTCGCTGACCACGATGTACCTGATTTCCTGGCTGACCTACCGCAACACCAAGCGCCTGGTGACGCCGGTCAACCGGCTCGCCGCGGCCGTCGCGCATTGGGACCCGCGCGATCCGCGCGCGGCCTCGGTGGCGTTGGAGCATTTGCCCGGCGAGATCGGCAGCGAGGTGCGCCAGCTGTCGGCGGCGTTGCGCGGCCTGGCCGAACGCGTGGGCGAATTCGTCCAGCGCGAGCGCGACTTCACCCGCGACGCCAGCCACGAGCTGCGCACCCCGCTGACGGTGATCCGCGTGGCCACCGACCTGATGCTGGCCGACCCGGAAACGCCGGTACGCGCGCAGCGCTCGCTGGCGCGGGTGCAGCGCGCCGGCCGCGACATGGAGGCGGTGATCGATGCCTTCCTGATCCTGGCGCGCGAGGCCGAGATCGCGCCGCAGAGCGAGGAATTCCCGGTGCGCGAGATCGTCGATCACGAGGTCGAGCGGGTGCGCCCGCTGCTGACCGGCAAGGAGATCGAGCTCAGCGTGACCGACGACGGCGCGCCGCGCCTGCTGGCGCCGCCGCACGTGCTCAGCGTGATGGTGGGCAACCTGCTCAGCAACGCGGTGCGCTTCACCGATGTCGGCCGCATCGACGTGCGCCTGGCGCGCGACCGCATCGAAATCCGCGACACCGGCATCGGCATGTCGGCCGAAACCCTGACCCGCGCGTTCGACCCGTTCTACCGCGCCGACTTCTCCGGCGAGGACGGCAAGGGCATGGGCCTGTCGATCGTGCGGCGCCTGGGCGACCGCTTCGGCTGGCCGGTGCAGCTGAGCAGCGTGCCGGGCAAGGGCACCCTGGCGGTGATCCGCTTCAGCCACTGAGCGGGCAGGGTGGCTCGCCCGGCGACACGCCAGTTTGAGCATTGAGCGCAGCCATTTGTGCGCAAGATCGCGACCTCACCTCACCTGATCGCAGCCTCAACCCAGCTGATTGCAGCCTCAACCCTGCGTCATTCCGGCGCAAGCCGGAACCCATTTTGACTTTCGCTTGCAAACTTCAGGCTCCAACGCCGGCTGCGTAGCAAATCAACATGGGTTCCGGCTTGCGCCGGAATGACGGGGAGGGGCCGATGGGTTCCGGATAAGCTCGGCTGCGACCCTAGCCGCCCCTGCCGCATCCTCATTGACGCCCGCCGGCACCGGCCGGCATACCGGTCGCGCCCGGGCTAAGGCTAAGCTGAGCGCGCCATGAAGCCCGCCGTTCCGGGAACGATCGCTCGCCCCGGCCTGTCAACCCAAAGCCGCCGCGCGCGTTGCCGGCTCCATACCTTCCAACTAGAACCTCATGAGCGCAGCCCGCAAGCCGCAGTCGCCCGCCCGCAAATCCTCCCCCTGGACCCGTTACGCGATCGCCGCCGTGGTAGTGGCGGCGCTGGCCGGCGGCGGCTACTGGTACTACCGCCAGAGGGGCGCCGAAGCCGAGGCCAGCGCCTACCGCACGGCCAAGGTCCAGCGCGGCGACATCCGCGTGGCGATCTCGGCCACCGGCGCGTTGGCGGCGATCTCCACGGTGGACGTGGGCAGCCAGATCTCCGGCCAGGTGCTGGAGGTGCTGGTGGACTATAACGACCAGGTCAAGAAGGGCCAGGTCATCGCCAAGATCGACCCCAGCACCTACCAGACCCAGATCGAGCAGGGCTCGGCGCAGATCAACAGCGCGCGCGCCAGCCTGGCCACGGCCGAGGCCACGCTGCGCAACGCCGAGCTGGATTACCAGCGCAAGTCGACGCTGGTGGGGCAGCAACTGGTCGCGCGCAGCGACGCCGACCTGGCCCGCGCCGCGCGCGACCAGGCGCGCGCGCAGGTGGCTTCGGCGCAGGCGCAGATCCACCAGCAGATCGCGTCCACCCAGACCACGCGCCTGAATCTGGAGCGCACCGTGATCCGCTCGCCGGTGGACGGCGTGGTGCTGACCCGTTCGGTCGAGCCGGGCCAGACCGTGGCGGCCAGCCTGCAGTCGCCGGTGCTGTTCCAGATCGCCGAAGACCTGAAGAAGATGGAGATCGTGCTGGCCATCGACGAGGCCGACATCGGCCAGGTCAAGGCCGGGCAGGGCGTGAGCTTCACCGTGGACTCCTTCCCCGACCGCCAGTTCCGCGGCAAGGTCCAGCAGGTGCGCCTGTCGGCGACCAATACCAGCAACGTGATCACCTACCCGGTGGTGGTGTCGGTGGACAACGCCGACCAGATCCTGCTGCCGGGCATGACCGCCAACGCCGAGATCGAAGTCAGCCGCCGCGACGACGTGCTGCGGGTGAGCAACGCCGCGCTGCGCTACAAGCCGGCCGACGACGACCCGGCTGCGGCCCAGGGCCCGGGCGGTCCCGGCGGCCCCGGCGGCATGCGCGGCGGCGGCATGGCCGACGACCTGCCGCGCGTGGTCGAGCCGCTGCGCCTGGATGCGACCCAGCGCGCCGCGTTCGACGCCGCGCTGGTGGAAATGAAGCAGCGCTCGGCCGCGCGCCAGGCCGCCGCGCCCGCCAACGGCGGCGGCAGCCCGTTGTTCGGCGGCGGTCGCGGCCCGGGCGGCGGTGGCGGCGGCGTGGTCATGATGCGCAGCGGCGGCAACGCCAACGCCATGATGGGCGCGATGCGCCAGCGCATGCAGGAGCGTTTCAACCAGCAGTTCGGCGCGTTCCGTGCCAGCCTCAACCCGCAGCAGCAGGCGCGTTGGGACAGCGAGGTTTCGGCCCTGCTCAACGCGCGCCGCGCGCCGCTGTACAAGCTGGTGGCCGGCAAGCCGCAGGTCAGCCTGGTGCGCGTGGGCGCCAGCGACGGCAGCTGGACCGAGGTGTCCGGCGACGTGCGCGAGGGCGACGAGGTGATCGTCGGCAGCGGGCGCAACGGCAAATGAGTTCGCCCGGCAAAGAGGCGGTGATCGAAACGCGCGCGCTGGGCAAGGTCTACTCGCCCGGCACCGAGGCCGAAGTGATCGCGCTGCAGGCGGTGGACCTGCGCATCGGCCGCGGCGAGTTCGTGGCGATCATGGGCCCGTCGGGTTCGGGCAAGTCCACGCTGATGAACCTGATCGGCTGCCTGGACACGCCCAGCAGCGGCCAGTACCTGTGCGACGGCGTGGACGTGGCCACGCTGGACGCCGAGGAGCGCGCGGCGCTGCGGCTGGAGAAAATCGGCTTCGTGTTCCAGGGCTTCAACCTGTTGCCGCGCATGAACGCGCTGGAGAACGTGGCCATGCCCATGGGCTATGCCAACGTGCCGCGCGAGGAGCGGTTGCAGCGCGCGCGCGAAGCTTTGGCCTCGGTCGGCCTGGCCGAGCGCGCCGGGCACCGGCCCAGCGAACTGTCCGGCGGCCAGCAGCAGCGCGTGGCGATCGCGCGCGCGCTGATCAACCGCCCGCCGATCCTGCTCGCCGACGAGCCCACCGGCGCGCTGGACACCAAGACCGGCGAGGAGATCCTGGCGCTGTTCAAGCGCCTGCAGGCCGAGGACCACACGGTGGTGCTGATCACCCACGATCCGGACGTGGCCGCGCACTGCGATCGCGTGTTCGCGATGCGTGACGGGGAGCTCCATGAACAAGAGGTGGCGGCATGAACTTCCTCGAAGTCCTGCGCACCGCCGTCTTCGCCCTGCGCGGCAACTGGCTGCGCAGCGCGCTGACCTCGCTGGGCGTGATCATCGGCATCGCCGCCGTCATCGTCATGGTCTCGGTAGGGCAGGGCACCCAGCAGGAGATCGACAAGCTGGTCTCCGGCCTGGGGTCCAACCGCCTGGACATCAGCTCCGGCGCCGGTCGCGGCACCGGCGGCGCGCGCATGAGCGCGTCGAGCTTCTTCACCCTCAACGAGGGCGACGCCGAAGCGATCCGCGAGGAAATCCCCGAGGTGCAGTACGTGGCCGGCTCGCTGCGCGGCGGCACCCAGGTGGTCTACGCCGAGAACAACTGGTCGACCCAGTGGCAGGGCGTGCAGCCGGATTTCTTCGACATCAACGGCTGGGTCATCGCCTCGGGCAACGGCTTCGAGGCGCGCGACTACAGCGGCGGCGGCAAGACCGTGATCCTGGGCGAAACCGTGCGCCGCGAATTGTTCGGCGACGAGGACGCGGTGGGCCAGACCATCCGCCTGGGCCGGGTGCCGTTCACCGTGGCCGGCACGCTCAAGCCCAAGGGCCAGGGCGGTTTCGGCCAGGACCAGGACGACATCCTGCTGGTGCCATTGGAAACCGGCCGCCGCCGCCTGCTCGGCGCGATGGGTCTGCCCACCGGCGCGGTCATGCAGATCGCGGTGGGCGTGGGCCGCGCCGAGGACGTGACCTACGCGCAAGGCGAGATCGAGGCGCTGCTGCGCCAGCGCCACAAGATCCAGCCGGGCGCCGACGACGACTTCACCGTGCGCAACATCGCCGAGGTGGTGGCCACGCGCACCGCCACCACCAACCTGATGTCCAAGCTGCTGGGCGCGGTGGCGACGATCTGCCTGATCATCGGCGGCATCGGCATCATGAACATCATGCTGGTGTCGGTGACCGAGCGCATCCGCGAGATCGGCCTGCGCATGGCCGTGGGTGCGGGGCCCAGCGACATCCGCCGCCAGTTCCTGGCCGAGGCCATGGTGATCGCGATGATCGGCGGCGTGATCGGCATCGCCATCGGCGTGGTCGGCGCGTTGCTGGTGGGCAAGCTGGGTTCGCTGCCGGTGGCGTTGAACGCGAAGGTCGTGGGCCTGGCGGCGGCGTTCTCGATCGCCACTGGCCTGTTCTTCGGCTACTACCCGGCGCGCAAGGCCTCGCTGCTGGACCCGATCGAGGCGCTGCGGCAGCAGTAACGGGGCCGCCTTACCCTGTGACTGCGGGAGCGGCGTGAGCCGCGATGCGCTTTCCAGCCGGGACGCATCGCCGCGAGTTCGGAGCGAATCGCGGTTTACGTCGCTCCCACCGTGTGTTTGTGGCCCCGCAACACGCCAAGCGCGGTGCATGCGGCTATCCTCGCGCTACCCTGAGGAGACCGCCATGCGCCTGCCGTTGCCGCGTACGATGATCCTGCTGCTGAGCCTAGCCGCCATGTCCAGCACCGCCGCACTCGCCCAGACTCCGCCCGAACGCCCGATCGCGCTGGTGATCCACGGCGGCGCCGGCTTCGTGCCGCGCGACGCGCTCAGCGCGCAGGACCGCAAGGCCGCGCATGCCGACCTCAACCGCGCGCTGGATGCCGGTTATGCGGTACTCCAGGACGGCGGCAGCGCGCTGGACGCGGTCTCGGCCGCGGTGGTGGTGCTGGAGGACTCGCCGATCTTCAACGCCGGCAAGGGCGCGGTGTTCAACGCGCGCGGCGGCCACGAACTCGACGCCTCGATCATGGAGGGCCACACCCGCCGCGCCGGCGCGGTGGCCGGCGTGACCACGGTGAAGAACCCGATCAAGCTCGCGCGCACGGTGATGGAGCACAGCCCGCACGTGATGATGGCCGGCGCCGGCGCCGAGGCCTACGCCGACACGCGCCCGGAGATCGAGCGCGTGCCCAACAGCTGGTTCGACACGCCCAAGCGCCGCCAGCAGTTGGAGAAGGCGCAGCGCGAGGAGGCGGCCAAGAGCAAGCGCGAGGCCAACGCGGCCACCGACGCGCCCAAGTACTTCGGCACCGTGGGCGCGGTGGCGCTGGACCGCGCCGGCCACATCGCCGCGGCCACCAGCACTGGCGGCATGACCAACAAGCGCTACGGCCGGGTCGGCGATGCGCCGGTGATCGGCGCGGGCACCTGGGCCGACGAGCGCTGCGGGGTGTCGGGCACGGGTTGGGGCGAGTACTACATCCGCTACAACGCCGCGCACGACATCTGCGCGCGCGTGGCCTATCGCGGCGACAGCCTGCAGGCGGCGGCGGACGAGGTCATCAACAAGCTCATTCCGGCCGCCGGCGGCGACGGCGGCGCGATCGCGCTGGACCGCGACGGGACCATCGTCATGCCTTTCAACAGCGGCAGCATGTTCCGCGGCTGGATCAAGCCCGACGGCAGCCGCGGCACGGCGATCCACGAGGACGACTGATCGCGCGCGAAGGCGGCGCATGCCTTTAGGATCTACGCAGGCCGCGACTGCGGCTCCACAGTTGCGAGGAAGGCCTCGGCCTGCGCGGGGTCTGCGCTGACGCTGTGGGGTAGGAGCGGCGTAAGCCGCGACCGCGAATCTCACCCACGACGAGAGCTGCGCACGCCCGGTGTAGGAGCTGCGCAAGCTGCGACCCCGAATCCTCGCCTACGGCGAAGGCCTCCGTTTCTGTGAGATACGCGCCCTCTGTAGGAGCGGCGTGAGCCGCGATCCGCTCCGAGCTCGCGAAGGTGTGTGGGTGTGTTGGTTGAAGCAACAGCAACGGCTTCCGTCCGCAAGCGGCCGGGTTACTTTCTTTTGATGAGCGTCAAAAGAAAGTAACCAAAGAAAAACGCTGCCCCAGAGCTCCCGTGCGAGATCGGTGCGTGCGCGGGGATTTTTCGATGGCACATCCTGTGCCAGCGAAAAACGGCGCACGTCCTGTGCGCCGCCCTGCGGGTCTGCTATTGGGGCGACGAGTTCGGGGCCCGAGCGGGGATCAAGAGCATTCGCGCTTTGCGCTCACCCCCTCACCCTAACCCTCTCCCGTAAACGGGAGAGGGAACAAATCCGACGTAGCCGCTTGCTGCTTTAGCCCCTCTCCCGTTCACGGGAGAGGGGTTGGGGTGAGGGCACGCGTAGCCGCAATCTCGCGCCGCCATCTGCATTTCCAGGCAAGAGCCCTCACTGCCGCGACCACTCCTCCATCCGCCGCTGCATCTCGTCCTCCGACACGTCCTCCACATGCGTGGCCAGGGTCCACTTGTGGCCGAAGGGATCGAGAATGGTGCCGGTGCGGTCGCCCCAGAACTGGTTCTCGATGGGTTTGTCGATGCGGCCGCCAGCCTGCACGGCCTGGGCGAAGGCGGCGTCGGAGTCGTCGACGTAGATCATGAAGGCGGCGGTGGCGCCGCCGCGGGTCTTGGGGCTGAGGGCGTTCATGTCCGGCCATTCGTCCGACAGCATGATCACGCTGTCGCCGATGCGGATTTCGGCGTGGCCGATCTTGTCGCCCATGGGCAGGCGGTAGATCTCGCTGGCGTTCAGGGCGCGCACGTAGAAGTCGATCGCGGCGGCGGCGTCGTGGACGATCAGGTAGGGCGTGACGCTGTGGTAGCCGTCGGGGCGGGGCTGTACTGCCATGTCGCGGTCTCCTGGTGGGCGGCCGGGTCCGGATGAACCGGCCGGTTGCTGCGGGCAGGCATGCTGCGTGCGCCGGTTCTCACCGCCTGCGACGCTCGCAGGCACTGTCTGTCGCAGACGTCTCTGCGATTGCAGGCGGCGCAGGGCGATTTCCGGCCCGTCTGGGCCGCGGCGCATACCGGCCGTGCCCATCCGGGCGGCAAGGCCGGCCGCGAGGGCACCGCCGCGGGGCTTATGGCAGAATCCAGCCCCTGTAGCGGCCGCCGGCTGCGCCCGTCCGGCCCGTCCGGAGAGAGCCCGACCCTTCATGCCCACGACCGAGCCCTTCCGCCGCGGCCGCGCCGCGACGTCCGCCCTGCCGCCGGCGCTCCGCGCCCGGCCGGTCCACGCCCGTTGCGGTTGCTGAGGCTGGCGATGGCAGACAACTTCGGCCACCTGCCGCGCGGCCCCGGACGCATCCTCAAGGCGACCAAGTGGTCGTTCCAGGGCCTGCGCGCGGCCTGGCTGCACGAATCTTCGTTCCGGCTCGAGGTCTATCTGTTCGCGGTGCTGGCGCCGCTGGGCTGGTGGCTGGGCCAGACCCCGGTCGAGCGCGTGCTGCTGATCGGCTCGATGCTGCTGGTGCTGAGCATCGAGCTGTTGAACTCCGCGGTCGAAGCGGTGATCGAACGTTACGGCCCCGAGTTCCATGAACTGGCCGGCCGGGCCAAGGACATGGGCTCGGCCGCGGTGTTCGTATTGATGATGAACGTATTGCTGACCTGGGGCGCGATCGTCCTGCCGCGCTTTTTGTAAGCGCGCCGCCCCTACCACCGATTTCAAACACCGATTTCAAAAAGCTAGGAAACCCCGCAAGTGATGGAAATGCTCACCGATCCGCAAGTGTGGATCACCCTGGTCACCCTGAGCGCGATCGAGATCGTGCTGGGCATCGACAACCTCGTGTTCATCTCGATCGCGGTCAGCAAGCTGCCGTACGCGCAGCGCGAGAAGGCGCGCAAGTTCGGCATCGCGGTGGCGTGCATCACCCGTATCGCGCTGCTGCTGACCCTGGCCTGGCTGGCCGGTCTGACCAGCGACCTGTTCTCGATCTTCGGCCAGGGCATCTCGGTGCGCGACCTGGTGCTGATCCTGGGCGGCGCGTTCCTGCTGGTGAAGGGCTCGATGGAAATGCGCGACATGATCGTCGGCGCGGGCGAGTCCGAGGACGTGCACAGCAAGCCGGCGGCGTCGTTCATGGCGGTGATCGCGCAGATCGCGGTGATCGACATCGTGTTCTCGCTGGACTCGGTGATCGCGGCCGTGGGCATGGCCAGCCACACCCCGGTGATGGTGGCGGCGATCCTGCTGGCGGTGGCGGTGATGCTGCTGGCGTCCAAGCCGCTGGGCGAGTTCATCGACCGCAACCCGACCATCAAGATGCTGGCGCTGGCCTTCATCGTGCTGGTGGGCGCCTACCTGGTCGCCGACGGTTTCGAGCTGCACATTCCCAAGGGCTACATCTACGGCGCGATGGGCTTCTCCGCCGCGGTGGAGTGCCTGAACCTGTGGGCCAAGCGCCGCGCCGCGGCGCGGGTTTCGGCCGACTGAAGTCACCGCCGGCGCCGCCCCTCGCGGCGCCGGCAACCGGGCGCCGCGATCACGCGGCGTCCATTGCAAGGCGCGCGCGCCGGTGGTGCAATGCCCCGGTCCCAGGCCAGGAGTCGCGCCATGCGTAAGGTTCTGATGTCGCTCATGCTGCTCGCGGCCGCTACGTTGCTCAGCGGCTGCGGCTACAACACCATCCAGCAGAAGGACGAGGCGGTGAAAGCGGCCTGGTCGCAGGTGCTGAATGTCTACAAGCGACGTGCCGATTTGGTGCCTAACCTGGTCGCCACGGTCAAGGGCTACGCCAATCACGAGCAGCAGGTGCTGACCCAGGTCACCCAGGCGCGCTCCAAGGTCGGCAGCATCAACGTCAACGCCGACGATCCGGCTTCGCTGGCCCAGTTCCAGCAGGCCCAGGGCGAATTGCAGAGCGCGATCGGCCGCCTGCTGGTGGTCAGCGAGAACTACCCGCAGCTCAAGGCCGACCAGAACTTCCTGCAGCTGCAGGCGCAGCTGGAAGGCACCGAGAACCGCATCACCGTCGAGCGCCAGCGCTACATCCAGACGGTGCAGGACTACAACACCTACGTGCGTTCGTTCCCGCAGAACCTGACCGCGATGATGTTCGGCTACAAGACCAAGCCCAACTTCACGGTCGAGAACGAACAGCAGATCCAGAACGCGCCGCAGGTCGACTTCAACCAGCCGGCGCAACCGCAGCAGCAACCGCCCGCGCAGCAGCCGGCGCCGGCGGGCTGAGGACGGGCGCGCGAGCGTGAGCGCACGCATGGCCACGCGCGGCGGTGCCGTCTGGCGCGGCTTGTGGCTGACGGCCGCGTTATGGCTGGCAGCGATCGTCGCGCAGGCACAGGATCTGGCGCCCATTCCCAAGATGGACTCGCCGGTGGTCGACACCACCGGCACCCTGGACGCGGGCGCGCGCCAGCAACTGGAAGCGCAGGCGTTGGCCCTGCAGCAGCGCAAGGGCAGCCAGCTGCAGGTGCTGCTGGTGCCCACGACCCAGCCCGAAGACATCGCCCAGTACGCGGTGCGCGCGTTCGAGCAATGGAAGCTGGGCCGCAAGGGCGTGGACGATGGCGTGCTGCTGGTGGTGGCCAAGCAGGACCGGCGCGTGCGCATCGAGGTCGGCTACGGCCTGGAGGGCGCGATCCCGGACGCCACCGCCAGTCGGGTGATCCAGGAATACCTGGTGCCGCATTTCCGCAACGGCGATTACGCCGGCGGCATCGTCGAGGCCAGCGCGGCGCTGACCAAGCTCATCGACGGCGAACCGCTGCCGGCGCCGATGGCCGACAACCGCGCCGATAGCGGCGGTGGCGGCGGCGGGGAAAGCATCCTGATCTCGTTGTTCGTGGCCTTGGTCGTGGCCCAGGTCGCGCGTGCCGTCTTCAACGGCGCGCCGCGCCCGCTGCGCGCGCTGCTCGGCGCCGGCGCGGCCGGCGGCGCGGCCTGGCTGTTGTCCTCGTTCCTGCTGGTCGGCGGCCTGGGCGCGGTGATCGGCTTCGTCACCGGCCTGCTCAGCGCTAGCCGCAGCGGCCGTTTCGCCCGCGATGCCGGCTATGGCGGTTGGGGCGGCGGCGGTGGCGACTGGGGCGGGGGTGGCGGATTCGGCGGCGGCGGTGGCGGCGGCTGGTCGGGTGGCGGCGGTTCCAGCGGAGGCGGCGGCGCCTCCGGCAGCTGGTGACGGAGGCCGCGCCCATGCGTCTGCTCAAACACCTGTTCGCGCCTTCGGCCCGGCGCCTGTTCCCCGAAGAAAGCCTGCGCCGCATCGCCGCGGCCATCGCCGCCAGCGAACTGCGCCACAGCGGCGAGATCTGCTTCGCGGTCGAAGCCGGCTTGCCGGCCGGCGCGGTCTGGGCCGGGCGCCAGGCGCGCGAGGCGGCCCTGCACGCCTTCGCCCAGCTGCGGGTCTGGGACACCCAGGCCAACAACGGCGTGCTGCTGTACCTGCTGCTGGCCGATCACCGCATCGAGGTGGTCGCCGACCGCGGTTTCGACGGCCGGGTCAGCGCCGAGCAATGGCGCGGCGTCTGCCAGCTGGTCGAGGACCGGCTGCGCGCGGGCGAGGCCGAGGCGGCGGTGCTGGCCGGCGTGGAGGCGCTGTCGGCGCTGCTGGCCCAGCACTACCCGCGCGGCGAGGGCGAGCACGACGTCAACGAACTGCCGGACCTGCCGCATATCCTCTGAGCCGGCCGGGCCGGCCGCCGCATGGCGCAACGGTTCGCAGCGTTCCGGCGCCGGGCAAGGCACGCGCCATCCCCCTCGGGCACAATAACGGCATCCCCAGACCGCCGGGCCGCACCGACGCATGATCTACCTGCACCAGATCGATCCGATCGCCGTCCACCTGGGCCCGCTGCAAGTGCACTGGTACGGGATCATGTACCTGATCGGCTTCGGCCTGGCCTGGTGGCTGGGCCAGCGCCGGGTGCGCGCCGGCCGCCTGCCCGGGGTCAGCGACCAGGCCTACGGCGACCTGCTGTTCTACGCCATGCTCGGCGTGGTGCTGGGCGGGCGCATCGGCTACATCCTGTTCTACGCCTTCGGCGATCTGATCCGCGATCCGGTGATGCTGTTCCGCATCTGGGAAGGCGGCATGAGCTTCCACGGCGGCCTGCTCGGCGTGCTCGCCGCGATCCTGTGGTGGGCGCGCAAGCACCGCCTGCATTTCTTCGACGTCACCGACTTCATCGCGCCGCTGGTGCCGCCGGGCCTGGGCTTCGGCCGGCTCGGCAATTTCATCGGCGGCGAGCTCTGGGGCAAGCCCACCGACGCCGGCTGGGGCGTGATCTTCCCGCGCGCGCCGGAGCTGGCGCACCTGAACCTGCAGCAGATCCATGAGCAGTACGCCGCCGGCGCGCTCAACGCCTTCGCCCGCCATCCCTCGCAGCTGTACCAGGCGGCGCTGGAAGGTCTGACCATGTTCGTGCTGCTGTGGTGGTACTCGAGCAAGCCGCGCCCGCGCTATGCGGTGTCGGGCCTGTTCGCGCTGCTGTACGGCGTGTTCCGCTTCCTGGTCGAGTTCGTGCGCGTGCCCGACGCGCAACCGGGCTACATCGCCTTCGGCTGGCTGACCATGGGCCAACTGCTGAGCGTGCCGCTGATCTTGCTGGGCCTGTACTGGCTGTGGCGTTCGCGCCGCGCGCCGACCTTGCAACCGCTGCCGGCCGCCGACGCGGCCAAGGGCTGAGCATGCGCCCATACCTGGACCTGCTGCGCCACGTGCTCGAGCACGGCAGCGAGAAAGCCGACCGCACCGGCACCGGCACGCGCAGCGTGTTCGGCTGGCAGTTGCGCTTCGACCTCAACCAGGGCTTCCCCCTGGTCACCACCAAGAAGCTGCACCTACGCTCGATCGTGCACGAGCTGCTGTGGTTCCTGCAGGGCGAGACCAACATCGCCTACCTGAAGGACAACAAGGTCAGCATCTGGGACGAATGGGCCGACGCCGACGGCGAGCTGGGCCCGGTCTACGGCAAGCAGTGGCGGCGCTGGGCTGGCGCCGACGGGATCGAGATCGACCAGATCCGCTGGGTGGTGGACGAGATCAAGCGCAACCCCGATTCGCGCCGCCTGATCGTCAGCGCGTGGAACGTGGCCGACCTGCCGCGCATGGCGCTGATGCCCTGCCACACCATGTTCCAGTTCTACGTGGCCGACGGAAAACTCAGCTGCCAGCTCTACCAGCGCAGCGGCGACATCTTCCTGGGCGTGCCGTTCAACATCGCCAGCTACGCCCTGCTCACCCACATGGTGGCGCAGGTCTGCGGGCTGGGCGTGGGCGACTTCGTCCACACCCTGGGCGACGCGCACCTGTATTCGAACCACTACGAGCAGGCGCGCGAGCAGCTGTCGCGGCAGCCGCGCGCGTTGCCGACGCTGAAGCTCAATCCGCAGGTGACCGACCTGTTCGGTTTCCGCTACGAGGACATCGCGATCGAAGGTTACGACCCGTTGCCGGCGATCAAGGCGCCTGTGGCGGTATGAGCTGGCCGGTGCGCCTGAGCTGCATCGCCGCGGCGCTGGCACTGGTGCTGGCCGCCGGCAACGGTGCGCTGGATGCGGCGGGGCCGGCCATGGCCGATGGGGCGGCGGGGCGCTTCGCGCTGCCGATCGGATTCGACGCCGACGCGCCGCAGCTGGAAGTCGCCGGCAACGGCCGTCGCAGCAGTCAGGCCCTGCGCTCGGTGCGCGACGGCCAGCCCGGCGATGCGCTGCTGCTGCAGATGTGCGTGAGCGCGCCGCCGGACCTGCGCACCGAGCAGGGCCTGCAGGCGCTGATGACCGGCGTGGCGCCGGTGCTGACGCAGCGCGACAGTTCGCCCGGCAGCTGGGAAACCTTGGGCGGCCGCCGCGCTTACCGCATGGATTCGGTGCTCGGGCCGGAACTGGCCCGGACCATGTGGATGGTGTTGTCGGGCGAGAAGATGGCGGTGCTGCGTTACGAGCGGCCGGTCGGTTTCGGCTTGGATGCGGCGATGTTCGAAGCGATCAAGCGAATGGAGTTTTCATGCGGCACCGCACCCTGATTCCGGCCGCGCTCGCGGCCTTGCTGGTCGGCCTGCTGGTCGCGCCCGCGCATGCGCAGGACGAACGCGCCTTGGCGCGCGCGGCGTTCGAGCGTGCGCGGCCGATGATGGGCGAAATGGCCAAGAAGGCCTTCGCCGAGGGCATCGCCAATGCCGACACCTCCGATTTCGGCGGCTGCGTGGAGGCCGAGCGGCAAATGCGCACGGATTTGGAGCGCGACGCCACGCCCCTGGTGATGGAGCTGTTCTTCAGCACGGAAATGCGCGACCGGATGGAACAGATCCTGGTCGATGTCTTCGACGCCGATCAGCTCAAGATCGCCGCGGACGGCGGCGACCCGCCGAGTACGCCGGAGCAGACGCGCAAGATGGGCGAGCGCTTCGAGCAGCTCAGCGCCGACTTCCAGCAGCGCCTGGCGCAGGACCCGCGGGTGATGAAGGTGATCGCCGAGTCGGCGCTACGCAGCCAGGCCTTGCTGAAGCAATGCCAGGCCCGCGACGAGGGTTGAAACCGGACTGGTTCAGGGGAGCGGCGGGCCACGATGGCGCGCCGCGCAAGCGGTAGTTCAACACAGGGGAAAGCAGCAATGTCGAACAAGGTTTTTTACGCCGGCGCGCTGGCGCTGGCCATGACGCTGGGCGCGGGCGGCGCGCAGGCGGCGACCTCGCCGCAGTACGAAGCCGTGCTGGATCGCTACTACGACCTCACCTACGGCCATCAGATCGACCAGCTCAACATCGACGAGCTGGCGGAGAAGTTCCGCGAAGGCGCCGCGTCCAAGCCCGAGGCCAAGGCCTGCCCGGCGCTGGGCAAGGCGATCGACGATTTCTCCAAGAACGAGTTCCGCAAGGCGATCAGCGAGTACTTCCACTCGCCCGAGCTGGAAGCGGAAATCAAGGACGCGATGCGCAAGCGCCTGAGCCAGGCCGACCTGGACGCGTTCCTGGCCTTCGTCGCCACGCCGGCCGGCAAGTCCTTCCTGGAACACAGCCAGGCCGCGAACGTGGACGTGGAGCGCGCGATCGACCAGATGACCGACAAGATGGACCAGGCGCCGGCGTTCCAGGCGATGATGACCGACATGGTCACCAAGCTGGTACCGGTCATGCTGACCTGCAAGAAGAAGTAAGCCTGCCCGGCGCCGCTGCCGCATGCGGCGGCGCCTTCCTTAGCGAGGTGGCCGAATGCTGGCGATAGCCAAGTGGCACAACGCGGTCGAGGACGCCTGCGCGCGCCGCGCCGACCTGGGCCTGCTGATCCTGCGTGTGGCGGTGGGCGCGCATCTGATGTTAATGACCCAGGACAACGTGTTCTCGTGGGCGCGGATGCTGGAGTTCCGCGACTTCATGGTCCACCACGGTTTTCCGTTCCCGCTGTTCTGTGCGGTGCTGTCGGTGATCGGTCAGTTCTTCGGCGGCCTGGCCCTGGTGTTGGGCCTGTGCACGCGTTTCGCCGGCCTGGTGGTGGCGATCAATTTCACCGTCGCGGTGTGGATGGTGGATTCCAAGCTGCCGTACCCCGGCGCGTTCCCGGCCTTGATCCTGGTCGCTTCGGGTCTGTGCCTGATGTTCGCAGGCCCGGGCCGCTATTCGCTGGACCGCGTCTGGCGGCGTAGGCCGTGATGCGCGTATCGCTGATCGCGGCGCTGGACCGCGCGCGCGGCATCGGCCGCGGCAACGAACTGCCCTGGCGGCTGCCGAACGATCTCAAGCGCTTCAAGGCGCTGACCCTGGGCAAGCCGGTGCTGATGGGCCGCAAGACCGCGCAGTCGCTGGGCCGTGCGCTGCCGGGCCGGCGCAACCTAGTGCTCACGCGTTCGGGCCAGGTGCCGTTCGAGGGCATGCAGGCGCTGGAGTCGGTGGCGCAGGCGCTGGACCTGGCCCGCGCCGAGGGCGCTACGGAGCTGTGCGTGATCGGCGGCGGCGAGATCTATGCGCTGTGCCTGCCGGTGGCGACGCATCTGCATCTGACTTATGTGGACACGGAAGTCGCAGGGGCGGACGCGTACTTCCCGCGTTTCGACGAGCAGGAATGGCGGGTGCTGGGGCGTCAGGCGCATGCGGCGGACGAGCGCCATGCACATGCGTTCGAGTTCGTGGACTACGCGCGGCTGGGGATGGACGCATAGGCGCACAGCCTTGGCTACCCTGCGGTAGAGCTGAGTCCCACACCCCACAGCGCCGTTCGCTTTGGGGTAGGAGCGGCGTAAGCCGCGACCGCGAGTCCACATCTGCGACAAGCCTTTCGAGCTCCCTGTAGGAGCTGCGCAAGCTGCGACCGCGAATCCGCACCTACGTCGCAACCCTCATTTCCCCTGCTTCCGCCTTTGCTTGTCTTCCCCCTTTGTTGAGGGGGATTGAGGGGGATTTGCTCTTCGCCTTTGCTCAGGAGCAACAGCAACCGCTTCCGTCCGCAAGCGGCCGGGTCACTTTCTTTTGATAAGCGTCAAAAGAAAGTCACCAAAGAAAAACGCTGTCCTTGGACAGAGCTCCCCTGCGAGAGCGATGCGTGCGCGGGGATTTTCCGATCGGGCCTCCTGCCCGAGCGGAAAACGGCGCACTTCCTGTGCGCCGCCCTCCGGGTCTGCTGTTGGGACGGCGAGTTCGGGGCCCGAGCGAGGGTCAAGAGCATTCGCGCCGCGCGCTCACCCCCTCACCCTAACCCTCTCCCGTAAACGGGAGAGGGGATGCATCCGGCGCCGCTTGTGCTTTAGCCCCTCTCCCGTTCACGGGGTGAGGGGCAGCGCTTGCGAGCCATGGGCTCGCGCTGCACTGAACGCCCGACCGCTGTGCGGTCGGGCCGGGGTGCGGGTTGGGGTGAGGGCGCGCGCAGCCGCAGCTCGCGACGCCCGCCTAGTCATGCCGCTACCGAACGCTAGCCACCGTCTCCAACTTCGGTCGGTAATGCCCGGTGATCGGATACACGAACAACAAATCTCCTTCCTCCGTCCCGCGCGACATGTTGTGCAGGATCAGCGGGTCGCCTTCCCAGGATTTGCGGTCGGAGACGATGCCGATGTGGGGGACGCCGTTGCCCAGGTCCCAGGTGACGAAGTCGCCGGGCTGGTAGTCGGCGGCGCGTTCGCTGGCGGGCAGTTGCCAGCGCTGGCGTTCGAACCAGCGGCGCAGGTTGGGCACGCGGCGGTGGTCGATGTTGCGGTCGGTGCCGCGCGCGCCCCAGCTTTGCGGGTAGCGGGCGAAGTTCGCGCGCATGTCTTCGTGCAGCGCCTGCTGCAGGTCCAGGCCCTGGGTGCGCAGCGCGCGGATGACCACGTCGGTGCATACGCCGCGGTCGGCGGCGACGTCGCCGCCGGGGTAGTCCAGGCGCACGTAAGTCGGATCGTAGTAGTTCACCACGCCGACCTGCGCGCGCGCGGCGCGTACCAGCGGATGGGTGGGGACCGCGGGCGCGGGCGGCGCCCGCTTTGCGGCCGTCGGCGCGGTCGCCGGCGCCTGCGCGGTGGGCGCACGCTCGCCGCAGGCGCTGCACGCCGCGGCCAGCGCCAGCACGGCGACTGCGCGTTGCCACGCGGCCGCCGCCCGGCTCATGCGCTGGGCCGGGTCGGCCGCGGTTTGGGCGGGTTGGCCGGCACGTCGCGGCCGGGCACCTGGACGATGCGCAGCTCGTCGGTGTCCAACTGCAGCGCGGTGAGCTTGCCGCCCCAGACCGCGCCGGTGTCGATGGCGTGCACGCCGTGGCCGACGAACAGGCCCAGGGTGGACCAGTGGCCGCAGACGATCTTGAGGTCGCGCTCGACCCGGCCGGGCACTTCGTACCAGGGGTAGAGGCCGGCCGGCTGGGTGCCGGGGCTGCCCTTGTCCTCGAACGCGATGCGGCCGCGCGGGGTGCAATAGCGCAGGCGGGTGAAGATGTTGATGATCGCGCGGTGACGGTCGATCCCGGCCAGCTTGGGGTTCCAGGCCGGGCGGTCGCCGTACATGTTCTTGAGCAGGCGCGGGTACTGGTCGCTGTGCAGGCGCTCCTCGACTTCGCGCGCGTGGCGCTCGGCCAGCTGGGTGGTCCACTTCGGCGCCAGGCCGGCGTGCACCATCATCCAGCCCAGCTTGCGGTCGGTGTGCACCAGCTTCTGCATGCGCAGCCAGCCCAGCAGTTCGTCGCGGTCCTCGGCCAGCACGATGCGCTGCAGGTCGGGATTGACCTTGCGCTGCTCTTCCTCGCGGCGCTCGCCGATGGCCAGCAGCGACAGGTCGTGGTTGCCCAGCACCACTACGCTGTTGGCCCGCAGCGAGTGGACCAGGCGCAGGGTTTCCAGCGACTGGCCGCCGCGGTTGACCAGGTCGCCGCAGAACCACAGGGTGTCGCGGGCGGGATCGAAACCGATCCGCTCCAGCAACCGTTGGGTGGGGTCGTAGCAGCCTTGCAGGTCGCCGATGGCCCAGACGCTCATGTCCTGATCTTCCCTGCCGTCAGTGCAAAGTGCGCGGCACGGTCAGGGTGAAGGCCGGAATGGGCGCCTCGAAGCGGGTGCCGTCGTCGGCGACCATCGCGTAGCTGCCCTCCATGGTGCCCAGGCTGGTTTCCAGCACCGCACCGGAGGTGTATTCGAAGTCCTCGCCCGGGCGCAGCCAGGGCTGCTCGCCGACCACGCCTTCGCCCTCGATCTCCTGCACCTTGCCGTTGGCGTCGGTGATGACCCAGTGGCGCGAGAGCAGGCGCGCGGGCACGCGCCCGGCGTTGCGGATGCTGATGGTGTAGGCGAACACATAGCGGTCGCGGCCCGGCTCGGACTGGTCGTCGAGGTAGCGGGTGGCGACGGCGATGTCGATGGCGTAGTCGTGGCGGTGTTCCATGCCCGGCAGTGTAAGCAATGCGGGCATGAAGCGGGAATGAGCGCAACCGCCACAGGTGCGCGGCGGCGCTCAGGCTTCGGGCGGGAGCTGCTTCAGCGAGTTGGCCAGGCGCACGAAATCCGCCACCTCGATCTGCTCGGCGCGCGCGTCCGGGCGCAGGCCCGCAGCCTCGATCGCGGCCGCGTCGCACAGCTGCGACAGGGCGTTGCGCAGGGTCTTGCGGCGCTGGCCGAAGGCGTCGCGGACCACGCGGGCGAAGCGCGGGTGATCGTCGATGCCGATGGATTCGGGCGCGCGCGGCACCAGCCGGACCACGGCCGAATCCACCTTCGGCGGCGGCCGGAACGCGGCCGGCGGCACATCGAACAGCGCGGTGACCTGGCAATAGGCCTGCAGCATCACCCCGAGCCGGCCGTAGACCTTGCTGCCGGGGCCGGCGGCCATGCGGTCCACCACCTCCTTCTGCAGCATGAAGTGCATGTCCACGATCGCCGGCGCGTGTTCCAGGGCATGGAACAGGATCGGCGAGGACAGGTTGTAGGGCAGGTTGCCGACCAGGCGGATCGGCCCGCCGTTATGCGCCAGGGCGCCGAAATCCACGGTCAGCACGTCGCGGTGGATCACTTCCAGGGTGCCATGGGCGCGCGCGCCCTCGGTCAGCGGGAAGATCAGGTCGCGGTCGAACTCGATCACGGTCAGCTCGCCGTGGCGGTCCAGCAGCGGGAAGGTGATCGCGCCCTGGCCGGGGCCGATCTCGACCAGGCGGTCGCCGGGCTGCGGATCCACCGCCTGCACGATCATGGCGATGATGCCGCGGTCGTGCAGGAAGTGCTGACCGAGGTGCTTCTTGGCCTCGGCGGTGAAACCTTTGGCGTGGGCCTTGGCCGTGCCGGTCATGGCGGTGCTCCCTGCGGGCGGCGGTTGCGGGCGATGCGGGCGCAGGTGTCGGCTGCGGCGATCAGGCTGGACGGGTCGGCGCGGCCGCTGCCGGCCAGGTCCAGGGCGGTGCCGTGGTCCACGGCCACGCGTGGGTAGGGCAGGCCCAGGGTCAGGTTCACCGCGCGCTCGAAACCGCTGTATTTGAGCACGGGCAGGCCCTGGTCGTGGTACATGGCCAGCACCGCGTCGTAGCCGCGCAGCTTGGCCGGCAGGAAGGCGGTGTCGGCGGGCAGCGGGCCGATCAGGTTCAGGCCCTGGGCGCGCAGCGCGGCCAGCACCGGTTCGATGACCTCGATCTCCTCGCGCCCCAGGTGGCCGGACTCGCCGGCGTGCGGGTTCAGGCCGAGCACGGCGATGGCCGGCTCGGCCACGCCGAAGTCGGCGCGCAGGGCCGCGGCGACGATGCCCAGGGTGCGCGCCAGCGGCTCGGGCGCGATCGCGTCGGCGACCGCGCGCAGCGGCAGGTGGGTGGTGGCCAGGGCCACGCGCACGATGTCGTTGGCCAGCATCATCACCACCTCGCAGCCGGCCTGCTGGGCCAGCAGTTCGGTGGTGCCGGTGTAGGGGATGCCGCCGGCGTTGATCGCGGCCTTGTGCACGGGGCCGGTGACCAGGCCTTCCAGTTCGCCGTCCAGGCAGGCTTGGGCGGCCTGGCGCAGGGCGCCGATCACGGCCGCGGCGTTGGCGGGGTCGGGCTGGCCCCAGTCGGGGACGCTGGCCTGGGTCACTTCGACCAGCGACAGCTCGCCCGGCCGCAGCGCCGGCTGGTCCGGCGGCAGCAGCTTCAGCGGCAGGTTCAGGGCCTGGGCCGCGGCCTGCAGGCTGCGCGGGTCGGCGTAGGCGGTCAGGGCGTAATCGCGCGGCCGCTGGATCAGCCGCAGGCACAGCTCCGGCCCGACGCCGGCCGGCTCGCCCGGCACCAGCGCGAGCCGGGGCGGGGTCACCTCAGCCGCCGCTGGGAGCGGGGGTGGCGGGTGCGGCGGGAGCGTCGGCGGCCGCGGCCTTGCCGATGCGCACGTCGACGAAGGCTTCGCCGCGCTGCTCGCGCAGGAAGCGGTTCCACTCTTCCTCGAGCTTGCGCCGGCCGATGGTCTCCTGGACCTGGGCGCGGCGGTTGCGGTCGCCCACGTCGGTCTGGCGGCTGCCGGTGCGCTCGACGATGTGCCAGCCGGCCGGGGTGCGGATCGGCTGCGAGATCTGGTTGTCCTGCAGCGCGGCGACCGCGCCGCCGAATTCGGGGCCGAACTCGTCCTGGGTGAACCAGCCCAGGTCGCCGCCCTTGCCGCGCGAGTTCAGGTCTTCGCTTTCCTTGACCACCTCGGCGAAGTCGGCGCCGCCGGCCAGGCGCGCGCGCAGGGTGTCGGCCTTGGCCTTGGCCTGGGCGTCGGTCACCGTGTCGCTGGTGCGGATCAGGATGTGGCGGGCCTTGTACTGGGTGACCATGCTCGGCGCGGCCTGCGAGGCGTCGCGGGTTTCCACCAGCTTCAGCAGCTGGAAGCCGCTGGGGCCGCGGATCGGCGCGGTCACCTGGCCGGCGCTCATGCCGCGCATGAGGTCGGCGAAGGCGTTGGGGATTTCGTCCAGGCTGCGCCAGCCCAGGTCGCCGCCTTCCAGGGCGTTGGGGCTGTCGGAGTAGCGCACCGCGGCGGCAGCGAAGTCCATCTCGCCCTTGTCGATCAGGGCCTTCACGCCCTCGATCTTCTTCTGCGCGGTGGCGATCTGCTCGGCGGTGGCGCCTTCGGGCAGGCCGACCAGGATGTGGGCCAGGTGGTACTGGGTGCCGGAGTTGGCCTGGGCGGCCAAGGCGGCGTCGATTTCGGCGTCGCTGACCGCGACCCGGGTCTGGGCGAAACGCTGGCGCAGGCGCTGGGTCAGCAGTTCGTCGCGGATCGAGGTGCGGAAGTCGGCGTAGGTGCCGCCGTCGCGGGCCAGCTGCTGGCGCAGCTGCTCGACGCTGATGCGGTTCTGCTGGGCGATGTTGCCGATGGCCTGGTCGATTTCCTGGTCGGTGACCCGGATGCCCGAACCCTGGGCGTAGGCGACCTGGATCTTCAACAGGATCAGGCGCTCCAGCACCTGGCGCTCGAGCACGTCGCGCGGCGGCAGCTGGTTTTCGCGGCCGGCGTACTGGGCCAGGATGTTGGCCACGGCACGGTCCAGCTCGGTCTTCAGGACCACGTTCTCGTCCACCACCGCGGCGATGCGGTCGATCGGCTGAACTTCCTGGGCGGACGCCGCGCCGACAGGCAGCAACAGCCCGCTGGACAGGCCAGCGGCCAGGACACACGCGAATAGTTTCTTCATAGGGTCGGGTCGGGGGTGGGATCGGTCTGGCCGCGGGTCACGGACGAGGGCGGGACCAGATAGAGATCGTCGCGATCGTAGCCGAGGATAGCACGGCGCAAGACCCGCTCCGTGTTCTGTCCGGCGGAGCCTAGGCCCTTGAGCTCGAACTCCACCTGAAGCGAATTATTGAGATCGCCGGTGCGGTCGCGCAGGTAGCGGCGCGCCACCACGCGCACGGCCAGACAGCAGCTTTCCCACTGCACGCCGGCGATCTGTTCCAGCGCCTTCTTGTCCAGCAGCGAGTAGTAGTAGCGGCCGACCACGCTCCAGTTCTCGTTGATCGGGTACAGGAACGACAGGTCGGCCTGCTCCAGCAGGTCCTTCTTGCGGTCCACCGGATTGCGGCGGTAGCGGTAGGCCAGGTTGACGATGCCGGCGTCGCCGAACAGGTAGCGCGCGCGGATGCTGGCCAGGTCCTGGCCGCGGAACTTGGGGTTGTACTGGTAGGTGCCGTTGATGGTCCAGCGGTCGTTGGGCGAAACGCTGACGTCGGCGACCCAGGCCGACTTGCCCTGTTCGATCGGGCTTTCGCCCGGCACGGTCACCCGGCTGTCGTCGAAGTACTGGATCTGGCCGATGCTGGCCGACAGGCGTTCGCGGCCGTCGTCCTCGCTGATCAGGCGCGAGGTCAGGGCCACGGTCAGCTGGTTGGCGTCGGCTTGGCGGTCGGCGCCGGTGTAGCGGTTGTCGCGGAACAGCTGGCCCCAGGAGAAGGTCATGGGGTCGGTGTCGAAGATCGGCAGCGCGCTCTGGTCGCGGTAGGGCGCGCGCAGGTAGAACACGCGCGGCTCCAGGGTGTGCAGGTAGCGGTCGCCGCCGATGGTGGTGTCTCGGTCGAAGTACAGGCCGGCGTCAACCGAGGTGATCGGCAGGCTGCGGTTGGGCGACTTGTCGTAGAACCGCGCGTCCAGGGCCGGGGTGTAGGGGATGCCCTGCTGGGCGGCGTAGGCCTGGGCGTTGACGGTCGCCAGCTCGCGCGCCTTGGAGGTTTCCAGCTCGTAAGCGGTGTAGCGCCAGGCCAGCTTGGGCCGGATGAACCAGCTCGCGCCTTCCAGGGGCAACGAGATGTAGGGCTTTACGTCGAAGCGGCTGCCGCCGGGCATGGCCACGTCGCGCGAGACGCGCTTGCCGTCGGATTGGGCGAAACGCAGGATCTCGTCGGCGTGCTGGAAGCGCACCAGCTCCGAGTCCACGCCGGCCTCGAACCAGTTGCCGAACGGCTGCGCCCAGCGGAAGGTCGCGCGCGGCAGGCGGTCGTAGGGCAGGCTGCGTTCGGTCAGGGTGTAGTCGGCCAGTTGGTAGCGGTCGGCCATCACCGAGGCCTCCCAGTGGCGGCCGCGGCCGTACAGGCCGATGTCGCTGCGGATCGAATAGGCCGACACGCCGTACAGGCTGTTGCTGAAGTCCTGCAGGTAGTACTTGTCGCTGACCCAGGCCAGGTTGGTGGCGGCGTACCAGTTGGCGTCCAGGCTGTGGCTGGCCTTGAGCGAGAACTGGCCGCGGTTCTTGTCGGGCAGTTCTTCCGGGCGCAGCGGCACGTTGGCGTAGTCGAAATAGCGCGAGGGCCGGTCGCCGGGCAGGTTGTCGCTGGGCATGAAGTTGGCGTACAGCTCGCCCTTGCCCTCCGGGTACAGCCAGCGGAACTCGCCGCCGAACGCGCCGCCGCGCTTGGCCATGATGCGCGGGTACAGGGTGGCGTCGTAGTTCGGCGCCAGGTTCAGGTAGATCGGCTGCTTGTAGTCGAAGCCGTTCTTGCCCGACATGGAAATGGCCGGGTACAGCAGGCCGGTGCGGCGGCGGTCGTCGATCGGGAACTTGAACCAGGGCACGTACAGCACCGGCACCTTGCCGATGTGCAGGGTGGCGTTGTGGGCCACGCCCATGCCTTCGTCGGTGTTCAGGTCGATCTGGCGCGCGCGCAGTTCCCAGACGCGCTGCTTGGGCGGGCAGGTGGAATAGGTGGAGCCCACCAGCTTGCCCCGGGCGCCGGCCAGGTCGATGCGTTCGGCGCCGCCGTTGCCGCGACGCTGGGTGAGCTGGTACTGCACGTCCTCGATGCGGTGGGTGTCGGCGTTCTGGTCGCCGGAGGCGCGCTGCGCGGTCATGCGCATGCCGCCGTCCTGGTAGCGCACGTTGCCCTCGGCGGTGTACTTGCCGCTGCCTTCGTTGTAGGAAAGCTTGTCGGTGCCCAGGAACTGGTCGCCGCGGCTCAGGCGCACGTTGTCCTGGACCACGATGTTCTCGTCGGTGCCGGCGCGTTCCAGGGTGCCGCCGTCGATGTCGGTGGGCGCCGCGGTGCGCTGGTCGGCGGTGCCGGTGGGCGTGGGCGCGTCGGTGAAGGCCGGCACCACGTCCTCGATGGGGCACAGGCCCCAGTTCTCGTCGTCCTCGCCGGCGGCCTGGGCGGGCAGCGCGATGGCGATGCACAGCGACAACGGGAGCAGGCGTAGGGGTTTGCGCACGCGGCCATCCGAGGGCAGAAAATCGGCCGTTAGCTTGCCCCATCCCCCGCGGACGGGCAACGCGAAAGCGGTCCGCGGGCCCGCCTTGTTCATCTTGCGCGCTCGCGCCCGCGCGCCCGGAAGGCCTGCGCGGCCCGAAACGACAGCGCCCGGCCGCTGCGGCCGGGCGCTGGGGCATCGCTCGCCTGTGGATCAGGGCTGGGCGCCGCGCGCCTTGCCGTCGCCCTTCAGGTAGGTGTCGAGGAAGTTCAGGATCTTGCCGTAGCCCTCGATCTGGTTCTTCTTCTTGCTGAAGCCGTGGCCCTCGTCGTCGAACACCACGTACTCCACCGGGACACCGTTCTTGCGCACCGCGGCCACGATCTCGTCGGACTCGGGCTTGATCACGCGCGGGTCGTTGGCGCCTTGCAGCACCATCAGCGGCTTGTTGATCTTGTCGGCGTGGAACAGCGGCGAGGTCGCGATCAGGAAATCGCGCTGAGTGGCCGGGTCGCCGATCTCCTTGTACAGCGCCAGGCGGAAGCTCTCCCAATACGGCGGAATGCTTTCCAGCGTGCGCAGCCAGTTGGTCACGCCGAAGATGTCCACGCCGGCCTTGAACTCGTCCGGGTGGAACGCCAGCGCGGCCACGGTCATGTAGCCGCCGTAGCTGCCGCCGATGATGCCGATGCGCTCGGGGTCGACGTAGTCCAGCGATTGCAGGTACCGCTTGGCCGAGATCGTGTCCTGCAGCGGCTCGCGGCCGTGCTTGCCGTCGTCGGCGGCGAAGAAGGTCTTGCCGTAGCCGGAGCTGCCGCGGTTGTTGATGCCCAGCACCACGTAGCCGTGGTTGGCCAGGAACTGGATCACCGCGCTGTGCGCGCGCGTGGTCTGTCCGCCCGGGCCGCCGTGCACCCACACCAGCGCCGGCGCCTTGGCCTGGGCGCTGGCCTGGTGCGGCTTCCACAGGATGTTGGGGATCGACATGCCGTCGAAGCTCTTGAAGCGCACCACTTGCGAATCGACCAGGTCGGCCGCGGCGATGGCCGGGTTGAGCGAGCGGGTCAGCTGCTTGGGCTGCTCGCCGAAACGCAGCGCGTACAGGTCGTTGGGCTGGCGGTCGCCGTTGAGATAGAACGCCATGCGTTTTTCCGAGCGCGAGATGCTGACGTTGCGGATCTCGCCCGCGGGCAGTTTGGGCAGGGCCACCGGCTGGCCGCTGGCATGGTCGTAGACCTGGATCGCGGTGCTGCCGTCCTGGTTGATCGCGACCACGCGGTACTTGCCGTTGTGGGAGAAGTAATTGGCGACGATGTCCCAGTCGGCCTGTTGCACCGGCTCGTGCTTCCACGTGCCCACCTGGACCCGGCGCACCTGCGCGAACTCGCCCTGGTCGTTGGCGGTGTAGTACAGCCACTGGCTGTCGGGGCTGAAGTCCTGGCCGGTGAACTGGGCCTCGCCGGAGTGTTCGGAGACCTTGGTGGCCTGGCCGCTCTTGAGGTCGGCCACGAACAGGTCGGCGTCGTTGGTGGTGGTGGGCTTGGCCAGCGACAGCCAGCGTTCGTCGTTGGAAATCGGGCCGAGCTGGTAGGCGCCCTCGTTGCGGTAGACCAGCTCGCGCCGGTAGTCGGCGCTGCTGTAGCGGTACAGGTCGAAGACCTTGGGGTCGCGCTCGTTGCTGCTGACGTAGAAGTGGCGGCCGTCGTGGCTGAAGCCGGCGAAGGAGGCCTTGAGCTTGTCGCCCGGGGTGAGGTCGCGCTCGGCGCCGTCGCGATCGATCACGTACAGGTGATTGAGTTCGTTGCCGCCCTGGTCGCGGGTGAACAGCACGCGGTCGTCGTCGGGGAAGTAGGCCACCGCATAGGTGCTGTCGGTGGTGGAACGGGTGACCGGGGTCCATTCGCCGCCGTCGGCGGGCATGGAGTAGACGTTCCAGATGCCGCTCTTGTTGGAGGAGAACAGCAGCTTGGATTCGTCGGCCGAGTACGAGGCGCCGGCCACGCCGACGGTGTCGATGAAATCCTCGATGCGGTATTGCTTGGACGGCAGCGCGGCGGCGGTTGCCGGGGGGGCGGGGCTGCGCGCCGCGGCGGGGGCGATCTGGCCCAGCGCGGCCAGCGCCAGGGCCAGGGCGAGCGGGGTGCGCAGCAAACCGGAGCGGTGCATGGGACGGTCCTTGTAGTGGCGACAGAGGCGGGGCGCGACCGCACGATCCCGATTGCCGGGCATTCGCGGCGATGCGGTTGTCGCCGCATCCTACCGCGACGATCGCGTCCTACAGCAGGGCGCCCACGTGCGCGACCGCGCATTCGCGCAGCGCGGCCAGGTCGTAGCCGCCTTCCAGCATCGACACCACCCGCCCCTGGGCGTGCTTGTCGGCGATGGCGACCAGTTCGGCGGTGATCCAGCGGTAGTCGTCGCCGTCCAGTTCCAGCTGCGCCAGCGGGTCGCGGCGGTGGGCGTCGAAGCCGGCCGAGATCAGCACCAGCTGCGGGCGGAAGGAGTCGATGGCCGGCAGCAGGCGCTCGCGCCAGACCTTGCGGAAGGTCTCGCTGCCCGCGCCCGGCGGCAGCGGCGCGTTGACGATGTTGCCCACGCCGCGCTCGTCGGCGTAGCCGGTGTCGGGGTACAGCGGCATCTGGTGCGAGCTGACGTACATCACCCGCGGGTCGGTGTCGAAGATCGCCTGGGTGCCGTTGCCGTGGTGCACGTCGAAATCGATCACCGCCACCCGCGCCAGGCCGTGCTTGTCGCAGGCGTGGGCGGCGGCCACGGCGATGTTGTTGAACAGGCAGAAGCCCATGGCCACCGAGCCGGTGGCGTGGTGGCCGGGCGGGCGCACCGCGCAGAACGCGCGCCGGTCTTCGCCCTTGAGCACCGCGTCCACCGCGGCCACGCCGGCGCCGGCGGCGCGCAGCGCGGCCTCGGCCGAGCCGGGCGCGAGCACGGTGTCGGGGTCCAGGTGCATGGGGCCGTCGACCGCGGTGTCCAGCACCAGGGCAAGCAGGGCGTCGTCGTGGGCGCGCAGCAGCTGGCCGCGGCTGGCGCTGGGCGCCTCGAACCATTCCAGGCCGGTGTAGGCCTCGCGCAGGGCCTCGGTCACCGCCACCAGGCGCAGCGGCCGCTCGGCATGGCCCGGACCCGGGTCGTGGCGCGTGCAGGCCGGATGCGTGTAGACGCGCACGGCTAGCCCTTGCGGCGCTCGTGGTTCCACAGCACCTCGCCGTGTCCGCTGGCGCGGGCGAGCACGCGGGCCAGCACGAACAGCAGGTCGGAGAGGCGGTTGAGATAACGCACGGCTTCGGGCCGCACGGTTTCGATGCGCGACAGCGCCACCGTCTCGCGCTCGGCGCGGCGGACCACGGTGCGGGCGATGTGGCAGCGCGCGGCGGCTTCGCCGCCACCGGGCAGGATGAAATCCTTCAGCGCCGGCAGGTCGTCGTTGTGGCCGTCCAGCCACTGCTCCAGGCGGTCGATGTCGGCGTCGAAGATGGCGGCGTGGCCGGGGATGCACAGCTCGCCGCCCAGGTCGAACATCTGGTGCTGGATCGCGACCAGCTGGTCGCGCACGGCCTGCGGCAATTCGCTGGCCAGGATCAGGCCGATGCAGGAATTGGCTTCGTCCACCGTGCCGTAGGCGTCGACGCGCGCCGAGTCCTTGGCCACGCGGCTGCCGTCGCCCAGGCCGGTGCTGCCGTCGTCGCCGGTGCGGGTGTAGATCTTGGAGAGGCGGTTGCCCATCGCGTCGCGCGGCGTGCGCTTAGCGCTTGGAGACGTCGCGGACGTCGGCGCCGCTCTTGCTCGCGGCCACCGCGATCGCATGCGCGAGCGCGGCCAGGCCGACGTAGGTGGCGGCGGTCTGCAGGTAAGGCAGCAGCCACTGGGCGTAGTTGGCGGCCCAGCCGGCCACGGTCTTGTTGGCGACCGAGTCCGACAGCCAGTAGAAGCTGCCCTGGCTCAGCAGCTGGCAGATCAGCACCGAGGCGAGCAGCGCGACCACCGCGCGGCCCAGGTCGTTCCAGCGGCGGCTGTAGCCGCGCGCGACCCACAGGCCGCCGGCCCACATGGCGAAATAGGCCGGCACCAGGAACCAGTAAGCGGCCGACACGCAGTAGTGCTGCCAGAAGCTCAGGCCCTGGCGGGTAATCACGGCGTAGTCCACGGCCACCGCCAGCGCCATCAGCAGCGGGAAGGCCCAGCGCGTCCAGCCGCGCAGGTAGAAGCCGCCGAGGAAGAACACCGCCCAGGACGCATCCGGGATCGGCGCCCAATGGTTCACGCGCGTGGCCAGCATCAGCGCGGCGAGCAGGGCGAGGATCAGACTGCGTTGGGTGTTGGGCTTCATGGCGGGGCTCCGGACGCCGGGCTGGCGCGTCGATCCGCACATTCTAAGGAACCTGCGGGCAAAACGCCCGATTCGTGGCCCGGGGCTCGATTCCGGCGCCGGATCGGTGGCCTGGAAACGCCCTCGTAGCGCTGGCCGCCGTATCATGAACGCATGAATCACGATGCTTCCGCACCCGCCGGCGACCCCGCGCAGATCCTGCACGACGTGCTGATCGTCGGCGGCGGCCTGGTCGGCGCCAGCCTGGCGATCGCCCTGCAGGGCCAGGGCCTGCAGGTGGGCCTGGTCGAGGCCGCGCCGCCCGGCGCGCTGCCGGCGGTGTTCGACGAGCGCAACCTCAGCTTCGCCGAGGCCACGGTCAACGCGCTCGGCGCCCTGGGCGTGCTGCAGAAGCTGCGCGCGCCGGCCGGGGCGATCCGCCGCATCCACATCAGCCGCCGTGGCGACTTCGGCCGCAGCCTGCTGGACGCGCAGCGCTACGGCCGCGACGAATTCGGCCGGGTGGTGGTGGCGCGCGATTTCGGCGACGCCCTGGAAGCGCGCCTGGCCGAGCTGCCGCAGCTGCTGCGCTACCGGCCGGTGCGTTTCGTCGGCCTGGCCGAGGACGACGACGGCGCGCGTGCGATCCGGGTGGCCGATGCCGGCGGCGAGCGCGTGCTGCGCGCGCGCCTGCTGGTGGCCGCCGACGGTACCCGCAGCGGCGTGCGCGAGGCGCTGGGCATCGCCGCCGACGAACACGATTACGGCCAGACCCTGTTCGTGACCCGGCTGCGCGCCGAGCGCGCACCCGACGGCACCGCCTACGAACGCCTGGACGAAGGCGGCCCGACCGCGCTGCTGCCGCGCGGCGACGGCCATTACGGTCTGGTCCACGGCGTGCTGCGCGAGCGCGCCGACGCCGTCTCTGCGATGGACGAAGCGGCGTTCCTGGCGCATGCGCAGGACGCCTTCGGCTGGCGCGCGGGACGCTTCCTGGCCTGCGGCGCCCGCAGCGCCTATCCGGCCCAGCGCGTGCTCGCGCAGCGCTGCACCGCCGCGCGCGCGGTGCTGGTCGGCAATGCCGCGCAGACCATCCATCCGATCGGCGCGCAGGGTTTCAACCTGGGCCTGCGCGACGCCTTGACCCTGGCCGAACTGATCGCCGCCGCGCGCGCCGACGATGCCGCGGCCGATTGCGGCGGCGCCGGCCTGCTGGCCGATTACCAGCGTCGCCGTGCGCAAGACCGCGAGCGCACCATCGCCTTCTCCGACGGCCTGGCGCGGGTGACTTCGAACGAATCGCCGCTGCTGCGGCCGCTGCGCAGCCTGGGCCTGTTCGCGGCCGACCGCCTGCCCTCGGCGCAGGCCTGGCTGGTGGGCGGCGCCATGGGGTATCGCGGCGACGTGCCGGCGCTCTGCCGCGGAGCGCGCGCATGAGCCGGCGTGGCCCGCTGGACGTGGTGGTGGTCGGCGCCGGCGTGGTCGGCGCCGCGGCCGCGCTCGCGTTCGCGCGCGACGGCCTGGACGTCGCCCTGGTCGAAAGCCGCGAGCCGCCGCGCTGGCGCGAGGACGCGCCGGACTTGCGCGTGTACGCTTTCGCGCCCGACAACGGCGCCCTGCTCGACGACCTGGGCGTGTGGCGCGGCGTGTTGGCCGCGCGCGCCCAGCCTTACCGCGCGATGCGGGTGTGGGATGCGGCCGGCGGCGGCGAGCTGGCGTTCGAGGCCGATGCCTTCGGCCGTCGCGAGCTGGGCTGGATCGTCGAACACGGCCTGCTGGTGGACCGCTTGTGGGCGGCGCTGCCCGCGGCTGGCGTGCGCCTGCATTGCCCGGAACAGGTGACCGGCCTGGAACAGCCCGACGATGGCGACAGTGCCGAGGTGCTGCTGGACAGCGGCAGCCGCCTGCGCGCGCGCCTGGTGCTGGCCGCCGACGGCGCCGATTCGCGCCTGCGCGCGCTGGCCGGCATCCAAGCACCCGCGCACGACTACGGCCAGCGCGGCCTGGTCGCCTACATCGATCACGAACGGCCGCACCAGGCCACGTGCTGGCAACGCTTCCTGCCCAGCGGACCGATCGCGTTCCTGCCGTACGCGGGCGCGCACGACCGGCGCAGTTCCATCGTCTGGACCTTGCCCGAGGCCGAGGCGGAACGTTTGCTGCAGGCCGAAGATGCCGATTTCCTGCGCGAGCTCGGCCACGCCTTCGGCCAGCGCCTGGGCGCGCTGACGGCGGTTTCGCGCCGCGCCGCGTTCCCGTTGCGCCGGCAGCTGGCGCAGACCTACGTGGGCGGCCGCGTGGCCGTGGTCGGCGACGCCGCGCACGTGGTCCATCCGCTGGCGGGGCAGGGCGTCAACCTGGGCCTGCGCGACGTGTCCGCCCTGCGCGGGGTGCTCGCCGCTGCGCGTTTGCGCGGCGCCGACATCGGCGGCGCCGCGCGGCTGCAACGCTGGGAGCGCGAACGCCGCAGCGAGAACGCGCTGGCCGCCTACGGTTTCGACGGCCTCAACCGTCTGTTCTCCAACGACGCGGTCGCCGCGACCTTGCTGCGCGGCCCGCTGCTCGGCCTGGCCGGCCGTTTGCCGCCGGTCACGCATGCGTTTTGGCGCCGCGCGGCGGGAGTGTAACGGCGTCTTGGCCCAGGCCAAGCGCCAGCGCGTCGTGCGCCGTCTTGCTGCGCTCGCTTATCCCTGGCCGACATGGGTCTGGGCGATGCAGCAATGCCCGCCGAATCCCGACGGACCCTCCTGGGGCGCGACCGCGCTGGCCTGGCTGACGCTGTTGGCGTTCGGATTGGGCGGTCTGGCGATACCTGTCGTGAGCTTTCGTGCCAGTGCCGGCAGACAACGGCTAAAGCGTCTGTGGAGGCTGCTGCTGGGATTGCTGGGGATGTTGGCCGTGTGGCTGCTGGGGCTGTGGATCTTCTTCGTTTTCTTCGTGCTGACCTGCGCGACCTTCTAGCGGCATCGCGCGACACGAACCTGCGTGTCGCGGTGACCGACTCAGCCCACGTAGTCGGGCGGCCGCTTCACGATCAGATACAACGCCACCGCCACCCCGATCAGCGCCACCGCCATCACGTAGTAGGCCGGCGCCATGCCGCCCAACCCGCGCATCCACGGCGAGGCCAGCAAGGTCGGCGTGGTCGCGCCGAACACCGCATAGGCCACGTTGTACGAGAACGACAGTCCGGAGAAGCGCACCGGCGGCGGGAACGCGGCCACCATCACCGTGGGGATCACCCCGACCACGCCGACGAAGGTGCCGGCCAGCGCGTACATCAGCAGGAAATGCTCGGCGCCGTGGTTGAGGTCGTAGTACAGCGCATAGCTGCTCAGCAGCACGCCGATCGCGCCGATCAGCAGCGCGCGACCGCGCCCCAGCTTGTCGGCGAGCAGGCCGGCGGCCACCGCGCTCAGGGTCAGGCAGAACGCGGCCAGGCTGTTGCCCAGGAAGGCCTGCGCCGGGGCGATGCCGAAACGCTGCTGCACGATGGTCGGCGTCATCAGGATGATCACCACGATCGCCGCGGTCAGCAGCCAGGTCACCAGCATCGACAGCGCCACCGCGCCGCCGTGGCGGCGCAGCACCTGTTTCAGCGGCAGCTCCTGCGCCAGCTGGCGGCTCTCGCGCATGGCCACGAACACCGGCGTTTCGCTGAGCCAGCGGCGCAGGTATACGGCGAAGAAACCGAACACGCCGCCGATCAGGAACGGCAGGCGCCAGGCCCAGTCCAGCACCTGCTGCGGCGCGAACCAGGTGTTGACCGCGGCCGAGATCAGCGAGCCGATCAGGATGCCGGCGGTGAGCCCCGCCGACAGGCTGGCGCAGGCGAAGCCGACCCGCTGCGGCGGCACGTGCTCGGCGACGAAGGTCCAGGCGCCGGGCACTTCGCCGCCGATGGCGATGCCCTGGACGATGCGCAGCGCCAGCAGCAGCAAGGGCGCTGCGATGCCGATCTGCGCGTACACCGGCAGCAGGCCGATGGCCAGCGTCGGCACCGCCATCAGGAACACGCTCAGGGTGAACATGCGCTTGCGCCCGGAGCGGTCGCCGAAGTGCGCCATCACGATGCCGCCGATCGGCCGCACCAGGTAGCCGGCGGCGAAGATGCCGTAGACCTGCAGCGTGGACAGCCAGCCGGGCATGTCCGGCGGGAAGAACAGCTGGCGCAGGCTCTCGGTGAGGAACACGAAGATCACGAAGTCGTAGAACTCCAGCGCGCCGCCCAGCGCGGCCAGCATCAGCGTGCGCAGGTCCTTGCGGCCCAGGGCGCGGGCGGTGGGCGCGGCGGTCGTCGCGGGAGTGGCGATCATCGTGGGGTCGGTGTGCGGGCGGGACCTGCAATGTAAGGCAAAGGCCGCGCGACGCGTGCGCCGCGCCTGGCGTTTCGGCCTTACAGCTTCATGCCCGGGGTCCAGCCGCTTTCAGCCAGGAAGGCCTTGGCGTCGGTCATGGTCAGTATCCGCTTCAACGCCGCCTGCTTGTCCGGCGCGTTTCGGTAGTACGCCTTGGCGATACGGTAGCCGACCCAGTAACCCAGGTCGCCGGGCTTGTCCGGCGTGGTGTTGTACAGCCAGGCCGACAGATCGGTCTTGTCCATGTCGGCGGCAAAGGCGGTTTCGATCTCTCGCTCGCGCCCGGCCACCGCGCCGGCCAGGTAGGCGTAGGCGACTTCGCCGGCGATGAGTTCGGTGACGAACTCGGCCGAGCCTTCCACCAGCGACGTCTCCAGCACCGTCAGGCCTTCGGCGTCGGTCATGGATGCGGGCTGTTGCACGTGCACGAACTCGTGCGCGATCACGTAGACGAAGCGGTCTTCGATATCCGGGTTGAGCACGCGCGCGGCGCACAGCGCCTCCAGGCCGATCTGCACGCCGCTGTCGGGGCTGCCGATACCCACCGGCTTGGCCCGGCCGACGGCGATGGTGACCGGCGGGAACTGGGCTTGCGGATAGAGCTCACCGAGCTTGTCCATCGCCGCGCGCAGCCGCGCACGCACGCGCGGGAGGGCCTGCGCGCAGGCGCGGGCGTCGGTGTAGACCTGCGGCTGAGTGGCGATGGCCTCGGCGATGCGCGTACCGGTGGTGCGGCGCTTTTCGGCGAACAGGCGCAGGCCGGGCGAGCCGGTGTCGAGGTAGTGCTGCAGCTGATCGGCGCTGGGTTTGCCGCCGTTGGCGTCGTAGAGCGCGTAGAAGCGCTGCACGTCGTCGGTCTCGATGACCGGCTCGTTCGGCGGCGCGGCCTGCGCGGCGGTCAGGGTCAAGGCCAGGGTCAGGGCGGCTACGCCGAGCCGGGCGCGCAAGGGCTGCGCGCGAGGGCGTTCGGCGGCGGAAAGGTGGGCCGGCATGCTGCGCTCTCGAAAGGGGCGAGCGCAGTCTAGCAGTGCGGTGTTGGGTGTTTTGAGCAACAGCAACAGCATTCGCGCGTTGCGCTCATCCCCTCACCCTAGCCCTCTCCCGCAAGCGGGAGAGGGAATCTATCCGGCGTCGCCGCTGCGTTAGCCCCCGCTTGCGGGGTGAGGGGCAGCGCTTGCGAGCCACTGGCTCGCGCTGCACCGAACGCCCGACCGCTAGGCGGTCGGGCCGGGGTGCGGGTTGCAGTGAGTGGTGATGATGTTTGCTCTTAGCCCCTCTCCCGCTTGCGGGAGAGGGGTTGGGGTGAGGGCGCGCGAAGAATCGAACTCGCGCCGACAACTACGCTACAAACGTTTCCAAACCAACGCCCTCAGCGCGTCCACCCCGCCAACTCCTGCCTGCTGAGCCGCCCATCGTTGTTCGCGTCCACCGCGCGGAACTCCGCCGTCAGCGTCGCGTTGCCGCGCGCCTCGCTGCGGCTGATGCTGCCGTCGCGGTTGGCGTCCATCGCGGCGAAGTCGATGCGGTAATCGCCGACCACCGAATTCGACGGACCCGAAGTGAAGGTCACCTGCGGTTGCACGGGCACCACGCTCACCGGCGCCGCCGGCGCCGGAGCGGGAGGCGGCGGAGGCGGCGCGACCGTGGCTTGGCTGGTCGCTTCGGCCGCGGCTTGCGCGCGCAGGCTGGCGTCGGCGGCCGCAGCGCTGGCATCGCGCGCGGCGGCGGCGGCCTGGCCGGCCTCCGCGGCGGCGGCGACCGGATTGGCGCCGGTCTGCGCGGCGGTCTGCGCCGCCTGCGCCTCCTGCGCGGCGCTCACCGCGCGATGCGCGGCGGCTTGCGCGTCGATCGACGACTGCCGCGCTTGGTAGGCGGTGGCCGCCGCGGTCGCCGCGCCGTGTTCGCTGGCCGCGCCGCCGTCGCGTGCGGCCGCGGCCGCCTGCGCCGCGTCCTGCGCGGCGCGCGCATCTTCGCGGGCGCCGCGCGCATCGTTCACGGCGGTGCGCGCTTCGGCGTTGGCGCCGACTTGCGCGCCGACCTTGGATTGGGCCTGGGCATGGGCCTGGGCGCTCAATCCGCAAGCGGCGGCGAGCGCCAGGGTCAGCAGCGCGGCGCGCGCCGCGACGGCGCCGCGGGGCGGCGCGTAGGTCTGGGCATAGCGTTTCATGCGATCACCCTCGTCGGGGGTTAGGGGCGAGGCGACCCTAAACCGGCACCGGTCAATCGCGCGTATACGGGCGGCAACGGCGGCTGAACGCCCAGTGTGCGCCAGCCGGCGTTCAGCGCGGGCGGGCGTAGACGGTGATTTCTTCGCGATCGTGATACAGCTGCCGTGCGCGCACGATCAGCGGGCGATGGGTCTGGTGCTCGAACAGCTCCAGGCACACGCGGGTTTCCTCCCAGCGCTTCTTCATCGGCAGCTTGAGGTTGAAGATGGTCTGCCTGCACCAGCCCTCGCGCAGCCAGGTGGCCATGCGTTCGGCCACGCGGCTGGGCTGTTCGACCATGTCGCAGACCATCCAGTCCAGGGTGCGCCGGGGCTGCCACTGGAAACCGTCGGCGCGCAGGTGATCGACGCGGCCGCTGTCCAGCAAGGCCTGGCGCAGCGGACCGTTGTCGACCGAGGTCACCTTCATGCCGTTGCGCATCAGCACCCAGGTCCAACCGCCGGGCGCGGCGCCCAGGTCGGCGGCCTGCATGTTGTCGCGCACCAGGCGCTCGCGCTCCTCGTCGTCCAGCAGGGTCAGCAGCGCTTCTTCCAGTTTCAGCGCCGAACGGCTGGGCGCATCCGGGTGCATGCGCAGGCGCGCAATGCCCAAGGGCCAGGGCGAGGCGTCGCGGGTATCGGCCACAGCGACCAGGGCGTGGTCGCCTTCGAGGAAGATCACGTGCAGGCGTGGCCGGCCTGGGTCTTCCTGGTGGGTGAGGCGACCGGCCTTGCGCAGCGTGGGGCGCAGCGCGTTGGCGAAACTGCGCGCCAGGCCGGCCAGCGGCTTGCCCGCGTCGGAGTCGGGATGTTCCACCCACAGCTCGCCGTACAGCGCCGGGATGTCGCCAGCGTCGGCGCTGGCATCCAGCGCGGCCAAAATCGGGGTGATGCGGTCGCGCGGGTCCAGCCCGCGCAGGTCGGCGATGCGCAGCAGCTTCTGCCGCGCGAAGATCAGGCGCGAATACGGCAGCGCGCGGTTGAGCGCGGCCGCGTCTTCGCACAGGAACTCGACATAGCCGCTGCCGCGCTCGGTGCGCGCATAGCCGGGGTGTCCGGCCACGGCCGCGCGCTCGCCCAGCTCGGCGGCCAGCTCGGGCTCGAAGCCGGCGCGGCACCAGCAGAACAGGGCGGATGAGGTCATGGGGCTAGGAGTTAGCGGCTAGGAGTTAGGAAATAGAGAAGCAGGAGCGCGCGGCGGGTAGGAGACACGGGGAAGCCCCTCTATTTCCTAACTTCTAACCGCCATCTTCTGCTCAATAGGCCTCGCCGCTCTCGCCATAGCGCCGCAGCACCTCGCGCGCGGCGTCGCGGTGCAGGTCGCGGCGCACGGCGATGCCGCGGCGTTCGAGTTCGCCGACCCAGTCCGCCGGCAGCGGTCCTTCGTCGAACTCGGTCAGCTCCATCACGTCCTGCGAGCGCGCACCGATCAGCAGAGTGTCGATGCCGGCCCAGAAGCTGGCGCCGTAACACATGCAGCACGGCTGCGAGGAGGTCGCCAAGGTCATGGCGCCGGTCTCGTTGAGGCGGTAGCGGCCGGTGGCGGCCTGCGCGGCCATGAAGGCCATCATTTCGGCGTGCGCGACCGAACAGGTCTGCGGCACCACCCGGTTCACGCCGACGCCGACCACGTGGCCGTCGGCGTCGAAGATCGCCGCGCCGAAGGGCCCGCCGCTGCCGGCGTCGATATTGCGCCGCGACAGCTCCACCGCCAGCGCCACCTTGTCCTCGTCGCTGGCGTAGACGCGCTGCAGGTCCACCGCTTCGGCGATCCAGTCGGGCAGCCGCAGTTCGATGCGGTCGGTCAGCGGCGCGCTCACATCGCCGCCTCTTGCTGGCTGGCGATGCCGCGGCACTGGCCCTGCACGCAGGCGCAGCCGGCGATCACCGGCGAGCCGCACATCGACATCTTGCCTTCCTTCGCGCACTGCGCCATCACCGCCGACGGGTCGGCGGGGCTGCCGCGGTTGACGCAGGCGTTGAACTGGCCGCAGCAGTTGCCGACGTTCTTGACCACGCAGTCGTCGTCGCTCTTGCAGCTCAGGTCCATGTCGATGGCCACCGGCTCCAGCGTAGGCGAGGCCTGGCCGGGCACCGGGAAGGCGGCCGCGGGCGCAGGCTCGGCCGGCGCCGCGGGTTGCGCGGCGGTGGCGGCTGCCGGCTCGGACGCGGCGGGCGCGTTGGCCGCCGGCTCGGTGGTGGCCGGCGAGCACGCCGCCAGCAGGCTCAGCAGCAACGGGGCCAGCAACAGGGCGGTGCGGCGCAGGGCGGGTCGCAGATTCATGGGATCAGGCCTTGGTTGCCCAGATGTCGCGCAGGGTCACGCTGCGGTTGAACACCGGGCGATCGCTGCGGTGGTCGTAACGGTCGGCGACGAAGTAGCCCACGCGCTCGAACTGGAACGAGGTCTCCGGCGCGGCCAGCGCGGCCGAGGGCTCGACATAGCCGGTCACGGTGCGGCGCGAGTCGGCGTTGAGATGGTCCTTGTAGGTCTTGCCGTCGCTGTCGTCGTCGGGCAGGGCCACGTCGAACAGGCGGTCGTACAGGCGGATTTCCGCCTCCACCGCGTGGCGCGCGCTGACCCAGTGGATGGTGCCCTTGATCTTGCGGTCGGCGCCGGCCATGCCGGGGCGCGATTCGGGGTCCAAAGTGCCGCGCAGTTCCACGATCTTGCCCGAGCCGTTCTTGATCACTTCGTCGCAGCGCAGGATGCCGGCGCCGCGCAGGCGCACTTCGCCGCCCGGGATCAGGCGCTTGTAGCCCTTGGGCGGCACTTCCTCGAAGTCCTCGCGCTCGATCCACAACTGGTTGGAGAACGGCACGCTGCGCGAGCCGAAGCTCTCGTCCTTGGGGTGGTTGGAGAAGCTCAGCGACTCCTCGTGCGCGTCGGCCAGGTTGGTGATGACCAGCTTGAGCGGGTCGATCACCGCCATGCGCCGCGCCGCGGCCGCGTCCAGGTCCTCGCGCAGGGCGCCTTCCAGCACCGAATAGTCGATCACCGAATTCTGCTTGCTCACGCCCAGGCGCTCGGCCCATAGCCGGATCGCGGCCGGGGTGTAGCCGCGGCGGCGGATGCCCTGCAGGGTCGGCATGCGCGGGTCGTCCCAGCCGTCGACCAGGTTCTCCTGCACCAGCAGCATGAGCTTGCGCTTGCTCATCACGGTGTAGTTGAGGTTGGCGCGCGAGAACTCGATCTGGCGCGGGATCGCGGCCTCGTTCGGGTAGCCCTTGGCCAGCAGCGGCGCCAGCAGCTCGGGCGAGTTCGGCAGGTCCACCTTGGCCACGCACCAGTCGTACAGCGGGCGGTGGTCCTCGAACTCCAGCGTGCACAGCGAATGGGTGATGCCTTCGCAGGAATCGCTGAGCGAATGGGCGAAGTCGTACATGGGGTAGATCGGCCAGGCGTCGCCGGTGTTCTGGTGCGGCACCTTCTTGATCCGGTACAGCGCCGGATCGCGCAGGTTGATGTTGCCCGAGGCCATGTCGATCCTGGCGCGCAGGGTGCGCGCGCCGTCGGCGAACTCGCCCGCGCGCATGCGCGCGAACAAGTCCAGGTTTTCCTCGACGCTGCGGTCGCGGTAGGGCGAGTTGCGGCCCGGCTCGTTGAGGCTGCCGCGGTAGGCGCGCACTTCCTCGGCGCTGAGGTCGCAGACGAAGGCGTCGCCCTGGCGGATCAGCTTCTGCGCGGCCAGGTAGAACACGTCGAAATAGTCCGAGGCGTGGCGCAGCTCGGCCCAGTCGAAGCCCAGCCAGCGCACGTCCTCCTGGATCGCCTCGACGTACTCGGGGTCTTCCTTGGCCGGGTTGGTGTCGTCGAAACGCAGGTTGCAGCGGCCGCCGAACTCGCGCGCCACGCCGAAGTCCAGGCAGATCGCCTTGGCATGGCCGATGTGCAGGTAGCCGTTGGGCTCGGGCGGGAAGCGCGTGCGGATGGCCGCGTGCTTGCCGCTGGCCACGTCGTCGCGGACGATTTGCCGGATGAAGTCGTTCTTCGCCGGCAAGGCGTCGGTGGCGGGATCGGTGGCGGGGGCGGACTCGACGGACATGCGGCGGCTACGGGCTGGGGAGAACGCCAAGTTTAGCCGCTGGCGCAAGTCCCTGCCCGGCGCGCGTGCGCATTCGGGCGAAACGGCCGGCGCGACGCCGCCCGCGCGGCCGCTGGCGTATGCTGGCCGCGGACTCCCAGGGCCCGCCGGGCCGAAGGATCGCGACGATGAAGGTCGTTTACGAAGCCGCCAACCTGATCGACGCCCACCTGGTGCGGCACGCGCTGGAAGCGGCGCAGATCCCGGTGTTCCTCAAGGGCGAGGCCCTGCTGGGCGGCATCGGCGAGCTGCCGGTGTTCGGCATGGTCCAGGTCTGCGTGCCCGAGGCGGCCTGGCCGCAGGCGCGCGCCACCGTCGAACAGCTGTCGCTGGGCGAGCCGCGCGCCGACGCGCTCGAGGACGACGACCCCGACGCGGTGGGCTGGCTGCCGGCCTGAGCCGGCGGCCGGCGTTTCCCTGTTTCACACACGGCCGCGCCGCCTGCGGCGCCGGTCTGCCGTTTCCCTTTCCGCAGGACCCGCATGAGCGCTTTCGAACCCCTGATCCGCGCCGTCGCCGACTTCCCCAAGCCCGGCGTGACCTTCCGCGACGTGACCCCGCTGCTGGCCGACGCCGGCGGCTTCGCCCGCTGCATCGATGCGCTGGCCGAGCCCTGGCAGGGCAGCGCGGTGCAGGCGGTGTGCGGGATCGAGTCGCGCGGCTTCATCTTCGGCGCGGCGCTGGCGCAGAAGCTGCACGCCGGCTTCGTGCCGCTGCGCAAGCCGGGCAAGCTGCCGCCGCCGCTGGTGTCGGTGGACTACGAGTTGGAATACGGCAGCGACCGCCTGCAGGCGCGCAGCGACGCGTTGCGGCCGGGCGAGCGCACGCTGATCGTGGACGACGTGCTGGCCACGGGCGGCACGCTGGAAGCGGCGCGGTCGCTGGTGGCGCAGCTGGGCGCGGAGCTGGTGGGCGCCTCGGTGCTGATCGAGTTGGAGGGCCTGGGCGGCCGCGCTCGCTGGCAGGGTGAGGCGCCGCTGCGTTCGTTGCTGCGCTACTGACCCGCTGGGGTAGGAGCTGCGTAAGCCGCGACGGCGTCCCACAGCTACGACGAACGCCGCGCCCACCCCTGTAGGAGCTGCGCAAGCTGCGACCGCGAATCCCCACCTACGACCAAGCCCCCGGTCGGCGTGGGGTCTGCTCTGACGCCTTGGGGTAGGAGCGGCGTGAGCCGCGATCCGCTCCGAACTCGCGAAGGTGTGTGGGTGTGCTGGTTGAAGCAACAACAACAGCTTCCGACCGCAAGCGGCCGGGTCACTTTCTTTTGATAAGCGTCAAAAGAAAGTAACCAAAGAAAAACGCTACACCAGAGCTCCCGTGCGAGAGCGGAGTTGGCGCGGGGATTTTTCGATGGCACATCCTGTGCCAGCGAAAAACGGCGCACCTCCTGTGCGCCGCCCTCCGGGTCTTCTATTGGAATGGCGAGTTCAGGGCCCGAGCGAGAATCAAGAGCATTCGCGCGTTGCGCTCACCCCCTCACCCTAGCCCTCTCCCGTAAACGGGAGAGAGGACAGATCCGACGTCGCCGCTTTTAGCCCCTCTCCCGCTTGCGGGGTGAGGGGCAGCGTTTGCGGGCCACTGGCTCGCGCTGCACCGAACGCCCGACCGCTTTGCGGGCGGGCCGGGGTGCGGGTTGGGGTGGGGGCACGCAAGCTGGCGGCCTCCCCTCCAAACACCCCAATCCACCTTGAAACCCGCCCCATCACCCGCATCTGATTCCCACGGAATCCCCGTGGCGGAGCAGGAGTCGCAGATGTTGGGTATCGGCGCCTACAAACAGCGTTTGCCGCAGCCGCAAGACGCGCTGCCCGGGCGCGCGCAGGCCATGTCCCTGCACGATGCGCACTACGTGCACGGACGGCCGCTGCGCGGCCGGCCGGAGGCGTTCGCGGGCCTGGCCCAGGTCCAGTTCGGCATGGGGTGCTTCTGGGGCGCGGAACGCAAGTTCTGGTCGTTGCCGGGGGTGTTCACCACCGCGGTGGGCTACTCCGGCGGCTACACGCCCAACCCCACCTATCGCGAAGTCTGCAGCGGCCAGACCGGCCACACCGAAGCGGTGCTGGTGGTCTACGACCCGGCCCAGCTCGCGTTCGACGATCTGCTCAAGGTGTTCTGGGAAAGCCACGATCCCACCCAGGGCATGCGCCAGGGCAACGACACCGGCACCCAGTACCGCTCGGCGATCTATTGCAGCGATGAGGATCAGTACCGCGCCGCGCTCGCCAGCCGCGACGCGTTCCAGGCGCGCCTGCGCGAAGCCGGTTACGGCGAGATCACCACCGAGATCGTGCACCCGGCGCCGATCTTCTACTACGCCGAGGACGACCACCAGCAGTACCTGGCCAAGAACCCGATGGGGTATTGCGGCCTGGGCGGCACCGGGGTGAGCTGCCCGATCGGCGTGGCGACTTGAGCGGGCTGCGGTAGCCAAAGCGTCCGGGCGCTTTGGCCGGGTTCGTCAAAATGGGTTCCGGCTTCCGCCGGAATGACGGTGTGGTGGCGACCGTGCCCAGCGCACCGTTCGCGCCCGCGTACGTACCGATTCCTGGCTACGTCGCGCGCTCAGCCGCGCGCTGCGTTGCGGCGCGCAGGTTTTGGCGGCGCGGGCGGCTGCAGCAGCGCCTGCGGCAGCTTGCGCAATTCGGCGGCCAGTTCGCTCAAAAACCCCGACATGGCCGAGCTGCGCCGCCACAGCATGCCGATGCGGCGGTGCGGCGCATTGCCTTGGAAGCGCAGCAGCTGAATGTCCGGCGAGGCCGGCACCGGCGGCTGCACCGACAGCACCGGCAGCAGGGTGATGCCGACGCCCGCGGCGACCATCTGCCGCAGCGTTTCCAGGCTGGTGGCGCGGAAACCGTCGCGCTCGTCGGCGCCGGCCAGGCGGCACACGTCCAGGGCCTGGTCGCGCAGGCAGTGGCCTTCTTCCAGCAACAGCAGGTGCTGATCGTCCAGGTCGTGCAGTTCCAGCGAATCGCGCATCGCCATCGGGTGCTGCTGCGGCACCGCGAGCAGGAAGGGCTCGTCGAACAGCGGCTCCACGTGCAGCTGGTCGTCGTGCACCGGCAGCGCGAGCAGGCCGGCGTCCAGGCGGCCGTCGCGCAGGCGCGCCAGGATCTGGTCGGTCTTCTCCTCCACCAGCAGCAGCTCCAAACGCGGGAAGCGCTTGCGCAGGCCCGGCACCACGTGCGGCAACAGGTAGGGGCCCAAGGTGGGGAACAGGCCCAGCCGCACCGTGCCGGCTTCCGGATCCTGGCTGCGGCGCGCGATCTCGCTCATCTGCTCGACATCGGCGATGACCTTGCGCGCGCGCTCGGCGATGTCGCGGCCCACCGGCGTGAGCATCACCCGGCGCGGCGCGCGCTCCACCAGCGACACGCCCAGTTCGTCTTCCAGCTTCTTGATCTGGGTCGACAGGGTGGGCTGGCTGACGAAACTGGCGGCCGCGGCGCGGCCGAAGTGCTTGTGATCGGCCAAAGCGACCAGATATTTGAGGTCACGTAGGTTCATGCGGCGCCGGGCAGGGGTTCAGAAGAATGATTCATTGAGGTAGGCTATTGCCATCATAGGAACAATTCATTTCAGTAATCAATTGCTGTCCTGCAACATAAGCGCCATAGGGTGACCCCAGCGCTCGCCCATCCTCTTATTTTCCCTTTCCCATCCATCAGTTAGGAGTCGAAAGCATGCTTTCCATCGGCGAAAAGTTCCCGAAATTCAAGGTCAAGGCCACCGTCGGCATCGAGAGCCTCGACAGCGCCTTCGCCGACATCGACAACGACACCTACAAGGGCAAGTGGCTGCTGGTGTTCTTCTATCCGAAGGATTTCACCTTCGTCTGCCCGACCGAGATCAAGGGCTTCGGCGACCTGAACCAGCAGTTCCTGGACCGCGACTGCCAGGTGCTGGCCGCCTCCACCGACAGCGAGTTCGTGCACCTGGCCTGGCGCAAGGACCACAAGGACCTGCGCGACCTGCCGTTCCCCATGCTGGCGGACATCAAGAAGGACCTGACCTCGGCCCTGGGCATCCTGACCGACGACGGCGTGGCCCAGCGCGCGACCTTCCTGGTCGACCCGGAAGGCATCATCCGCTTCGTCTACGTCACCGACGGTTCGGTCGGCCGCAACCCGCAGGAAGTCCTGCGCGTGCTCGACGCGCTGCAGACCGACGAACTGTGCCCGTGCAACTGGAACCAGGGCGAGAACACGCTGAAGGTCGCCTGATTCGTCAGTCGCTTTGCGCGCCGGCCGCGATTTCCGTGGATCGCGGCCCGGCGCCAGCCTTACGCCACTCACCGGTTTCACCTGCGTCGCCGGTTTCGGCCGGCGGCGCAGACCTTTAGGCAACACCCCCGCACGCGGGCCGGCCCACCCTCCGGCCCAACCCCCTCCCTCCCGTGCGGGATGCCCACAGCCGGGGCCCATGCCCCGGCTGTTTTTATTTGCGGCCACCCGCGCCGTTCCTTTCGGCCGCCAGGCCCGTCGTCCGCCAGCCGCAGGCGCAGCGCGCCGCATGCCAGCCCGCGACGTGAGCCCGCCGGCATTCGCATGAGCATCCAGGAGTTTCCGATGAGCCTCACCGATCTTCGCAACGCGCTGCCCGACTATGCCAAGGACCTCAAGCTCAACCTAGACAGCGTGCTCGGCGAATCCGGCGCGCAGGGCCTGGACGGCAAGCAGATCCGCGCCATCGCCCTGGCCTGCGCGATCGCCTCGCGCCACCCGCCGCTGACCGCCGCGGTGGAAGCCTTCGCCGCCGAGCAACTGTCGGCCGAGCAGATCGCCGGCGCCAAGGCCGCCGCCGCGATCATGGCGATGAACAACATCTACTACCGCGCCACCCACCTGATCCAGAACCAGGAATACGGCCAGATGCGCGCCGGCCTGCGCATGAACGTCATGGCCAATCCGGGCGTGGACAAGATGACCTTCGAACTGGCCTCGCTGGCGGTGTCGGCGATCAACGGCTGCGGCGCCTGCATGGACTCGCACGAGCGCGTGCTGCGCAAGCACGAGGTCAGCGCGGCGGCGGTGCAGAGCGCGCTGAAGATCGCCGCGGTGCTGCACGCCGTGGCGGTGACGCTGGAACAGGCGTGAGCGGCGCCTGAGGCGGTACGGCAACTCCGAATTGCAACAGATCGCCGGCTTTGACGCCGGCGATCGTCGTTGTTGCCGACACCGCGCTGCCGGGGGCGCCCCGACAGCGCGCAAGCAGCAAACTCAGCGCACTTCGAACTCGTAGACGCGCGTGGCCGGGTCGCCGTTCTGAGTCGGCGTGGTCACGTTGAGCCTGATGTAGCGTGCCGATGTCGCGGTGATCGCGTGGGTCGAGGTATTGCCGTTGTTCGCGGTCACCGACACCGGCGTGCTCCAGTTGCTGCCGTTGGTCGAGGTCTGGATGGTGAAGGATTTGCTGTTCCAGCTCGCCGATTCGCCGCCGGCACCCGCGTGCCTAACCGTGAAGCTGCTCACCGTCTGCGCCGAACCCAGGTCGACTTGCAGCCATGCTGGCGAGGACAGCGAACAGAACTTGTCGGTGGTGCCGCCGGACACGCTGCCGTTGACCGCCTTGGCGCCGGTTTCGCTGGCGTTGCAGGTCGCCGAGCTGGTGGTGGGCTTGTTAAGCGCGAGATTGGCGCTGCCCGAGCCCACCGATACGGTCGCGGTCTTGGTGCCGGTCGCGCCGCCGTTGTCGGTGACGGTCAGGCTGACGTTGTAGCTGCCGGCGGCGGCGTAGGTGCGCGTGGGATTGGTCGCGGTCGACGTGGTGCCGTCGCCGAAGTTCCAGCTGCGCGAGGCGATGCTGCCGTCGGTGTCGCTGGACGAATCGCTGAAGGTCGCCGTCATGCCGTTGACCGTGGCGCCGAAGTTGGCGGTAGGGGCCGCGTTGCCGCCGAGCGCGTTGTTGACCGCCGCTGCGTATTGCGCCGCGGTGCCCAGCGACGAACATAGCTGGATGTCGTCGTACAGCCACAGGAAGCCGCCAGTGATGCCGGCGCTGGTCTTCCAGCCGGCCATGCGACTTTGCACGGACGCAGGGCTGTCGCCGGCGCTGCAGCCGGTACCGTGCCGGGTCCACAGGCCCGGCATGACGGTCATGCCCATCGCCGTGTTCCAGTTCGCCGGATTGTTGCTGGCGCCGCCGTCGTAGACCTGCAGGTAGATGCGGTCGACCGAGGCGCCGAGATTGTCCTTCACCGCCCTCCAGAAACTTTGGTTGGTATAGGGAGCGAAAGTGATCTTGTAGCCCTGTCCGACCAGCATTTGGCCGAATGTCGTGGTGTCGGCGACGTTGTAGTAGCTCTCGTCGTCGAAGTTGACCGCGTCGGCGCCGGTAATGGTCTTGAGCGCTTGGAAATTGCGGTAAAGGATGCTGTTGCTGCCGGTGCCGCAGACGATGCTGGTGCCGCAGCCGGCGGCCGTGCCGTTCGCCAGCCTGGCCATGCGCTCGAAGTCGGGCACGCCCCAGGCACCGATCGACACTTCCACGCGCTTGACGGAAGTCGGCGCGGTCTTCAACGAGGCCAGGCGCGCTGGCCAGTTGCCGTCGCCGCCTACGTATGCGCCGTTCCTGACGATGGGAATGTCGTTGTAGACCAGGTCGCCGTTGTCCTCGATATGGATGCTCCACAGGAATACCGTGGTGAAGCCGGACGCTTTAAGGTCGTTGATGACGGCCTGGCCGCCGGAATAGAACGGGCCGCCGCCGAAAATAGCGGATTCGGCGCCGAATGCGGGTGCGGCGAGGGTGGCCAACGACAGCGCCACGGCGCTGAGATATCGCCGGCGGCGACCAGGGGCGGTGCGGTTGGGAGTCGGCTCGAACATGGTGCGGTTCTCCTGGAGGTACGCATCTGCGAGGCGGAGGGATGGGGCGTGCTTGATCGCGTCCATCTGTTGCCGTCGTGGCAACGGCGCCGACACTGCGGGCGGGGATTTTGTGCTGTCAACGAATTTAGATCGATTTATATTCGGTCAAAACGTGCGATCGGACCCGGCCAGCAGTTTTTCCCATGCGATCAATGCGCTATGCGCGCCGTCGTGGAGAGCCAGGGTTGCGGGCGATTGAGACTTGTAGCGTCGCGGCCGCTGCGGCGCAGCACGACGCTGCGCGGAACGCGCCGCGGGCCGCTTCGCATGCGTCGATGGGTCGGTGCGTCATAGTTGTGTATATGTGCTGCACTAACTGTGCAGGGTGGTGCGGGGCATCTCGGCCGACGCGGCGGGATGCTGCTCACCGCCGTGGCGGGGCCGCGTCGGGCGTCCCATGTCTAGCCGAACGGCGGTTCGATCGGCCGCAACGAATGCATTCGAGCGTGGCGGCGTGCGCGGACAGCCCGCGCTCGCGTAGCATGTGCGGCTGATTCGCCGGGCGCGGAGCGCGCTGGCGGAACCGCGCGGAAAGGACACCGACCATGAACCGCATCGACCTGCTGCTGCGCGAGGCCCGAGGCCGACTGGCCGACGGCGCCGAGGCCGAGCTGATGCTGGCCTACGTGCTGGGCCAGCCGCGCTCGTGGCTGTTCGCGTACTCCGATGCGGCCGTGGCCGACGAACTGGCGCAGCGTTACCGCGCCCTGGTCGCGCGCCGCGCCGACGGAGAACCCGTCGCCTATCTGCTCGGCCAGCGCGGTTTCTGGAGTTTCGACCTGCGGGTCACGCCCGCGACCCTGATTCCGCGCGCCGAAACCGAATTGCTGGTGGAACTGGCCTTGGCGCGCGTGCCCGCGGGGCGCGCCGCGCGCATTGCCGACCTGGGCACCGGCAGCGGCGCCATCGCGCTGGCGCTGGCGCGCGAACGCCCGGCCGCGCAGGTGCTGGCCACCGACGTCAGCGCCGCCGCCCTGGCGGTGGCGCAGGACAACGCGCGCGCGCTGGCGCTGGCCAACGTGGCCTTCCGCGAAGGCGATTGGTACGCGCCGCTGCAAGGCGAGCGTTACGAACTCATCGCCAGCAACCCGCCGTATATCGCCGAAGACGATGCGCACCTGGAACAGGGCGACCTGCGACACGAGCCGCGCGGCGCGCTGGCGTCGGGTGCCGACGGCCTGGACGCGATCCGGGTGTTGGCTGCCGGAGCGTCGGCTCACCTGCAACGCGGCGGCTGGCTGCTGATCGAACACGGCTGGAATCAGGGCGACGCCGTGCGCGGCCTGCTCCGCGACGCCGGCCTGGTGGAAGTGGCGACCGAGCGCGACCTGGAAGGCCGCGACCGCGTGACCCTGGGCCGCGCGCCGGCCGGATAGCGCGGTCCGCGATTTCGCTCGCGCGCGTCGCCTTTTAGACTAGGCGTCCCATTCCCCGCTGGGCCACGCTGGGCCACGAGATTCCGCGATGCGCACGCTCTATCCCGAGATCGAACCCTACGACACCGGCACCCTGCAGGTGGACGACCGCCACACGCTCTACTACGAGCAGTGCGGCAACCCCGACGGCAAGCCGGTGGTGCTGCTGCACGGCGGCCCCGGCGCCGGCTGCAGCCCGAAGATGCGCCGCTTCCACGACCCGGCCCAGTACCGCATCGTGCTGTTCGACCAGCGCGGCAGCGGCCGCTCCACGCCGCACGCCGACCTCACCGATAACGGCACCTGGGAGCTGGTGGCCGACATCGAGCGCCTGCGCGAGCGCCTGGGCATCGCGCGCTGGCAGGTGTTCGGCGGCTCCTGGGGCTCGACCCTGGCGCTGGCCTACGCCGAAACCCATCCGCAGCGCGTCACCGAGCTGGTGCTGCGCGGCATCTTCATGCTGCGGCGCTGGGAGCTGGAATGGTTCTACCAGGAAGGCGCCTCGCGCCTGTTCCCCGATGCCTGGCAGCACTACCTCCATGCGATTCCGGCGGTGGAACGCCACGACCTGATCAGCGCCTATCACCGCCGCCTGACCAGCGACGACGAGGCCGTGCGCCTGGCCGCCGCGCGCGCCTGGAGCGTGTGGGAGGGCGCGACCAGCTTCCTGCACGTGGACGAGGACTTCGTCAGCGGCCATGAGGACGCGCGCTTCGCCCTGGCGTTCGCCCGCATCGAAAACCACTACTTCGTCAACGGCGGCTTCTTCGAAGTCGAAGACCAGTTGCTGCGCGACGCCCACCGCCTGGCCGGCATCCCCGGCACCATCGTCCACGGCCGCTACGACGTGGTCTGCCCGGTGCAGAACGCCTGGGATCTCAAGCAGGCCTGGCCCGGCGCCGAACTGAGCATCACCCCGGCCTCCGGCCATTCGGCCTTCGAGGCCGAGAACGTCGACGCCCTGGTGCGCGCGACCGACCGCTACGCGGCGGGCTGAGCGCTGGCGGCCGCCCAGGCCGCACATCGAGAGACGACCGGCACGGCCTGCGGAGCGATCCGCCGGCCGTGCGCGTTAAGGGGCGGCGTGCACGACGACATGGCGGTAGCCGTCGGAATAGGTCGATAGCACATGCGATTCCCGCTTCGGACATATGGAGCGGTGCTCGATGACTGCGCCTGCTCCAGGTGCTCAACGCGAGCTGAAAGCTGCTGTCTGATGCGAGGCGTCAATCTTGCGAGCGGCCTTGGGGGGCGCCGGCTCAGCCCGCGTCCGACCCATCCGGATTGCGCTCGATCATCCACAACCCGGCCCAGAGCTTGAGGTCCAGCTCGTAGCCTTCGGCGTGCTTGCGCATCAGCCAGGCGGGGGCGTCGGCGCGCGCGACTTCGTGCACCACGATGTCCTCGCCGTCCACGCCGCCGCCGTCGCCGACCTTGCGCAGGCGGCTGGCGCGGACGAAGGCGATGCGCTCGCTGCTCATGCCCGAGGACGTGGGGCCGGTCAGCAGCACTTCGACGCGCTCGGCCTGCCAGCCGGTTTCCTCGATCAGCTCGCGGCGCGCGGCGCTTTCCAGGGTGTCGGTGTCGTGGTCGTCGCCGACCAGGCCGGCCGGCATTTCGATGGTGCGGGCGTTGAGCGGCACGCGGTACTGCTCGACGAACAGCACCTTATCCTCGGGCGTGACGGCGACGATGATCACCGCCATGCCGTTGCCGTGGGTGCGCTCGGCGTATTCCCAGCGGCCGCGGCGCATCATGCGCAGCCACTGGCCGTCGTACAGCGTTTCGACCGGATCGTTCATCGTGTCCCCGCGTAGCCTGTGTGCCGATGCTACGACGGAAGCTGTGACGTGGCGAAGTCCAGGCCCGCGGCCTCGTGCAGGCGGCGCCGGGTCATCGGACCGAAACGCAGCGATTCGCACAGCGCCGACAGTTCCGGCGCCAGGCCGGCGCCGCGCGCGAACGGCGACGCGCCCGGTCCCAGCGGCGCGTCCAGGGCGATGGTGGTGAGCCGGCGGTAGAGCAGGGCGAGCTCGCGATGCTCGCGCAGCTTGGCGGCGGCGCTGGCGGCGCCGCGCAGGCGCAGGTAGGGCACTTCCTCCACCCGCGCCAGCAGCGCGTCCAGGCTGCCGAAGTGGCCCAGCAGCGCGGCGGCGGTCTTGGCGCCGATGCCGGGCACGCCGGGGATGTTGTCGACCGCGTCGCCGGTCAGGGCCAGATAGTCGGCGATCTGCCTGGCCTGCACGCCGTGGCGCTCGGGCACGCCGGCCGCGTTCCAGCGCAGGCCGCGCGCGTAGTCCCACTGCTGGTCGGCCTCTTCCAGCAGCTGCGACAGGTCCTTGTCGGCCGAGACGATCACGCCGCGGTAGCCGTGGCCGCGCATCGCGTGCAGCGCGCTGCCGATCAGGTCGTCGGCCTCGTATTCGGTGTGCGCCAGCACTGCCAGGCCGAGTGCCCGGCACAGCGACTTGCAGTGCGCGAACTGGCGTTTGAGCTGCTCCGGGGCCGGGTCGCGGTTGGCCTTGTAGGCCGGGTAGAGCGCGTTGCGGAAACAGGAATCCAGGGCTTCGTCGAAGGCGATGGCGATGTGGCGCGGCCGCTCGCGTTCGATCAGTTCGACCAGGAAGCGGGCGAAACCGTGCACCGCATTGGTCGGCCAGCCCTCGGCGTCCTGGAACTCGTCGGGCATGGAATGCCAGGCCCGGAACACGTACAGGCTGGCATCGACCAGGTACAGCGGCGTGTGCGCGGCGCTCACGCCGCCGGCGTCCAGGCGCTGAGCAGGGCCTCGGGATCGGGGCGGTCGCGTTCCGGCGGGTCCAGCTTGGGCGTACCGATATGGATGAAGCCGGCCACGTGCTCGTGCTCGCCCAGGCCCAGCCAGGACGCGACCTGGCGGTCGTAGGCCGGCCAGCCGGTCAGCCAGCAGCCGCCGTAGCCCAGCGCCTGCGCGGCCTGGAGCAGGGCGAAGCAGACGCAGCCGGCGGTCAGCAGGCGCTCCTGCTCGGGGATCTTCTCGTCCGGGCCGAGTTGAGCCACCACCACCACCACCAGCGGGGCGTAGGCGAAACGGCCCAGGTCCTTGTCGCGCGCGGCTTCGCCGGCGTTGGGGTCCAGCGCTTGGCCGCGCTCGGCGACCCGGCGGCCCAGGGCGTGGCGGGCCTCGCCTTCGATGCTGAGGAAGCGGAACGGCACCCGCTTGCCGTGGTCGGGCACGCGCACCGCCGAGCGCAGCATGCGCCGCAGCTGGGCCGGGTCCGGGCCGGGTTCGGTGAGCTGCTTGGCGGGCACGGAACGGCGAGCGTCCAAAGCCGCTAACGCTTTTTCGGAATCTAGGCGGAGGTCAGGGTCGATTCGGGACATCAGTCACAAAAGCTCAGTTTTGGTGTGCATTCGCTGTCGTATCTTGCCACTATGCTGACGCGAACTGCCTAAAAACGGCACGTTCAGTCCACACAGCAAACGCTTACACGGCAACAGGGGAAATCGCAGTGTCCGGCCACCTGCACGGCGTCGCCAGCGCTACGCGTACCGATCCCTTGCGCATGCTTGAGGAAATCAAGCGGCTGGCGCTGGAAGTGCTGGGCGGCTTGCCCGGCACCCTGTACGGGCCGATCGAGGACGCCATGAAGGTGGACTCGCTCAAGGGCGACGGGCGCCACCACCAGTACGAGGACCAGGCCGCATTGTGGGTCCTGCGGCAGCATCAGGCCAGCCATGTGATGGCCTACCGGCAGCAGATCGCCAAGGGCTTCGACGAGTTCCGCGCCCTGCGCATCCGCAGCGGCGGCGATGTGCCGATGCGGCTGGTGGACGAGAACCAACTGGAATTCGACCTGGCCGGCGAGCGCCTGACCGAGTCCCTGTGCGGCCGCTACGCGCGCCCGCTGGACATGGTGCAAAGCCGTCTGGCCGCGGTCTCCGAGGCCATGAACCTGCCCGCCGGCGCCAATCCGATCGGCCCGCAGCGGCTGGTCACGGCCTTCGTCGAAACCTTCGTCGAAGCGCAACTGCCCGAGGCGCTGCGCGCCCGGCTGTTCCGCCAGTACGAACACGAACTGGCGCGTCTGCTCGGCGACCTGTACGGCCGCGTCAACACCCTGCTGGCCAGCAACGGCTACGGGGTGGCGGCGGGTGCCGGCCTGGGCGCGCCGGTCAAGCCGCCGCGCGAGCGCGAAGCCATGCGTCCGTCCGGTTTCGGCGACGTGCCCCACGAACCCTACGGCGCGGGCTTTGGGGGGCCTGCGCCGGGCGCCGCTTACGGCGCTTACGGCGGCGCGCCCGGTTCTGCGCCGCCCGGCGGATACGCCGGCCAACACGAACCCCCACGCCCGCCGATGTCGCAAGCCGACATCGCGGCCATGGCCAGCGAGCTCGCCGATTTGCGCAGCCAATTGCATGCCTGGCGCGAAGGACTGTCCCGGTCCGGCGCCGTTCCCCCGACGTATGCCCCACAGCGCTCGATGGCGCCCCGCCGCGAACTGCGCGTCGACGAAGTCGTCAGCGTGGCGTCCATGCTGCAGCCCGAACCGCCGGACGCGTTCGCGCGCGCCCTGGCCGTGTCCGGCCGCCTGGGCGAGAGCATCCGCGACCACCTGCACGACGGCGCGCGCCGGATCGGCCTGAATCCCGATCAGACCTGCTTCAGCGCCGAAGAGGACGACGCGATCGACCTGGTCGCGCTGCTGTTCGACTCGCTGTTCCGCAACCACGCGTTGCAGGACCGCGCGCGTCGTTTGTATGCGCGCCTGGTGCTGCCTTACGTCAAGGTCGCGCTCACCGACAACGAAGTCTTCGTCAAGCGCGAGCACCCCGCGCGGCGCCTGCTCGACGCGATCACCGAGGCCTGCGAAGGCAACGACGGCGAGACCCCGCAGGACCGCGAACTGCTGGATCGCGCCACCGAGATCTCGCAGCGCATCGTCGCCGAGTACAACGAAGACGTGGCCGTGTTCGAGATGGCGCATGCCGAGCTCGACGCCCTGCTGGCGCAGCAGCGCCGCCGGGTCGAGCTGCAGGAGCAGCGCGCGGCCAAGTCCACCTACGGCCGCGAGCGCCTGGGCGCCGCGCGCAACCAGGCCGACAGCGCCCTGCGCGAACGCCTGGCCGAGCCGCCGCTGACCCAGGCCGTGGCCGACTTCCTGGCCATGCCCTGGCGCCATCACCTGGTCCAGGTGCTGCTGCGCGAAGGCGGCGAAGCCAAGCGCGACGAAGCCTTGTCGCTGGGCGATGCGCTGATCGAAGCCGATCGCCTGGCCGCCGAACAGCGCGGCCGTGAACTGGCCGACCGCCTGATCGAACTGCAACCGCTGATCGTGCAGTGCCTGGCCAGTTCCGGCCTGGACGACAGCGCCGCCCAGCACGGCATGGCCGGCCTGGTGCGCGCGCTGGCCACGCCGGATTCGGCGCGGCGCACGCGCCCGGCCTCGCCGCTGCCCGCGGCCGAGGACGAAGCGGTGGAGGAATCGCGCCGCTACCTGCCGCCGGGCAAGGATCCGGCCCAGCACGATCCGGTGCTGGCCGAGCGCATGCGCAGCCTGGACCCGGGCGACTGGCTGCGCCTGACCGACCTGCAGGGCGAGCAGATCGCCGCCAAGGTCGCCTGGGTCAGCCCGCTGACCACGCGTTTTTTGCTGGTCAACCGCCGCGGCCTGCGCGTGCTGGCCGCCTCGGCCGAGGAACTGGCGATCCTGGCCGCCGAAGGCCGGCTTACCATCGGCGCCGAGCGCAACGCCTTCGACGAAGCCATGCGCCAAGTGCGCCGGCATTTGGATCGCGCAGCGGGCCATCGCTGACGCGTCTCGCGGCGGGCCCATGCGCCCGCCGCTCTTGCCTGTTCGCTACCGCTCGTTCCCGGCCAGGATTCGGCTAGGATGCGACGAGTCACCCATCACCGGGCACGGAGCGAAGCATGGCGGGCATCACCATCGGCGTAGCGAGCGAAACCGCAGCGGGCGAACGGCGCGTGGCGCTGACGCCGGAGACCTGCAAGAAGCTGATCGCGCGCGGCGCGAAGGTGCGCGTGCAGCGCGGCGCCGGCCGCGGCGCCAGCTTCACCGATCAGGCCTATGTGGACGCCGGTGCCGAGCTCGCCGACGACGCGGCCGCGACGCTGGGCGATGCGGACCTGGTGCTGTGCGTGCAACCGCCGGAACCGGCCGCGCTGAGCCGCTTGCGCGAAGGCGCGACCCTGGTCGGCCTGCTCGCGCCGCAAGCCGACGCCGCGCGCGGCGAGGCCATCGTCGCCCGCGGCCTGCAGGCGTTTCCGCTGGAGCGCCTGCCGCGCACCACCCGCGCCCAGGCCATGGACGTGCTCAGCTCGCAGGCCGGCATGGCCGGCTACAAGGCGGTGCTGATCGCAGCGACCCTGGCGCCGCGCTTCTTCCCCATGCTCACCACCGCCGCCGGCACCATCCGCCCGTCCAAGGTGCTGGTGATCGGCGCCGGCGTGGCCGGCTTGCAGGCCATCGCCACCGCCAAGCGCCTGGGCGCGCAGGTCGAAGGCTTCGACGTGCGCCCGGAGACGCGCGAGCAGATCGAATCGCTGGGCGGCAAGTTCCTGGACCTGGGCGTGAGCGCCGCGGGCGAGGGCGGTTACGCGCGCCAGCTCACCGACGAGGAGCGTGCCGAGCAGCAGCGCCGCCTGGGCGAACACCTCAAGAACGTGGACGTGATCGTCTGCACCGCCGCGGTGCCCGGGCGCCCCGCGCCGAAGATCGTCAGCGCGGCCATGGTCGGCGGCATGAAGCCCGGCAGCGTGATCGTCGATCTGGCGGCTGAAACCGGCGGCAACTGCGAGCGCACCCAGCCGGGCGAGACCGTCGACGCCGACGGCGTGACCGTGGCCGGTCCGCTCAACCTGGCCAGCAGCGGCGCGGTGCACGCCAGCGAGATGTACGCGCGCAACGTGCTCAACTTCGTCAGCCTGTTCGTCGACGGCGGCGAGCTCAAGTTCGACTGGAACGACGAACTGCTGGCCAAGACGGTGTGGCCGGAGCGCGCGGCGGCCTGAACCCGGGCCGCACGTTCACCCCTTCCACGCACGCGCTTAACCGGTCGCTGCGCATCCTGCCGCTCTACGGGCGGCGGAGCGCGCTATGGACGACGATCTGGAAGCGATGACCGCGCAGGCCTTGCGCGAGGAAGTGCGGCGCCTGCGCGCCGGCATACGCGCACATCGCGACAGCAGCCTGCACGAATTGTGCTGGCACCATCCGCAGCTGTGGGACTTGTTGCCCGAGCGCACCGCGCCGGACATAGCCGTGCCCGAGTGGCCGGCGTTCCTGCGCGGCTGCGTGCGTTATCGGCAGTCGCTGGACCGGCAGCGGCCGGATGCGCCGCGGGTGGATGTGGAGGCGGAGTAGGGCTTGGCGTGGGCAAGAGCCCAAGAGTCCAAGAGCAATTCCCCCTCAGCAAAGGGGGGCTCAAAGCAGGGGGCGGCAGTGATGCCGTGGCAGGCAGATCTGCCTGCGGTCCCTCGCCGAATGCGATTCCCCTTCGTCGCGGTTCCCCCGCTGAAAAAAGGAGGGGCTAGGGGGGGTGCCGTTGCTTTCGACTTTACGGCGAGCCGAAGAGTAAATCCCTCAATCAAAGGCGAGGCGCAAAGCAATCGCTACCTCTGCGGCCGCGCCTCATCCTTCGGCCCACGTTCGCGTAGCTTCGGCGCGTTGGCGTCCATCCACTCGCGCCGCTGCTCGGGCGTCATCGCGCGCCAGCGCTCGCGCAGGGCCTCGCGTTCGGGTTCGCTGAGGTTGCGCATGCGGCCGAACAGCGCGCGCGCCTCTTCGCGCTGCTCCGGGCCCATGCCGTCCCAGCGGCGCATGCCGTGGCGCGCGCGCTTGCGTTCCTCGGGCGTCATCTGCTGCCAGCGGCGCGCATGGTCGAGCATGCGCTGGCGCTCGTTGGGCTCGGCGTTCCAGCGCTCGCGCATCGGCGCGATCAGTTGCTCGCGCTGCTGCGGGCTGAGCTGCTCCCAGGCCGGCAGCGGCGCGGCGCCGTTGGGTGCGGGCGGTTTCGGGCCGCCGGCGTAGGCCGGGGCCGCGGCCAGCAGGGCCGCGCCGAGCAGCACGGCCAGAGCGGAGCGGGAGGGAAGGCGGAACATGGCGCTTACTCCGTTGCGGGCAGGTCGTCGGCCGACGCCAGCCACAGGTAGAAATCGGGATTCTCGTCCAGCGAGGCCAGGGCGGTGCTGCTGTCGTAGGCGGCCTCGGGCGCGGGCAGGTGCGCGGCCAGGGGCGCCGTGGCCGGCGGGGCTGCAGCCTGCGGGTCGCGCTGCTGCTGCAGGCCGATCGCCAGCGCGAACACCGCCGCGGTGCCGCTGGCCAGGGCCCAGCCCAGGCCGCGGCGCGGCACGCGCGCGGTGGCCTCGAAGCGGGCGTCGCGCAGGCGCGCGCGCGTGGCCGGGGCGACCCGGTCGACGGCGCGCCGGTGCAGGGCGCGCATTGCGGCGTCGAAGCGCGCGTCGTCGTGGTCGTTGCCGCCGGAGCGGGGGTGTTCGGAATTCATCGCCAGTCCTCCAAGTGCCGCTGCAGCGCTTCGCGCGCGCGCGACAGGTGTGTCTTTACCGCGCCTTCGCTGCAGCCCATCGCCCGCGCGGTCGTGGCGACGTCGAGTTCTTCCAGTACGCGCAGGCTGAAGGCCTCGCGCTGGCGGCGCGGCAGCGCGCCCAGGGCGTCGGCCAGCCGCGCATAGGCCTCGCGGCCGTCGTGGGTGCGGGCCGGGTCGGGTCCATCGTCGGCCCAGTCCAGCGGCGTCTCGTCCTCGCGCGCGGCCGGCAGCAGCCAGCGCAGGCGGAAGGTACGGCGCCGCTGCAGGTCGACGATGCGGCTGCGCAGGATGCTCCAGAACAGCGGCGTCCATTCGGCCGCCGGCCGTTCGCGGTAGCCCAGCATCTTGACCATCGCGTCCTGGACCGCGTCCAGGGCGTCGTCGCGCTGGCGCAGGCCGAGTTCGGCGAAGCGGAACGCACGCGTGCCGATGCCGGCGAGGAATTCCTCCAGCGTGGCGGGCGGCCGCGCGGCCATGCCGTCGGGCGGCGCGGCCAGGGCCAGGTCGTCGGCGTCGATGGACACGGCTTGCAGCATACGCGTCAAGGCTTAATGCCGGCGGTCCCAGCGGCGGTCGTAGCGCTCGCCGCGGCGCTCCCAGCGCGCTTGCGCCAGGTCGCCACGGCGGTCCAGGCGGGCCTCGGTGCGTTCGCCGTGGCGGTCCACGCGCGCGGCCGCGCGCTCGTGGCCGTGAGCGGCCAGCGCCGCGGCACGGCGGTCGCTATGGGCCTCGATGCGGTCGCCGCGGCGGTCCAGGCGCTGGTCGATGCGCTCGCCGTGGCGCTCCATGCGGCGTTCGACCCGGTCGCCGTGGTCGCCGGCGGCGGCGTTGCCGGCCAGGCCCAGGCCCACAGTCAGGCAGGCCAGGGCGGCGGCGTGCAGTGCGTGCTTCATCGGGGATTCCTCGCGGTGGGGCCGCGGCGGGCCCTGCGAGATGGCAAACGCCCGGGCGCGGTCACGGTTGACAACGCTGGCGCCCGGTTCATGGAACGTTATGATGCGCCAGACATCGCATGGGGAAGCTAAAGATGGGCGACGGGTTCGTGGCGCTGTACATCTTCATGCTGGCGGCCATCGCCGGCCACGTGATCATCTCGCGAGTGCCGGTGATCCTGCATACGCCGCTGATGTCGGGGTCCAACTTCATCCACGGCATCGTGCTGATCGGCGCGATGGTGGTGCTGGGCCATGCCGACACGACCCTGGAGAAGGCCATCGGCTTCGTCGCGGTGCTGCTGGGCGCGGGCAACGCGGCCGGCGGCTACGTGGTCACCGAACGCATGCTGGAGATGTTCAAGGCCAGCAAGAAGCCGGCCGGCAAGTCCGGAGGCGCGGCATGAGCGCGCAGGTGCTGCTGGCGTCGGCCAGTTACTTCGTCGCCGCCACCTTGTTCCTGCTGGGCCTGCAGCGCATGGCTTCTCCGGTCACCGCGCGCAGCGGCATCCGCTGGGCCGGCATGGGCATGGTGATCGCCACGGCGGCGACCTTCCTGTTGCCGGACCTGCACAACCTGGGCCTGATCGTGCTGGCGCTGGTGATCGGCACCGCGCTGGCCTGGATCTCGGGCAAGAAGGTCGCCATCACCGATATGCCGCAGATGGTGGCGCTGTACAACGGCATGGGCGGCGGTTCGGCGGCGGCGATCGGCGCGGTCGAGCTGCTGCGCTTCGCCTCGACCCAATCCTCCGACCCGCTGCTGGCGCAGCTGCAGGCCGGCATGGTCGAACTGCACCAGCCCAGCGCCACGGTGGTGCTGGCGGTGATCGGCGCGGCCATCGGCGCGGTGTCGCTGTCGGGCTCGATCATCGCCTGGGCCAAGCTGGACGGGCGCCTGGACAGGCGCGTGGTGTTTCCGGGCCAGCAGCTGTTCAACGCCGCCGTGGCGCTGGCGCTGGTGGCGCTGGGCGTGGTGGTGGTGCTGACCCTCAACGTGCCGGCGATCATCGCCTTCTTCGTGGTCGCGCTGGCGCTGGGCGTGCTGATGACCCTGCCGATCGGCGGCGCCGACATGCCGGTGGTGATCTCGCTGTACAACGCCCTGACCGGTCTGGCGGTGGCGTTCGAAGGGTATGTGCTAGGCAACGAGGCGCTGATCATCGCCGGCACCATGGTCGGCGCGGCCGGCATGCTGCTGACCCGTTTGATGGCCAAGGCCATGAACCGGCCGATCCGCAACGTGCTGTTCTCCAACTTCGGCGGAGGCGGCCAGGCCCAGGAAATCTCCGGCTCGCAGAAGCCGATCGAGGCCGGCGACGTGGCTGCGATGATGGCCTTCGCCGAACGCGTGGTGATCGTGCCGGGCTACGGCCTGGCGGTGGCGCAGGCGCAGCACAAGATCTGGGAGCTGACCCAGAAGCTCACCGAGCGCGGAGTCAAGGTGAAGTTCGCGATCCACCCGGTGGCCGGGCGCATGCCGGGCCACATGAACGTGCTGCTGGCCGAGGCCGGCGTGCCCTACGACATGATCGCGGACATGGACGACATCAACCCGGAGTTCGCCAACACCGACGTGTCGCTGGTGATCGGCGCCAACGACGTGGTCAATCCGGTGGCCAAGACCGATCCGTCCTCGCCGATCTACGGCATGCCGATCCTGGACGTGGTGAACTCCAAGAACACCATCGTGATCAAGCGCGGCAAGGGCACCGGTTTCGCCGGCATCGAGAATGCGCTGTTCTACGCCGACAACACCCGCATGCTGTTCGGCGATGGCGCCGAGATGGCCAGCGCGCTGGTGTCGGAGCTCAAGGCGCTGGACGGCGGCGGGCACTGAGTCCGCGTCTTTGACGGTGCTGCGATATGTGGCCGTTCAAGAAGAGGCAAACGGCGGCTCAGGACAAGTTCGCGGCGTTCGCGCCGCTGGTGCTGGCTTCGGACGAAGTGATGGGCCCGCAGCGCAGGCCGGTGCGTTTCGCCTACCGGTTGGCGCCGAACAACGAGCACGACTCGGGCTGGGTGTTCCTCAGCGGCGAGGAAAGCCAGGACTGGCTGGATGCGCATCCGCCTAAGATCTGCCCCATACGCAGTTTCTTGCAGATGGATCCGAGCCTGGCCGAGGTGCTGGCCGGCCCGATAGGCAGCGCCTGGGAACGCGATACGGGCGACGCACCATGGCGTCGCACCGCCGATTTCGAACCGTGCCCGTAGTCCGCGCCGCGCGCTCTGGGGTAGGGGCGGCCTAAGCCGCGACCGCGAATCCGCACCTACGAGCGCCAAGCTTGCCCCTGTAGGAGCTGCGCAAGCTGCGACCGCGAATCCACAGTTCCAACCAAGCCCTCGGTCGGCGGGGGGGCTGCTCTGCGGCCTTGGGGTAGGAGCGGCGTGAGCCGCGACCAGCTCCGAACTCGCGCAGGTGTTTGGGTGTGCTGGTCGAAGCAACAGCAACAGCTTCCGTCCGCAAGCGGCCGGGTCACTTTCTTTTGATAAGCGTCAAAAGAAAGTAACCAAAGAAAAACGCTACGCCAGAGCTCCCGTGCGAGAGCGGAGTGGGCGCGGGGATTTTTCGATGGCACATCCTGTGCCGGCGAAAAACGGCGCACCTCCTGTGCGCCGCCCTCCGGATTCTCTATTTGGGCTGCGAGTTCGGGGCCCGAGCGAGGAGCAAGAGCATTCGCTGCGCTCACCCCCTCACCCTAGCCCTCTCCCGCAGGCGGGAGAGGGGACATATCCGACGCCGTCTGCCGCTTTAGCCCCTCTCCCGTTTACGGGAGAGGGGTTGGGGTGAGGGCAGCCGTTACTCCAAAAACCGGCAGCCGTCCCTGGCCGCCTTCGGGATCAGTCCTTCCACTCGCTGAACACCTGCCCCTGTGCCTCGCGACTGCGGTGGCAGGCGGCGCAGCCGTTGCGTTGGCGGTCGCTGAGGCGGTCGCGGGTATCGCCGGCGGCGAATTCGGCATAGCCCCAGCCGCCGGTGGCGGCGTAGCGGCGGGCGTCGCGGACCATCACGTCGATGTGGCGGCGCGGGCCCTGGTCGAGGCTGCCGTCGGCGGTGTCGCGGGTGTCGAACAGGTCGTAGACCAACACCGCGCCGTCGGCGTAGCGGCCGTCGCGGTAACCGGCCAGGGCGCGATCGTTGGCGTAGATGTGGTGCAGGCCGCCGAAGCTGGCGTAGGCGGCGTGGCCGGGCGGGATCAGGCCGCTTTTGACGTGGGTCCAATGCCGGTAGCCGGCCGGGATCTCGGCCGGCCCCGGCAGCTTGGACTCCGGCGCGGCGGCCAGCGCCGGCAGCGCGGCGGCCGCGGCCAACACCCAGGCAAACAACCGAGTATCAGCGCGCACCGACGGCCTCCATGCGCACGGGCGTGCCGCCGCCGAAGGCGCGGCGCACGATCAGCGCGATCGGCAGGCCCACCAGCACCGCGTGGGCGACGAGGCTGCAGCCGATCCACAGCGCGTTGCCGCCACCGCCACCGGGCGCGGCCGACAGCGGCACCACCACGTAGGTCATCAGCGCGTACAGCAGCAGGCCGTAGAGCAGGCCGTAACGCACCGGCCGCGCGAGCAGGCCCGGCCAGCGGTAGCGCGCGACCAGGGCGAAAGCCGCGGCCATGCCGAGGGCGATGAGGTAGTGCAGCGCCAGTCCCAGCGCGGCGCTGCCGCCACCGCCGGCAAACGCGTCCTTGCCCTGCACGCCGGCGGCGATGCTCTGCAGGATGCGCGCAGCGGGCACGCCTTTGAACGACCAGAAGCCGATGGCGTAGAGGATGTCCAGACTGCCGGCGACGGCACCGGCGGCGAACACGTAAAGCGGCAGCGAGCGGACGGGTGGTGCGGAGCGGTGCATGCGTGGATCCTCGATGGAACGTGGCGATGGGTGGGTCAGGCGGCCTGGCAGTCCAGCCGTCGCGCCTCGGTGGCGGTCAGGCCGAAGGAATGCTTGAACGCGCGGCAGAACGCGCTCTGGCTTTCGAAGCCCAGCGCCTCGGTGATCTCGCACACCGGCATGCGGGTCTCGCGCACCATGCGCCAGGCGCGATCGGCGCGCAGGCGCGCGGCGTATTCGGTCGGGGTCTCGTCGAACACGTCGCGGTAGATGCGGATCAGGTGGCAGGGCGAGTAGCTGGCGCTGCGCGCCAGCCGCGCCAGGTCCAGGCGCGCGTCGGGGTGGCGGCGGATCAGGTGCTGCACGCGCAGCAGCCGCAGCAGGGTCTGCTGGCGGCGGCGCAGGGTACGGCCGCTGCAGCGGTGCAGGCGCGCGTGCAGGTCGCGCTGCTGATCCAGCAACGCCGCGCTCAGTGCCTCCAGCAGCGGCGCCAGGTCGTGGTCGCGATCGCGCGCGCGCCGGGTCAGGCGCACGGTCAGGCGGCGCAGTTCGCGCGCGGCCGGGCCCTCCCAGGGGAACAGGTCGGCGCTGAGCGGCTCGGTCGCATCGTCGTGGCGCTGGCGCAGGTAAGGCGCCCAGGCCGCCGCCGAGCCGGCCAGCACCAGCCAGCCGCAGGGCTGGCGCGCGCCGATGCGCAGCGGGCCTTCGCGCCAGAGCTGGGCGTGACCGGCGTCCAGCTCCCAACTGCTGTCCAGCGATTCGCAGCGCAGCCGGCCCGACAGCGGCAGGCAGTACGACAGCCACTGCGCGGGCAGCTCCAATTGGGCGCCGCGGGCGGCGGCGCGGACCAGATGCAGGCGGTCGCCGCCGTGCTCGTGCAGGTCCAGGTTCTCGGCGAATCGCAGGGCGTGGTAGCGCAGGCTCATGTCGGGGCTCGTGGGGCGATGGCGCGTCCGGCGCCGTTGCAGCCACCCTAGCCAGCCACGCGCGCGCGCTGGAGAACCAATTTCCGCGGACGCGATGGAGCCAATCGGCGGCCGCGGCGACCGTGGGAAAAAAGGAGCCCGGGCGTGGCCCGGGCATGCCTGCGGACGGAGGGTGCGCTGTCCCGTGTTTTCCTGCGCGCCGGAACTAGCGTCGACCTTGCTGCGAGAGAGAGAGGACGAGCACCGCGGACGCCGCAGAGTCTGGTCTTGCCGCGCTCGCCGCGCTGTGCCCGGGCCGCCGCGCAACATCGCCGTCCCCTGCCGTTCGGCTGTGCGCGAGGCGCGAAAAAAGAAGCGGCCCCTCGCGGGGCCGCCTCGGATGACGCGATCGGGCGATGGCTCAGAACTTCTGCGAGTAGCGCAGGTAGATGAAGCGCCCCGGCACCTCGTACGCGGCGTCGAAGCTGTTGGCGAAGGCCTGCACCGAGCGCGGCGGGTTCTTGTCGAAGACGTTGTTCAGGCCCAGGGTGACCTTGGCGTTCCAGGGCGTGGACCAGTACACGCTGGCGTCGTGGTAGGTGGTGGAGCCGATGTGGTTCTCGGCTTCGGCCACCGACACGATCGCGTCGCCGCCGCTCACGCCGTCCCATACGCCGTTGTTGTTGCGGTCCTCGGGCACGGCGATCACGCGGTCCGGATCGGTGCACAGCTCGGGGAAGCCGCTGTCGACGATGGACTGGCAGCGCTCGTCCTGGTGCGAGAAGTAGCGCACCATCCAGGTTGCGCCGAAATCGCCCTTCTCCCAGCGCGCCATCAGATTGGAGCGGATGCGCCAGGCGTTGCTGCCGGTGATGTATTCGCCCGGCTCGTTGGCCGCCTCGTCGATCGGCCAGTCCTCCACGCGCTGGCCCAGGCCGGGCAGGTCGTTGAGGCGCTCGCCGAACACGCCGTCGTCGTCCAGGTCGCTTTCGGACTTGGCGATGTAGGTGCTGTCCCAGTTCAGGCTGAAGCGGCCGAAGCGGGTTTCCGGCAGCTTGTAGTTCACCGTCAGGTCGAAGCCCTCGGTGCGCAGGCCGCCGATGTTGACCGGCTGCGACAGCAGGTTGGAGATCGCGCCGCCCGGCGCGCGGGCGTAATTGCAGAAGCGCTGCACGTTGCCGACGATGCACTGGTCCAGGATGAACTGGCCGGTGGGCGCGACCAGGGCGTTGTCGATGTCGATCTTCCACCAGTCCAGGGTCACGTCGAAGCCTTCCAGCCAGCTCGGGCTGTAGACGAAGCCCAGGGTGGTGGACTCGCTGCTCTCCGGTTCCAGCAGCGGGTTGCCGCCGACATTGATGCGGATCTGCGGGTTGCCCTGGTCGTAGCCGCCGTTGGGCACGCCCTGGCCGATGCAGCGCGCCCGCGCGGCCGGCGACAGGGTGCCGAAGCGGGTGTCGCTGCAGGGGTCGGTGATGGTGGGGAAGGAGTCGGCGATGCCGGCGAACAGCTCGACGATGGCCGGCGCGCGGAAGCCTTCGGACCAGTTGCCGCGGATCAGCAGGTCGTCGATGGGCTTCCAGCGGAAGCCGAACTTGCTGTTGAGGGTGTCGCCGACGTTGCTGTAGTCCGAATAGCGCGTGGCCACCGAGAAATCCAGCAGCTTGGCGAAAGGCACGTCGGCCAGCACCGGCACCGCCAGTTCCAGGTAGGCCTCGTCCAGGCTGTAGCCGCCGGCGATCGGCGCGGCCGCATTGCCGGTGGTGTTGCCCGAAGCGATCAGCGCGTCGGGTTGGAAGAAGCCGCTTTCGCTGCGGTGTTCCAGGCCGAAGGAGAATGCCAGCGGGCCGCCGGGCAGGTCGAACAGGTCGCCGCCGATGTTGGCGTAGTAGGTCTTTTGCTTGAAGCCGACCTGGTCGTGGGCGACGAAGGACGAGTAGGCCAGCATCTCCGGCGTGATCGAGCCGGCCGCACCGAGCAGGTTCATCGGCACGCAGCCCAGGATGACCGAGGTGGCGTCGCCGGGGCGGCTCACGCAGATCGGCCGGCCGGTGGTGGAGCGGCCGGGCACGGTGTCGATCATCGACGGGCCCAGCGCGTTCTTCAGCGCCATCAGGTTGAACAGGCCGTCGGTGACGGTGTTCTGCTTGTTCTCGCCGTAGAAGTAGCCGGCTTCCCAGTCGAAGGGCTTGTCGGCGAACTCCAGCGTGCCTTCCAGGCCCAGGTTGGCGGCGAAGGTGTCGATGTCCTGGCGGAACGAGCGCCCGCCGGTCTCCACCGCGCGGCGCTGGATGCGCGAGACGGTGGCGCCGAAGGGGTTGTACATGCTGTCGGGGCTGATGGTCACGGTGCGCGATTGCGCGCCCGCGCCCGGGCCGCTGCCCAGCACGATGGGCATGGCCGCCAGCAGCTGTTCGGAGCGGCGGTTGTTGTAGGTCAGCGTGGTCTTGAAGCGCAGGTTCTCGCTGATGTCCAGCGAGCCGGCGGCGAACACCGAGCGCCGTTCCTGCGGCGTGAGCAGGTAGTTGTCGGGGGCGAAGTTGTACAGGTCGTCGCCGGTGCGGTTGCGCCAGCTGGCGCCGCTGAGGCCGTCGTTGTAGGTGAAGTTACCGACCACGCCCGGGGTCTGCGTGCCCGGAGGCGCGCCGTTGGGGTTGGCCACGGTGGGCCGGGTTTCGGCCACCGAGCAGGTACCGAAGATCGGATCGAAGGTGCCGGTGCACAGGGCGAAGCGGCCGTTGGGCGTGGTCGAGCTGCCGAAGGCCACGCCGGTGCCGGCCACCGGCTCCTTGGAGATCGCGCGGTCGCCGGCCAGCACCGGTTCTTCCTTGACGTAGCCGATGCCGAACATCGCGCTCCAGCGCTCGGACGAGGCGCCCACGGTGAAGTCGAAGGATTCGCGGAAGCCGTCGCCGTCCGAATACGTGCCCACGTAGGCGTTGGCTTCGGCGCCTTCGAAGTTCTGGCGCAGGATCACGTTGACCACGCCGGCGATGGCGTCGGAACCGTAGATGGTGGACGCGCCGTCCTTCAGCACCTCGATGCGTTCCACCGCCGCGGTGGGAATGGTGTTGAGGTCGACCACGCCGCCCAGGCCGGCGCCGCCGACCCAGCGGCGGCCGTTGACCAGCACCAGGGTGCGGTTGGCGCCGAGGTTGCGCAGGTCCACCTGAGTCTGGCCGTCGCCGCCGTTGTTGACCGTGCTGTTGAGCGCCGAGCCGTTGGAGGTGAGGTTCTGGATCACGTCGCCGACCGAGGTCAGGCCCTGGGCGCTGATGTCCTCGCGGCTGATCGAGAAGATCGGCTGCGAGGTTTCGATGTCGGCGCGCTTGATCCGCGAACCGGTGACCTCGATGCGATCCAGCGTGGTCGCCTGGGTGTCTTCCGCGGCCTGGGCCTGCGCCACGATCGGCAGCGCGGCGCTGGACACGGCGGCGCTGGCGATCAGCGCTCGTCGGATGGCATGACTGAGGGTGTGCGAGGAGGGCATTGCATAACTCCGCTGAGATAAGGCCTGGCTCGGCCGGCCCAACGAAATTACGAATCCTTAACGTGCGGCGTTGCGCGCGCCGCGACCGAAAAGCTGTGCGCCGCGCATGCGGCGGTTGCGCCGATGTGACGATTTTCCTTGTCACGGCCATTGGTCATGTTGTGCCATCGTCGTCGCGGCCGATAGATTGGTCGCCGGCCGCGCACCGCCCGCGCGCCGCTCGTGTAGCCCAACGGGAACGCCCATGCATCTGGAGCTGGATGGCCGCGGGCCGTTGCAGTCGCAGCTGGTCCGCGCGCTCAAGGAAGCCGTGTTGTCGGGACGCGTCGCCCAGGGCGTGCGCTTTCCGCCCACGCGCGCACTGGCGCAGCAACTGCAGGTCTCGCGCAATACCGTGCTGGCCGCCTACGAGCAGTTGCGCGCCGAAGGCTTCATGCAGGGCCGGGTCGGCTCGGGCAGTTACGTCGCCACGCCGATCGTGCCGGCCGTGCCGGCGCCGGCCGCGCCCGAGCGCCTGGAACCCACCAGCGACTACATACGCCGCCTGCGCGCCTGCCACGATCACACGCGCATGCCCGGCCGGCGCATCGAGGGCACGCGCTACAGTTTCCAGTACGGCGTGCCCTTCACCAATCCGCTGCTGACCTCGGCCTGGGCGCGCGCCTTGTCGCACGCCGCGCTGTACACGCCGCCGACCTATCCCACCGCGCACGGCAACCCGGCGCTGCGCGCGGCGGCCTGCGAGTACGTGGCCCATCGCCGCGGCGTGATCGCCACGCCCGATGACGTGATCATCGTCGCCGGCACCCAGCAGGCGATCAACCTGACCGCGCGCGTGCTGCTGGATCCCGGCGACGCGGCGGTGATCGAGGAACCGCAGTACTTCGCCACGCGCGAGGCGCTGTACACGCACGGCGCGCGGCTGGTGCCGGTGCCGATCGACCGCGAGGGCCTGCGCGCCGACCGCCTGCCGCGCACGCCGCCGCGGCTGATCTGCGTGACCCCTTCGCACCAGTTCCCGACCGGCCGGCTGATGTCGCTGCAGCGGCGCCTGGCGCTGCTGGACTACGCGCGCCGCCACGACTGCTGGATCTTCGAGGACGACTACGACGGCGAATTCCGCTACGACGCCCAGCCGCACGCGGCGCTGCGTTCGCTGGACGAATGCGGCCGGGTGATCTACGTGGGCAGCTTCTCCAAGGTGCTGTTCCCGTCGCTGCGGCTGGGCTACATCGTGGTGCCGCCTGCGCTGCGCGACGATTTCATCTCCGCCAAATGGGTGGACGATTTCGGCTCGCCGGCGATCGAGCAGGCCGCGTTGGCGCAGTTCATGGCCGACGGCAGCTTCGAGCGCCACCTGCGCCGCACCGGCAAGACCCTGAAGCAGCGCCGTACCGCGCTGCTGGAGGGGTTGCGCGAGCACTGCGGTGAATACCTGGAGATCGAGGATTCGCACGCGGGCATGCACCTGCTGGTGTGGTTACGCGGACGCAATGCGGCCCAGGGCGAAGCGCTGATCGCGCACGCGTCGCGGCGCGCCTTGGGTTTGTATTCGATCGCGCCGTACTACCTGCACGCGCCGGACCGCGCCGGCCTGCTCATGGGCTTCGGCGCCATGTCGGTGACCGAGATCGGCGAGGCGGCCAAGCTGTTCGGCGAGTGTCTGCGCGAGACGGCGCCCTAGGATGCGGCGACAACCGCATCGGCGCGACCGATCGGCGCGGCGTGCAACATCTGAGCGGCTCCCGGATTCGTCATCCCCGCGTTCGCGGGGATGACGGTGTGCCGTTGTGACGAACTGCGAAGGTGCTTCAGCGCGAAGCGACCGCCGCCACCACCAGCCCCACGATCAGCCACGCCCAATCCATCGGCCCATTGGCCAACTGGGTCAGCAACCAGGCGTGGTGCACGCCCAGCTTGCCCATCGAATCGATCATGCCCACGCCCAGCGACAGGCCGATCTGGGTCGCGGCGATGCCCCAGCTGTACAGGCCGATCGCGGCGGCGGTGCCGGCCACGCCCAGGCCGGCGCGCAGCGGGCCCGGACGCCAGCCACCCAGGCGCAGCATCCAGGCCAGGTCCAGCGCGGCGATCACCGCCATCCAGCTGTTCTGGCGTGAGCTGTACAGGCTCAGCAGCAGCCATACCGCGGCGAAACCCAGGGTGCCCAGCAGCAGCAGGCTCCACGCCAGCGCCCGCGAGGCCAGCGACCTGGACGGCGGAGTCGCGGCGGCGGGCGGGGCGGGTGCGGTCATCGGCGGCTCGGGCGGGGGAATCAGCCGCACAGCATAGCCGCCCGGGCCGGCGCGGGCAGTGCCTGAAGTCGTTGCGCCGGGTGGGCGGGCCGCGGTGGCGACGCAGCGATCCACCCTTGCGGTCGGTGCGGCCGGGCCCGCCTGCTAGACTGCGCGCCTTGTGCCGGAATGCGGCACCCCCATCTTTCCGGCATGTACTCCCGCAGCAGCGAACCCGTCCGTTTCGAGCGCGATTGCGCCGTCGTCCTCGTCCCGCAGGGCGAGCAGGTGACCCTGCCCGCTGGCAGCGTCGGCTACATCACCCAGGCCCTGGGCGGCAGCTATACGGTGTTCGTCGAAGGCAACCTGTTCCGGATCTCGGGCAAGGACGCCGACGCCATCGGCAAGGAACCGCCCGAGCCGCTGGAGCTGCCCGAGGGCGCCGACGATGAGGCCGTGGAACAGCTGGTCTGGCGCCAGCTGCGCACCTGCTTCGACCCGGAAATCCCGATCAACATCGTCGATCTGGGCCTGGTCTACGAAGCCCAGGTGCAGCGCCGCGACGACGGCCAGCGCACGGTGGAAGTGCGCATGACCCTGACCGCGCCGGCCTGCGGCATGGGCGACATCCTGGTCGACGACGTGCGCAGCAAGCTGGAGCTGATCCCGACCGTGGCCGAGGCCGACGTCGAACTGGTGTTCGACCCGCCGTGGGGCCGGCACATGATGTCCGAGGCCGCGCGCCTGGAAACCGGCATGTTCTGAGCCGCGCCAGCGGCCGCTCCGAACCGGTTCGTACCTAGCCACCCCGGCCCCGGCCGGGGTGTCGCGTTTTGGCGCTTGCCCGGTGCCCGGGCGGCCGCATCACGACACCGTCGATGTGCGTTTGCAGCAATAAATTTCTACGGAAACCATACGATGTCTATTTTTGAAAATGCGATTCAAGTCGCATATTTCATTTGGATGAAGCGTTTCCAGCCGCTACGCCCGCCCATTCCCGCTGCCTAAGGTGTGCCCCACGTCGGGACGGCGCCGCTCCGACCGCCACGCCGCCAAGCGATTCCGCGCAGCACGGACTGCTCGCGCGCTATCGCCGCCGCGGTCCACGCGTTCCACCCCTTGGGAGTCAGACACGATGTCCGCTTCGTCCAAGCACCTCCGCCTCAGCGCCCTCACCCTCGCCGTCGCCTTGACCGCTGCCGCCGCCCCGGCCTTTGCCGGCAAGGCCCACATCGCCGGCCTGCGTTCGGGCGAGACCTACAACGCCTTCATCATCAAGTACAAGAACGGCAGCGCGCCGCGCGCCAGCGCCACGTCCATGGCCGCTGCGCTCGATCGCCTGGGCGCGCAGCCGGCGTTCAAGCTCAACGGCAAGGCCCTGCGCCTGAGCCATAAGCGCAAGACCCTGTTCGGCGCCGACGTGGTCATCGCCGACCGCGGCCTGGACAGCGCGCAGGCCAAGCAGCTGCTGCTGGACATGGCCGCCGACCGCGACGTGGAGTGGGTGCAGCCCGACTACATGGTGCGCGCGCTGGCCACGCCCAACGACACCCGCTTCAACGAGCAGTGGCACTACGCCGACAGCGCGGTGGGCATCAATGCGCCGACCGCGTGGAACACCAGCACCGGCAGCGGCGTGGTGGTGGCGGTGATCGACAGCGGCATCCTGGCCCACACCGACCTGGACGCCAACATCCTGCCGGGCTACGACTTCATCAGCTCGACGGCGCCCTTCAGCGACTTCCAGTGCCTGATCTCCGGCCTGAGCGCCAAGTGCGGCGGCTCCAACGACGGCGACGGCCGCGACGCCAACGCCACCGACTCGTCCAACATCAAGCACGGCACCCACGTGGCCGGCACCATCGGCGCGGTCACCAACAACAGCGCCGGCGTGGCCGGCGTGGCTTACGGCGCCAAGATCGTGCCGGTGCGTGCGCTGGGCAATCAAGGCGTGGGCGTGACCTCGGACATCGCCGACGCCATCGTCTGGGCGTCGGGCGGCACCGTCGCCGGCGTGCCGGCCAACGCCAACCCGGCCGAAGTGATCAACATGTCGCTGGGCGGCGACCAGGCCTGCAGCGCGACGCCGGCCTACCAGACCGCCATCGATACCGCCAACGCCAACGGCTCGATCGTGGTGGTGGCCGCGGGCAACAGCAACATCGACGTCAGCGGCGCCACTCCGGCCAGCTGCAACGGCGTGGTCAGCGTGGCCGCCAGCGACCAGGGCGGCAAGCGCGCGTGGTACTCGACCTACGGCGCCGTGAGCATCACCGCGCCGGGCGGCGAGACCTGCTCGCCGGCCACCGAGTTCCTGGCCCTGGGCGAATCCACCGCCGGCAAGTGCACCCAGAACCATGCGTCCAAGGGCGTGCTGTCGACCTACTCGGGCAACGGCTACGAGTTCAACCAGGGCACCTCGATGGCCACCCCGCATGTGGCCGGCGTGGTCGCGCTGATCCAGGCGGCGGCGGGCACGCCGAAGACGCTGGCGCAAGTGAAGCAGATCCTGAGCGACACCGCGCGTCCGATCTCGGCGGCCAACTGCCCCGGCGGTTGCGGTCCCGGCCTGATCGATGCCGCAGCCGCGGTGGCCGCGGCCGGCGGCGGCACGCCGGGCAACAACGCGCCGGTGGCGAACTTCAGCTCGTCGGCCAGCGGCCTGACGGTCAGCTTCACCGACAGCTCCAGCGACAGCGACGGCAGCATCGTCTCGCGCAGCTGGAACTTCGGCGACGGTTCGCCGGCCAGCACCGCCACCAACCCGAGCAAGACCTATGCCGCGGCCGGCACCTACACCGTCACCCTGACCGTCACCGACGACGACGGCGCCACCCACACCAAGACCGCCTCGGTCACGGTGAGCTCGCCCAGCACGGTGCAGACCTACAGCAACACCGCCGACGTCAACATCCCGGACAACAACGCCACCGGCGTGACCAGCAGCATCGCCGTCTCCGGCCGCTCGGGCAATGCGCCGAGCAACGCCAAGGTGTCGGTCAATATCCAGCACACCTACCAGCAGGACCTGATCGTGGATCTGATCGCGCCGGACGGCACGGTCTACAACCTGTGGAACCGCCAGGGCAACAGCAGCAACAACGTCATCATCACCGACAAGGTCGTCAACCTGAGCAGCGAAACGCTCAACGGCACTTGGAAGCTGCGCGCGGCCGACCGCGCCTCGATCGACACCGGCTACATCAACAGCTGGAGCATCACCTTCTGATCGCGCGCGGCGGCGCCGGCGCGTCCTTTCCCCGGACCCGTCGCCACCGCTGTCGCGACTTGGGCCCCGGCTTCGGCCGGGGCCTTTCTTTTTGTCGCGCATGGGGGCGTTCGCGCCGGCGCTTGGCACAACTTGGCTGTAAGTACTGCAGCGCTCAGCAATGAGTGGCTGTAACGCGTATGCAGATACGCGTTCTCACCACACGCATTGGTATGTGTTGCGGCGTTGTGCGCGGCATTTTTATCTGATTGTGAAAATAAAGATCGGGTTCACGATTTGCGCACCGGGCAATCGCTTTCAGGCGGTGGTGAGCGATGGCGCGGCTGCCTAAGTTAGCCCTCGCGGCTGCAGGGGCGGCCGTAAGCGCCGTTCGGTTCGCGAGCTTACGAAGCATTACGACGCGCAAGCCAGGACGGTATCCGCCGCAAGCAGCGGCAACGCTCCATGCCCTGCGGGGCAGCAACAAACGGTCAGTGCTGTGGAGGCGCCTGCGGCGCCGCGCCTAGGACAGAGCGCGGTCCGCGCGTGCGCGCTGTGGTCGGTCCGAAGACGGTGGCTGCGCGAGCGCGGCGGGCCGTCCACGTGCGGCGGGACGCCGGCGCACGCTCCGTCCGCAATCCGCCGTGCGGCTGCATCCCTTCACACTCAAGGAGAGAAAGCATGAATCGTCGGATTTTATCGGTAGCCATCGGTGCCTCGCTGTTGTCGGTCGCGCTGCCGGGCCTGGGCGCGGAACTGCGCACGGTGGAACGCCCGGTCGAAGGGCGCTACATCGTCGTGCTCAAGAATCAAACCGCGCGCCTGTCGGCCGAAAGCGTGCGTGGCGTGTCGGACGTGCCCACGGTGGCGCGCACCATGTCGAACAAGCACCGCGCCAAGCTGGTGCGCAGCTACCAGCACGTGCTGCGCGGCTTCGTGGTCGAAGCCGACGATGCCTCGCTGGCCCAGCTGTTGCGCGATCCGACCGTGGCCTATGTCGAAGAAGACAGCCAGGGTTCGATCTACGCGACCCAGAACAACGCCACCTGGGGCATCGACCGCACCGATCAGCGCAACCTGCCGCTGAGCACCACCTATACCTACGACACCGACGCCGCCGGCGTGCATGCCTACATCCTCGATACCGGCATACGCGCCGACCACACCGAATTCACCGGCCGCATGGGCAACGGCTTCTCGGCCCGGCCCGGCGACCCCAGCACCGCCGACTGCCACGGCCACGGCACCCACGTGGCCGGCACCGTCGCCGGCACCACCTGGGGCATCGCCAAGAAGGCCATCGTGCATCCGATCCGCACCTTCAACTGCCAGGGCGGCGGCCAGGCCTCGGAAGCCATCGCGGCCATCGACTGGGTCGCGGCCAACCACATCAAGCCGGCCGTGGCCAACATGAGCTTCGGCTTCCCGGGTTCGACCGCCATCGACGATTCGGTCAACAATCTGATCAACTCCGGCGTGGTGGTGGTGGCCGCGGCGGGCAACAGCAACGACGATGCCTGTTCCGGATCGCCGCGCCGCGTGCCGCGCGCGCTGACCATTGGCGCCAGCGACCGCAACGACGCGCGCTCGGTGTGGTCCTCGAGCCAGCAATCCGGCTGGGGCACCTGCGTGGATCTGTTCGCGCCCGGCACCGACATCATCTCGGCCGGCATCAGCAGCGCCACCGCGTCGGCGCCGAACAGCGGCACCTCGATGGCCACTCCGCACGTGGCCGGCGTCGCCGCGCTGTACCTGGCCACGCACCCCTCGGCCACGCCGGACGAAGTGCACGCCGCCATCGTCGATAACGCCACTCCCGGCAAGATCACGGGCAACCTGCGCGGTTCGCCGAACCTGTTGCTGCACAGCCTGTTCTCCGGCGGCCCCGGCCCGGGCAACAACGCGCCGGTGGCCAACTTCACCTCCTCGGCCAGCGGCCTCACGGTGCAGTTCACCGACACTTCCAGCGACAGCGACGGCACCATCGCCTCGCGCAGCTGGAACTTCGGCGACGGTTCGCCGGCCAGCACCGCGGCCAATCCGAGCAAGACCTACGCCGCGGCCGGCACCTACACCGTCAGCCTGACGGTGACCGACGACGACGGCGCCACCCACACCAAGACCGCCTCGGTCACGGTGGGCACGGGCGGGGTGCAGACCTACAGCAACACGGTCGACGTCAACATTCCCGACAACAACGCCACCGGCGTGACCAGCACCATCAACGTCGCCGGCCGCAGCGGCAACGCGCCCAGCAACGCGCAGGTGTCGGTGGACATCCAGCACACCTATCAGCAGGACCTGATCGTGGACCTGGTGGCGCCGGATGGTTCGGTCTACAACCTGTGGAACCGCCAGGGCAACAGCAGCAACAACGTGATCATCGTCAACCGCGTCGTCAATCTCAGCAGCGAGCCGCTCAACGGCGCCTGGAAGCTGCGCGTGGCCGACCGTGCTTCGATCGACACCGGCTACATCAACAGCTGGAGCGTCACCTTCTGATCGCCCCTGCGGCGCGGCGCTCTCCCCGGCGCTCCGCCGCCGTCTTGCGATAGCGAGCCCCGGCTTCGGCCGGGGCTTTTTTGTGGGCCGGCTCGCGGTCGCGGCCCCCTTTGCCGTGGCGTTTGCCGATTCGGCAAATCGGCGGGTGTCCGCCAGGAGCCGGCGGGGCAGTGCGACGGGGTGTCGCATGAGCTTATGCAAATAGATGATTTATAAGCGGTAGGGTGGTCGATTCGCCGCTGCGTTGCGCCACTTTTCCAGCCGATGTGCGCCCCTTACACGGTACTTATGCCTTTGTTGTGTAAGCGAAATTTCAATTATTGAAATTGCGATGCGCGTCGGTTTTTTGCCCCCGCAGTGGCGTTGATTCCCGCGTTCGCTGGCTATGCGAATCCGTAGGTTGGTCCCCCAAGGCCGCTACGGAAGAGCGGCCGACCGTCCGGCCCGCGGCGCGATTCGCCGACGCGGCGCCGGACTTCCGATGCCGCGTTCGCGGCCACCAACGGTGTAACGAGGGGATCCAACACGATGTCCATTTCGAGCAATCCGCTGCGCGTCCGCGCCCTGACCGCCGCCACCGCGCTGGCGCTGGCCGCCGTCGCAGCGCCGGCTTTCGCCGGTCAAGCCGTCGTATCCGGCCTGAAGTCCGGCGAGACCTACAACCGCTTCATCGTCAAGTACAAGAACGGCAGCGCGCCGACCGCCAGCACCGCCTCGGTCGCTTCCTCGCTGAGCAATGCCGGCGCTCGCACGGTGCTGCCGGCCGCGTCCAGGGGCAAGAAGCTGGGTCTGAAGCACCTGCGCCGCATGGCCATGGGCGCCGACGTGGTGACCAACGACAGCGCGCTCAACAGCGACGAGGCGCGCGCGGTGATCCAGCAGCTGGCCGCCGATCCGAACGTGGAGTGGGTGCAGCCCGACTACGTCATGCATGCGCTGGCGGTGCCCAACGACACCCGCTTCGGCGAGCAGTGGCATTACGCCGACAGCGCGGTGGGCATCAACGCGCCGACCGCGTGGAACACCACCACCGGCAACGGCGTCGTGGTGGCGGTGATCGACAGCGGCATCGTGTCGCATACCGACCTAAACGCCAATGTGCTGCCGGGCTACGACTTCGTGACCAGCACCACGGGCTTGGGCGCGGCCTGCGGCAGCGCCACCGGTTGCGGCGCGTCCGAAGACGGCAACGGACGCGACAACGACCCCACCGACAGTTCCGGCGCCACCACCGGCTATCACGGTACGCACGTGGCCGGCACCATCGGCGCGGTCACCAACAACGCCAACGGCGTGGCCGGTGTGGCCTACGGCGCACGGATCGTCCCGGTCCGCGCCCTGGCCAAGTACGGTTCGGGTTCGACCTCCGACATCGCCGACGCCATCGTCTGGGCGTCCGGCGGCGCGGTCAGCGGCGTGCCCGCCAACGCCAACCCGGCCGAAGTGATCAACATGTCGCTGGGCGGCGACCGTCCGTGTTCGGACACGCCGGCTTACCAGACCGCGATCAACACCGCCGTGGCCAACGGCTCGATCGTGGTCGCGGCGGCGGGCAACAGCAACATCAACGTCAGCGGCGCCACCCCGGCCAGCTGCGCCAACGTGGTCAGCGTCGCGGCCAGCGACCAGGGCGGCAGGCGCGCGTTCTACTCGACCTATGGCGCCGTGAGCATCACCGCGCCGGGCGGCGAGACCTGTTCGCCGACCAACGAGTTCCTGCCGTTGGGTCAGTCGCCGCAGGGCACCTGCACGCGCAGTCACAGCTCGCAGGGCATTTTGTCCACGGTCAACGGCAACGGCTACGCGTTCAATCAAGGCACGTCGATGGCCACTCCGCACGTATCCGGCGTGGTCGCCCTGATTCAGGCCGCGTCGGCCACGCCCAAGACCGTGGCCCAGGTCAAGCAGATCCTGGCCGACACCGCGCGTCCGATCTCGGCCGCCAACTGCCCCGGCGGCTGCGGTCCCGGCCTGATCGACGCGGCCGCGGCGGTGGCGGCCGCGGGCGGCGGCGGCAATCCAAACCCGAACCCGGGCGCGCAGACCTACAGCAACGGCACCGACGCCAACATTCCGGACAACAACAGCACCGGCGTGAGCAGCAGCATCGCGGTGGCGGGCCGCAGCGGCAACGCGCCGGCCGACGCCAAGGTCTCGGTCAGCATCGTCCATCCCTACCGCGGCGATCTGAAGGTGGACCTGATCGCGCCGGACGGTTCGGTCTATGCCTTGTTCACCGGCGTCGGCAACGACAGCGGCGACAACGTCACCTTCAGCAACCAGGCGGTCAACCTGAGCAGCGAAGCGCTTAACGGCAGCTGGAAGCTGCGTGCGGTCGACCGTGCCGCGCAGGACGTCGGCCGCATCGACAGCTGGAGCATCACCTTCTGATCGTGCTTCCCCTGTCCGGCATGCCCGCACCCCTGAGTCCCTGGCGGGCATGCCGGGCGCTCGCTGTTGCAAGACCCCGGTCGGTTCGGCCGGGGTCTTGTTGCGTTCAGGCCGGCGCGGGTAGCGTGTCGGCAACCCCGCCGGGCGCCTGTGCGCGTTTCCAATCTCATACCCGATGATGGAGTTCAGACCATGGCCAAGACTCGCCGCCTCTTGCTGGCAACCGCCGCCGCCCTGCTGTCCCTGGCCGTGACCGCCTGCATGGCCTCCGGCCCGGCCAAGGTGGCGCCGCTGTCGGGCGAGGGCCCCTACCAGCAGTTCATCGTCAAGTACAAGGACGGCACCGCGCCCGCGCAGGAATCGGCGGTGCAGGCGCGTCTGGACCGCACCGCGGCCGGCAGCGGATTGAAGAGCGGCGGTGCGCCGCTGAAACTGGAAAAGAAGCTGCGCCTGTCGGTGTCGGCCGACGTGTTCCGTGCCGATCGCGCGTTGAGCAAGGCCGAGGCGGAAAAGCTGATGCGCGCCTTCGGCGCCGATCCCGACGTGGAATACATCGAAATCGACGGGATCATGAAGATCATGCCGGTGGGCGGCAGCGAGATCCGCTGACGCACGGCTTGCGCGGCCACGGCCTTCTGCCGGGCCGCGTGTACACAGCAGGGCAGGGCAGGGGCGGGCTGCGCGAACGCGTGGCGTGCAACGCATTTGCCGCGAAAAAGGCCCTACTGATGCTCATGCACGGATCGAGTGGCAATTTGACGCGCGCTACACGGCAATCAGTGCTGCCGATCCGATAAATTCGTAAGTAAAATCAATAAATTAAATGGTGTGTCCTGAGTTGGCGGCGCAACTTTATGTTGCACTGCGGCACGTCTCTGTGTCGATTTCACGTGAAAGCGGTTACCGTGAGAATTTGTGACGTAAGTCACAAATCTCTTTGCCGTATGAGTGGATTTACCCGTTGCCGCCCCTGGATGGCTCGCATAGCGTCACTTTGCGGACGTTTTTTGTCACCCCGTCCGTACACCACCGTTCGAGTTAGGGCCGCGGCTCAACGCCGGGGTTCGGAGAGAGGCTCTTGCGGTCTTTTGCCGCCTCAGGCGGCTTATTCCAGCTTCGGGGGTTTTAGATGTCTCAGCTGTCTTCGCGTCGCATTCGCGTGCACGCCCTGGCCGCCGCCACGGCCGCGGTCCTGGCCACCACCATGGTCGCCGCTCCGGCATTCGCCGCCGGCCGCGTCAACCTGGCCGGCCTGCAGTCTTCCGAGAAGGTCCAGCGCTTCATCGTCAAGTACAAGGACGGCAGCGCGCCGACCACCAGCGCCACCACCCTGCAGAGCCGCCTGAGCTCGGCCGCCTCGACCTCGGGCGCCGGCAAGGGCCTGGCCGTGCGTTCGCTGCGCCGCACCGCCCTGGGCGCCAACGTGGTCACCAGCGATCGCGCGCTGGACCGCGTCGAGGCCGAGTCGCTGATGCGCCAGATCGCCGCCGACGAAAACGTCGAGTACGTGGAAGTCGACAAGCTCAACAAGCCCTACCTGACCCCGAACGACACCCGCTACAGCGAGCAGTGGGGCTACTCGGGCACCTACGGCATCAAGGCCAACCAGGCTTGGGACGTCACCAATGGCGCCGGTTCGGTGGTCGCGGTGCTCGACACCGGCATCACCAGCCATAGCGACCTCAGCGCCAACATTCTGCCGGGCTACGACTTCATCATCGACACCACCGTGTCGAACGACGGCAACGGCCGCGACAGCGATCCGTCCGATCCGGGCGACTGGGTCAGCGCCAACCAGTGCGGCGGCACCCATGCCGCGCAGAGCTCGAGCTGGCACGGCACCCACGTGGCGGGCACCATCGCCGCGGTGACCAACAACGCCAAGGGCGTGGCCGGCGTCGCTTACGGCGCCAAGATCGTGCCGGTGCGCGTGCTGGGCACCTGCGGCGGCTACGACTCCGACATCGCCGACGCGATCATCTGGGCGTCGGGCGGCACCGTCTCCGGTGTGCCGGCCAACGCCAACCCGGCCGAGGTCATCAACCTGTCGCTGGGCGGCTCGGGCGCGTGCGGCAGCACCACCCAGAGCGCGATCAACAGCGCCGTCAGCCGCGGCACCACCCTGGTCATCGCCGCCGGCAACGACAACACCAACGTCTCCAACGCCTCGCCGGCGAACTGCAACAACGTCATCGCGGTGGCCTCGACCACCAGCACCGGCGCGCGCTCGAGCTTCTCCAACTACGGTTCGCTGATCGACATCGCCGCGCCGGGTTCGAACATCCTGTCGACCCTCAACAGCGGTTCGACCACGCCGGGTTCGGAAACCTACGCCTCCTATAACGGCACCTCGATGGCGACCCCGCACGTCGCCGGCGTGGTGGCGCTGATGCAGGCCGCGGCCACGACCCCGAAGACTCCGGCTGAGATCGAGTCGATCATCAAGGCCAACGTCACCGCGTTCCCGTCGACCCCGTCGCAGACCATCGGCCCGGGCATCCTCAACGCCAAGGCCGCCGTCGATGCCGTCAACGGCACCACCCCGCCGCCGACCGGCACGCTGACCAACGGCACTCCGGTGACCGGCCTGTCCGGCGCGACCGGCGCCGAGCTGCGCTACACCCTGGTGGTCCCGTCCGGTGCCAGCAACCTGAAGTTCGTCACCACCGGCGGCAGCGGCGACGCCGACCTGTTCGTGAAGTTCGGCAGCGCGCCGACCACCGCCAGCTACGACTGCAAGTCCGAAGGCAGCACCAACGCCGAGACCTGCAACATCGCCACGGCCCAGGCCGGCACCTACCACGTGCTGGTGCGCGGTTATTCGGCGTTCTCGGGCCTGAGCCTGACCGGCAGCTTCACCACCGGCGGTGGCGGCGGCACCCAGACCTACAGCAACACCACCGACTACACCATCAGCGACAACGCGACGGTGGAGAGTCCGATCACGGTCTCCGGCCGTAGCGGCAACGCCCCGAGCAACGCGTCGGTGACGGTGGCGATCGTGCACACCTACCA